>NZ_JBICUF010000012.1:17885-256621 GCF_043198035.1 Micromonospora sp. NPDC048898
GTACGGCGTGATCGGGCTGGACGCGACACTCAGCCCGATCACGCCGCTGCTGACCGGGCGGGACACGCGCTCTGCGGAGGTGGCCCGCGACCTGCGGGTCTCCGGCCAGAGCCGGGAACTGCACCGGCTTACCGGTACGCCGGTGCACCCGGGTAGCCCGCTGTGCAAGCTCATCTGGTTCGCCCGCCACGAGCCGTACCTCTGCACCGCGACGCGGTGGTGGGTCGGCCTGAAGGACTACCTGGTCCATCGGCTGACCGGGACGTTGGTGACCGAGCTGTCGTCGGCGTCCGGCACCGGCATGTTCGACGTGCACCGACGGGTGTGGAGCGCGGGCGTACTCGATCTGGTCGGGGTTTCCGGCAGTCAGCTGCCGCCGGTCCTGCCCACGACCGGCGTGTTGCGGCTCTCGTCGGCGGCCGGGCAGGCGGTCGGCCTGCCGTCCGGCACACCTGTCGTGGTGGGCGCGGGTGACGGTCCGTCGAGCAGCCTGGGCATGGCGGCGATCGACAGCACCGTCGCCGGTCTGACGCTCGCGGCCACCGGGGCCCTGCGGACGGTCGTCGCGGCTCCGCTCATCGACCCGGCGGAGATCTTCTCCTGCGCCGCGCTGACCGAGGACGCGTGGGTGGTCGGCGCGACTGTCAACAACGGCGGCAACGTGGTGCGGTGGGCCGGTGGCGCCCTCGAACCCGATCCTCGCCCGGCGTCCGACGACCAACTCGCCGCGCCCGAGCTGCTGGCGCTCGCCGAACGGGTCGCCCCGGGCAGCGACGGCCTGGTGATGCTGCCCTACCTGCGGGCCGACCGGGCGTCGGCGGTGGATCCCGGCCCGCCGGGCGCCTACCTGGGGTTGCGCAGCGAGCACTCCCGCGGTCACCTGGTGCGGGCCGCGGTGGAGGGTGTGTGCCTGCACCTCGGCGGCGTCCGGGACCGCCTGGCCGAGCTGACGCCGGTCAGCAGCGTTCGCCTGGCCGGCGGCGCGTTCCGGTCTCCGCTGTGGCGTGCGGTGATGGCAGCGGTCCTGGACTGTCCGACCCAGGTGGCGGCCGAGGACGACGACGCCGCCCTCGGCGCGGCGGCGCTCGGGCTCTTCGCGATCGGCCTGGCCGCCGATCTCACTGACGCCGTCACCCGGCTCAGTCCCGAGAGTGCCCGCGCCGAGCCGGTCGCTGTCGACCCGACCCTTGCCACGACCTATCGCGGCCTGCGGGCGAAGCTGCCCGCCCTCCGCACTGTCGTGGGCCGGGTGGGCGAGATCCTCGACGAGGTGGCGGCCGGGCCGGGCGTCGGCTGGCGGGCCACCACGGCGGCCCGGGACGTGGTGGGCGGCTGACCGGGCCGGTCGCCGGGCGTCAGTGCTCGGGGTCCTCCTTGACCTGGGCCACGAGCTGCGTCGGGTTGACGTAGCGCAGGGCGACGACGAGCAGCACGAGCATCATCGACGTGTAGATGACCGCCATGGCGTCGACCGACTGCTGCGCCCGGATCCCGGAGGCGGACATCGAGTAGTAGAGCGCCACGACGAGGGTCTGCGAGTCGGGCCCGGCGGTCAGGAAGGTCAGCTCGAACATGCCGACGGTCCGGACGAGGACGAGGATCGCGGAGGCGAGGATGCCCGGCACGAGCAGCGGCGTGAGGACTCGGAGGAACACCGTGCGCAGACCCGCGCCGCACATCCGCGCGGCGCTCTCGATGCGCGGGTCGATCTGCTCGATGAACGGGGTCATGGTCAGGATGACGAAGGGCACCGAGGGTACGAGGTTGGCGAGCACCACCCCGGACATGTTCCCGGCCAACCCGAACTTGTAGAGCACTGTCGCCAGCGGGATTCCGTACGTGATCGGGGGCATGAGGATCGGCAGCAGGAACACGAGGAAGATCAGCCGCTTGCCGGGGAAGGACCGCCGCGCGAGGACGTAGGCCGCCGGCACGCCGATCAGCAGCGCGAGACCCACGACGAGTACGGAGACCTCCAGCGTCACGACGATGACCTGCAGGAGGGCGAACTCGTCCCAGGCCCGGCCGTACCAACTCGTGGTGTAGCCGTCCGGGAGCCAGGTGTCGAACCAGCGCTGGCCGAACGAGCTGACCAGCACGGACGCCACGACGCCCAGCAGGTTGACGAAGAAGAAGATGACGACGCCCCACACGATCCAGGCGGCCGGCCGGGCGGCGATGCGCCGCCGCCTGTCGGTGCCTGTGGCGGGGGGCCGCGCTGGTGGGGCCTGTGTGGTCGTTGCCATCAGCCCTTGCCTCCGGTGGCGCCGGTGTAGAAACGACTGCGCGCGGCCAGGACCACCGCGATGACGACCAACTCGACGAAGCCCATGATCATGGCGATCGCCGACGCGTACGGGTAGTCGTACTGCTCGTACGCCGCCTGGTAGGCGGCGAGGGAGATGACCCGTGTCTCACCGGCCGGGTTGCCGACCAGGACTGCCGACGGGAACACGCTGAACGCCAACACGAAGGTCAGGCAGAACGTGGTGGCGAGGCCGGGCACCAGCAGCGGAAGGGTGATCCGGGTGAACCGGCGACGCCAGTCCGCCCCCAATGTCGCGGCCGCCCGTTCCAGTGTGGGATCGATGCCGGAGAGGTAGGACAGCACCAGCAGGAACGCGAACGGGAAGCCGGTGATCACCAGCGAGAAGAACACCCCCCAGTAGTTGTGGGTCAGTCGTACCGGCTCGTCGACGAGGTGCGTGGCGAGCAGGATCCGGTTGAACCAGCCGGTCGGGCCGAGGAAGTTGAGCAGCCCCTGGGCGGTGAGGACGGTGCCGAGCGTGATCGGCACGACCAGCAGCGTGGTGACCAGCCGCTTGCCCCGGAACCGGCCGCGCATCCGGTAGGCGATCGGCACGGCGGCGAGGACGTTCAGCAGCGCGGCGGGCAGCGCGATCCGCAGCGTGATCCAGATCGTGCCCCGCTCGTAGGCGTCGGAGAAGAACCGGGCGTAGTCGCTGAACGGCCCGCCGTTGGTCGGTTGGAACGAGAGCGTCAACCCGTAGAAGAACGGGTAGAGGAACAGGGCGATGACGAAGACCAGCGCCGGGACCAGCAGGAGGAGTTGGCGGTCGATGCCCCGTTCGGCGAGCCGGTGTTGCCAGTGCGCCACCGGCCGGCCGGGCCCGGCCGCGCTCACCGCGTCGCCACCGAGAGTTCGGCTGTCGCACCGGCGGGATAGACGAGCAGCCGCTGCGGGTCGATGGCGAGCTTGACCTGGTCACCGGGCGCGATCCGCTGCTCGGTACGCAGGTGCAGCGACTGGTCGGTGTCGGTGCGCGCCTCGGCCGCCAACTCGCGGCCCTGGTATTCCACCACCTCGATCGTCGCCGACAGGGCGTTGGAGGTCCCCCCGGCCCCGTCGACGCGGATGTCCTCGGGGCGTACCGCGACCACCACCTCCGCGCCGTCGGCGAGGTCGCCGACGGCCTCGCCGAGCAGGCGCTGACCGGACGACTCGACGGTGGCCCGGCTGCCGTCGCGCCGCACCACCCGGCCCCGCCACAGGTTGCGGTAGCCCATGAAGTCGGCGACGTGCCAGTTCGCCGGGCGGGTGTGCAACTCGCGCGGCGACCCGATCTGCTGCACCCGCCCCTCCCGCAGCACCACCAGCCGGTCGGCCAGGGAGAGCGCCTCCTCCTGGTCGTGCGTGACGTAGACGGTGGTGAGCCCCAACGACTGGTGCAGCCGGCGGATCTCGGTCCGCATCTCCAGCCGCAGTTTGGCGTCGAGGTTGCTCAACGGCTCGTCCATCAACACCAGCGACGGCTCGAACACCACGGCACGGGCGATGGCGACGCGTTGCTGCTGACCACCGGACAGTTGACCGGGCAGCTTGTCGACGTGGTCCTCCAGTCGCACCAGCCGCACCGCCTCCGCCGTACGTCGGCGGATCTCCTCCTTCGGCAGCCGCCGCATGCGCAGCCCGAAGGCGATGTTCGCCCGCACCGTCAGGTGCGGGAAGAGGGCGTAGCTCTGGAACACCATGCCGAAGCCCCGCCGCTCCGGTGGCAGGGTGTCGATGCGCCGCTCGTCCTGCCAGATGCTCCCCCGGGTCAGCGGCAGGAGCCCGGCCAGGCAGTTCAGGGCCGTCGACTTGCCACAGCCGGACGGGCCGAGCAGGGCGATGAACTCGCCCGTCTCGATGGTCAGGTCCAGCTCGGTGAGCGCGTCCTGACCGCCGAACCGACGGGACACCCCGTCCAACCGCAGCTGGGAGAAGGCACTCATCCCTGCTTGACCTTCCCGCCGCCGATCTCGCGGTCCCAGCGGTTGAACGCCGCCACGAGGCTCTTCGCGTCCAGCGGCACCTCGGTCGGGTTGCCGGCGATCAGCGCCTCGTACTCGGGGCGGCCGAACTCCCGGATCGCGTCCTGGCTCTTCTGCGGCGCCGAGGTGAGCCCGACGTCCTTCACCGCCGGGCCCGGGTAGAAGTAGCCCTCGTCGTACGCCTTGGCCTGCTGCTCGGGGGTGAGCATGAACGCCAGCAGGGCCAGCACCGCCGCCTGGGTGTCGGTCGAGACGCCCTTGGGCAGCACGGCGTAGTGCGCGTCGGTGACCCAGTGGAAGCCGTCGAGCGTGGCGATCCTGGCCTCCTTGGGCACCGTGCCGAGCACCCGGGGGTTGATGTCCCAGCCGGTCGTGCTGACGATCAGGTGAGCCGTGCCGTTGGCGAGGTTCTTCATCGTCTCGGTGGTGCCGGACGGGTAGTAGTCCACGTACTGGCCCAGCTCCTTGAGGAAGGCCCAGGTCTTGTCCCACCCCGCGCTGGGGTCCTTGGGATTGGCGTCGCCCAGGATGTAGGGCAGGCCCATCAGGAAGGTGCGACCGGGGCCGGAGTTGGCCGGCCGGGCGTACTGGAACTTCTTGGGGTTGGCCCGGGCCCAGGCGAGCAGGGCCGCCGCGTTGGTCGGCGGCGTGGCCAGGCGCGCCGGCAGGTATTCGAGCAGCGGGCCGGACGGGTAGTAGGTGACGGTGACGCCGGCGTTGCCGGCGAGTTGCTGCATGGCGGCGGCCGGTGCCAGGTAGTCGCGCATGCCGCCGAGGCGGTCCTGGAACGTCGGCAGCACGTCGAGCCAGAGCCCCTGTTCGATGCCCGCCGCCAGCCCGTCCACACCGGTCAGCACGAGACCGATGTCCACCCGGTTCGCGCCCTGCTGAGCCTTGATCTTGCCGGCCAACTCCGGTGCCGGTGCCTTCGAGTAGGTCACCCGGGAGATCACGTCGGGGTTCTTGGCCACGAAGTCGTCGATCATCCCCTGGGTCAGCTGCAGGTTGCCGGCGACGTCGAGGACGTTGAGCGTCACGGCCCGACCGGGCCGCTGCGGCACCTCGCCGGTGGTGTCGCCGGTGGACTTGCCGGGACCCTCCGGTGCGCCGCACCCGACCGCGCCCACGAGGAGCGACGATGCCGTGACCAGGAGAGCCTCGCGCCGCGTCATACCCATGAGCTGTTCCCTCCGCCAAGTGTCATCCCCGCTGATTCAGGCAGCCGGCGTGCCGCGACGGCAATGGGTTGCCATGTATTGCCTCGCGCGAATGCCTTCGTGGCCCCGGATTGTTGCGGGGGCATTGCCGAGTCCGCACCGTCGTCATACCATGATCACGGCGCGTAGCCGGGAGGAGCATGCAGATGCCCGACCACACCAGGCCGCCCGACAAGAGGGTCACGATCTACGACGTCGCGCGCGAAGCCGACGTCTCACCGTCCACGGTGTCCCGCGCGTTCTCCAGGCCGAGCCGCGTCAACTCCGAGACCGCCGAGCGGGTCCGGCAGGTCGCCGAGCGGCTGGGCTATCGGACCAACCCCCTCGCGCGCACCCTCGGCACCGCACGCACGCACATGATCGCGCTGGTCATCGCCGACATCACCAACCCGGTGTACGCCGAGATCGTGCGCGGTGCGCAGGAGGCGGCGACGGACGGCGAATACACCACGGTGCTGATCGACGCCCAGGAGTCCGACCGGCTGGAACGGGCGGCGATCGAACGCACCATGTCGACCGTCGACGGCATCGTGCTGGCCAGCAGCCGGATGTCCGACTCGGCCATCCGGATGTTCGCCAAGCAGCGGCCGGTGGTGGTCCTCAACCGCGCCATCGCCGACGTGCCGTGCGTCGTGACGGACAACCCCCGGGGTGTGCGGCGGGCCGTCGAACACCTCGGCGAGCTGGGTCACGACCACATCACGTACGTCGCCGGGCCGGAGGCGTCCTGGCCGAACGGCATCCGCTGGCGGTCGCTGCTCGAAGCCGGCATGGAGTTGGAGATCAAGGTACGCCAGATCGGCCCCTTCAGCCCGACCATCGCCGGTGGCGAGCGGGCCGCCGAGGAGTTGTGCGCCCGCCCGGCAACCGCGGTCCTCGCCTTCAACGACCAGATGGCGATCGGCCTCATCCGCGGTCTCGGTCAGCGGGGCGTCGACATCCCGGGCGACGTCAGCATCGTGGGTTTCGACAACATCGTCGCGGCCGACATCGTCACACCCGGGCTGACCACCGTCGCGGCACCGCTGTACGCGGAGGGCTCGGCCGCGACCCGACACCTGCTCACGATGATCGAGGGGGCACCCGGGCACACCGGTCGACCGATGGTCCTCCCGGTACGCCTCGTGGTGCGCCACTCGACGGCCCCCCGCAACCCGAGCCCGGGTCGGGCCCGGTCGCCCTGGGTCCGCCAGCGGCCCGCACCCAACCCGGCGGCGCACCTGTGGTGAGGGCACGCGCGACAAGAAACGACAACTCCTTGCCCAGCCCGCGACACCCCGGACACGATCGGCGCACCTCCCATTCATCCACATCACTGCGTCCGTACGCCGTCCCGATCGACGTCCCCATCGGACAACAGAGGAGAAGGCAATGAACCGAGGTCCGGTGCCCCGGCTGCGGCGAGTTCTCATCGTGCTCGGCACGGCGCTCGCCACGGTCGCGGCCACCCTCGCCGTCGCCACCACACCCGCCACCGCGGCCGAGTCGCCGGACGACTACGGCGGCTCCGACCTGTGGTTGCGATACGTGCCGGTCAGCGACGCGACGCTGCTGCGCGACTACCGCCGCACCGCCACGTCGATCGTGGTCGAGAACGCCGACGCCACCCCGGTCCACCGGCACACGGCCGACCTCGCCATGGCCCCCGGCTCCACCGAGAAGCTGGTCGAGACCACGCTCGGCGCGGCCCGCGACGAGCTGGTGCGCGGCCTGGGCGGGCTGCTCGACCGGGCGACACCCGTGACGGAGGTCAGCGGCGACCGGGTCCCCGATGGCGCGGTGGTGGTGGGCACGCCGGCCAGCTCGCCGCTGGTGCGCCGCCTCGTCTCGGCCCGCGACCTGGCCGGGGTCGGCGACGAGGGCTACCTCGTCCGCTCGCTGTCCCGCGGCAGGGACCGGTTCACCGTCATCGCCGGCAACACCGACCTCGGCGCGCTCTACGGGACCTACGCGTTCCTGCGACTGATGCAGACCCAGAAACCCATCGACCACCTCCGGGTCGCGGAGTCGCCGAAGATCAAGCATCGACTGCTGAACAACTGGGAGACCGAACGCCTCTACGCCGGCAACAACGCCTCCGGCTTGGGCGGGTTGAACGGGGAGAGCGGTGCGATCTTCAACTTCGCGGCGACCGGGGCGAGCGCCGACAAGAACCTGCCCGTCATCCTCGACCGCTACGTCGTCGTGGCCCGCGCGTTGGCGTCGCTGGGCATCAACGGCATCACCATCAACAACGTCAACGCCGACAACGCGTACCTGACGAGCGCCCGGATCGCGCAGGAGGCGGCCCTCGCCGACGCGCTGCGTCCGTACGGCATCAAGCTCGGCCTGTCGATCCGCTACACCGCACCCACGGACACCCGGTTCGCACCGGACACGCTGACCAACAGCCAACTCGACCCGTACGGCACCGACTTCCGGGGCTGGTGGCAGCGCCGGGCGCAGCAGATCCAGGCCGCCATCCCGGACTTCATGGGCTTCACCGTGAAGGCCAACTCGGAGGGCCAGCCGGGGCCACAGGACTTCGGGTACGACCACGGCGACGGCGCCAACGCGATCGGCGCGGCTGTCGCGCCACTCGGGATGACAGTGCACTGGCGGACGTTCGTCTACAACGCCGAGGTCGACAACGACCGACTCAAGCGGGCCTACCTGGAGTTCGGGCCGATCGACGACGAGGTCCAACCCGACGGCAGCCGAGGGCGCTTCGCCGACAACGTGTTCCTGCAGACCAAGAACGGGCCACTGGACTTCCAGGCCCGGGAGCCCATCCACCCGATGTTCGGCCGGATGGAGAACACCAACCAGGCCCTGGAACTCCAGATCACCCAGGAGTACACGGGCCAGAACTGGATGCTGGCCTACCTCGGGCCCATGTACGAGGAGGTCCTCAAGACCGACACGTACGCGACCGACGCGAACGGCAAGCTGCTCAAGAAGCGACTCGTCGGCGACATCGTCGACGGGAGCGCCCAGCAGCACGCGGACACCGCGATCGTCGGTGTCGCCAATCTCGGCAACGCCGACAACCTGACCGGGCACCACTTCGCCCAGGCGAACCTCTTCGCCTTCGGCCGGCAGGCATGGAACTGGACGCTCGACTCGACCGACATCGCAACCGACTGGGTCCGGATGACCTGGAGCAACGACAGGCGTGTCGTCGACACCATCCGCAAGATGATGATGGGGTCGTGGGAGGCGCTGGTGAGCTACCAGACGCCGCTGGGCATCGG
Organism: Micromonospora sp. NPDC048898; assembly: GCF_043198035.1. Lineage (NCBI taxonomy): Bacteria > Bacillati > Actinomycetota > Actinomycetes > Micromonosporales > Micromonosporaceae > Micromonospora > Micromonospora sp. NPDC048898. The sequence goes on from NZ_JBICUF010000012.1 coordinate 26,611, forward strand.
CCACCAGTTCGCCGAGGGCGCCCACTACCGGCCCGACCCGGCCGACTGGGCGGGTCGCGACGACTGGAGCCCGGTCTACTACAACCAGGCCGACACCGTCGGCCTGGGCTACGACCGCTCCCCCACCGGCAGCAACCTCGCCGCCCAGTACTTCCCCCGGCTCCAGCGGCGCTACGGGGACATCGACTCGGTCCCGGAGAACCTGCTGATGTGGTTCCACCACGTGCCGTGGGGTCACCGGATGGACAACGGGCGACCGTTCTGGGACGAGCTGGTCTACCGCTACCAGATGGGCGTGCAGTACGTGACCTGGATGCGGGAGACCTGGGAGGCGCTCCAGCCCGACATCGACGCGCGACGGTTCGCGGAGGTCCGCGCCAAGCTGGCCGTCCACGAGACGGACGCCGCCGACTGGCGGGACACGTCGGTGAACTACTGGAAGGAGTTCAGCGGCCGGGCCATCCCGGTCGACGACGCGCCCCTCTCGGCCAAGATCGTGGTAAACGGCAGGGAGTTCGGCGGCTTCAACCTGTCCGACACGTCGTACACCATCCCGGTTCGCGCCGGGGGCTCCCCCACCATCACGAAGGTGCGGACGGCCGACCGGAAGGCGCGCTACCAGATCGTCTCCCAGGCGGCGAGCGTTCCCGGACAGGCGGTCGTCAAGGTCACGACCGAGGGCTTCTTCGGCCCGCTCGTGAAGAACTACGTCTTCAACCTGGTGCCCGACACGACGCTGACGAGCCTGCACGTCAACGGTGCGCCGCTGACCTCCTTCGCACCGTCGGTGCTGCACTACAACGCCCTCACGCCGGCCGGCACCACGGCCGTGCCGACGGTCACCGCCAGGGCCGCCGACCCCGCCGCCACCGTCGCGGTCGAGCAGGCGGGCAGCGCCACCGGGCAGGCCCGGGTCACCGTCACGAACGGCGGGGCGACGTCGGTCTACACGGTGGACCTGAACACCACGAGCACCGGCAGCGACGAGTTCGGCTCGGCCGCGCTCGGCTCCCAGTGGCAGTGGGTACGACCGGACGACAGCCGGTGGCGCCTGGCCGACGGGTCCCTTGTCATCACCGCCCAGCAGGGCGACCTCCAGGGCAGCACCAACACCGCGAAGAACCTGGCCCTGCAGGACGTCGACGGTGACTGGACCGCGGAATCCAGGATCGTCTTCTCCCGCCCGCTGGCCACCAACAACGAGCAGGGCGGTGTCATCGGGTACGCCGACGACGACAACTACGTGAAGCTCGCCTGGGAGATGGGCAACGCGACAGCGGCCATCAACAAGGCCCGGCTCGTCCTGCTGCGCGAACAGAACGGCGTGACGTCGACTGTGGAGATCACCGGGGCGGACGCCCAGCGCATCGTCGGGGCCGACGGCGTCATCTGGCTGCGACTCACCAAGATCGGCGACAGCTACCGCGCCTACTACTCCCGCGACGGGAGCGTCTACCGCTACATCGGCTCCACGACGTTGAACGTCGAGACGACGAAGGCCGGGCTGCTGGCCTTCAACCGGGCCGGCACCTCCACCGACCTCGACGTCTCGTTCGACTACTTCCGGATCGAGAGCCGGGGCGAGCGCATCCGCTAGTGCGCCCAACGCGACCGGGCCCGTCCCAGTGGGGACGGGCCCGGTCGTGCTCCCCCGAGCAGGATCCGTTGCCGTCAGCCGCCGATGGCGATGGCGAAGATGTGCATGGTCGACACGTTCGTCGCCGGCCGGGCGCTGATGTTGGGCAACACGACCGAGGCAACCGCCTTGCTCTGCAAGGCGACACCCACGTAGTAGACGCAGGCGGCGGTGTTCTGCCGCTGGTTGTTGGGCCGGTTCTGGTACGCCGACACGATGGCCGCGGTGCCCGCCGAACTGGGCCCGCCGTACCAGTCGGGCGTGCTCAGCGTGAACGTCTGGCGGGTGCCGTCGGCGTAGACCACCGTGCCGGTGCCCGACGGGGCGCCGTAGGTGCCGGTCAGGAGGAAGCCGAGGGTCCGGCCCGTGCCGGTCACGCTGATCGTCTGCCCGGAGGCGATGGCGTTGTCGGCGACGCCGGAGCTGACGTTGGGCCACCGGAAGGTGACCCCGTTGCGGCTCACCGTGCCACCCGGGCTGGCACCGGCCGCGGCCAGGGCCTGCGCCGAGAGCGACGCCCCGCCACCGTCGAAGTTCGCGACGTTGGTGTTGCTGTCGCTGCTGATGCCGACGTTGCTGAAGCTCTGCTCCAGCGTCGGCAGGGCGACGCCCGTGCTGGTGACCCGGTAGGTGCGCCCGGCCTGCACGGTGACCTCGATCAGGTCGGACTCGATCCGGGTGACCCGGGCCGCCGTACCGTCGGCGGTGTCGACGACGGTGACGGTGCCGGTGAGGATCCGGGCGCGCAGGCGGACGGTGCCGGCGCGGTCCGGGCGGACGAGGATCTCGGTGGCCTGGCCGCTCGCCCAGGTGATGTCGACCGTGTGCCCGCCCCGACCCCGCAGACCGGCCACCCGCCCACTGGGCCAGGCCGGCGGCAGCGCGGGCAGGAGGTGCAGCTCGCCGGCGTGGCTCTGCAACAGCATCTCGGCGATGCCGGCGGTGGCGCCGAAGTTGCCGTCGATCTGGAACGGCGGGTGCAGGTCGAACATGTTGGGCGCGAGCCGTGCGGTGGTGGCGAGGTAGCGGATCAGGTCGTGCGCCCGCTTGCCCTCCTCCATCCGCGCCCAGAAGTTGATTTTCCAGGCCAGCGACCAGCCCGTCCCGTCGTCACCGCGCAGCGCCAGGGTCCGCCGGGCGGCCTCGAACAGCTGCGGGGTGCCGCGCTTGGTGATCTGGTTGCTGGGGGCCAGCCCGTACAGGTGCGAGATGTGCCGGTGGTTGGGCTCGGTCTCCACCCAGTCGTAGAGCCACTCCATGATGTTGCCGCGCGAGCCGATCTTCATGGGTGGGAGGCGGTCCCGGGTGGCGCGAACCTGGGCCCGGAAGGTGCTGTCCACGTCGAGGATCTCGCTCGCGCGGGCGCACGCGTCGAACAGGTCCCGCAGGATCTGGTTGTCCATCGTGGGGCCGGCGCACACGCTGGCGTTCGCGTGGTGGCTGAGCTCCGGCGAGTTCGACGGGTTGGTCACCAGGTAACCGAGGGTCGGTTCGGTCACCAGGGTGTTGAGGAAGAACTGCGCCGCGCCCTTCATGGCCGGGTAGTTCGTCCGCAGGAACTCGATGTCGCCGTTGAACAGGTAGTGGTCCCAGATCAACGTGGACAGCCAGGCGCCACCGGTCTGCCACATGCCCCAGAACGCGCCGTCCACCACCGCGGTGGCCCGCCACGCGTCGGTGTTGTGGTGGGTGACCCAGCCACTGGCGGCGCCGTACTGGACCTGGGCGGTCCGCGTGCCGGTGACGGCGAGGTCTCTGACCAGGTCGAAGACCGGGTTGTGGCACTCGGCCAGGTTCGTGGTGTTGGCCGGCCAGTAGTTCATCGGCAGGTTGGCGTTGATGGTGTACTTCGAGTCCCAGGAGGGGGCCAGCGAGTCGTTCCAGATGCCCTGGAGGTTGGCCGGCTGCGTGCCGGGCCGCGAGGACGAGATCAGCAGGTACCGCCCGAACTGGAACAGCAGCGCGGAGAACTGCGGGTCGTTGACGCTGTTGTGCTGGGCGATCCGGACATCCGTCGTCTGGTCGGCCGCTGAGGTGCGGCCCAGGTCCAGGCTGACCCGGCCGAACAGCGCCTGGTAGTCGGCCACGTGCCGGCTGCGCAGTTGGTCGTAGCTGCTGGCCCGCGCGGCGGTGAGGCGCTGCCGGGCGATGCCCTGGTAGTCGCCGCCGACGTTGCGGTAGTTGACGTAGCTGGTGCCGATGGAGACCAGCAGGGTGACGCTGTTGGCGCCCGTCACCCGCAGGGTGCCGCCGGAGCTGGACACGCTGCCGCCGGTGACCGTCGCGTTGGCCAGCGCGAGGAAGCGGACCTGGCCGGTGACGCCCTCCATGTTTCCGGAGATGCCGTCGAGGCCGATCGTGGTGCCGTCCGGGCTGGACACCGTGGTGCGCTGCGGGCTGTCGAAGGTGGCGGTGAAGCTGATCGAGCCGGTCCGGTCGGCGGTCAGCCGGATCGCGATGACCTGGTCCGGTGCGCTGGCGAACACCTCCCGCTGGTGCCGGACGCCGTTGAGCACGTACGTCGTCGTGGCGGTGGCGGTGGTGAGGTCCAGCGTCCGGTTGTGCTGGGACGCTCCACTGGCCGACCCGAAGGCGAGCCGCAGGTTGCCGACGGTCTGGTAGGCCAGTTGGCCGCCGGGGTTGCCCATCATGGTCTGGTTGATCAGATCCTGGGCCTGGGTCCACTGGTTCGCGTTGACCAGCCGCCGGATCTCCGCAAGCGCTCCCGCGCCTCTGGGGTTGCTGGGGTCGTGCGGCCCACCGGCCCAGACGGTGTCCTCGTTGAGCTGGAGTCGTTCCGTGTCGACGTTGCCGAAGACCATGGCGCCGAGCCGGCCGTTGCCGATCGGCAACGCCCGCAGCCAGTCGGTGCCGGCACCCTCGTCGTACCAGAGCGCGAGGTCGTTGGCGGCCAGCACCTGCGGCGGCGCCACCGAGCCCGCTTTCGCTACGGCCGTCCAGGGCAGTGGCAAGAGGGCACCGCCCGCACCGGCCGCACCGATCTTGAGGGCTTGGCGTCGGGTCAGGTCTGACATCGATCCTCCAAACGGTGACCGATCCGGCCACCCCGATGCGTGACAACTGTGGTAACCGAGATGGGTCCGCCTCGCGGGCCGATCAGGACCTTGTGGAGCAGGCCAGTGCCAAGCCCGAGTCAGCCAGACATCTGATGTGTTTCGCGAAGGTTACTCCGGTGCCACGCAATAGGCAACGATCGATTGACGGGTACAATCCGCACCGCCAGGCACTGCCGCCAAGGATCATCGACAGCGAGCCGGCAGTGGGTCGGCACGCTCTGGCGGAGCCGGGCGCCGGGGGACGCCGCTCCGGCGACACATACATCGGATGTACGGCGACACGTTCAGGCTCGGTGTCGTGGCCGGCCGTCAGTGGGCGGTTGCGTCCAGTGCCGTCCGGACGTGGGCCAGGAAGCCACCGACCTCCACCGCCGAGGCCCCGTCGAGCACGCGACGCATGAGCGCCGAGCCCACCACGACCCCGTCGGCGTACCCGGCGGCCTCGGCCGCCTGCTGCGGACCGGAGATCCCGAAGCCGAGGACCACGGGCAGATCCGTGGCCTGGCGCAGCGACGTCACCAACCGCTCGGCGGCCTCACCCACCGTCGACTGCTCGCCGGTGGTCGCCATGACACTCACCGCGTAGACGAAGCCCCGGCTGCGCCTGGCGATCTCGTCGCGGCGCCGCGGCGCGGTCACCGGGGAGGCGAGCAACACGAGGTCGAGCAGGGTGCCCGCCGCGGCGGCGACCGGCTCCACCTCGTCGACGGGCAGGTCCGGCACGATCAGGCCGCCCATCCCGGCATCGGCGAGCGCGGCGCAGAACCGGTCGGCGTCGTCGTGCAGGACCAGGTTGGCATAGGTGAACGCGACAAGCGGCACGGGCAGCGCCAGCCGGGCGACCTCGTCGAGGATCCGCCGGGTGGTGGTGCCCCGCTGCAGGGCCCGGTACGACGACTCCTGCACGACGGGTCCGTCCAGGGTGGGGTCGGAGAACGGGAGGCCGATCTCGATGGCGTCGGCACCCGCGTCCACGGCGGCCCGCAACAGGTCGGTCCAGGTGCCGGTGACCCCGCCGGTCACGTACGGCACGAGCAGTTTGCGGCCGGCGGACCTGGCCGCGCGGGCCCGGGTTTCCAGTGCGTTCACGACAGCTCCATCAGGGTCGCCATGTCCTTGTCGCCCCGGCCGGAGAGGGTGAGCAGCACCGTCGAACCCGGGGGGATCGTGCCATCGCCGGCGGCGCGGATCACCCAGGCGACCGCGTGCGCGGATTCCAGCGCGCAGAGGATGCCCTCGGCGCGGGCCAGCCGGTGGGTGGCGGCAACCACCTCGGCGTCGTCCACTGTCACGTAGCTGGCCCGGCCCGACTCGGCCAGGTGCGCGTGCTCCGGCCCGACACCCGGGTAGTCCAGGCCCGCGGCAATCGAGTGGGCCTCGCGGATCTGCCCGTGCTCGTCCTGGAGCACCAGGGAGCGGAAGCCGTGCAGCACACCGGGGGTGCCGGCGCTGATGGCGGCGCCACCGGCCGCCTCGACACCGATCAACCTGGCCGGTGTGTCGACGAAGCCGGCGAACGTGCCGGCCGCGTTGGAACCGCCGCCGACGCAGGCCACGACGTAGTCGGGGGTGCCGGTGCCGAGGTCGGCCGCGCACTGCGCGCGGGCCTCGTCACCGATGACCCGCTGGAACTGGCGGACCATCCAGGGGTACGGGTGCGGGCCCATTACCGAGCCGAGGCAGTAGTACGTGTCGTCGACACAGGTGACCCAGTGCCGCAGAGCCTCGCTGCAGGCGTCCTTGAGGGTGCGGCTGCCGGAGGTCACCGGCACCACCTCGGCACCCAGCATCTTCATCCGGAAGACGTTGAGCCGCTGCCGTTCGGTGTCCTTCTCGCCCATCAGGACGGTGGTCGGCATGCCGAGCAGCGCTCCGGCGGTGGCGGTGGCCACGCCGTGTTGGCCCGCGCCGGTCTCGGCGATCAGTCGCCGTTTGCCCATCCGCCGCGCCAGCAGCGCCTGACCCAACACATTGTTGATTTTGTGGGAGCCGGTGTGGGTGAGGTCCTCCCGCTTGAGCAGCAGGTCGATGCCCAACTCCGCGGAGAGTCGCGCCGCCGGAGTCAGTGGCGTCGGCCGGCCGACGTAGACGGAGAGCAGGCGGTTCAGTTCGCCCCGGAACTGCGGATCCTCCCAGGCCTGCGTGAAGGCCCGCTCGACGTCGGCACAGGCCGGCACGAGCGACTCCGGGACGAAGCGTCCGCCGTACTCGCCGAACCTGCCCAGCCCCGAGGGTCGGCGGGGGTCGGCCTGGGCGCCCGGGCGGGTGGAGCGTAAGAGCTGGTCCACGACACATCCCCTAACAGTTCTAGAACGACACCGTCTTTATAGCAGGGCCAGCGAGTGGAGTTCTAGATCTGTGACGAGATAGTTCTAGAACAGTTTCGGCGCACCCCTCCGAGGCGTACCCCCGGGGTGACGTCAGACCGGAGGGGTGCCGCCGACCGCGTAGCTGACCTGCTGGCCGCCGGCCTCGCGAATGTTCATGATCACGACACTGTTTCCCGCGAGGATGGCGACGTCGACAACCAGCGTGCGCCGGTCGGCGTCGCGGGTGATCCGCTCGCTGCGCATCGCCGGCTCGCCGGCCGGCAGGCCGAGCAGGGCGCCGATGCGCTCGGGCATGAGCACCGGCGAGATCGTCTCCTCGGCCTGCACGGCCACCGCGCCGGCCCGTTCGGCGAGCACGGCGTACAGCTCGTGCCTCTCGAAGTCGACGCCCTTGACCAGGTCACCGAAGGGCTGCGGCACATAGGACAGCTGGTGGATCAGCGGCGCGCCCCGGACGACCCGGACCCGCTCCAGCCGGAGCACCTTGTCGCCCGCGGGAACCCCCAACCGCGCGGCGATCTCGTCCGACACCGCGACGATCTCGCGGCCGAGCACCCGGGTCAGCACCTCGATGCCGTGCGCGCGCAGGTCGTCGGCGAGGCTGCGCAGGTTGCCCATCGAGTACGGGACGGGCGTCGCCCGGACGTAGGTGCCCTTGCCGGGAAGCTGCTCGACCACTCCCCGACCGCAGAGCTCGTCCAGAGCCTGCCGCAACGTCATGAGGCTGACGCCGTACTCCTCGCTCAGGTGTCGCTGGCCGGGCAGGGCGTCGCCGGGAGCGAACTCACCACTGCCGATCCGCCTGATCAGGTCGTCGCGGATGACCATGTACTTCGGAGTCCTGCCCGGAATGACGCGCATGCACTGCCCAGCCCTGAGAGTCGCGACGGAACGGATCGCCCCGCGCCGATGAGGTGCGCAGCTCCACGTCCTTCTACCGGTGCCAGCGTATGGCCGACGACTTCCCCTCGCCATCACCCGTGACTTTACAAGCGTTAGGTAAGTGCGTAAGTTAACGCATGTAAGTTCAAATTCGCGAGCGCAGAGATGGAGTTCTCATGACCACCGTGACCGCTTCCCGCATCGACACCACCGCCACCGCCCGGCTCGCCGACCGCATCGGTCGCGGGTTCGCGGCCGTCGCCGCGCTCGCCACCGTCGTGGCGTTCGTCAACGGCCTCCTGCTGACCCTCGACGCTCCCGACGACCGCCTGTTCATCGAGGGCTGGCGAGTCTCCAGCTTCGCCATCTTCGCCGCGCTCTTCGCCCTGCTCGCGTTCAGGCCGCGCCGGTCGCCGGGCGTCTGGGAGATCCTGCTCGCCGGCAAGACCGCCCTCGTGGTGTTCGGCATGGCGATCGGAGACGTCCCCGAGGCACGCCTGTCGGCCTTCATCGACCTCGGGCTGGTCGCCGTCGTCGCGACGGCCTACGTGCTCTGCCGTGGCTGGCTGGCCTGGCGCCCCGCGACCACCAACCCGACCCGATGACGGAAAGGCCCCGGCGCACGAGCGCCCGCCGCCGTCGTGCGACGGCGGCGGGCAACGCGGGCGTTCAGTAACGGGGGAACTGACCCCACTGCTTGACGGTGTACGACCCACCACGCCGTTCGATCTCGAGGGCGGAGTGACCGCTGAAGTGCGCCGGCAACACCAGTGCGTTGGTGTCGGCCGCCCAGTCGAGCAGGCGTCGTCGGGTCAACGCGGCCTGCGTCGGGTCCTCGCAGAAGCAGCTGCTGTGGTCGTGCTGGTGCAACTGCAGCGGAGTGTGCAGGATGTCGCCGGCGAACAGCGCCCGCTCGCCGGCCGACCGCAACGTGATCACGGCGTGGCCGGGTGTGTGCCCCGGCGCGGCTTCCAGCCGCAGGTTCTCGTCGATCAGGTACGCGTCCTCCCACAGGTGGACCTGACCGTTGGCGTGGACGGGGGCGATGCTGTCGTCGTACGCGTACTCGTTGACGCTGCCGGCGATGCCGGGGTTGTTCGCGGGGTTCCAGTGGTGGAAGTCGACCGCCGGCATCAGGTAGGTGGCGTTCGGGAACGTCGGCAGCCACTGGCCGTCGACGAGCCGGGTGTTCCAGCCGACGTGGTCGACGTGCAGGTGGGTGTTGACCACCAGGTCGACGTCCTCGGGCCGGACTCCCGCCTCGGCGAGCCGAGCCAGGTAGTCCACCCGCTGCTGGTGCCAGGGCTCGACGGCGGGCCGGTTCTTGTCGTTGCCGACGCCGGTGTCGACGAGGATGGTGCGGCCCGCACTGCGCAGCAGCCAGCTCTGCATGGCGACGTGCACGAGGTCGTCGTCCACGCCGAGGTGGTCCGGGGTCAACAGGTCCCGGTCCGTACGCCAGGCATCGGTCGGGATGGTGGGAAAGAAGGCACCGGTCGGCATGATCGGGCCGTGCGTCTCCTCGACGCGGGTGACACTGACGTCACCGATCTTGATCTCGAGCAAGGGGATCTCCTGGAGGGTGACGGGTCAGCGGCGCGGCAGGGTGGCCAGCGCCAGGTTGGGGTCGGCGCCGGTGCTGTACGCGGCACTGAGCACGTAGAGGGTGCGGCCACGCACGGCCACCGAGGTCGGGTTCTGCAGCCCGTCGGCGGCGCCCAGCAGCGTTCGCGAACGGCCGGCGGCGTCGATGCCCACCACCGTGTTCGGCCCGTTGAGGGCGGCGACGACCTGGTGGTCGCCGGTGCCGACGAAGGTGAAGTCGTCGATACCGACGAGGCCGGTCGCCACCACCCGGACACCTCCGGGACGGCCGTGCCGCAGCGGACGCGCAGCAACGTTCCCTGGTCGAGGTTGCTCGCCCAGATCGCGTCGGTGCGCACCTTGATGCCGTTGGCGCCGAGGAAGCCGGTCGAGGCGAGTTCGGGTGCCGAGGACCAGACCTCGGCGCGGCCGCCTCCCAGGGGGACCGTCGAGATCGTGCCGAGCACCGAGTCGGTGAGGTAGAACCGGCTCGCCACCGCGTCGAACGCCAGGCCGTTGGGCAGTCCGGCGGCCGGCAGGGCGGCGATGCGCTGCGGGGCCTTGCCGGGGCGCAGCCGGTACAGGCCGGTGGTGGCGGCGTCGCCGCTGGCGTAGAGGAAGTAGAGGGTGCCGTCGGTCATCCGGACGATGCCGGTGGTCAGCGCGAACTTCAGCACCGGCGTGTTGACGCCGCCGTCGGCCGGTGCGGGCATGGTCGCCAGGATCCGCGTGGCACCGGACGGGGTGACGGCGGCAACCTGACGGGCGGCCGCGAAGGTGACGTACGCGGTGCCGTCCGGGGCCAGCGCGATGTTCTCCGGCATCTGCCCGTTCGCCAGATCGAAGTGAACCGCGATCCGCGAGGGCAGCGGCGCGGCCGACGACCCGGCCGGTCCGACGGCGGTGGCCCGTGCGATCCCGGCCTGGGCGACGCCCAACGGTCCGACCGTCACGACGCCGACCCCGACCGCCGCGAGAGCCACGGCGAGAGTCATCATTCTCCTGCGCATTTCTGTTCCTTTCTGAAAACCGATGGAATTCGGCTGATGCGGGCGCGAAGGGTCCGGCGCTCCTTGCGGAGCACCTCGTTTCGAGCCGATGGGAAAAGGACGCTATTCGCGCATGGCCGGCGACTGCCGAATGTCGGCGCGGGAGGTGACGGCGCCGTGCAGGAGCAGTGTCATCGCGGCGTGCGACGCCGAACCGGGTTCGGTGGTGGCGACGACGACCGTCTGACCGTCCTCGGTCTGCAGGGCCTGCTGGGTCACGGCCATCGTGCCGACCAGCGGGTGGCGCATCTCGTAGACGCTGCCGCCGCCGGCCTTGACCCGGTGGTCGGCCCACATGGCACCGAACTCCGGGCTCCGTACCGTCAGCTCCCCCACCAGCGCGGCCAGCGACGGGTCGTTCGGATGCTGCCCGGAGACCATCCGCAGCGTCGCCACCACCGCGCGCGCCTTGGCGGGCCAGTCCACGTACAGGTCGCGGGTGTGCGAGTCCAGGAACACCAGCCGGGCCATGTTCGGGCCCTGGTCGGGCCGCTCGGGGAGCGTGTCGTCCAGGTGGCCGGCGAACAGGGCATGACCCCCGACGTTCCAGGCCAGTACGTCGGCACGACGACCGAGCACCACCACGGGTACGTCACCGAGTGTCGCGACGAGCTGGCGTACCGCCGGGCTCACCCGCTCCGGCGGCGGACGCCGGACCGAGGGCCGACGGCGGGTCCCGGCGGCCAGCTCGTTCAGGTGGCGACGTTCGGCCTCGTCGAGCTGTAGTGCCCGGGCGAGGGCCTCCAGGACCTCGGGTGACGCGTTGACGGCCTGACCCTGCTCCAACCGGGAATAATACGAAGCGCTCACTCCGGCCAGCAGGGCCAGTTCCTCCCGGCGCAACCCCCGCACGCGACGCCGGTCGCCGTACGTCACCACGCCCGCGTCCTCCGGCCTCAGCTGGGAGCGTCGGGCCTGGAGAAAGTCGCCGAGCTGTCCTCTCGCGTTCATGACTCGAAGTATTGCTACCTCGCCCAGCCGTAACCACATCCTGGCAGGGGTAGGTTCGTTACTCGTCGGCCGAGCTGGGCAGCACCACCGCCTGAGCGGCGATGCCCCGTTCACCGATGAAGGTCAGCGCTGGCGGAGGGTGCGGGAGATGGACGCAGTGAGCCGATACGACAGCATCGACGCCCTGTTCGAGCGCGTCGGCCAGTTGCTCGGCACAACCGAATGGCACCTCGTCGACCAGGCCCGGATCAACGCGTTCGCCGATGCCACAGGCGATCACCAGTGGATACACGTCGACGAGGAGCGGGCGGCGGCGGAGAGCCCGTTCCAGACCACGATTGCGCACGGCATGCTCACGCTCTCACTCTGCGCCACCTTCCTGTCCGAACTGGTCGAGGTCGACGGCGTCGGCCTGGTCATCAACGCCGGGCTCAACAAGGTGCGCCTGCGCGCTCCGGTTCCGGTCGGCTCACGGGTACGCGGCGTCGCGACCCTCCTGGAGGCCCGCCGCATGGCTGCCGGGGGCCGCGTCGTCGTGCAGATGCGGGTGGAGATCGAGGGCGCGACCAAACCTGCCTGTGTCGCCGATTGGGTCCTCGTCTTTCAGGAGTGACCGCCGCACCGCGCCCTGGGCTCACGTGACGTAAGCGGATTCGTGCTGCCCCGGTGAGCCGCCGGCGGTTCCACAAACCCGTCAGACGAGCCGGCGCCTGATCCACCAGAGGGAGAACAGCGACAGTGCGGCGGTCAGCGCGAACAGCACGCCGAACTCGCGCCATTGCAGGATCCAGAACTTCGAGCCGGGCACGTAGACCACCTCCTGTCTGAGGTTCTGCTTCTCCAGCCACCTCGGGCACGTCTCGCGGTCCCGGGGGGCCAACGGGCCGCACTGGGTCATGTCCGCCGGACCCCGGAACTCCGCTCCGGTCGCGGTGATCGTGGTGCTCGACAGGACCCAGTCGCCTCTGCGGTCGGGCTCGAGATGGACTGTCATCTCCCCGGTGTCGGGGCTCATCGACAATCCGTATTCCCCGTCCACCTGCAGCGGGGTGACGATGGTGCTCGGCTGCGCCAGCCAGGGGCGCACCACGAACGGCGCGGCGATCTGGAGGCTGACGATGACCAGTAGGGTCACCGCCATCGCGGCGAGGGTCCGCCGCAGCAGCAGCCCGATCGTGACACCCACTGTGAACGCCAGCGCCGCGTAGCCGACCGGCACGATTCCTCGGGCCGCGAACACCAACGGGTTCATCCGGTCGGCCGTGGCTCCGTCGATCGGCTGCGCCCACCTGCTCAGCATCAGGCTGAGCAGGCCCGCGCCGAGCGCGGCGGCCCCGCCGCCCACCGCCAGCTTGACCAGCAGCCAGCGGCCACGGCTGACGGACTGGCTGAAGACCATTCGGTACGTGCCGGACTCCAACTCCCGGGCCACCAGCGGCGCCCCCCAGAAAATGCCCACGAGGGCGGGCAGCAGATACAGGGCTGCGATGGCTGCGATGTGGAACTCGCTCGCCCACCCCGGTTGCAGCGCCTGGAGGAAGGCTTCGCCTGCGGCGCGGCAGGCATCGCCCTGACAGCCGGTGTATCCGGTCCGCGAGGCTAGTTCCGTCACCTCCGACCAGGTCAGCGCCAGGCCGCCCAGGACCACCACCAACAGGGCGCCGGTGGCCAGCGCCGGGGTCCGGAACTGTCGCCAGGTCATCCAGATCATCGCTGTCCCTCCAGCACCCGGTCCGGCCCGTTGCCGGCGGCTCCGCTCATGTACGCCAGCACGATGTCCTCCAGGTCGAGTCGGTCGACCTGCCAGGACGGATCGTCGATCGGCGCGGTACTGCGTACCACCAGGGTCGACTGCACGTCGGTGTGGCTCTGCTCCACCAGGGCTCGCCCGGCGCCCAGGTCGGTGGTGTCGCGCCGCTGGCCGACCAGGCGGTGGTGGGTGGCGAGCAGGTCGTCCACGTCGCCGGCCACCCGTACCCGAGATTCGACCAGCACGATCAGGTAGTCGCAGACCCGCTCCAGGTCGGCGACCAGGTGCGAGGACATGACGACGCTCATGCTCTGCTCGGCGGTCAGCTCCATCAGCCCCTGCAGGAAGTTGCGCCGGGCGAGCGGGTCGAGCGCCGCCACCGGCTCGTCGAGCAACAGGAGATCGGGCCGCTTCGCCGCGGCGACGGTCAGGGCCAGTTGGGCGCGCTGGCCGCCGGAGAGTTTGCCGGCCTTCTGCGCCGGGTCCAGGCCGACCTGGGCGATTCGTTGCCCGGCGAGCGCACTGTCCCAGGACGGGTTGAGGTGCGCGCCCATCAGCAGGTGGTCCGCGACGGTCAGACTGGGATAGATCGGGGTGTCCTGCGCGACGAACCCGACCCGCGGCGACCCGCTGACCGGCCGCGCACCGAGCACCTCGATCCGCCCCGCGGTCGGATCGAGCAGCCCGCAGGCCAACTGCAGCAGCGTGGACTTACCGGCGCCGTTCGGCCCGACCAGGCCCACGACGTGGCCAGCCGGGATGTCCAGGGTGCAGTCCTTGAGTGCGGTACGCCGTCCGTACCGCTTGGTCAGACCGCCCGTGATCAGCGCGCTAGTCATGCTCGGGCCTCCGAAAACGCACGAAAACTGCTCAGGAAGAGCGCCTCGATGCTCTCGTCGTCCAGGCCCGCCTCCCGAGCCTCGGTCAGCCAGCGCGTCAGGTCCTGCCGCAGCGGTTCGTGCTTGCTCAGCGAGTCGCTGCCCAGCGTGCGGGTGACGAACGTGCCCAGCCCTGGCCGGGCCTGGACCAGGCCCTCGTACTCCAACTCGCGGTACGCCTTGGACACCGTGTTCGGGTTGATCGCAACCTGGGCCACCACCTCCTTGATGGTGGGCAGCTTGTCGCCTTCGTTCAGGACACCGAGCCGGAGCGCGTGCCGTACCTGCCGGATGAGCTGCATGTACGGCGCGACTCCGGATCGCAGGTCCAGGTGAAACTCGATCACCTCGCCACCTCAATCTACTAGATGGCTAGTAGATTAGGCCATGTGCGGGCTGCCCGCCAGCCATTGCCGGATGTCGTGTTGAATGGGCCGACCACCGTGCAGACCGCACCAGCGTCGACCGGCAGGCAACGCCCGGCCGGCCCGAGCACGTCGTGCGCCGCCCCGATTGCGTTGGTAACGATGGGCGGGCCACGTCGCCACGCGGAACCACGCTTCGGACAACTGATGGACAATGCCCAGGTCCTCGGAGAGGATCTGTCCCGTGAATACCCGGTCCACCGGCGCCGCACCAACCGCCGAGAACGCGATCCCCGACCAGACGTCCGACGACCGGACGCCGACCGGATGGGATCGGTGGCGCTGGGCCCGCCCCGAATGGATCCTGGCCGCACTGGGCAGCCTCCTGCTGTCGGTGCTGCTGACCTGGCCGACGATGCGGCATCCGGCCAGCACGATCCCCAACGACATCGGTGACCCGACGTTGCAGGCGTGGCAGGTCGCCTGGTCCGGGCATGCTCTCCTGAGCGATCCGGCCGGCCTCTGGGACTCGAACACGTTCTTCCCCGAGAAGTACACCTACGCCTACAGCGACACCCTGCTCGGGTACGCCCCGGTCGGGATGATCGGTTCCGGCTTCGAGGCCGCCCTGATCCGCTACAACGTGCTGTACGTGCTGCTGCACGCGCTGGCGGCCTTCGGGGCGTACGTGCTGGCGCGGCAACTCGGCGCGAACCGGTGGGGTGGCGCGGTCGCCGGGATCGCCTGGGCGTTCGCCCCCTGGCGGTTGGCCCACGCCGGTCATCTCAACATCCTGTCCAGCGGGGGGATCGCGCTGTCCCTGGCGATGCTGGCCCGTGGTCATGGCTGGTCGCTGCGCCACGGTTACCGGCCGGAGCGACGGCGGCCCGGCTGGGCGTTGGCCGGGTGGCTCGTCGCCGCCTGGCAGGTCACGCTGGGTTTCGGCATCGGGCTGCCACTCGTGTACTTCCTGCTGGCCGCGGTGCTGGTGGCGGCGGGCTGCTACGGGTGGTCCTGGTGGCGCAAGCGGGAGCGCCCGCCGTTCGGTCGGCGGTTGCTGCTCACCGATCTGGCCGGTGGGGCCGCGTTCGGTGCGGTGACGTTGCTGCTGGGCCTGGTCTACCTGCGCGTCGTCGACATCAATCCCCAGGCCGAGCGGGGGCTGGAGTGGACCAGGATGTTCTCCCCTCCGCTGATCGGGTTCGTGACCGCACCAGCGGACTCGTGGTTGTGGGGTGAGCGGCACGCCGCCGCACGCGAGCAGTTGTCCTGGCCACCGGAGATGGCGCTGCTGCCGGGGCTGACGGTGATCGCTCTGGCCGCGGCGGGCCTGTTCGTCTCGGTGTACGCGGGCCGGCACCGGGTCGCGCTGGGCATCGGCGTGCTCGGCACGGTGCTGCTGGGCCTGGGCTCGACCCTCGGTGGCGACGGCGAACCGGGCTATCTGACGCTGTCCACGCTCCTGCCGGGCTGGGACGCGCTGCGCACGCCGGGCCGGATGATGCACTGGACCAGCCTGCTGCTGGCGCTGCTGGCCGCCGGAGCGGTGACGGCGCTGGCCGAGTCGGCGGGCCAGGCCTCGGCCCGCCGCTTGACGCGTGTCGTCATGCCGCTGGTCCTGCTGGTGCCGCTGGCCCTGGTGACCCTGGAGGGCGTCAACCGCACACCCCATCCGACCGTGACCCCGCCACCGGCCGCGATGGGGGCCGCGCAGGACCCGATCCTGGTGCTGCCCGCCGGCGGTGTGGGCGACCTGACGTACATGTTGTGGACGACCGACGGGTTCCCCCGGGTGACCAACGGGCTGGCCGGGTTCGAGCCGGTCAGCCAGGCACAGACCCGGGCGGCGGTGGCATCGTTCCCCGACCAGGGCAGCGTGGCGTACCTGCGGGGGATCGGCGTGCGGTCGGTGGTCGCCCTGCCGGACCGGACCGCGGGCACGCCGTGGGATGGCATCGCGGCCCGGCCCATCGACGGGCTGGGCATCACCCGGGAGGATCTCGATGGCACGCTGCTCTACCGCCTCTGAGCGGGCACGCGACGCGGGCGCCGACGGTGGCCGCCCGGGTCCGGGTCGGGCGGGGTGAGCAGGATGCGGTTGTCCATCGTGGTGCCCTGCTTCAACGAGGAATCGTCTGTGGAGCGGTTGCACGAGACCGTCACGGCCACGCTCGCCGACCTGTCGGACCTGGATGTCGAGGTGGTGTACGTCGACGACGGCAGCGAGGACGGCACCCTCGAGGCGCTGCGCCGGCTCGCCGCCGCCGACCCGGCGGTCTGCTACACGTCGCTGAGCCGCAACTTCGGCAAGGAGGCGGCGATGCTCGCCGGCCTGCAACGGGCCACCGGCGACGCGGTCGTCATCATGGACGCCGACCTGCAACACCCGCCACGGCTGCTGCCCGAGATGGTGGCGCTGTACCGGCAGGGCTTCGACCAGGTGATCGCCCGCCGGGACCGGCGCGGTGACCGGTTCGTGCGCATGGTCGCCTCGCGGTCCTTCTACCGGATGATCAACTGGTGGATCGACGTACGCCTGCAGGACGGGGCAGGTGACTTCCGACTGCTGTCCCGCCTCGCGGTGGACGCCATCCTGTCGATGCCGGAATACAACAGGTTCTCCAAGGGGCTGTTCTCCTGGATCGGCTTCCGCACCGTGGTGGTGGCCCACCGCAACGAGGCCCGGCAGACGGGGCGGAGCAGGTGGACGTTCGGCAAGCTGTTCAACTACGCGTTCGACGGCCTGCTGTCGTTCAACAACCGACCCCTGCGGCTGGCGATCTACGGCGGCATGTTCCTCACCCTCATCGCACTTGTCTACATGGCCTGGGTGGTCGCGGACGCCATCGAGAAGGGCATCGACGTCCCCGGTTACACCACCATCATCGTCAGCGTGATCGGGCTCGGTGGCATCCAGATGACCATCCTGGGTGTGATCGGCGAGTACATCGGCCGGATCTACTACGAGACCAAGCGCCGACCGCACTATCTGGTGCAGGAGACCGAGCGCCTGGTCACCGAGACCGGCGAGTCGCCCCGGATGCCGTCGCAGCCCGCGGCGCGGTCGGCCGATCGGGGCCAGCAGGCGGCACCGGGCCGGGAGGAGGCGTTCCGCCGGCCCTCCCAGCGGCCGGCCACCGGAGAGGCCACGACCGACGACGACGCGGGCTGATCCCACCGACGCCAGCCCGGACGCAGACCACGATCGTCGAGGCCGGCGCGGTGGCACCGGTAGCGGCGGCGCGGTCAGCCGTCCGGGGTGAAGAGCCCCTGGATGCCGACGACGATCGCGATGAGACCGAAGATCGCGAGCAACAGGCGGACCCCGGTCGCTCCGGTCGCCTGCTCGTCGCGGGGCGCCGGCCGCCCGGTCAGCCGGTCCCACAACAGGGCGACCCCGACGCCGATGCCCACCACCTCGAAGTGGAACACCCGCGGTCCGGACACCAGGTGCACGATGAGGTAGTAGCCGCCGGTCACCAGCGCCACGAGGCCGACCACCCACGCGATCGGGGCGGCCCGACCGGCGAGGCGACCCAGGTCGTCGCCGACCCGGGGCAGCAGCCGCAGCACCGCGACGGCGAGCAGGAAGCCGCCGACGATGTTGGCGAGGTCGAGCAGCAAAGCCATGATCACGATAGCTCTCCGTCGATCGAGGGATCAGCGGGTGGGAGCGTACCCACGGTCCGGGGCGGTTCAAACGATCTGGACCGCGGTAGGACCGGGAGAACATTTTACGAAAGCTTTACCCATTGACCAGCGTCTTTGTAATCTTGGACGAATCAACCGGCACGAAACCGATGCGACTCTCTCGTTCGTCACCTAGGCTGCCTGGTGACACATCGACGGACCGCACCCGCTCCGTGCCGGCCGCCGCGACCTCCTACCGCCGGCCTCGCAACGGCCGACGTCGATTGGAGTATTCGATGACCTGGCGTCCAACCATTGCCGCACTGGCCGGGCTGTGCCTCGCGGCCACCGCCGCACCGTTCGCCACCGGTGCCGCCGCGGCACCCTCGACAGCCGTCGACACCGCTCATGTCAGCGCTCACTCCGCGCTCGCCGGTCCGCCCGGTGCGCCACCCGGAGTCTGCCCGGAGGGGGTCGGGTACGGCCCACCGCTGCCAGCCAGCTCCCTGTCGGCCACGAGGATCCAGGGCGGGTTCTCGTTCCTCGAAGGGCCGGTCTGGGTCGCCGACGGCGGCTACCTGCTGATGTCCGACATGGCCCCCGGCAGCGGCCCGTACAACGTCCAGCCGTCCACGATCCGCCGGTTCACCCCACCGGCGACCTTCGACACGTTCATCGCCAACGCCGGCAGCAACGGCCTGGCCCTCAGCGCCGACGGCCAGCAGATCGTCGCGGCCACCCACGACCAGCGCAGCGTCTCCGCGTACCGACTGGGCGACCGGGCCCGCAGCACCGTCGCGGCGAACTACCAGGGTCGCGCGTTCAACTCGCCCAACGACGTCGCGGTCCGCTCCGACGGCGTCGTCTACTTCACCGACCCCAACTTCCAGCGCGGCAACCGCCCGGACCAGATGAACGGCCGTACCAGCGTCTTCCGCGTCTCCGGCGGTCAGGTGTCACTTGTGGACGACCGACTGCGCCAGCCCAACGGCATCTCGCTCGCACCCGACGGGAGCGCCCTGTACGTGGGCGCCTACGGCGAGAACAAGATCTACAAGTACGCCGTCCAGCCCGACGGCAGCATCGGCTCCCGCAGTGTCTTCGTGAACTACATCGGCGGTCCGGACGGCGGGACGATCGACTGCGCCGGCAACGTGTACTGGACGTCGGGCTTCGACTCCCTGGTCCACGTCTACTCCCCCACCGGCGCCCAGCTCGGCACGATCCGGCCGGGCAACACCGGCACGACGAACGTGGCCTTCGGTGGCGCCGACCGGCAGACCCTCTACATCACCTCGGGCCCACGGGGCGACTCCAGCCTCTACAGTGTGCGGCTCAACGTCCCCGGTTACCCCTACTGACCGAGGTGGGCGGGCTAGCGCACCGAGACCGCCGACCGAGTCGAGATGGCGTGACCGGTCTCCATGACGTCGGCGGCCTCGGTGCCGACAACTGTCGCGAGGAGGACCTTTCCATCGGCGGGCACCCTGGTCACCCTATCGACAGGCGCAACGGCCCGCGAGCGCCGACGCACGCTAGGAGGTGACGCCCACCCGCTGCTCAAGCGCCTGCATCTTGTAGCGGAAGTCGGCCAGATCATCGTCGTGGAAGAGGCGGAAGAACCACTGTGGCATCCGCGGCTGCTGCCGGCGGGCGACGAACAGCACATCCTGCACCTGCCGGGCGAACACCGCGAACGCCTGGTCGTCGGCGGTCGCGCGAGACGACTCCTCCATCTGCGCGCGTACCAGGCCGAGCACCCGGGTGCGGTCCTGAGTGGTCAGGATCTGCGCGCGGGCCATGTCGGAGCAGGCCAACAGCAGACCCAACGATGGTACGAACCACGCGCTGACCAGGCTCGCGACCGTACTCTCGGTCAGTAGGCCCACGGCGACGCCCACCGCGCACCAGACCGCGACGACACCGAGCAGGCCGGCGGCGAAGCGTCGCCGGACCCGCGAACCCCACGCCAGGTTCTGCTCCAGACAGAAGAGCACGTCGTACGGGGCGGCGACTGTCGCGACCAGGTAGTAGTCCCGCAGCCGCGCGTCGTCGCCGCGGAAGCGTCGGCTGAGGCGGCTCAGCTCGTCCTCGGACGGTCGCTCACCGACCAGGACCGCGTTCCACGGCAAACCGAACAGATCAGTGTCCAGCATCTCCTGCAACGTCGCGCTGGTGTGCAGGTGACGACCGATCTGGGGGGCCAGGATGACGGCGTAGACGCCGGCCCACAGCGCACCGATGATCGAGGCGGCGGGCTGCAGCGCGGGTTGCGCCACCTTGGCCATGACGCCGAGGCTCGCGACGACAAGGGACACGAGCAGACTGACCGTCTGGGCGCGTTGCGTGTAACTGTGCGCCACCGCGATGGCCCGGAAGAGGAGCAGGGAACGGGCGTTGTTCTGCAACTCGTCGATCCGCCGGGTGTCTGCCAATCGAACCTCCCAGGGGTCAGCGCTCCACGCCTGTCCACAGATGGTGACACGATCAGCGATCGAGACGATACCGTGCGTTCGATCGTTGACATCTGCTGCTTGCCGACGACCGGGCTCCCCCGCTGGTCCCGGTGGGACCGGGAGCGAGAGACTGGGCCGGTGCCGGATGACCGAGCCCGCCTGTTGCGGACTCCCCGACGAGACCTGGATGGACGGCGTGCTTGACGCCGCCATCGCCGCCGCCGAGCACAGCGGGCAGCCCCACCTCCTCGACCGCTACCGGCAACTCCACGCCCGCGAGCAGCGGGCCCGTGACGAGGAGATCGGCCGGGCAACACGGTTTGCGCGTTCGACAGCGACGGACCAGACGGCCCGTCACACCCCGGGGTTAACGTTGCCGACGTGAATCTCGCGGACCTGGTGATCGACGCGGCGGACAAGGGCTTCGGCGGCCTGGACGCCTCCCTGCTGCCGGAGCTGCGCGCGATCCGCCGCGACGGCCCCGCACGGGCTCGGCGGGCCGCGCTGCTCGCCCTGCTGCACCTCGGCGGCGAGCAGGCGCTCGACCCCGCCGACCTGGCCGTGCTGCGGCGGCTCATCGAGATCAAGCGCCCCGCTGATCGACCGTTCTCGATTGATGGCTGCTTCAACGCGTGGCTGGCCGTCCGCGGCGGTGACCAGCAGGACATCATGCGGGTGCTCGGGTTGAGCAGGTCCGCGCCCACCACGTACGAACTGGGCGAGACGCTCGTCGCCCACCTCGGCCACGGCGGGCCCGACGATTCGCGTACGTGGCGGCACGTCCTCATCTCACCGCTGCTCAACGGGTGGACAGTGGTCTACGGCCCGAGTTGCGATCCCGAAGACGAACCTCAGGTTGAGGGGTGGGTCCGAGAGCTGAGTTCCCGCCACGGCGACGCGCAGGCCTACTTCTACGGCAGCCAGGGCGACGGCGACGCCTGGCTGGTCGGCTCACGCGGGCGGATCGTCCGCCGCTACAGCAGCAACAAGCCGGAGACGTCGACGGGTGAGCCCCTGCCTGTCGAACAGCGCGCCCTGGCCCGCCTCGGTCTCAGCGGGGCACCGGAACGCCTCGACACCGACGAATTGTGGGACTTCGTCGCCGAATGCGGGGCGCCGCAGGTCGCGGCCGAGCTGAGCATCGACCCGGTGTGGACCGGATGGCCCACCGACCTGCACGTCCAGGGTCAGCCGTTGATCGCCTGGCCCGAGTCGGACGACGACGTCAGCATCCTGCGCGGCTGCTACGTCTTCGGCATCTGATGTGATCGACGATGATCCGCCCAGCTGGCAACTGTTGGGTCACCAGCGGATCAGCCGCTTCGCCGGTTACCCCACTGCCGTGGGCCCTGGACGGAGCCACCCCGGCCGCCGAAGTGCTGACCCTTCCCATGCGGCTGGGGTGAGGCGACCTTGCCCTTCGCGCGTCGGGCAGCCCGGTTCGCGGGCGCGGCGGGCTGGTCAGCCTCGGCCTCGGCCGTGGTCTCGGCATCCGCCTCGTGGTCGTCGTGAACGGGCTCAGGCTCCGGCATCGGTTTCTCCCTGGATCTGGGGCGCCCTCTCGACATCGACAGCCGACGGGCGCGGATTGCTCGACCCCGGTGTGGGCGCCTGGAGACTATCGCAACGCCGGGCCCGCCCGGGCGACGGTCACCCGTTCGCGTCGGTCAGCGCACGGTGTCAGCTCTGCTGGTAGTTCACGGCAGCGAACCCGCACGGTTGGTGCAGGTGCAGGTAGTAGGCACCCTCGCCGTATTCGTCCAGGTCCGCGCCGCCGACCAGGCCCACGTAGTCCATCGGCTGGCCGCAACCGGGGCAGTCGGCGTGCTCGGCGTCCTGGATCCAGTCGGGCCGGCCGCCCAGCGTCGAACCGCCCCGATCCCATGCGCTGGCCTGGTAGGGGCTCTGCCGGGCCGGGCCCAGGACCGGCGCCAGCGTCGGCGGGTCCTCGGGTTCGGTGGACCCGAGGTAGCTCGGGCGGGTGTTGCCGGGCCACCACGTGGTGGTGCCGGCCGGCGTGACCTGGCTGTACAGCGTCGCGTAGCAGGAGCAGAAATGGCAGGTTTCGATGATCAGCCGGCCGGACCAGCCCGTGTGGGCCAGCGCGGCGCGGACGGCCGGGTCCGCGGTGTCGAGGTCCGCGGCGGTCCACAGCGGCGACGCGCACCACGGACAGGAGGCGGCGTCCGCGCGCCGCGGTGTCTCGCGCATGATCCACCGGTACGCGATGCCGCCGCACAGATCCCGGCGGCTGCCGTCCGGGCCGATCGTCCAACCGCCCTCTTCGGCGTAGCGCAGCGCACTGACGTGCAACTCCTCGGCGCCCGGCGGCGGTTGCGTCGTCCAGCGACGCAGGGCGCTCTCGGCCAGCGGGTGAGCGGTGTGCGCCAGGATGACGAGGAGCCCATTGAGGTCGTCCGGTGTCCGGCCGTCGTCGATCCGCTCGATGATCCGGCGGACCAGGTCGACCTCCGCAGCTCGGTACAGTTTCGCCGGCCACAGCACGTCCCGATCGAGCAGGTTTCCGAGGTACGGAGTCAGCCGCCCCGGGTCCGCGTTGGCGATCGCGGACAACTCCTCGATGGCCTCCTCGTCCTCGACGGCCGCCTTCTCGATCAGCTCCTCGATCACTCCGGGGATGCTAGTCGTATCGATCGACCGGCAGGTGCCCCCGGTCAGCGCGGGGCCGACCGGCCAAGAGGAGTGTCCGCGTTCAGATCAGGTAATGGACGAGTTGTCAATGAGCGAATACGGATTGAATGAGGCCACCGGCGGACCGGATTCGCAAGAAGTTGAGATTCCTGTCTCTGGCGACAGAATTCCTGGGCGACGAGGAGAAAGAGCTCTATGCTCGCCCCGGAATAGGCTGCGGCTCATCCGCGGCCCGGGGGACCACCAGCACGGGGATTGCGAATGCGCCAGGACTCTGCTCTGCACAACGGCACCGCTGGCGTCAGCGAGGGGACACCCGCCGGCGCGCCGCCGACCGCCGCCGCGGAGGACGTCGCACGCCGATCCGCGGTCGCCGAGGAACAGGCATTTCTCGACCTGGCCACGGCCCGGCGCGACAGGTTGGCCGACCACCTCCGGGTGGAGCTTTCCACAGACGCCCTGGACCCGGTGGAACAGGCTCGGCAACGCATGCTCCGCCAGCAGTACGAAGAGCTACGGCGGGCACAGGACGGGCTGGTCTTCGGCCGCCTCGACGGCCTCGACGGCACCGTGCGACACGTCGGCCGCATCGGTCTGCGCGACGACCGCGAGGACAGTGAGCCCCTGCTGGTGGACTGGCGTGCCGCCGCGGCCCGGCCGTTCTACACCGCGACGGCTGTCGACCCGCAGGGCCAGGCACGGCGCCGGCACATCCGTACGACCGGATCGACAGTCGTCGGCGTCGACGACGAGCCACTGGACGGGACCCTGTCGGCGGAACTCGTCGGTGAGGGCGCTCTCCTGGCAGCCCTCGACCAGCGACGCACCGGCCACATGTCAACGGCGATCGCCACGTTGCAACGCGAGCAGGACGACATCATCCGGGCCGAGGCGACCGGCCCGCTCATCGTTCAGGGTGGCCCCGGCACCGGCAAGACCGTGGTCGCCCTGCACCGCGTCGCGTACCTGCTGTTCGCCCGCCGGGCGATTGCCGACCAGGCGGTCCTGGTCCTCGGCCCCTCGCCACGGTTCCTCCAGTACATCGCCCAGGTACTGCCCGCGCTCGGCGAGACCGCCGTCGTCTCGGCGACCTGCGACACCCTGCTGCCGGGGATCCGGGTGGGCCGCGACGAGAGCCGGCAGCTCGCCGAAATCAAGGGCCGCGCCCTCTGGCAACCCGCGCTGGAAAACTACGTCACGTCGCTGTACCCCCGGCCCCGGGAGTTGAGGCTGCGCTGGGAGGGCGAGTTCTACGCCATCGCCGCCGCGACGGTGGCGCAGGCGCTCGCCTCGGCGGTGCAGGGCCGGCCGTACCATCGCGCCCGCGCGGTCTTCGCCGAGCAGCTGCACCACCTCCTCGCCGACGCCGTCGTCGAACAGCGCGAGACGCTGATGAAGGAGATGGAGGAGGGCTTCGAGGACATCCTCGCCCGCATCGACCGGGACCTGACGCGCGAGCACCACCTCGGCAGGGCCGCCACCGGCAGTGACGTCGACGGCGTGCTCTCCGAGGAGGAGGTGGAGGATCTTCGTTCTCGGATCGCCGGAAGCGCCAGCATCGCCCGGTTCGTCGAGGCGTGGTGGCCCACCCTGGACGCCGAGACCCTGCTGGGTGCTCTCCTGACCGACCGCACCCTGCTGGCCCGGTTCGCCCCGGAGCTGTCCCCGGAAGAAATCGCCGCCGTCGCGGCCGAGCCCGCCCCGTGGGCATCGAGCGACATCGCCCTGCTCGACGCCCTCGCCGACCTGCTGGGTGAGGTCGAAGCCCCGCAGCCGCAGGGCGAGTTCGTCGCCGACCGCGCCCGCCGGCAGCGCGGCTGGGTGTACGGCCACGTCGTGATCGACGAGGCGCAGGAGCTGTCCGAGATGCAGTGGCAGATGGTCGTACGGCGCTGTCCCAGTCGCTCCATCACGGCGGTCGGTGACATCGACCAGGCGGAGGCGGCGCACCGGCACCGCAGTTGGGCAGACGCGGTGCGGGCTGTTTTCGGAGACCGTTGGACCGCAGCGGAGCTGACCATCTGCTACCGGACCCCGCGTGAGGTCATGGATCTCACCGGGCCGGTGTTGAGGAGAGCCGGCAGCCACAACGCGCCACCACGGGCGGTGCGCTCCTCCGGCATCGCTCCCTGGGAACTCACCACCACACCCGCCGAGCTTGCCGGGGCCGCCGCCCAGGCGGTGCGACAGCTTCGGCGACGGTGGCGTGGCGGCACGGTCGGCGTCATCGCCCCCGCCGACCGTGCCGCCGGACTCCTGGCCGTGCTGAGCGACGTGCCGGTGCTCACCGCGGCCCAGGCCAAGGGTTTGGAATGGGACGCGACGCTCCTCGTCGACCCGCAGGGCATCGCCGCCGAACCGCGCGGCTGGAACGGCCTCTACGTCGCGCTCACCCGATGCACCCAGGAACTCGGACAGCTGATCCTCACACCGCCGGCGTGACTGACGCAGCACCCGTCGGGTTCAGCGGCGTGGCCGCACCAGGCCCGCGTCGAACGCCGCGATCACGAGCTGCGCCCGATCTCGCACGGCGAGCTTCGCCATCAGGTGCGTGATGTGCGTCTTCACCGTCTTCACCGAGATCACCAGGGCGGTGGCGATCTCGTCGTTCGACAGGCCGCCGCCGATCAGCGTCAGCACCTGCACCTCACGGGAGGTCAGCCGCCGCAGCGCCGGAGTCGGCCGTTCCGGTCGGGGCGCCGTGACGTAGTGCGCGACGAGCCGGGTGAGGATCGACGGCGCGAACAGCGACTCACCGTGGTGGGTACGGCGGATCGCGTCGATCAGCTCCTCGGGGCGGGCGTCCTTGAGCAGGAAACCGGACGCTCCCGCCTGCAACGCCTCGTAGACGTACTCGTCCAGCTCGAACATGCTCAGGACCAGGACGCGGGCGGTGGACAGGGCCGGGTCGGCGCAGATGCGCCGGGTGGCCTGCAGGCCGTCCAGATGCGGCATCCGGACGTCCATCAGGACGACGTCGGGCCGGGCGGCACGGGCGCACGCCACGGCCCGGGCACCGTCGCCGGCCTCGCCGACGACGGTCAGGTCCGGCTCGTTGTCGATGATCATGGCGAGGCTGTGTCGGAGCAGCGCCTGGTCGTCCACCAGCAGCACGCGGATGTCGCTCACGCCGCCTCGTCCCGGATCCGCGCGGTGAGGCGGAAGCCCGCGTCGACGCGCTCGGCCGACAGGGTGCCGCCGAGACTGCCGACCCGCTCCCGCAGCCCGGCCAGCCCGTGTCCGGCGCCCGGCGACGCTCGCCATCCGTCGACCGACGGGCCGGTGTCGGCGACCGTGACCACCACGTACGTCCCGTCCCGGTACACCCGCACCCGCACGTCCGTCGGGCCGGCGTGCCGCGCCGCGTTGCTGAGCGCCTCCCGCACGGTCTTGCAGACGGCGACCTGTGCCCCCTGCGACACCGGGCCCAGCGGCTCGACCGTCAGCCCAGCTCGGATCCCGGCCAGCGACGCGCCGTGCACGATGTCGGGGAGGTCGTCGAGGTTGTCCATCGGCGCACGGCTGCTCTCGGCCGACGGCTCACGCAGGACGGTGAGCATGCGGCGCAGCTCGGCTGTCGCATGCCGGCTCGCGTCCTCGATGTCGGTGAGCGCCACCGCCACCTCGGCCGGCTTGGGCAGGTGCCGGGTGGCCGCCGCGCGGACCGTGATCAGACCCAGGCCGTGCGAGACGATGTCGTGCAGGTCGCGGGCGATGTGCAACCGTTCGGCGAGCACCGCCTCGGACGCGGCCCACGCCGTCAGCCTCGATTCGTAGGCGGCGCGGTCGGCGCGGGACCGCCGCACCGCCCACAGCGCCGTCGTGACCGCGCCGCCGACCAGCAACGGCGGCAGTACGACCGCGAGCGGGCCCTGCGTGCCGACCGTGCACATGGCCATCACCAGCACGCTGATCACCACGGCGACCACCGGCACGACCCTGGACCGTCCGGAGGGGCGCGGATGGGCGTTCACCACCCCGACTGTAGTTCTCAGACCAGGGTCTGACGGTCCGTGGACCGACCCGGCCGCCCGGTTGCGAGAACGGTCCGATGTGTGCGCGCCGAAGCACCTGTTGACTCGACTCATGATCACGATCGATCACGTCAGTAAGATCAGGAGCGGGACGCGGATCCTGTCCGACGTCACCTTCGAGGCCCGACCCGGCCGCGTCACCGGCTTCCTCGGGCCGAACGGAGCCGGCAAGACGTCCACGCTACGGATCCTGCTCGGCCTGGACAGCCCGCAGAGCGGGACCGCACTGGTCTGCGGGCGCCCGTACCGGAACCTGGCCCGCCCGCTGACGACCGTCGGCGCGCTCCTCGACGGCAGCGGCGCGCACCGGGCCCGCACGGCCCGCGCCCACCTGCGGTGGGTGGCCGCCAGCAACGGCCTGCCGGACTCCCGCGCCGACGAGGTCCTCGACCTCGTCGGCCTGACCGCCGACGCGCGCAAGCGCGCCGGGCGGTTCTCCCTCGGCATGAGCCGCCGGCTCGGGCTCGCCACCGCACTGCTCGGCGACCCCGAGGTGCTGGTCCTGGACGAGCCGGTCAACGGCCTCGACCCGGCCGGCATCCGCTGGATGCGCGGATTCCTGCGCGACAGCGCCACACAGGGCCGCACGGTCCTGCTGTCCAGCCACCTGATGGGCGAACTGGCCGAGATCGCCGACGACGTCGTCATCATCGACCGGGGCCGGATCGTGATCCAGGGCGGACTCGCCGACGTCACCGGTGGTCACCCCACCCTGGAGGACGCCTTCTTCGCGCTGACCACCACCGAGGCGGGTGGCGCGTGGTGAACGCCGTCCGCGCCGAACTCCGTAAGCTGCTCGGCCTGCCCACCGCCTGGGTCGGCCTGGTGCTGGGCACGTTGGTGGCACCGGTGATCGTGCTGCTCAACGCGCCGAACACCCGGCGTGCGATCGCCGCCGGCACCCTCACCGACACGTCCGACCTGGGCCTGCGCGACCTGGGTGTCGGCCTGATCGGTCCGATGGTCCTCGGCGTCATCGTGGTGAGCAGCGAGTACACGTCCACCGGCCGGGACGCTCCCGGCGCCCGCCAGCTCACCGCCACGCTCGCCGCGGTGCCCAACCGGCTGCGTCTGCTCGCGGCGAAGACCACCGCGCTGGTGCTTGTCGTCGCGGCACAGGCAACGGTCACCACCGCCGCCACGCTCACCCTCACCCGGGTGCTGCACGGCGACCACGCGCCGGCACCCGCCCCGGCGCGAGTCGCCGCCGCGATCCTCTACTGGACGCTGACCGCACTCCTCGCGTACGCGATCACGCTGATCACCCGCAACGGCATCGTGCCGCTGACCCTGCTGATCATCAACAGCACCGTGGTGTCCGTGTCGTACCTGCTGACAAAGGTCACCGACCTCGCCTCCTACCTGCCGGACATCGTCGGAGCGCAGATGTTCATCCGCGGCGGGGACTTCCCCGTCGAGATCGCCCCGGTGACCGCCGGGCTGGTGATGACGGCCTGGATCGTCGGGTTGCTCGCGGTCGGCGCCGTCCTGTTCCAGCGGCGCGACGCGTGAACACGGCCCGCGCCGAACTGCGCAAGCTGCTGACCCTGCCGTCGCTGCGCCGGACCGTGCTGCTGACCTGGGCCGCCAACCTCCTGCTGACGTACGCGTACGCGTCCGCCGAGTCCCGCGGTGAGCCGCTCAGCGACAACCCCGCCCTGGCCCCGCTCGGCTACGCCCAGGCGGGATTCCTGGTGCTCGGCGTGCTGGCGGCCACGTCCGAGTACGAGGAGGGCGACCAGATCCGAGCCACCCTGCTCGCGATGCCCCGACGCCTGCCCCTGCTGGGCGCGAAGGCCCTCGCGCTCGCCGCGCTGACGCTCCCGGTGGCCGCCGCGACGGCGGCCACCAGCACCCTGCCGGCCGACGGGGCGACCTGGACACCCGCCGCGACCGCGTACCTGACGCTCACCACACTGCTGGCGGCAGCGGTCGCCAGCGTCGTCCGCCGCGCGGTGCCCGCCGCGATCCTGCTGCTCGGTCTGTACTTCGTCGCCGGCCCGCTGCTGCGGGCCCGGTCCAGCGCCAGCGCCGCGTACCTGCCGGACACCGCCGCCCTCGACCCGTCGCACGGCGCCGCCGCATCGGTCGCGTGGACACTCTGCGCCCTCACGCTCGCCGCTGTGGCGTTCCGGCGCCGCGACGCGTGACACCGGGGTTTGCCGCGCGGAACGTCCACGACGCCGCCCGAAACGGCATGCGGTGCGTGTGCGGCGGTCCGGACGGTGGAGGCTCAGCCGACCCCTGCTGGCCGGCGGGCACGGGCATCGACCAACCCACCGGCACCACCGTGGAGATCGCCAACGGCAGTCTGCACGCTCCGCCAGGCCGTTGCCCGCCTGCGGACACGCCCCTAACTCGATTCGTGCTGCTGGGGGCTGGCGCGGATGTGCGCGCGTTCACCCTGCTTGCCGACGAGGCTGAGGAACTCCACGGGCCCCGAGCTGGTCGCACCGAACCAGTGCGGGGTGCGGGTGTCGAACTCGGCGACCTCGCCCGGTTCGAGGATGAGGTCGTGCTCGCCGAGCACGAGACGGAGTCGGCCGTTGAGGACGAAGGCCCAGTCGTAGCCCTCATGGGTGCGAAGGTCGGGTCGGGCGTCGTCGCGCCCGGTCGGGAGGACGAACTTGTAGGCCTGGATGCCTCCGGGCCGGCGGGTCAGGGGCAGGACCGTGGAGCCGTCGCTGGTGGGCAGCGGGCGCATGTTGATGCGGGGGTCGCCGGTCGGCGGCGCGTCGACGAGCTCGTCCAGCGTGACGCCGTAGAAGCGGGCCAGGGGTAACAACTGTTCCAGGGTGGGACGCCGGAGGCCGGCCTCGAGCCGGGAGAGGGTGCTGGTGGAGATGCCGGTCTCCGTGGCGAGGTCGGTGAGGGTGATGTCGCGGCGCTGCCGCAGCTGCTTGAGCCGCGGCCCGACGGCGTCGAGGGTGCGGTCGGTCGGATCGTCCATGACCCCCAGTTTGCCATTTGGCAAAAAGTTTTGCGGATCCGTCCGCTACTGGTCACCGTTGAGCCGCCGTGGCCGCGTTGGCCCCGCCCCCACCACCAACGGAGACGCACGATGACGCACTCGTTCGACAGGGACTACTGGGACCAGATCTGGGACGGCGATCGTGCCGGAGCCATGGCCGCCACCGAACCCAACCCGCACCTGATGCGGGAGGTCGGTGACCTGACGCCCGCGACGGCCCTCGACGCCGGCTGCGGCGCCGGAGCCGAGGCCGTCTGGCTCGCCACCGGTGGCTGGCAGGTCACCGCGGCGGACATCGCCCCCGCCGCGCTCGCCCGCGCGGCCGAGCGCGCCGCCGCCAGCGGCGTCGCCGCACGGGTGCGGTGGGTGCGGGCGGACCTGTCCACGTGGCAGCCGGACGCGCGGTACGACCTGGTCACCACCCACTACGCGCATCCCGCGATGCCGCAGTTGGACTTCTACGACCGCATCGCGTCCTGGGTCGCCCCGGCGGGCACCCTGCTCATCGTCGGCCACCTCCACCACGAGGACCACGCCGCCAGCACCGGACACGGGCACGGCGCGACCGAACCGCCCGCCTCGGCCTCGGTGACAGCCGCCGACATCACCGCACGCCTCGACCCGCACGTCTGGGAGGTCGTGACCGCTCGGGAGTCGCACCGGGTCGTGACGGGGCACCGCGGCCAGGAAGCCTCGGTCCACGACGTGGTCGTCAGAGCCCGCCGCCGTTCCTGACCCCACCACCTGCCCGTCAGCGCCTGACCCCGCCTGCGCCGCACACGGCGAACCGGGGCCCGACGGCGGTCCATTGGAGACGGCCGCCCGCACGACGTACGGACAGCGGGCGGCGGGCGGCCGCCTGTCGATGACAGGATCGGCCGATGCGCGTTCTCTTCGACGGCGAGGCACCTGTCGCCTACGGGCAGATCTACGTGACGAGTAGTGAGCTGCCGAACATGGACAGGGCGTTCGCCGGGCAGGTGAACGGCCTCTGCGGGGCCGGTCAGCCGGGCACGTTGTTCCTCATGACC
Source organism: Micromonospora sp. NPDC048898 (assembly GCF_043198035.1). Taxonomy (NCBI): domain Bacteria; kingdom Bacillati; phylum Actinomycetota; class Actinomycetes; order Micromonosporales; family Micromonosporaceae; genus Micromonospora; species Micromonospora sp. NPDC048898. The sequence continues at coordinate 57,887 of NZ_JBICUF010000012.1, forward strand.
GGCACCCACACCGGGCGGGTCCGTTTCACGATCGAGGTGCACGACGATGAGCCGCCAGCCGCGGCGGAGATGTGGGAGGAGGTGGTGGAGGCGCCGTTCCTGCTGAGGGCCGGGGTCGTCGACCTGGTTCCGTGGGGGGACGGGGCACTCGCCCGGCTGCCGCTGATCCCCGAGGGGCAGGACACCGGGCGGCTGCCGGTCTACCGCGTCCGGTACTGCGCCACGGGCATGGCCGAGGGAAGCGACCCGTTCGGCGGGCTCGACCCGGACGAGCTTGACGAGGATGACGACACCTACCTGGATCGGCGGCCGGACCGCTACCTGCTGTGCCTGTGGCCGGAAGCCGAAACGGGCGGCGACCCGAGTGCCGGTGGTACGGCCGGCGACCCGAGTGCCGGTGGGACGCGCTCCGACGCGATCCTGCGCCAGACCAGCGGCGCCGCCGCCTACTGGCACGCGTGGGCCCGCGCACTGCCACCCCCGCCCACCCTGTGGGAGCAGGTCGAGGCCGAGATGCTCACGCGGTTGGAACGGGAACGCCGCGACCAGGCGTACCGCATGCGGGAGGAGCGACGGCGCTGGGGCGGACGCCTGCCGAGTGAGCGGCTCCGGCGCGTCAGCGGCAACATCCAGGCGATCGTGCAGCTCGACCGAGACCTGGTCGACAGGGTGGCCGATGCCGATGCCGTCAGTCAGCGGCAGATCGCGGTCTGGGCGGCGCGGCAGGCGTTCACCGTCGCCGGCGTCGCGGACCTCGACTGGATGAGGCCGGCGTGGACGGCGCTGGATCGGGGCGAGCCGCTACCCGCCGAATTCGCCGACCCGATGGCGCTGTGGGCACGGATCCGGGGTGAGCCGGCCGTCACGTTCGCCACGGTCTCGCTGCGCGCCGCGGGTTGGGCCCCGGCCGATCCGCTCGGTGCGCTTCTCGACGCCCCGGTGAATGCGGTCGCGATGGCGGTGCCGGCGCTCACTGCCGCTGGCGAGCCCGATCCGTTGCAGGCGGCGCTGGAAGCGCTCTGGGCAGCGGTCACCACCTACGCCGCTCGGCGGGCCGAGTTCCTGACGGAGGTGCGGCGGGCATTTCCGTTCCTCGGCAGTTAGGCGGTCCTCGCTGCCTTGGTTACAAAGAAGACCAGGCGTCGACTCCGCCAGCCCTGCGACGCAACAGCTCGTCGAAGGTGCCCAAGTCCACGCACTACGCCGAGACTGTCCGAGCCGCCGGCCGTGGCGCCAGCGCCGTATCCGCGCCCGGCGGCGGGCCGCTTACGGCTGGCCCTCCTTGGTTGGGCTGGAGGGGTCGGCCTCGGCGCCGTCCAGCAGTTGTCGCAGGGCTTGGTCGAACGCCCGCCGAGTACTCGGGGGAAGGTGCGCAAAGAGTTGCCGGCCCACGTTGCCGGCGATCCGCTGCGCCTCGTCGATGCGCTGGCGGCCAAGGTCGGTGAGATGGATGGTGTGGGCACGACGGTCGGTCGGCACCGCTCGGCGTTCGGCCAACCGCTGCCGCTCAAGATCGTCGACGATCCGGCCCAGTGCCGACTTGTCGAGATCAAGCAGGTGGGCAAGCTGGCGTTGGGTGAGCGGGCCACGGCCGTCGAGGACGGCCAAGACCGCGAAGTGGCGTTCCTCGAATCCCAGTGGCCGCAGCGCCTCATTGAAGATCTTCTGACTGCGCCGGTGAATGGTGCTGATCTGCATGGCCGTGATGACGTCGGCCGGCAGGAAGGTGAGCCGCGAGGCGTCGGCCGGGGATCGTGCAGCACTCATGTCTGGATCATAGGGCCGTCACCAGTTAGGCTCGATCGAGAATTTCTCGATCGATCCTATCGGAGGAGCTGTGGTGCCAGATGCGACGAGTGGGGCTACTGCGATCGACCGGACAGCCGGCCCAGACGCGCGGCGTTCACCCGGGCGCGAGGGGCGCTCGGCCCGGTTACGGACGGCGATCGCGCTGACCTGGACACTGGTGGTCGAGCACGTGTACGCGCTGGTGACCCCGCCCTATGAACTCGGGATTCCGCACGCGTTTCACCTCAGCTTCGGGATCGCGTACGCCTGGTTGGCGCTCCGGCTACACACTGGCCGACGCTGGCACCGGGTGTTGTTGACCGTGCTGCTCGGCGTCCAGCTCGTCGGCAGGTTCTTCGTCTTCGCCGCGATCACCGACACCTGGGTGCGGGCCATCCTCGTGCTGGGCGCGCTGCTCACCATCGTCATTGCCACACTACTGTGGGCGGCCGGCGGCCCCCGACTACGCAGACGCTGACCAGCGGCAGACCTCGTGGCGTTACGACGCAGTCCGGCCAGCAGCCCGGACTGCGTCGTCATGCAGAACGGGACGGTTCTCCAGACATCTCGACGTGCCTCAAGCAGTGGTGCGACCTGGCCACCCGATACGCCAAACGCGCATCCGCCCACCGGTCCAACCTCGCCCTCATCGCCGCCGTCATCTGGCTCCGATGACCCAACGACTCGCGTCGAGCAGTGACGTGCGCAGAGCTGACGAACCAGGAGTCCGACTCGACATCGATGGGCTCATCAACCCAGGGCTGCACGATGGCGGCGAGCTGCGCTGTCACGGGCCACCTGTCCACGACCCACCCGCCGGGCGCCACCTCGGCCCCGCCCGGTGCGGGAGGATGTCCCGGTGCGCCATGAGCATCACGTCTTCCAGAATCCGCCGCCGTCGACACCGACCAAGGTAGACGCCGCGCTCGACCGCGGTGATCTGTCCGCCGCGTTGGGTGCCATGGTCGGCACCGCCCTGTACGGCGACGGCGACTGGAAGACCGCCAGTACGTCGACCAGTGCTGCAGGAGGAGTCCCCCCGTTGGTGCTCCTTGCGGAGCTGACCCCTCCCACGGCACCTTCGGTTTGGGTGGTCGGACCTCGACCCCATCCGCCGCACAACAGGTGTTGAGCAGATTGGCTTCCGGCTCAACGCCCGTTGCTCCAAACAGGAGCGAGCATACGCTCACGTTCGGTTCACGTGTCAACGTCTGTTTCACTGCGGCACGCATCTGCGACACTGTCGTTTCGGTCGCTGGAGGGTGAAGGATCATGGTGGATCGGCACACGGAGCAGGAGTTACCACCCCTCGACACGCTGGCGGCAAGGCTCGAATATTTGTTCGACGAAATCCGACCCACCCCAGACGAGCTCGGCGACTCCGACGAGCCTGGGCGCAAGTACACCAACAGGGAAATCGCCGACAAGATCAACCATGCGGCGGCCGAGACAGGCGTCACGATCAGCGCGGCCTACATCGGAGAGTTACGCCGTGGTGTGGCAAGTGACCCCCGCACCTCACACGTCCGCGCCCTGGCCACCGCCTTCGGGGTCAACTCGGGCTACTTCGTCGACGACGCGGCGGCACGGCGGATACAGGACCAGATCACGCTGCTCAGCGAGCTGCGTCGGATGGACGTCAAGCAGGTGGCGCTGCGCCAGGTGCTCGCCGACAACGGCCTCTCCGCGACCGACACCCAGCTCATCGAGCAGATGGTGGTCCGCCTGCGGGCCGTGGCCGAGGCTGGTGCGACCAGTTCCACGCCTGACGAACGCAAATAGCCGTGCACATCCTCCGGTGGGAGTACGTCGACGAGCAGGGGAACGCTGACGTGAGGTTGTACCGATTACGCAAGCGCTGCGAGCGGATCGTCGCCGAGCTTGAGGTGCCGACACCGTTCGACATCCAGACGCTGTGCGGCACCCTCGGTGAACGCCGCGGGCGGCCCATCCACCTGGTGCCGATCAAGCTGCCGGCGCAGACCGTGTGCGGTATGTGCGTGCCCACCGGCGACTTCGACGCCATCTTCTTCGAGCAGGACACCTCGCCGCTGCACCAACAGCTGATCATCGGCCACGAGCTGGGTCACCTGCTCGCCGGCCACCAGGCGACCGAGGTGCTGGACGCGGACGCCTCCCGGCTGTTGCTGCCGGATCTCGACCCGCAGCTGGTCCGGCGCAGCCTCGGCCGCAGCAACTACGCCGCGGCCGAGGAACGCGAGGCCGAGATGATCGGCTCGCTCCTCCTCCGGCGGCTCCGCGGCGGGCTCGGCGACGGAGACGACGAACCGTTGGACGGCCAGGACGCCGAGGTGTACGGCCGGCTGCGGCACTCACTCGAACGCCCCCACTGGTAGCGCGGCGATGGACACCGTCCTGTACACCGTCTGTGCCGTCGCCGGCTGGATCGCCGTCGCGTACATGGTGCGCCTTCAACGCCGGCACCCGAGCCAGGCCCGCCGTGCGATCTGTCTGGGCCTTGGCGCGTTCGCCGCCGGGATCACCGCCGCCATCCCGCCGATCGCGGCCGCGATCGACCAGGCGTCCGGCCTACCCAACCTGGCCAAGGTCATCTCCCACGGCTGCGCACTGACCATCTCGGCGAACGCCGAGATCATGCTCCTGCACTTCGCGCTTCCTCCGGCGAAGGCCGCCGCTCGCGCCCGCGTGTGGGTGTGGGTCACCGGGTTCGCCTTCCTCGTCATGGCCGGTCTCTTCGCGTACACCCTGACCTACGACGACCCGGTGCTGCTGACTGTCGAGTACGCGACCGACCCCGTCGTGACCGCCTACCTGCTGATCTTCCTGTTGCTCGGCTTCTTCGCCTACTGCTTCGACATCACCCGGCTGTGCTGGAGCTTCGCGAAGATCTGCGGGCGGCCCTGGCTGCGCCGCGGCCTTCGCATCACCGCCGTTGGCGCGGCCTTCGCGCTGCTCTACAGCACGAACAAGATCGTGTATCTCATCGCCTACTGGGCCGGCCACCAACCGACCGGCGAGCGGCAGATCGCCGCGGTCCTGGTGACCATCGGCGCGTTGCTGATCACCACCGGGCTCACCATGCCGGCGTGGGGGCCCACCCTCAAGATCAGCCGGCGATGGGAGGACTTCCACTCCTACCGAAGACTCGAACCGCTCTGGAGCGACCTGATCGCGGCCCTTCCCGAACTCGAACTCGATCCCGCCCTGCGCCGCACTCTCGCGGCGCTGGGCGACATCGACTACGCGTTGACCCGCCGGGTGGCCGAGATCCGCGACGGCCGCCTGGCGCTCCGCCCCTACACCGACGTCGGCGTGACGGCGCTGGCCGAGCAGTTCGCCGAGCGGGCCGCGCTGACCACGGAGGAGCGGCAGGCGGCTGTCGAGGCCGCCCACCTGGCCTGCGCGCTGCGTCGGCATGGCGCAGGTCTCGTGGCCGCGGTCCCGCAGCCCGCGGACGAGCTGCACCGCCCGGACGGTGGCTACGCTGGCGAGGTCGCGTGGCTGACGCTCGTCACCGACGCCTACGCCCGCTCACCGGTGGTGGCGCAGACACTCGCCGCCAGCGGCGAGCACACCGCCGAGAGCGCCCCGCATCCCACTGCTGGAGACACCCGCCGATGAGAGGCCGCTACGCGAACCTGACCCGGACCCGTGCTCTGCTGCCGGAGCGCGACTACCTGGACATCTACCAGACCATGCTGCGTTACGAGTTTCCGTGGGACATGAAGCTCGGGCTCAACCTGGCATTCAACAGGTCCTTCTCCATCCCCGCCATCGCCGCCGTGCACACGGCCACCGGCGAGCTGACCGAGCGCACCCAGAAGCGGATCGACGACACCGGCCTGCTGATGTACGAGATGGTGCTCAACGGGTTCGAGAATCCTCGTGGCCGGGACGCGTTGCGGCGTGTCAACCAGATCCACCGCCCGTACGACATCGGCAACGACGACTTCCTCTACGTCCTCGGCTGCCTGGTCGTGATCCCGACGCGCTGGTTGCAGGAGTACGGGTGGCGCCCGCCCTGCTGCCACGAGCGGCAGGCCACGTACCTGTTCTACCGGGAGCTCGGCCGGCGGATGGGCATCACGGACATTCCCGGGTCGTACGACGAGTTCGAGACCTGGTTCACCGCGCACGACGCGGCTCACCTGCGGCCCAACGACGACGCGGCGGCGATCGAGCGGGCCACCCGGATGCTGATGCTCACCCGGATCCCGCGGGTGCTCGCACCGCTGGGAAACGCGCTGGTCAGCGCCATGTACGACGCCCCGCTGCGGCGCGCCACGCAGGTCGACGAGCCGGCGTGGCCGGTCCGGGCTGGCCTGCACCTGGCGTTGCGGACGCGCTCGCGGCTGCAACGCTGGTTCGGGGCGCCACGGACGACGGCGATGTTCGCCGACGGGATCACCGCCAGGAGCTACCCCGACGGGTACGAGATCAGCCAGCTCGGTCCGCGGCACTGATGGGGCGTGTCGCGCAGGTGTCGGCTCGACAAACGCTTGCGCAACACGCCCCCAGCGCGGGCCGGGCGGTCGGGTGTGCGATCCGTCAGCAGCCGAGTCTCTTGGTGGAGAGAGCGATGTCGTCGATCCAGAGGTCGAACTCGCCCGGCGTGGTGCCACCCTGGTAGAGCTGCCAGCCGACCTTCACGGTGTTCACCGCCGGCAGGATGAAGGGCACGTCGTTGCCGCCGTGCTCGGTCGTGGAAGCGGTCAGTTCCGGGTTGGCCACGCCGTCGATCCACACGGTGACGCGGTTGTCCGCGGGGTCGAGTTTCCACTCGAAGCACTGCCAGGTGTCCTCGGTGACCGGGGCGGACTCCCGCCAGTTGGTCCAGTCGCCGGTCGGGCCACCGTCGGCGCCCACACCCCAGAAGGTCCCGGGGACGGTGGGCGCGTACTGGCCGCCGACCGGACGGACGACCTCCGGGCTCCCGGTGCCGGTCGCCTCCACCAACGTGAAGTGCGCCCAGTCGGGGGCGGTGGGGAAGGCATCGACACGCAGTCGCATCCGGCCGTAGAAGCGGTTGCCCGGTGCGGCGAAGTCGTCGACGCGCAGGAAGGCACGCCCGTTGTCCACCGTGTGGACGTGCAGCACCTGGTTGCCGTGCCGGGCGCGCTCGACGGTGAGCGTGCCGTTGCGGGTGTCGACGCCCCAGTCCAACGTGCTGGCACCGCCCGGTGGCAGCCGCTCGAAGTCCTCACAGAACAGCAGGCCACGGGTGCACGAGCGGTGGGGGGCACCCGACGCGGCGGCCGGGACGCTGCCGGCCGTGGTGCCGAGCAGCAGGGCGGCGGTGATCACCGCGAGGGAACGGCGCATGGTCATCCTCCATGACGTGGGGCGCCCACCGCGGGGGCGGGGCCTTGAGTATTTTCCCGGACATCACGATGTGGACGCCTTCGCAGCGCGAGGGCGATCGTCTCGGTGTCGTGGAAATGCGGAGTCGGGGCACGTACGGCGGGCACCGGCCCGTCGTCGTGGAGATGGCCCGGCGATGCGGCGCGCGTCCGCCGAAGTGGCGCGCTGCCGGCACTGCGATGCTCCCGTGCTGCCCGTTGCCGGCACGGTTGCCCCCGTGCCGCGGCGATGTGAGCCATTCCAGCACACCCGCGGCCGATCCAGCAATATCGATGACGGGCGCTCGTGCACACCGCGCCGAGGGGGCGGTCAGCGACCTGCCGCCCCGAGGATGACGGTGAGGCCCTCCTCGGCCGCCAGCACCGCACCGGCGAACTCCAGCTGCGCGGCGGCCACCGCGGCCCGGCAGCCGTGGCCCACCGTGGTCGCCGTGACCTGTCGCATCCGCCCACCATGCCCGACCTCCAGCCGGCTGGCCAGCACGGGTCAGGCGACCGGCGGGCTCCGCCGACCAGGTCGGGGCACCTTGGGGCACGCAACAGGGTGGCTGAAACGTGAATCTCGCCTAACTCGACAATTCACCCCTTAGGTTCGATGCGCAGGACGCCGCCGAACCGGGGAGAGACGTGGACAGCTATCCGGCGATCGAAGATCACGGACTTATCGGCGACCTGCAGACCGCCGCGCTCGTGACGTGCGACGGGACCGTCGACTGGTTCTGCGCGCCGCGCTTCGACTCGCCGAGCATCTTCGCCGCGCTCCTGGACAAGGAGAAGGGCGGCTACTTCCGTATCGCGCCACACGACGTGCGGTACGTGACCAAACAGCTCTACCTCCCCGGCACCCCCATCCTGATCACCCGGTTCATCAGCGCCGACGGCGTGGCCGAGGTGATGGACTTCATGCCGGTCACCGGTGAGCGGGCCACCGACGCGCACCGCCTGGTCCGCATCGTCACCATGGTCCGCGGCAGCATGCGCTTCCAGGTGGAGTGCCGGCCACGGTTCGACTACGCCCGCGAGGGGCACCAACTGGAGCGCCACCCCAACGGCTACGTCTTCCGCGGCCGGTCGGCGTCGCTGACGTTCAACCCGGTCGACCCCACGCGGCGGTTGATCTCCGATCACGGCGACATCCGTTTCGAGGGTGACGACCTCGTCGCGTACGGCACCCTCAACGAGGGCGACACCGGCGGGGTGGTCCTGGAGACCGGCGGCACCGAGCCGCGCATCATCGCGGCCGAAGAGATCCAGGGCATGTTCGAGTGGACCCGGGACTACTGGCGGCGCTGGGTCGAACGCTCGCGCTACACCGGCCGCTGGCGGGAGATGGTCGAGCGCTCCGCCATCACGCTGAAACTCATGACGTACGCACCGACCGGTGCGATGATCGCCGCGCCCACCGCCGCGCTGCCCGAGCTGGTGGGCGGCACCCGCAACTGGGACTACCGCTACACCTGGGTACGGGACACGTCGTTCTCGGTGCACGCGCTGCTCGGCCTGGGCTTCACCGAAGAGGTCAGCCGGTACATGGACTGGCTGGACGAGCGGATCCGTGAGGCCGGCGACCTCCAGGATCCACTGAAGATCATGTACCGGGTGGACGGCTCGTCCGACCTGCACGAGGAGGTTCTCGATCACCTGGAGGGCTACCGCGGCTCACGACCGGTGCGGATCGGCAACGGCGCCGCCGACCAACTCCAGCTCGACATCCACGGCGAGGCGCTCTACGCCATGCACCTCGCCGACGAGCAGGGCATCCGCGTCTCGCACCAGGTGTGGAAGAGCACCGTGCGGCTCGTCGACTGGCTCTGCCAGCACTGGGACCAGCCCGACGCCGGCATCTGGGAGAGCCGCCACCACCCCCGCAACTACACCTTCGGCCGGGTGATGTCCTGGGTCGCGCTGGACCGGGCCATCCGGCTGGCCACCCGCACCGGTCGCCCCGGGGACATGACCCGCTGGACCGAGCAACGCAACCGCATCTACGACCAGGTCATGGACCGCGGTTACGACCGGGGCCGCGGCACCTTCGTGCAGGCGTACGGCGAGACCGTGCTGGACGCGGCGCTGCTCGCCATGCCGGCGGTCGGCTTCGTCACGCCGAGCGACCCGCTGTGGCAGTCCACACTGACGGCGATCGAGCGCGAACTGGTGTCCGACAGCCTGGTCCACCGGTACGACCCGGTCCACTCCCCCGACGGTCTCCCCGGCCACGAGGGCACCTTCAACATGTGCACCTTCTGGTACGTCGAGGCGCTGGCCCGTTCCGGACGCCTCGACGACGCCCGTCTCACGTTCGAGAAGATGTTCACCTTCAGCAACCACCTCGGCCTCTACGCCGAGGAGATCGCCGCGACCGGGGAGCAGATCGGCAACTACCCCCAGGCATTCAGCCACCTCTCGTTGATCAACTCGGCGCTGACGCTCAACGACCTGCTCGACACCGAGGCCGACGCCCGGCGCCGCCGGTAGCGCGGGGGCAGTCCGGTCAGCCGCCCGCACCGAGCGAACGTTGGGACGTGCTTGACGCACCGACGTCCATCACGCATTGTCAACTTGAATCGACTGCCTTGAATGCATTGACCTTGGGGAGGGTTGATGAAAGCCTTCGTCTCCGCTGTCTCGGCCGCGGTCCTGCTGCTCGTGCCGTCGGGCGGTGGATCCTCCGACCGGCAGGCGGCCGACACGCCCTGCACCGGACAGATCCACGCCAACCCAGGGTTCGAGCTCGGCACCACCGGCTGGACCGCCGGCCCTCGCCTCGTCGTGTTCGGCGACGCGACCCGGCCCGCACACACCGGTCAGGCGTACGCCGCCTTCGCGGGGCTGGACGTGACGCGTGGCGACCTGCTGCGCACCAGCGTCACGGTGCCGGCCGGTTGCGACCTGACGGTCCGCTTCTGGGTCCGGACCATCACCACGGAGACCCGCCGCGGTGACTACCTGAACGTCGGGCTGGCGGTCACCGGGGTACCGCCGAAGACGAGGTTCTCGCTGGCCTTCGACGGCGGGGCGCAGTGGCGGCAATATGGGATGTCGACCGGGACGGCGACGACCGAGCGCACCGCGACGGCCAGCTTCCTCGCCAGCGAGACGGCCGGCAACGGCGTCACGGCCTTCGACGTGGACGACGTGTCCTTCACGTTGAGCTGACCGCCGCGGCGGCCCGCGGCGTCGTCGTCTCGGACCGTTCGTCTCCGCCCTCGAGGTTCGCGTTCGGCAGCACGCGGTCCAGCCAGCGCGGCAGCCACCACACCCTCCGGCCGAGGAGTGCCATGGCTGCCGGCATGAGCGTCATCCGCACCAGGAAGGCGTCGAACAGGACGGCAGCGGCCAGTGTGAACCCGAAGAGCCTGAGCGAGAGGTCCTCGGAGAGGAAGAACCCCAGGAAGACGCTGATCATGATGATCGCCGCGGCGGTCACCACCCGCGCGCTGTACCGGAAGCCGGCGACGATCGCGGCCGTGGGCTCCGCCCCGTGCGCGTACTCCTCCCGCATCCGGCTGACGAGGAAGACCTGGTAGTCCATGGCCAGCCCGAAGGACATGCCGACGAGCAGGATGGGCATCAGGCTGTAGATCGGCGCCGTGTCCTCGATGCCCGTGATGTCGGACAGCCAGCCCCACTGGAAGATCGCGACGACCGCACCAGAGGTCGCGGCGACCGTCAGGAGGTAGCCGATCGCGGCCTTGATGGGGACGAGCACCGATCGGAACGCGAGCAGCAGCAGCACCAACGCGAGCCCGACGATGATCGTCAGGTACGGCAGCAGGGCCTGCCCCATCCGGTCGGAGGAGTCGATGTTCATGGCCGTCTGGCCCGTGACGTAGAGGTTGACGCCGGTCTTCGCCTCCACCTGGTCGGTCTGCGCACGGATGTCCGCGACCAGGTTCTCGGTGGCCTCGCTGGCCGGGCCGCTGTTGGGCACGATCTGCAGCAGTGCCGTGTCCCCGCGACCGTTGACCGCCGCCGGCGCGACGTCGGCGACGTCGGGCAGGTCCAGGATCACCGCCCTGGCCTGATCGGCGGCACTCTGCGCGCCGCCGCCTCCGGCCGCGTCGACGACCGCGATGAGCGGGCCGTTGACACCGGCGCCGAAGTTGTCGGCGATCAGGTCGTACGCCTTGCGCTGGGTGCTGTGCTCGGCGGCCGTGCTGTCGTCGGGGATGCCCAGCCGGAGATCCGTGGCGGGCACCGCGATCACCACGAGCGCGGCCACGGCGATCAGCACCATCGCCACCGGTCGACGGGTCACCAACTCAGCCCATCGCTGGCCGAGCGTCCGGGCGGATCCGCTGCCGGCATCGGGTCCGCGGAAGATCCCGAGGAACCGGCCCCCACGTCCCTGAACTCGCCGGCCGGCGAAGCCGAGGATCGCGGGCATCAGCGTCAGCGCCACGAGCACCACGACCGCGATGGCGCCCGCCGCGGCGAGACCGTCCTCCGTCAGCAGCGGAATGCCGAGCACCGCCAGCCCGGCCAGGGCGATGATCACTGTCAGGCCGGCGAAGACCACCGCCGACCCGGCCGTGCTCGTCGCGCGCCCTGCGGCGTCCTCCGGCTCACGGCCGGCGACCAGCTCGTTGCGGTAACGCATGACGATGAAGAGCGCGTAGTCGATGGAGACCGCCAGGCCGAGCATGAGGGCCAGGACGGCCGCGTCGCGGTTCAGGCTGATGACGCCGCCCACGGCGGTGATGGTCAGCAGGCTGATCCCGACCCCCACGAAGGCCGTCAGCAGCGGCAGCGTCGCCGCGACCAGCGAGCCCAGCGCGACGATCAGCACGAGCCCGGCGAAGGCGACACCGACGACCTCAAGGAGGCCGGTCTCGGGCTGTGGCTCCAGGGCGTCGCCGCCGACCTCGACTCGCAGCCCGCCCTCGCGGCCCAGGTCGGCCGCCTCGGTCAGCGCGGTCCGTGCCTCGTCGGTCACCTTGTCACCGGACACGCGGTAGGTGACTTCGGAGTAGGCCACTCGACGATCCTGCGACAGGACGCCGGACTCGATCGGCTCGACGACGTGCGCCACCTGCAGCGCCGCCCGCAGCGCCTCGATCACCTTCTGGAGCGTGGCGGCGGGCCCCGGGTCCCGCAGCGTCCCGCCGTCGGGAGCGACGAAGACGACCCGAGCGCTGGCGCCGTCGACGGGTTGCTCGGGAAAGCGCTCCTTGAGCAGGTCGAGCGCCTGCTGCGACTCGGTGCCGGGAAGGATGGAGGAACCCACCGCGGTGGACTCCTGCGACAGTGCGGCGGCGGCTGCGCCGGACGCGACAAGCAGGGCGAGCCACAGTGACAGCACGAGCCCTCGCCGCCGGAACGACAGGCGGCCCAACCGGTAGAGCAGTGCTCCCATGACGACCCTCCGATCAGACCTGCGTGGCTCACCCAGGGGAGAGTCTACTAACTTTAGTTAGCTACTATCAATTGATAGTCGATAACGTTTTTGGTCTCCACCCCGCCCACCCTGGTTGCCGCACGCCCTCGCAAGACGAGGCAACCGGCTCGAATTGACACAGCGCCAGCGGGGTAACGTGACCTGACCAGATCAGCCCGGCCAGCCCAAGCGGGTCGACCTACGCTGTCGGACCAGCACCACGACGGTCCACGTGGCGTGCCCGAACCCCACCCCACGGACATCGCCCCCGATACGGTGCCGAGAAAGGGATCGTCCGTCGTGACTTCACAGGGGACCCCGTCCACACCGGGTTTGCGCGAGCGGAAGAAGGCGAAGACCCGCGCCACGATCCGGGAGCACGCGATCCGCCTGTTCCTGGAGCAGGGCTATCACGCAACGACCGTCGGTCAGATCTCCGAGGCCGCGGAGATCTCACACACCACCTTCTTCAGATATTTCCCCACAAAGGAAGACGTCGTCCTGCACGACGATCTGGCGCCGCTGTTCATCGACGCCCTGCGCAGTCAGCCGGAGGACGTGAACTCGATCAGCGCGCTTCGCGCGGCGATCCGGACTCTGTACGAGGACGACCAGGACGAGGCGTACCAGCAGGACCGGTCGGGAATGATGGTGCTGGCACGAGAGCGGCACGCGTTGATCCTCTCCGTTCCCGAGCTTCGGGCACGGATCCTCGACGACTTCGCGGAGGCATTCGGCGCGATCACCGAGGTCCTCGCGGAGCGCGTCGGACGCGACAGGGACGACATCACCGTGCGGACCCTGGTGGGCGCGGTCATGGGTCTGGTCACCAGCTCCTATCTGACCGTGACCGACGATCCACGCAGGGACCTCCCCACCATGTTGGACTCCACCCTCGCCGAGCTGGAGGCCCGCAGCAACTTCGGCCTGTAGGCGGCCGAGCCGACAGTCCACTCTCGTCACCGACGGGTTGGCGGACGTTGCGTATCCTGATGCCTACTCTCGGGAGGGGTGGCATGGTCGACACGTACACGCGGATGCCCGAGCTCGTCGAGGCCGCCGCTCGTGCCGGGGTGACCCGGCTCGCGCCGCAGGCCGTCAGGTCGGGTCCGGGCGACGTTCTTCCGGCCGAGGCGAGCGCGGCCGGTGCCGGTTGGTGGCGCGGCGGGCGCCGCCCGCACGACCGCGTTTCCGCGCCGAGGTGACCCGCACCGACGGGCAGCCGCCGGCTGCTCCGGTGACCCGGGGGCCCGCCGGGCCGCCCACTCCCCTGCTCTGGCTCTATCTGCAGGTCGTCGGATTGGTGGGTGGCGTCGGTGTCGTGGTGGGCACCGTGTTCTTCTACGGCAACCGTCCCCTGGCGCAGCCCTACCGGGAGGCGGCGCTCCGCTGCACCAGGGCCTATGACGTCGACCTGAGCAAACCCGCCGAGTTCGATGCCACCCAGACGATGCAGTACTTGACCTGCATGTACGACCCGGCCCGGGTACTCGGGTTGGTGATGCTCACCGGTGGCGTCCTGCTGGTAGCCGGGCTCGCCCTGATCGTCGCACTGACCCCGGTGGTCGAGGGGGGGGGGGGGGGGGGCCCCCCCCCCCCCCCCCCCCCCCCCCCCGCCCCCCCCCCCGGCCCCCCACCCCGGGGGGGGCGCGCTCGATGAGAGGGGGGGGGCGGCCGGGGGGGGGGGGGGGGGGGGCCGGGGGCCCCGCCCCCCCCCCCGCCCCCCCGGGGGGGGGGGGGGGGGGCCCCCCCCCCCCCCCCCGACTCGCGAGCCCCGTCGCCGGTGCCGAGCAGCGGTTTGCCGAGCTCTGTGACCGGCAGGGGCTGCACGGCCGGCACCGGCCCGAACTGTTCGTGGCGGGACCATCGGTGCGGCAGGCGTTCACCACCGTCCGGCCCGGCGGCCGACCACTCGTGGTGCTGCCGGCCGCGGTGGCGGTGGCCTACCGGGATCCGGCGCGCTTCGACCCGGTCGTCCAGCACGAGCTGGCGCACGTGCGGGGTCGGGACGTCCGGTGGGTCTCCGCCGTACGTGGTCTGCTGTGGCTTGTCGTACCGGCGGTGGCAGTGGCCAGTGTCTCCGAGATCCGCGCGGTAGGGCTGCCTGCGTTCCCGCTCGTCACGGCTGGCCGGGCGCTGGTGCTGGTGCTGGTGAGCGCCCTCCTGCGGGCGCTGGTGCTGCGACTGCGCGAACACGAGGCGGATCAGCAGGTCAGCCGGACCGGTGACGCCACCGCACTGATCCGGCTGCTGGAGGCCGCCGCCGCGACCCGACCGCAGCACCCCGGGCGGCTGCGCCGACTGTTCGCCCGGCACCCGACGCCCCAACGGCGGGCCGCCGCGCTGCGTGCCGGGCAGCAGGTGTCGGTGGATGGCCCGATGCAGGCCGCGGTGACCGGGGCGGTGACGGCGATCGTCGCGGGAGCGGCGGCCCATGCGGCGCTCACGTTGGCCTTCGACCGCGACCTCTCCGTACTGTCGGCCGCGCTGGTCGGTGTGCTGCTCGGGTTCGGGCTGACCCCCGCGCTGCACCGCCGGGCACTCACCGGTGCGCCGTCACGGCGTTGGCTCCCGATCGTCGCAGCCGCCGCCGGCCTCGCCGTGGGCGGATTCGTCTTCCCCACCGGACCGGCCGGCGCCAGTACGTCGTTCCCCACCGGCACCGCCAGCCTGGGCGTCAGCCTGTGGGGCGCGATCCTGGCCGCACTCGCCGGCATGGTCGCCGGCACCGCCTGCACCGTGCTGGCCGGGCTGGCGGCCCGCCGGGGCCCGGACCGGTTCACCCGCCTCCGGCGGGGGCTCACCTACCTGGCGGCCGCCGCGACCGTCACGGCGATCTGCTGGCCGTTGCCGAGACTCGCCGCCGGCCTGGAATGGCCGGCGCCGATACGCACCTGGCTGGTCTACGCGCTGCCCGACGCGCCGTGGCCGTGGCTGGGCCTGGCCCTGCCGACGGCGGTCGTGGCCCTGATCGGCTGGCGTCGCCTCGCCACCCGCGCCGTCCTCTCCGTCGTGGCGGTGACCGGGCTGATCGGTGCGAGCCTCGCATCGGCGCAGGCGCTCACGCATCCACCGGCCACATTGGACGCCGCGGTCGCCCTCCTCCAGCAGCGAGGATGGATCTGCGCCCTGGCCGGGTGGGCGGCACTCGTGGTGCTCGCCGCCGGGCGCGGTGACCCCGGCGTGGGGAGGGCCCTCGTCGCCGGGGCGGGCGTCGCGGCACTGACCGGTACCTCGCAGTTCGTGCACCAGGTGCTCTCCGTTCGTACCGTGGACGCGACACTGCTCCGGCTCTATGTCGGTGTGCCGGTGATCTGGTGGTTCTACCTCGCGGTGCTCACGACGCCCATCCTGATCGGGCTCTCCGCTCTCGCCGGACGGCTCGGCCAACGACCCGGCCGGATCGGACAGCCGGCCCGCCGGGATGGCCCGCGAGCACGGGTGTGGCAGGTGCTCGCTCCGGTCACGGCAGCGCTCCTGGTCGGGGCCGCGGCCCTTGTCGGCCTGCCCGGTGGGCCGGTGCCGCTGCCCACCGCGACACCGGCGACCACTGCCCCGGCGGCCGTGGGGGTGCCGTCACCGACCACCGTCGCTCCGAGCGCCAACGCCTCGCCGGCCGGTGCGGATCCTGGCCGGGTGCTCACCGTCGCGGAGGCTGGCGCCGCCGCCGGCGCGGTCCGGGCGAGACTGCCGGCGTTCTGGAAGCCGGAGCCGCAGCAGAAGGACACCGGTGAGTCCCGGAGCGTTGTCGAGCCGGCGGCCTGCCGGCAGTTGGCCAGGGACGACTTTCTGCGCCGGATCAAGCCGGACCAACGGGTCGACGAGATTCGCGGCTTCGCCACCAGGAAGTCACCGAACAGCATCAGCGGATCGACAATTCTCGTGATCGTCACCTCGTACGCCCACCCCGTGCCCGACACTCTCCTCGGCGAGGCCGAGGCCGCCCGCGCCGCGTGCACCCGGTTCACCGCCACCGCCCCCGGTGGCTCACCGGTGCGGTTCACCGTGAGCGCCCAGCCGGCGCCTCAGGTGGGAGAGGAGTCCTGGCGAATCCGGTACGACCTCGCGAGCGGCAGTGGCTCGAGCAAGATCACCGGTACCACCCTGTATGGCCTGGTCCGGCTCGGTCACAACCTCGTGGTGGTGCAACTGACCGCCATCGCGGAGCCGCCGGACGAGGCGGTGTTCGAAGCGGCGGTCTCCGCGACGGTAACCGCCCTCAGCCGTTAGTGGTGCCCCGGCAGAGCTTGTCTCCGTGCGGAGGACGGCCGCGGTCCGGCCCAGGACGCCAACGCCCTGGGCCGGACCGGGTGTCGCGGCTCTCGGTCTTGCCGATCAGGTGACGTTGATGTCGCTGCACCACATGTAGGTCTGGTCCAGGTGCGACGCCCTCCAGATCACGAAGAGGATGTGGTTCCCACTGCGTGACGGGAGCGAGACGTTGAACGAGATGTTCTGCGCCGGCGCGTAGCGCCCGGTCGTCGTGAGCAGGTCGAGGTTGCCCCACCCGAGTTGCTGGGTGGCGGGGTTGAACCCCTGCTTGGTGACGTAGACCTGGAAGTAGTCAGCGCCGTGGCTGGCCTGGTCGTACAGCTGGACCGTGAGGTTGCGGCTGACGTTCGTCCTCTTCCACGCACCGGGCTGGTTCACGCTGTTGTTCCTGGTCAGGCCGTTGCTGCACAGTTGCCCGTCCGGGGTGCGAGCCTGGTACTGGCCGGCGAGGCCGTCCCGCAGTTGGCTCATCCAGTTCCACATGGTGTCGGGGTTGGCCTGGAACGCCTGCCAGCACATGGGGTCCTGCTGCTGCATGGCCGGGTTCATGTGCTGACTGCCCCAGGTCTTCCAACACTGATAGGCACGACTCGCCGGGTTGATGATGGTGCCGTGGGCCTGGGCCGCCCCGGTGAAGGGCAGCGTGCCGACCACCATGGCGACCAGCAGGACTACCACCTGGAGGGGCCGGCGGACGGTTGACCGGGTTCGCCCGCCGGATAGATCGGACGTGTGTGAACGCACTGTTCATCCTCCGCTCTTCGGTACTAGAGATCACAATGGGAACGCTCCCAAAGCAACTGTTACATCTATGGGCCTAGATATCAATACTGATCTATTTATGGTCTGATGTGGATCGAGGTGACCGGATCGCCCGCAACGGCGCCCACCGCGGCACGCGGGCGGTCCACACCTACCGGCGGGGCCGGCGCGCGGGCTGTCCAGCCTCTGGCCTCGCCGGGCACGACCGCCAGGCCCGACCGTCCGGCGCGGTCACATCCCAGCTGCGGCGTCGTACCGGCGGCGCTGGTCGGCCATCTCCGACTCGGTCAACGCCTCCTTGAGCGCCAGCTCCTCGTACTTGTCCGGGAACATCTCCCGCAGCCGGTCGACGAACCTGACCTCGGCGGTCGCCTCGACCACCTGGATGCCCGGAGGGTCGGTGGACATGTCCATGATCACCGGGCCGGCCAGCTTGACCGCCACGTCCCAGGGCCGCTTCTGCTCGGCGACCCCGCAGAGGTGGAAGCCGTACACCGTCCGCACGTCGGCGAGCGCGGTCACCTCGGCCGGCTCGTAGCCGTAGACGCGGACCCCGCAGATCACCTGCGGCTTCACCTCCGCGGCGGCCGCCTGCTGGGCGCTGTGCCCGGCGTGGTTGTGCTGCCCGGGGTCCGCCTGTTCGAGCGTGGTACGCATCCGGGCCGTGATCTGCCCCTGCAGATCCGCCGGCTCCGCCGCCGGGTCGGCCCGGTTGAGCAGGACGACAGCTCCGACCGACACCACGAGCAGGATCACCGCCACCCACACGAAGCGGTTCCGGTACCAACCCGCGAAACTCTCTCGGGAAATCATGACTACTTCTCACCTCGTCGCCGGTACTGGTGGCTGGCAGACCGGATCGGACGTCCCCGGCAGGTCAGACGTCGAGCGCGTGGGCCGCCGGCCGAGGGCTACGCACGGCGACCAGGGCCGCCTCCCCGGGACATGCCCGTGGCCATGGAGATGGCCCGGCGATGCGGCAAGGCGAGCGCCTGCCGAAGCGGCGCGCTGCCGACACTGCGATGCTCCCGTGCTGGCCGTTCTCAGCGCGGTTGCCCCCGCGCTGCGGCGATGTGAGCCATTCCAACACGTTTGGATCCGTTCTGGCAACATCGACGAGCGTCAGCGTGGGCCGTTCTCGACACCAGCAGGGGTAACTCCACCAAGCGGGACCGCGCACCCCACCAATTGATCATCGACCGAGCATGGCCGGCCGCGAGACGGCCCGGGGCGGACCGTCGGTGACCGCGCTGTCGGTGCCGCAAGCAGCACGACCACGGGGACGAGCAGGTCCCCGGTGGACCGGAAGGCAGCGGCACGGCAGGTTTGCCATTCGCGGGAGTCGATGTATCTTGGGAACGCTCCCAGATTGCCACCACCATTCCACCTGCTTGAGGAGCCCACCCATGTCGCGACGGCGCTATCGCCCGGCCACCGTTCTGGCCGGGCTGCTCGCTCTGGCCCTGTCCGTGTCTCTCCTGCCACCGTCGCCGGCGGCCGGCACCGCCTCGGCCGGGCCATCCCATACCCGCGCTGCGCCACTCACCGAACTGACCGTGACATCCGAACAGGTGGCCTACGGTCTGCAGCGTCCCATCGCGCTCACCGGGCTGCCCGACGGCCGGATGCTGATCGCGGAGAAGAACGGCACCGTCCGCGCCTACCACCCCGACACCGGCCTGGCGGCCGAGCCGGTGCTCGACCTGAGCGCCCGGATCGACACGTCGGACAACGAGCGTGGGCTTCTCGGCATCACGCCCTCGCCGAGCTTCGCGCGGAACGGGATCCTCTACGTGGCCTACACGAGCCTGCCGGCCGGCGCGTTGACCCTGGCGCGGGTGCCCATCGGCGCTCCCGAGCGGTTGCAGGTCCTGCTCACCCAGGAGCACGCGGAGTACGGCAACCACAACGGCGGACAGGTAGCGTTCGGCCGCGACGGTTACCTGTACTGGTCCCTCGGCGACGGCGGCCACGCGAACGACCCGTTCAAGAGCGGTCAGAACCTCGGCACCCTGCTCGGCAAGATCCTGCGGATCGACGTCAACCGCAGCTGCGGGGGGAAGCGCTACTGCGTACCCTCCGACAACCCGTTCGTCCGCACGCCGGGCGCGCGGCCGGAGATCTGGGTCTACGGGCTGCGCAACCCGTGGCGGTTCTCCGTCGACCCGGTCGACGGCTCACTGTGGATCGGTGATGTCGGCCAGGGTCTGGTCGAGGAGATCAACCACATCCGCCCGTCGCAGCGTGGGGCGAACCTCGGCTGGTCCTGCCGGGAGGGCACCCCCGTCTTCGATCAGACGCAGTGCCGCCCGGGCGTGCGGCTGACCGACCCGGTCTTCGAGTACGAGCACTACCTCACGGAAAACTGCTCGGTGACCGGCGGCGTGGTGTACCGAGGGTCCGAAACCCCGGAGGCGTGGGGGACCTACGTCGCGAGCGACTACTGCTCGACGCTCGCCTTCGCCGTACGCCCCAAGTCCACGGGCGGCTACGAGTCCGCCACGATCGGCAACTTCCCCATCCAGCCGACCGCGATCGCCACCGACGTGCGCGGCGAGTTGTACGTGCTCAGTGACCTCCCGGGGTGGCTGAGTCGGGTGCGGTTCGAGCGGGTCCAGCCAGCCTCCGGCGGCGCGACGGCAAACGGCTGAGCCTCCGGCGGCCCCTGCACGTCCGTGATACCCCGGGGACGGCCGCATCGGCGCGGCCGTCCCCGGCTCACGTCGATGCGGGCCCCGGGTGTCGCAGCCGTCAGTCAGCGTGGTCGGAGACGTTCGCGCGGGCGGCGGCGTACCGTTCACGGACTGCCGGCACGGCGTCCGCGTCGTACACCTCGACCTGCCCGATCGTCCACGCCGGCGGCCGCTGGTCGCCCGACAGTACCCAGGCCGCCTGGCGGGCGGCGCCGTCCGCGACGTACTCCCCCAGCGGTGGGGGGACGAGCACGGGGCAGCCGAAGACCGTGGGCGCGATCCGGCGGACCGCCTCCGAGCGGGCGCCGCCGCCGACCAGGATGACCCGGTTGACCGACGTGCCCTGCGCGATCATCGCATCCAGCCCGTCGGCGAGTGCGCACAGAATTCCCTCCACCGCCGCACGTGCCAGGTGCGCGGGGGTCGAGGTCCGCAGGGTCAGGCCGTGTACGGCTCCGGTGGCGTGCGGACGGTTTGGTGTGCGCTCGCCCTCCAGGTAGGGCACCAGGACCAGCCCGTCAGCGCCCGGCTGGGCGGACAGCGCCAGCGCGGACAGCTCCGCGTGGTCCACCCGCAGCATGGTGGCGGCCGCGTCCAGCACCCGGGCGGCGTTGAGCGTGCACACCACCGGAAGGAAACGGCCGGTGGTGTCGGCGAACCCGGCCACGATCCCGCTCGCGTCGGCGGCTGGCACATCAGAAACGGTGGACACGATGCCGGAGGTGCCAATCGACACGATGATGTCGCCCGACTCGGCACCGACACCCAGCGCCGCCGCGGCGCAGTCGCCCGCGCCGGGACCCAGCGGCGCGCCGGTGCGCAGGTGCCCGGCCCGGCCGGTCGGCCCGAGCACCCGCGGCAGCAGCAGGCCATCCCTACCGAACGCCAACCGGATCAGGTCCGACCGGTACGCACCGGCCGCGGCCGACCAGTACCCGGTCCCGCTGGCGTCGCTGCGGTCGGTGCACAGAGCATCCAGCCCCGGCGCGCCGGCCAGACGCCAGGTCAGCCAGTCGTGCGGCAGACACACCGCTGCCGTACGGGCGGCGTTCTCGGGCTCGACCGAGGCCAGCCAGCGCAGTTTGCTGACGGTGAAGCTGGCCACCGGCACCAGGCCGACCGCCTCCGCCCAGGCTCGCCGCCCGGCCTCGCCGCCGCCGAGATCCGAGATCAGGTCGGTGGCGGCGCCGGCCGAGCGGGTGTCGTTCCACAGCAACGCGTCCCGGACCACGGCGCCTTCGGCGTCCAGGCACACCATGCCTTGCTGCTGCCCGGCTACCGAGACGGCCGCCACGTCGTCCAGGCCCCCAGCCTGTGCGACCGCATCGGACAGCGCGGCCTCCCACGCGGCCGGCGGCACAGCGGTGCCGTGCGGGTGCGGTGCGCGGCCCTCGCGCACCAACTCCCCCGTCTCGGCGTCGCGGATGACGACCTTGCACGACTGGGTCGACGAGTCGACCCCGGCGACGAGTGGCACCGTTCCTCCCCGGGGGTGTCGATCACCGGCCATATTTGTTCAGCGGCTGAATTATTTGGCGCTCCCACGGCGCTGTCAAGACTGTGGCGCGGCCGGCCGGCGGGTTCGCCCAGACCCGGTACCAGCATTGCCGCGACGCCGGAGCCGTCATCGGCCCGGTCGCCACCCGGGGCGTTCAGCACGGGTATCCATCCGGAACGGCAGGTAGCTCATCCGCGACGACGACCGTCCCCATCGGTCCCGGGACCCGCTGCCATGCCGATGACAAGTGGTTCGAGGTCGACAGTGAGCCTCGCCCCGTCAGCCGCTCCACCTGCGACGTTGGTCGCGGCCGCCGCGGTCAGCGGGTGGTGCGGGCCGTAGCGGGCGGCCAGCAGGGCGTGGGCCTGTTGGTCGAGGCGTCTCGCCTGGCCACTGTCACCCAGGGTGGTGGCGTAGTTCAGTTCCGCGGCCAACACGTACGGATGGCGCTCGTCGAGCCGTTCGCGGAGGCGCCCTACGCATTCCTCCAACACCCCGCGGGCACCCGTGCGGTCCCCGGAACCGATCAGGACGACACCCAGCGTGTTCACGACCACCTGCGTGAGCGGATGGTCCTTTCCGTACGTGTTGCGGTACGCCGCGACCGCGGCAGTGGCATGGCGCTTCGCCTGGTGGCTGTCGCCCAGGGCAGAGCAGATGCAGGCCAGTTCCGCCTCGCAGGCGGCCGTCTCGGGGTGTTGCCGACCCAGTGTCGCCGCCCAGCGGTCGTGCGCGTGTGTGACCAGGGAGTGGGCCTGTTCGAGGTCTCCCAGACGCCGCAGGCTCAGCGCGAGGTTCCTGGCGACGCGCAGGCTCAGCGGATGGTCGGCGCCGAACTCGCTGCTCGCGATCTCCAGGGTCCGGGAGAGTTGGCTGCGTGAACCGTCGTAGTCGCCGAGCTCGCGCAGGTCGCGACCGTAGCTGTCCTCGCTCAGCAGTGTCGCCGCGTGGCGCGGACCGAGGCTACGCAGTCTGCGGCCGTAGGTGTCCCAGTCCCTCTCGGTGGCCTCGGTGTGCTCGCCGAGGAGCAGCAGAGCTACCGCCAGGTCGTGGCTGGCCGCAAGGGTCTGCGGATCGTTGGCCCCGCCGGTCGACAGGCGTTCCTCCCACGTGTCGCGCGCCACCTGCACGGCGCGCTGGAAGTCGCCCGACAGGTCGGGGCGGTCCTCCGGCGCGCCTTCGGCGGACAGCCGCGCGCCTTCGGCGGACAGCCGTCCGACGATGGCTCGGGTGGCGGCAAGCTGCTCGTCGGGCATCATCTCCTGGATGACACGCCGCACGAGTTGATGTGTGCTGACCGTGGCGGCGTCGGTGTCGATCCGCACCAGGCCGAGCCGGGCGATGTCGCGAATCAACGCCGCGGTGGAGCCTTCGAGGTCGGGTTCGTACCTGTCGAGTTCGTCCAGGAACACCGGCGACGACAGCGCGCGAATGGGAATCGTCTCCTGCTCGAAGCAGGCGATGAGTTCCAACAGTCGGTAGGCGGCCGGCCGCTGCGCACGAAGGCGCTGGGCCGTCAGCCCCAACGTGGACGAGGCCCCGTGGAGGGTCGGCATGCTGTCGAGGCGCTCCAGAAACTCCGGCACCGGCGTGGCCGTGGTGGCGAGCAACGACCCGGCAAGGCTCACCGCAAGCGGATGGTCGCCGAGGCGTTCGGCGATCGTCGCGGCGTCGCTCGGCGCGAGGCCAGGCATTTGGCGCGTGATCAGTGTGACGGACTCGACCCGGTCGAATCCGGCGAGGTCCAGGACGTCGGCTTCGTCCCGCCAGGCCGCGCTGCGCGAGGTGATCAGCACGCTGCCGGGGCCACGGGGCAGGAACTGTCGCAGGGTCTCCGGGTCGTCCACGTTGTCGAATACGACGAGCCAGTGGTCAGTCCGCCCGAGGTGATCCAGAAGGTTGCCCGTGAGGCCGAGCGCCGCTTCGAGCTGCGCGAGCTGAGCCGGGATGGATCGGGAATCGTCGGTCGACACCCACCAGACGAGCCGGTACGCGGAGGCGAAGCGATGGACGTACTCCTTCGCCAGTTCGGTCTTGCCGGTGCCGGCCATGCCCTGGACCACCGTGGTGCCGTGCTCGGCCAATCGTTCGTACAGCGCCTCCAGAACGGTGCCTCGGCCGACGAATTCGAGGTTGCGCGGCGGTACCTGCCACACCTCCGGCGCAACGGCGGGCATCCGGGGCAAGGCTCCCGGGACTCGACGAACCGGGTACGGCGGCTGCAGCGCGGCGAACAGCGCCTCACGTGCCGGGCCTTCGGACATGCCGACCAGGTCAATGGAGGGAACGGCGGCGAAGGCGCGAGGTAATCGGATCTCGCCGACCCGGATGGGCAGCAGGAACGGGGCGGGGCCGTGCGGCGGTCGCTCGCCTCCGACGCGCCCGACGTCGGCAGCTTCCGCCGTCTCCAGGTAGTCGCGTGTCAACACCACGACCATCCGGTCGGCGCCATTCATCGCCGCCATCCAGTCGCGGACCTCGAACAGTGTGTTGGGCTGGCCCGCCGACTCCAACTCGGCGCCTATCCACTCGGCCCACATCCGGTCGGGCGCCGCGTAGCTGATCGTCAGCGAGGTCGATGCGGATCGCATCGGGTCGCGGGTGAATTCGGTCAGCCAGCGGACGCGATCCCGGTCATCCATCGGCGGAAGCTTCAGGCGGATGCCGGTTATCTCGCTGGTGAGCCGCTCGTACGCCGCGAGCAGCGAGCTTTCCACCCCGGGCCGGTCGCCGAAGACCGCCAGGATCTCCTCGTAGGCGTAGAACGGCCGGTAGGGAATCTCCACCGCTGCCCAGTATCGGCCAAGGTCGGCGCGGCCCGACGACGTGAGCATCGGTTCGAATCGCGCTCGGGCGTACGCACGGCCAGCCTGGACCTTCGCGTGCTCGCCGTCGTCCACGCGCATCGCCACCGGGAACATCCGCACCGGATTGCCTGGCCGTTGCTGGCTGATCGACCGGGCGACGGCGACAGCGCCATCAATGCTCGTCTCACTGATCGTGAAGCAGTTGACCACCGCGTCGGGGAGCTGGATGGTGGCGACACCGGCAACGTCGCTCAGACCCGTCCGGCTGTCCAGCAGCACGAAGTCGTAGTTGCGGCGCAGGTTCGCCCGGAGCGCGTCGAAGAGGGCGTACCCGTTGAGCCGTTCGTAGAAGGAGCTCCAGTCGAACGCGGCCACCGATCTCGAATACGACTTGTCCTGCTGCCCGGGTGGGATGAGGTCGATCAGGCCGTTGCCCGGAAAGGCCCAGCCGAGCCGGAGGGCGTAGGCACTGACGTCGGCTGACGCCTCCGCCACCTCGGCGAGGTCGTCATCCGTCTCCATCCTTGTCGCGGCGAACGTTCGAAGCATGTCGATCAGGCCGGGCGACGTCCTCAACTCCCGATCGGGCAGGAGCGGTCGGTAGTACCGGTGCAGGCTGGGCGCCTCCAGATCCCAGTCGAGCACGGCGACGCGGTAGCCGTTGCTCGCGAGGATCCAGGCGACGTTCGCCAGTGCCATCGTCCGCCCGGTGCCACCCTTGTACGAGTAGAAGGTGATGATCTGGCCGGATCCCGTCGTCTCCTCACCCCGGCGGGCGTCGCCGTGCAGAAGGCTTCTTCCCGCGACGACGAACGACACCTCGTCGATACGGTCGCGACCGCTCCGGCCGGGCCTGGCCGCCGGGTCGAGCGCGATGCGCATTGCCGGCAGCCGGCTGGCGAGCGTGTCGTCCATCGCGAACAGCTGACGGACCAGCGGCTCGGCGTCGTTGTCGTCGAGTTCGAGCAGCGCCGTCACCGCCGCCGCCCGCGAGTCGAGTTCACGGTCTTCGTCGGCGGACAGCCCGCGTAACCAATCGAGGTGCTCGGCGGCGGCGACCCGAAGCAGGGCACGGGCCGCCTGCAACCGCAGGTCGACCCGCAGGGCACTGTCGACGCAGCAGCCGCGGAGCGCCGTGATTCCCGACGGGTCGCCCGCATCGGCGAGTTCGAGTGCGACCGCCAGCCGGTATCCCGGCTCGCTGTGGCCTTCGTTGAGGGCCCGGCGGTACGCGAACGCCTGGAGGTGGCTCGGCGCCGAGGTCGCCTCGGCGTCCGTGGAACGCGAGCCGGCTCGCTCCGGCGTGGCCCGCTGCGCCCAGTGGCGGACGCTGCCGGGCAACGACGGGTCCGCGACGAGCAACTGGACGCCGCCCGAGGTCACGGCTGCCTCGTCGAGTGCGTCCGCGATCAGCAACCGCACCCAGGGCCGCGCGGCGGTGTCCGCGACGATCGCGCGCAGCGCGGCGACGACATCGTCGTCACGGCACAGCGCGATCAGTACCCGCAGCGCCTCGGGTGCGGTCGGGTCCTCGGCCGCGAGCTGGGCGAGCAGGGCATCGATGACCCTGCGACGCAGTGGCCCGGCGACGTCGATGCCCTCGACGAGGATCTCGCCGGCGATGGCGACGTCGGTGTCCTGACTGTTCAGGAGCGTCTCGACGAGCGGGTCCGCCGGCACGTACTGCCGACGACCGAGCACGAACAACGCCAGATTACGCCGGTTGGGGGCCCGCACGTCAGCCAGCCACGCGGCTTCGTCGAAGTGTCTCGCCCGTTCACCGGCAGCGAGGAACTCCGCCAGGCTGCGGTGGGTGAAGGCGAGACCCGCGCCGCGCTCGACGAGCACGGACGTGCTGGTCAACATCGCGCGGACGTGCCGGTCCCAGTCGGGAACCGCGTCGAGCGTGTCCGGCGGCGCGTGGTCACGCACCCAGGTACGGGCCTGTTCGACGAGCGACAGCGCGTCGTTGGTCACCTGCGCGTCGGCGAGGTTCTCGACCAGGTTCTTCAGATTCCTGTCGAGCCAGGCCCAGAACTGCCGGCCGGGATCGCCGTAGCGCTCGAATTCGGAGCGGATCCGGTCGCGCTGTTCGACGGCCGCCGGCCTGCCGGCGAGCAGATGCCTGACGAACTCCGCGTACAGCTCGGTGCGGTTGCTCGGCAGCGGTCGTTGCTGGTCATGCTCGAAGACCAGCGCCGCGATGGTGGCCAGGAGCGGCACCTCGACGACGGCGCCGAGCCGGGCCGCCGCGATCGCGCGGAGATACTGTTGCGCGACCGCAGCGCCGTCACCGCTCCCGGTCCGCGCCGCGAACCATCTCCCGGCAAACGTCGCCAGGTCGGTGGAATCGAAGCGGCGCAGCGCGAACTCCGCCACGGACCGGCCCTTGACCTCGGCCAACTCGCCGAAGAGCAGCGGACGGGTGGCCACCAGGAACCGTTGTGCCGGATCTGACTGGTGCAACCAGCCCGCGATTCGAATGACCACGTCCGAACGGTCGTTGCCGCTCAGCACCTCGTCGACCCCGTCGATGAGGATCAACCACCGGGTGCCGGGCAGCGGGGGCAACGTGAAGTTCACGGCGTCGACGTCGAGTCGGCTCCCCTGCCGGTGGGCCTTCGCCAGGGCGTCGGGAAGGCGTCGGTCGACCAGAGCGGTGGCCGGCACCGCGATCGGCACTACCGGCCCGAACGGCGCGCGGCTGAGCCGGGTACCGCGCTTGGCGTCGAGCCACCACCGCGACTGCAGGTGCTGAATCAGAGCCACCATCGTGGACTTACCCATGCCCGGCTCGGCCACCACCAGGGCGTTGTCGAAGCGGTCGAGCAGCTGCGGAACGGTCAGCACCACGGGCTGCGCCTCGCCGGTGAGGTCGGCCGGCGTCATTGCCCGCTGCTCGACGTAGATCTTCGGCAGGGCCGGTGCGTGGCCGGAGAAGAACTGGTACCTGTGCGTTGCCGCGTCCTCCCACTGCGCGGTCAGGAGCGCACGCAGCGGATGCTGATCGGCGAGCAGTGGCCGGCGGCGGTCGGCGAGATACATCGCCGTGGAAGCGGCGCCGAGGGCCAGCGCCGCCACGGACATCGGCACCACGAGCCCGAACGTCCTGCCCCCGAGGAAGTGGAGCGCGGCGACGAGGAGCGCGAGCAGCCCGGAGACAACGCTGACCCACAGCCAGCGCGACGGTGCGGCGACCGAGCTGCGCCTGGGCGACGCCGTCCGGGCGCGCAGAAGGACGAGGACCACGCTGAGTACGCCTGCCGCGGCCCCGACGATGGAGCCGAGGTGATCGGCGAACTCCAGCCACGCCGGCCCGCTCATGCCCAGAGGTTAGCGGTGGGTGACCTCCCCGGGGGATCGACCTGACGGCCGGCGCTCCACGGACAACGGATACGTGTCACCGACAATCCTTCACGAACAGACGCCGATCTGCGTCACGTCACGCACGCCTAACCGAACGACCATCCATTCTCGCCGCGCCAATACAATCGGAGCCCGAGAACCGTGAGTCACATACACTCATCCCCACACTGGAGGTTCCATGCCCAAGGGCTACTGGGTCAGCGTCTACCGCACCATTTCCGACCCGGAGAAGCTGGCCGCCTACAACAGGCTGGCCGGTCCGGCCGCCAGGGCCGGGGGCGGGCGGACCCTCGTCCGTGGCGGTCGGGTCGCGGCATACGACGCCGGGATCGCCGAGCGTACCGTCCTGGTCGAGTTCGACAGCTTCGAACAGGCCGTCGCGACATACGAGAGTGCGGCCTACCAGGAGGCGCTGGTCGCCCTCTCCGACGGCGTCGAGCGCGACTTCCGCATCGTCGAAGGCATCGACTGACCGAGGTCCAGTATCGCTGGGACGAGCGGACAGCCACCTCGCGAAAGCCGGGGTAGGGCCTACCCCACCGGCGACCTTCCCGCTCACTGGATGTCATCCGGACAGGCCGCTTCCTAGGGTCACAGGAGAGTTGTCGAACGCTACTCCTGCCCGTTCCGGAGGTAGTCCCGTGAGTCCTTCCATCGAAGAGCCGACCGTCGAGATTCGAGGCCCCGGGACGCTCTCCCGGATCGTCGACGTCGACGCCCTGCGCGCGGTGGCGCTGCTATTCATCCTGATCGTCAACATCGCCTACTTCGCCTCCGGCTATTCCTTCCAGCTCATTCCGGATCCCGCACACGACTCGTGGAGCGACCACTCGGTCCGGTGGCTGGTCGAGATGTTCCTCGCGATGAAGGCGTACCTGCTCTTCTCCTTTCTGTTCGGCTACAGCTTCACGCTCCAGCTCGACTCCGCCGCGCGGCGCGGCGTCGACTTCGCCCCACGGTTCCGGCGACGGCTGGCCGGGCTCTTCGTGCTCGGCATCCTGCACGCGGTGCTGCTGTTCCAGGGCGACATCCTGACCACGTACGCGTTGCTCGGCCTGGTCCTGCTCGCCATGCGGCGAGTCAGCGTCGGGACCGCACTGCGCACCGCCGTGCTGGTGACCTGTGGGATCGGTTTCGTCCTCGCACTCGCCGCCACGGCCGGGACCCAGTTGGTGACCGATCCGGCGACCGCACTCGCGGCGGGGCAGCGGTCCACCGAGGCGCTACAGGGCGGGCTGGGCTCCGTGATCGCCGAGCACGTACGTCAGCTGCCGGCGATGTTCGGCGCACTCCTCGTGCAGGGGCCGCTCGCCCTCTCGGCCTTCCTCTTCGGTTACGCGGCCGGACGGCGGCGGCTCCTCACCAACGTCGCCGGGAACCGGCAGCTCCTGCGTCGGGTACAGCGGGTGGGCTACCCGGTCGGCCTGGCCGGTGGGGTGATCTTCGCATCGGGCGGCGGCACCGCCAACCTGACCGGCGTGACGGCGGGCGTGCTCACCGCGCCGCTGCTCGCGGCCGCGTACGCCGCCACCCTGCTCCAGTTCTTCCAGACCGACCGGGGGCGCCGGGTCGTCGCCGTGCTCGCGCCGGCGGGTCGGATGTCCCTGTCGAACTACCTGGGTCAGTCGGTGCTCTGCGTGCTGGTCTTCACCGGCGTCGGGCTGGGTCTCGCCGGTACCGTCGCACCCCCGGTCGTCGTCCTCATCGCGGTCGCGATCTATGGGGTTCAGGTCGCCCTCAGCGCGGCGTGGATGGCCCGGTTCCGGTACGGGCCGATGGAGTGGCTGTTGCGGGCCTGGACCGAGCAGCAGTGGCCACGGCTGCGGGCCGCGGGCCCGGCATGACGGTTCCCGGTGCGGAAAGCGTGGTCACCAGATCCTCCTCGACGGCGAGAGTCAGGTCTCAGGTCAGGGTAGGAACGCGCGATCGGCGCGGGCAGAGCCCGCCGCCGAGGCAGGGGGTGAATCTGGGGTCGGCGGCGCCTCTCTGGGGCTGATGCTGGGGTCGACGGAGCCAACCGGGGTCTCCCCTTCAGGTTCTGGATGATCGCGTGCTGGACCGCGAGGACGGCGCGTCGAGCACGACGACCAGCCGTGCACCGGTCGCCCCGTGGGGAGCTTGACCTCAAGCGCACTTGAACTTGCAGGCTGGGCCCTGACGTTCCCCGGCCTGCTGGGCCGGCGGTGAAGTGCCACCCGAGAGGAGATCCATGAGGGCAGCGGCGTTCCATACCTTCGGTGGTCCGGAGGTGCTGCGGGTTGTCGAGGTGGCCACGCCGGTGGCCGGGCCGGGAGAGGTTCGGGTCCGAGTGGAGGCCGCGGGTGTGCAGGCCTACGACTCGGCGGTCCGGTCCGGCTGGACACCGCCGGGCCAGACTGTGCGGTTCCCGCAGATCGTCGGCAACGACTTCGCCGGTGTCGTCGACCAGACCGGCACCGGCGTCACTGACTTTCGGACAGGCGACGAGGTGCTCGGCTGGGCCGTGCTCGCCAGCTGCGCCGAGTACGTCGTCGTCCCCGCCGGGCAGGTCGTGGCCAAGCCGGCCGGGATGTCCTGGCCGCAGGCGGGCGCCCTGTCGGCGTCGGCGCAGACCGCGCACACCGCGTTGGAGGAGCTGACGGTCGGCGCCGGCGACACCCTGCTGATCCAGGGCGCCTCCGGCGGCGTCGGCACCGTCGCGGTGCAGCTGGCCCTGGCCGCGGGTGCGACAGTGATCGGCACGGCCAGCCCGGCGAACCATGCCTACCTGCGCTCGCTGGGCGCCACACCGACCAGCTACGGCGACGGGCTGACCGACCGCGTGCGAGCCTTGGCGCCGGGCGGTGTCGACGTCGCCCTGGACGCCGCGGGCGGCGCGGCCCTGGACGCCTGCCTCGAACTGGTCGCCGACCGGGACCGGATCGGCACCCTCGTGGACTTCGCCCGGGCGGACAAGCTCGGCGTACGCCCCCTGCGCAGCCAGCGCTCAGCCCAGCGGCTCCAGGCGATCACCGACCTGTACCGCGCCGGCCGGCTGACAGTGACCGTCTCGGAGACGTTTCCCCTGGACCGGATCGCCGACGCGCACCGCCGGATCGACACCGGCCACGCCCGCGGCAAGACCGCCGTCCTGCTCCGGGAGTGAGCGGCGTCCCGCGCCGCACCCGGCAGGAGCGCGCGTACCCAAGATCGACTCGGGTTTGGCGAACTCGCGGTGTCCCAGCGGCTCGGACACCCCGGTTTCACCAAAACCGAGTCGATCACCGCCGCTGAGATCCCAGGCACGTCGCGGCGCGCTGTCGGGGGTTGGTCGTAGGTTCTGCGGCCGTGAGCGCCCTTCAGACGTACCGCTACCTTCGACCCTCCACACTGCACCGGGGTGATTTGGCGCTGCAGACCAGTGGCGGGCCTGCGAGAAACCCGCGGTTCTTCGTCGGCTTTCTGACGACTCCACAGGCGGCGGCCGCCGGGCTGCTGGCGGTCGCCGAGGTCGCCCGGACCCGGTATCACCAGCCGGTCAGCCCGGCGAGCCTCGATCCCGTGGTCACCGGCAGCCGGGACCGGCTGCGCTTCGAGTCGTTCTCCGGCTGCTGTGGCGTGTACGCCCGGCTGGACGTCGTGCCCGCCGGGTTCGACGGCGACGTCGTCGAGCACGGCACCACGAACGTCGACGTGAACGCGCCGCTGCGGGAGGCGCTGGCCCGCGTGGGCGGCATCGACCCCCTGCACCTGTCGGTGGGGCCGGACGACCTGACCGTGTCCACGCTCGATGGTCCGGTGGTGGAGAAGAAGGTGCCGTTGCCCGGGCGTTGGCTACGGGGGTTCGCCGAGGTCCACCTGCTCGCCGCGGCCATGGAACCGCGGGCGGAGATCCCGGCGACGGAGGCGGTCGCCTTCCTGCGCCGACTGCCGGCGGGCAACGACCGTTCGGTGCTCTGGGTGGTGCCGGCCGGGCGCTCGCTGCGGCTGACCTCACGCCCGGTGCCCGGCGCGGTGTGCCTGGCCGGCGCGGGACGGCTCGCCACGCTGCGTGGGCTACTCCGGTTCGCGAAGACCCTGCGGGTGTACGGGCCACCGACGTCGGCCGGGTCGCCGCCGCTGCCGAGCGTGTGGGAGCTCGACTCCGGCGCGCTGCGGCTGTCGCTGACCCTGTCGCCGGAGCCCTACCGGGGTTTCTCCGGTGAGGGTGCCGCGCTGAGCGCGCTCGCCACGGACGACGTCGCCGACGACGCCGCGCTGGTCGCCGCGCTGCTGTCCTGGGACCCGACGATCGACATCCACGCGTTGGCCGCCTCGGCGGGGATCTCGGCGGACCGGGTCCGGGCCGCGCTGGCCCAGTTGGGCACCGCCGGCCGGGTCGGCTTCGACGTCGCCGAGGCGGGCTACTTCCACCGGGTGCTGCCGTACGACGCCGGCCGGGCCGAGCGGGACAATCCCCGGCTGGTCGGGGCGCGGGCGCTTGTCGAGGCGGGCGCGGTCACGCGCGACGGCGAGGCGGCGACCGTACGCCACGGCGACGAGGTCTACCGGGTCCGCCGCCGGACGGACGGGTCGTACACCTGCTCCTGCCCCTGGTGGGCGCGGCACCGCGGCCAGCGCGGCCCCTGCAAGCACGCGCTCGCCACGACGATGGTGGGCGCTGCGGTGGAGGTCGGGGCGTGACCGATCCGTTCGATTTCCTGGTCCGGGGTGACGTCGGCGCGGCCGTCGACGCGGTCACCGGCCTCGACGAGCAGGGGCGGCGGTCGTTCGCCGACGGGCTGGTGGCCCACGTGCGCCGCCGGCGCGACAACTGGTGGTGGAACAAGGAGGCGACGGCCCTGGCGGTGGCCGCGATCGGATGCCTGCCCACCGCCGCCGCGGCGGCCGAGCTGCTCGGCCGGCGCAACGTGTCGCTGCGGGGCGTCGACACCGGGCTGGTGGTCCAGGTCGGACGGGCGCGCGGGGTGCCCTGGCTGGGCGAGCTGGCACACCGGCTGGCCGACCGGCTCCGCCGGGACGACCCGACGGACGGCTGGGAATTCGTCGCCGAGCTGGTCACCGCCGAGAAGGCGGCGACACCCACCGGTGACCAGTTCGTGGACGGGTGGCTCGCCCAGCTGGCGTGGCCGCCGGAGTCGCAGCGACCGATCCCGCTGGTGGACCGGCTCCGGGCGGACGTGTTCCTCGCCGCCCTGGTGCCGCGCCTGTTCGAGGTGGACGGCGTCGGCACGCGGATGTCCTTCGACGAGTTCATGACCGACGAGACGTTCGCGCTGCCGCGCGCGCTGACGCGGCTGGCCGGCGAAGGCAGTCTGGACCGCAGGACGCTGCTCGACGGTTGCCTGAGCCGGCTGTTGCGCGGCGACCGGCCGGCCGCGTTGCGGGCGTTCGTCACCCTGCACGCCCTGCTTGAGCCCACCGCCGGTGAGGTCGACAGGCATCGCGGAGACTACCTGCGCCTGCTCGCCGACGCTCCCGGGTCCGTGGCGTCGATGGCGCAGAGGACGCTGCGGGCTCTCGACGGCCTGGAGGTCGCGGGGCTGCTCGACGCTTCGCGGGCTGTGCTCGTCCGGCCCGACAAGGCGCTGGTTCGCGCGCAGCTCGGCTGGCTGGACCAGCTCGCCCGCCAGCACACCGACCGGGCGGCGGATATCGCCGAGGTCATCGCGACAGCTGTCGACCACCCGGCGGCGGACATCCGCGACCGGGCCGGCACGCTGGCCGCCCGACATGGGTGCGTGGTCTCCCCGCGGGTCGTCGTCGCCACGGTGGGCGACGACCTGCCGCCACCGGCCGGCCCGCTGCCCGCACCCCCGGCCATCACCGACCCGGACGAGCTGGCGGAGGAGGTCGCTTCCCTGCTCGGCGGCCCCACGAGGGCGTCTGGTCTGGAACGGGTTCTCGACGCGGTGGTCCGGCTCGCCGGTGGCGACCGCGCCCGACTGAAGGACGCCCTGGTGCCGGTGCTGCGGCGGCACCGCGCCAACGCCGAGGAACACCCGTGGGATCCGTGCTGCCTGTGCGGTCTCCTCGGCGGGGTGCTGCACGCGGCGGCCGACCCGGCAGAGGGCAGCGTCCGGCGGGGACGGTGGGCCGCGATGCGGGCGGCGCTGCGACGCCGCACGCCGGGCGGGCCGTCCCTCGATCCACGGGTCCCCCCGCCGCACCGGCTGCTGCGGGCGCGGCTGGCCGAGATCGGTGACCGCGTCGGCCCGCCCCAGCACCCCGGTCTGCTCGCGGCTCCGACCATGGCAAACGGTGCCGTCGACCCGGAGACGCTGTACGACCGCCTGACCCGGCTCGGTGAGCGCGGCGCGTGGGAGGTGGACCTGACGCAGGCCCTGCTGCGGCTGCCCGCGCGGGTCGACGAACCCCTCGCGGCCAAGGCGGCGGCGCTCGGCACGCCTGCCGGTGACCGCCTGGCCGGCTGGCTGCGTGCCGGCGGCCTGCCGACCCCGGACCAGCAGGTGGTCACGCTGCGCCGCCGGGAGCGCCGACAGGGACACGACTGGGGGTACGACGAGCTGCCGCAGCAGCGGACGCACGTGCGGATCAGCCCGTCGGAGGGCGTGGACGACCCGTTCGGTCTGCTCACCGTGCCGGCCGGATCCGTGGACAGCTACGTCGGCGACGCGGCCCTGCTCTGGCCGGCCGTGCTGCCCGGCTACCGGGGGCTCGTCGCGGCGTACGCGCTGCCGGACATCGCCAGTGGTGCCGGACGTGTCCGGCGGTGCCGCGATCCTGCCGCTGCTCGCCGAGTGCGGTGGCGACGGTGGTCCGGCCGTCGACATCGCGCTCGCGTACGGCCTGGGTGCCCGGCACGAGTCTGACCGGGTCGCCGCCGTGGACGCGCTGCTGATGCTGGCCGCCACCGGCGACCTGGACGCGCCCCAGGTCGGGGCCCACCTCGGCGCCCTCGCCGCCGTCGGTGACCTCACGCTGACCCGTACCCTGCAGCCGCTGCGTGACGCGTCCGCCGCCGGTGCCCCGCTCAGCACCTGGCGTCTGCTCGCCGCCGCGTTGCCCGCGCTGCTCGCGGCGCCGAAGGCCCCGCGCGGCACCCCGGACCTGTTGACCCTGGCGGCGGAGGCAGCGGGCTCGACCGGCACCCGGGCCGACGTGCCCGGGCTGGCCGACGTCGCCGCGCGCGGGGGGTCGAGCCGGCTCGTCACCGAGGCGCGGCGCCTGGCCGACGCGCTCGACAGGTGATGTCCTCTTCGCAGTCTGCCTGGGCACGATCACACGTACCACCACCTCGTTACGCCGACAGTCCGCACCGAACCGCCACCGAGTCGCCCACCCGCCGGCTCGGCATGCGACGCTCAAGGTCCGCGACCAACGGGCCACGCCGCGTGGCCCCCGGCCACTACCGTGATAGCCGCGCAATTCCCGGCAGGACAGCATCCCCACCCATTGTGCCCTGGAGGAACGCAGACCATGGACCACGCATCTCAGCTCATCCAGGAGCGGAGTGCCCCGCCGGCCACGCTGGTGATCTTCGGTGCCTCCGGCGACCTGACCCGGCGTAAGCTGCTGCCCGCAGTCGAGAGCCTGGCTCGGCACGAGCGGCTCCCGGACCAGTTCGCGCTGGTTGGTGTCGCGCGCACGCCGATGACCGACGAGCAGTTCGCCGAGAGCGCCCTCGGCGAACGCACGCTCGCCAGCAAGCGTCAGGTCCAGGGCGGCGTGCGGTACGTCGCCGGCGGCTACGACGACCCGGAGACCTACGAGCGGCTCGTGAAGACCCTCGACGAGTTGGACGCACAGCGGGGCACGTCCGGCAACCGGCTCTTCTACCTGTCCACCCCGGCCGGGGCCTTCGAGCCGGTGATCAAGGGACTGGCCGGCGTCGGGCTCAACCAGCCACGCGAGGGTTCCTTCTCCCGCCTGGTCATCGAGAAGCCGTACGGGCGCGACCTGGTCACGGCCCGCGATCTCGACGGCGTCGTGCACAGCGCGTTCGACGAGCACCAGGTCTTTCGTATCGATCACTATCTGGGCAAGGACACCGTCCAGAACGTGCTGGCGCTGCGCTTCGCGAACTCGATCTTCCAGCCCATCTGGGATCGTTCCTGGGTCGACCACGTGCAGATCACCGTCGCCGAGACCCTCGGCGTCGGCAGCCGCGGCGGCTTCTACGAGGACGCCGGCGCGATGCGGGACATCGTGCAGAACCACGTGCTCCAGGTCCTCGCGCTGGCACTGATGGAGCCACCGGCCTCATTCGAGTCTGAGGGCCTGCGCAACGAGAAGGTGAAGCTGCTGCAGGCGATCCGGCTCCCCACCGACCGGGACATCGCCGAGGCCGCGGTCCGCGGCCAGTACACCCGGGGTGGCACCCGTGAGGAGCTGATGGCCGGCTACCGCGAGGAGACCGGCGTCGACCCCCTGTCCCGGACCGAGACCTATGCCGCCATGCGGCTCAACGTGGACAACTGGCGCTGGGCCGGGGTGCCGTTCTACGTCCGCACCGGCAAGCGCCTGCCGGCCCGGCTCACCGAGGTGGCACTGCAGTTCCAGCGGCCGCCGCACCTGCCGATCCCGACCGACCAGCTCACCGGCCTCGATGCCGACGCGCTGATCCTGCGGATCCAGCCGAACGAGGGCATCTCGCTGCGCTTCGGTGCCAAGGTACCGGGCCACTCCTTCCGGGTCCGCACCGCCACGATGGAGTTCTCCTACGACCAGACGTTCGTCGAGGAGTCCCCGGAGGCGTACGAGCGTCTGCTCCTGGACGCGCTGATCGGTGACGCGTCGCTGTTCATCCGCAGTGACGAGGTGCAGCAGTGCTGGCGGATCGTCGACCCGATCATCGACAACTGGGAGAAGGACAACTCGCCGATCCCCACCTACGAGGCCGCCTCCTGGGGTCCGACCGACGCCGATCGGCTCATCGGCCGGAACGGCCGAAAGTGGCGCAATTCCGCATGACCCTGCCGCTGCGAGTGCGACCGCGCTGCTGGGCCCGACCGCTTGGTCTCACCATCGGCGCGCAGCGCGGTCGTCTCAGTGAGCCGGTCATCGAATCGATGGCCGGCGGCCGGCGGCCGGCCCGAGCCGGCTGGGTAAGGAGCCTGCACCGAGCAGTTGATCCGTGCGCAGGTTGCGGGGCATCGGGAGCGACCGCCGGGCGGCTCGACTGCTAGCGTTCGCCGCCATGTGGACCGAGGAATTCGTGGCCGGGCGCCCGGCCTGGCGGCATGTCCCGTCGGGAGTCGTGTTCCGGGAGGTTCCGGGCGGCACGTTCCGGATGGGACTGTCCGAGGCGGAGTTGGACGCGGTACGCGCCATCGAGCGCAGCGGCGGTGTCGAGGACACCATCGAGCCGTTCCTCGCCAGTGCCCGGGACGCCCAACCGGTACGCGACGTGCGGGTCGAGCCGTTCCTGCTCGCCCGGCACCCGCTGACCGTGGCGCAGGTCCAGCACTGGCTGCCCGAGTACGAAGACGACTACGCCGATGCGGACACCGGCACGGCTAGGCTCGAAGGCGACCTGCACGACCTGCTCAAGCTGTTGCCGTTCCAGCTACCCAGCGAGGCGCAGTGGGAATACGCGGCGCGAGCCGGCACCACCACGCTGACCTCCCGCGGCGACGGGAAGCCCGACGAGGACCAACTGCTCGACGACTTCGGCGACGAGATGCGGACCGCCGCCAGCGAGAACGCGTTCGGCTTGGCGGCCATGGGGTCGGCGAACGAAATCTGCGCCGACGTGTGGATCCCCGGGTTCGACGGCGCACCGTCAGACGCGCGACCACGGATCGGCGACGGTCCCCGGACCGTGCGCGGCGGCGCCGCCGACCTGTTCCCCTGGCAGGGCTGTGACGAGTGGCTGCTCCTGCTCTCCGCCACCCGGTACGGGCACGCCGACTTCACGGCGGTACGCCCAGCCGCACCACTGCCACCCAACTGAGGGCGGCCCTGAGCGGATCTCTTCTCAGGCTGGCAGGCAGGCTCGATGGTCGCCAAACGGGGCTGCGGGCCCACCGCCGCGTACGCGGGGCGGATTTGCTCCGGCTCGTCGCGTCGAGCGGCAACTGGCGACCATCCGTGACGGTCGTCCGGATGGACAGACAGCGACTACGCCGATCTTTGAGGTCCATCATGGAAAAGTTCTTGAAAGACGTGATCGACGACATTAATGACTCGGCCACCATGAGGTGGAACATCGATCGAGATGGGGTTTCGACGCTATTTGTAAAGCCGATAAACACTGGACCCTGCCCATTCAACGTGGCCTGGAGTGCACATGAGGTCGTTGTCGGTTTCGCGCTCGGCTCTCGTCTAGAATTCGGGCCGGGCGACGAGGACTGCCCCTCATCGAAAAGGTGATCGCCGCATGTATCGACGGGCGGGTGACGGTGGTTGATGCGGGCCGGCGGCGCGGCGCAGCGATCGAACTCGATGACGGCACGGTTGTAGGTGACTCCGCCGCAGTTCGCCGGTCGGGCACCGAACGGCGGTCCTACTACCAGCCCTACCAGCGGACGGAACGGTAATTAACTGAACTCGGGGGCTTGCGAATTCAGTGTCCGCAAGCCCTCGGGTGTCTTGATTGATCGGGGTGGCTGAGGGGCTGCCAGAACCCAAGAAGGTCCTCCCCTGCTACTGGACCTGCTCGAACCGCTGGTTGCCGCGCTGACCGGCAGGGGTCGGTCTGGACCTCGCCATCGCCCGACTGCTGGTCGCGGTCGGTGATCTATGCGTCGGGATGTTTCCGAATTGGGGCAAGTCGTTGCCCCGCGCCGGTCGGTGTTCAGCCGGCGAGGACGATGTTGTGGAGGTTGGCGCCGCCGGGTGCGCTGGGTCAACCGGAGACGCCCACCGAAGCCACGGCATTTCTCGCCCACCCAAGTACCGAACGGCAGTCGCCGCCGGCACTCTTCCATGTTCGTACGAGCGCGCGTTCTGGTAGACGGTGGGTAAGGCCAAGGTGTCCGACTCCAACGAGCGGGTCAAGCGCGGCCACGCCTTTTAAGTCTCGTAAGCAACGCTCGGATTGGCAGCTATACGGGCAGGACGGTGGCGTTTGTGGCCGAGTTCGTCCTTGGCGCGGTGACAGAGTGGCGCTGCATGCCAAAGGGCAAATTCTCATGATGACAAGGGACGCTGACCCGGCTGGTCGAAGTCGGTGAACAGGTCGCCGACGTCCTTCGGCCTGCCTACTACTACATGCCTGTCGACGGCCATCGAGTGGTGGAGCCTGGTCACCTGCTGGTGGCGGCGGCACGCAACGACGACCGGACCCGCGCCGTTCTGGGCCCGTAGGTCGCCGAGGCCCAGGCGACGATGCCACGCCAGGAGACATCGGATGTCACTAAAGCAGCCGGGCTGGTCTTGGGCAGCGGGTACGCCCCAACGCTACGAGAGGTTCGCTGATGGGTGCTTCGGGCCAACCCCGAGGCCGCACAGGGAGGTTCGCCGCCGTGGTCCGACCGGGTCCGCGCGGCACTCACTCGGGCCGACCGGTCGGCGCGGCCGGCCGGGGTGACCCGGCTCGACGTACCGCATCTGCTGTTGGGGTTGCTTGACCCGGCGGAACCGTTGGTCACTTCGCTGGCCGACAGGGTCGGTATGGACCTGAACGTCGACGGGGGACCTCCTCCAGCGGGCGAGCCACCAACTCGCGCCGAGCTAGCCGACAGATGGGCGCCTGTCCCGGTTGCGCACCCATCGCGGCGCCGCCACCGCAGGGCCGACGACGCGCCGCAGCCGCAGCCGCACCCGGCGAACAACCGGCGCGCCAGCGGTCGATGCACGGGCAGACCGACGACGGGAAGCACCTACAGCGTCAATGGAATGGACAACTCCACCGATTGAAACATGATTGACCGACTCGGGAACCCACAATTTATCCAGCTCCTCGATGGCTGGTGAACAATCCATTGCCAAGAGGCATCCGAGAGTCGTCTGACGCCTGCATAAGCGGTGAACAAATATCGACTACCTTTTGTGCTTTTGATCACAGCAGAGAACTTGTGGATCGTCGTTCACAGCGGCGCACGCCTCTGGCCTGCGGCGCAACGAACTGCATATCGGAATAAATTGCAGTTGGCAATACCTGAACGTTCGCTCAGCCGAACTGAAAGATTGATGCTTAGCTTGCCTTGGCAGTAGTTCTCTGATCGCTCCCTGTGAGAGCTTTTGGAGGATCCGTGTCAGGTCGAAGAAGCGTGCGGGGTCCGGTTTCCCGGGCCAGACGCATGGCACACAGTCGGGGTGGGCGGGTGCTTGCCGTCGGTCTGTCGGTGGTGTTGGCGGCGACGATGGCGGACTGGGTTACCGCGTCACCGGCCACGGCGGCGCCGAAGCCCTCGGCGCAACCGACGCCAGTGGCACCTCAGGTGTGGGAGCGGCCGGACGAGGCGGCGGCCCTCGTCACCGCGCGGCTGACGAAGAAGAAGGTCCGGATTGCCGGGATGACGTCGGAGACGTCGGAGTTTTGGGCGTTGCCGGATGGTCGGGTGGAAGCGGAGGTTCACGCCGGTCCGGTGCGGATGCGGGACCAGAGTGGCGCGTGGAAGCGGGTTGATTTTTCGCTTGCTACGCAACTCGATGGTTCGGTCGCGGCGGTGGCGCACCCGGCAGGTTTACGGTTGTCGGGAGCGGCTGGCTCCGGTGAGCACGATCTGGTGACCGTGGGCCGCGAGGGCGAGAGCGTCTCGCTCGGCTGGACAGGTGCTCTGCCCACTCCGTCCGTGGAGGGCAATCGGGCGACGTACGTGGAGGTGCGTCCGGGCGTTGACCTGGTGGTGGAGTCGACTCGGACGGGGTTCGAGCAGTTCCTGATCGTGAAAAATCGGGCCGCGGTGGCTCAGGTGCGGAGCTTGGCGTTGCCGCTGACCGGCAAGGGGTTGACTCTCGTTGATGACACGCGCGGCGGCTTCGAGATCAAGCACGCCTCGGGCGAGACGGTGGGCGTGTCACCGGAGCCGGTCATGTGGGATGCGCAGGTGCAGCCTGAGTCGGGTGAGCGGTTGCGTAAGGCGAAGGTCGGTAAGAAGGTCGGTGCGGCGAAGGCCGGTCGGCTTGCGTTGACTCTGACGCCGGATGAGCAGTGGCTGAGTGACCCGAAGACGGTTTTCCCGGTCACCATTGATCCGGCGGTGACGCTGAAGCCGAACTACGACGCGTTCGTGCAGACCGACTACGTCTCGGATCAGTCGGCGGCCACTGAGCTGAAGCTGGGCACCTCCGATGGAGGCACCGTCCGGGTGGCGCGCTCGTTCCTCAACTTCAGCGGCATGACCTGGTTGGCCGGCAAGCAGGTGCAGGACGCCAAGCTCTACCTGTACAACCACTATTCGTGGTCGTGCGTGGCGCGGCAGTGGGAGGCGTGGCGGGTCGACGCGGTCGGCACGATCACCCGATGGAACAACCAGCCGGTCTGGCGCGAGCGGGTGGGCTACACCTCGACGACCAAGGGCTACAACTCCACCTGCACCGGCGGCTGGGTGAATGTCCCGGTCACGGGCGTGTTCTCGGTGACCGCAGGAAACGGGTGGTCCACCGCGAACATCGGGCTGCGGGCGACCTCGGAGACCGACAACCTGGGGTGGAAGCGGTTCCACTCGATGGAGGGGGCAAACGACCCGTACGTCACGCTGACGTACCAGTCGCCGCCGACCGTCAACGCGCGCGCCACCGTGCCCTCCACGCCATGCGCGACCGGTTCGGCCACTCCTTACATCAACACCAAGACGCCGCAACTGCGCGCGCAGATTAATGACGCCGAGGGCTCGCAGGTCCAGGCCGAATTCGAGTGGTTGACCAGCGGCGGCACCCGGATCGGCGGCACCACGGTC
Source organism: Micromonospora sp. NPDC048898 (assembly GCF_043198035.1). Classification (NCBI taxonomy): domain Bacteria; kingdom Bacillati; phylum Actinomycetota; class Actinomycetes; order Micromonosporales; family Micromonosporaceae; genus Micromonospora; species Micromonospora sp. NPDC048898. The sequence continues at coordinate 99,558 of NZ_JBICUF010000012.1, forward strand.
GGGCCCGGTGCGTCCGGCTCCTGGCTGGCGGCGTCCGCCCCGGCGGGCGCGTTCGCCGAGGGGGGCAGCTACTCCTGGCGGGTTCGCGGTCATGACGGCGTCGCCAACGGCCCGTGGAGCGGCGCCTGCGCGCTCATCATCGACTCCACGGCTCCCTCGGCGGCGCCAACTGTCTCTTCGACCGCCTACCCAGCCGGTCAGTGGGCAGGAGCGGCCGGTACGGCCGGTAGCTTCACCTTCGCCGCTTCCGGGGTCACCGACGTGGTCGCGTACGAGTACGGGTTGAACACCAACCCGCCGAACCAGACGGTGAACGCGCCGAGCCTGGGCGTGAACGCCAGCGCGTCGATCACCCCGACCGCCGACGGTCCGCAGACCCTCTACGTCCGGACCCGCGACCGGGCCGGCAACCAGTCGGCGATTACGACGTACACCTTCAACGTGGGGTCCGGGGCGATCACCTCCCCTAAGGAGGGTGACATCACTGCGGCGAAAACCGCGATCACGGGTGTCGGGCAGTCCTCGGCCACCGGTGTCAGCTACCAATGGCGACGTGGTGACGCCGACGCATGGGTGGACATCCCGGCCGCTCACGTGAGCGTGGCCGCGGGCGGCGCGGCGGTCACCTGGCCGCTGGCCACCAGCGGCGGCGGAGCCTTCCCGAAGCTGAACTGGGACGTGGAAGCGACGCTCACCGCCGCAGACGCGGAGTCGATCCCCCGGGATGGTCCGCTGCAACTGCGGGGCAGCTTCACCGGCGGCACCGGCGGCACGTCCAGCCCGGTGAAGATCACCTTCGATCGGACCCAGGCGTCCGCCGCGTCCGAGGAGATCGGGCCTGGCTCAGTCAACCTGATCACGGGTAACTACAGCCTGTCCGACAGCGATGTGTCCGTGGACTCGTACGGCAGTGACCTGACGGTCACCCGCTCCTACAACACCCGCCGGGCGAACGACACCGACGAGGCGAACATGTTCGGCCCCGGCTGGGTCTCCGGCACCGTGATCGAAGAAACCAACGCGCCCTACACGGCGCTGACCGTCTACGGCTCACTCATCCAGGTCGGGCTGCCCGAAGGCGACACAATCGGATTCACCAAACGCACCGCCGCCGCCTTCGACCCTGAGGTCGGGATGGAGTCACTGAAACTGACCTACGACGGTACCGGCGACAAGTACACCCTCACCGACAACGATGGCAACACCGTGCTGTTTACCCGGGTCACCGGCACCGCGGCCGGAAAGTACTTCCCGACCTCGGTCACCGCGCCGGGCAGCAACCAGACCAGCACCCTGGGCTGGGAGAAGGTGACGATCAACAGCAAGGAGGTCGTTCGACCCACCCGCATGCTGGCACCGGTGCCAGACGGGGTCAACTGCGCCACCCTGACCCGCGGCTGCCGCGCCCTCACCTTCACCTACGCGACGGCCACCACCGCGACCGGCACGGTGGAGGCATCCTGGGGCGACCACGTGGGCCGCGTGAAGGAAATCTCCTTCACCGCCTGGGACCCGGACCTGGCCACTCCCGCGATGCGCACCGTGCCGATGGCCCGGTACGCCTACGACAACGCCGGGAAGCTCCGGGCCAGCTGGGACCCGCGCCTGGACTGGAACGACGCCGGAACCACCCGCCACCTCTGGGACACCTACGACTACACGGCGCAGGGAATCCTCAGCGTCGTCAAGCCGGTCGCCCAAGAGCCGTGGCAACTCAGCTACACCACCATCCCGGGTGACCCCGGGCTGGGCCGGCTGCACAAGGTGACCCGCTCGGCGCTCACCGCCGGAACCGCCACACAGACGGTGGTCTACAAGGTCCCGGTCTCCGGCACCGGCGCACCCTACGACCTCTCACCGGGACAGACCACCCGGTGGGCCCAGACCGAAGCGCCGACCGACGCCGCGGCGGTCTTCCCGGCCAACCAGGTTCCGAACGGTAACCCGGCGGCAGGCACCCTGCCGTCGTCGTACGAACGGGCGACGGTGACCTACCTCGACGCCAACGCCCGGGAGGTGAACACCGCCACACCGGGAGGGCACATCGGTGCCACCTGGTACGACCAGTGGGGCAACACCGTCCGCACGCTGAGCGCCGGCAACCGGGCACGCGCCCTCAACACCGGTTCGTCAGACGACGCGGCAGCGGAAAGCATGCTCGCCCGCCGCTACTCCACCCTCAACCTCTACTCCTCCGACGGACAGCGGCTGACCAGCACGCAGGAGCCCGAGCACGACGTGATGCTGCCAAACGGCACCACGGTGCGTGGGCGCAAGCACACCATGAACACCTACGACCAGGGCGCGCCGACCACCGGTGGCCCATACAACCTGGTAACCACCCAGGTCGTCGCCGCCCGGATCTGGGACGCCAACGGCGTGGAGAGCGACACCGACCAGAGAACCACCACCACCGCGTACGACTGGGCCCTGCGCCAGCCGACCGTGGTGACGGTCGACCCGGCCGGGTTGGCCCACAGCACCCGCACGACCTACGACCCGATCACCGCCCTGACCACCTCGACCACGGCTCCGGCAGGCGGCGCCACCACCAACACGCCCGCCACCCAGGCAACCATCTACTACCGGGCGACCTCCGGTTCCGGCTACACCGAGTGTGACCTGAAGCCCGAGTGGTCCAACCTGCCCTGCCGGGTACAGCCCGGCGGCCAGGCCGCCAGCGGGCCAGAACTGCCAGCCAAGACCACCACCTACGACATGCTCAACCAGCCAAGGGTCGTCAGCGAGAAGACCAGCGCCGGCACGTTGCGGACCACCACCACGACCTACGACAACGCGGGCCGCGCGTACGAGACAAGCGTGGCCGCCTCTGGGATCGGCACGGCGGTGCCGATCAGCCGTAACGTGTATGAGGCGGCGACCGGGCGGTTGCAGCGCGTGCAGTCGGTGGTCGGCGGGCTGGCCACGGCGCAGGTAGAGAAGGGCTACGACGGCCTGGGCCGGCAGACCTCCTACATCGATACCGACGGAGTCCTCTCGACCACCACCCACGACCTACTCGGGCGAGTGGCGAGCAGCAACGACGGCAAGGCCACCCGGACCTACACCTATGACGGCGGCGCCGAGCGACGTGGCCTGCTCACCTCGGTAAACGACACGCAGGCCGGCACCTTTTCCGGCAGCTACGACGCCGATGGCAAGATGAAATCCGAGACTTGGCCAAACGGCGTGCAGGTCACCATGGATACCGACGAGACGGGCACCCAGGTTGGTATGACCTACGTCAAGCCCGGTTGTTCGGCGAGCGACTGCACCCTCTACACGGAGTCTGTCGTGGAATCGACGCATGGGCAGTGGCGCGATCACGCCTCGACGCTGTCCAACCAGAGCTACACCTACGACCAGACCGGCCGGCTGACGACCCTCCGCGACACCATCGGTGGGCAGTGCACCACCCGCGCGCACGGGTTCAGCACCTCGTCGAACCGCACCTCGGCGAGCGCGTACAGCTCGGGCACCGACGGTGTGTGCCAGACGTCGACGCTGGCATCGTCGCGAACCTGGACGTACGACACGGCAGACCGGGTCAACACCGCCGGTTACCTTTACGACACGTTGGGCCGCACGACGACGGTGCCCGCGATCGACACCGCCGTCACGTCGGGGGGGAACGCGACCCTCACGTACCACTCGACGGACCTGGTGGACACGATCACCCAGGGCGGACGGACGACGGATTACGTCCTGGACGTGACCGGTGAGCGAGTCCGTTCTTGGACCGACAACGCCAGCGGGATCGCCATCCAGTCGGTGCACCACTACGACGGGGACGAGGACAGCCCGTCGTGGACGCAGGAGACCGCTGATCAGTTCACCCGACCGGTGTCGGGCTTGTCGGCGATGGCTGGCATCTTCGACAGCGAAAGCGCACAGGTCGACTGGCATATCACCAACCTGCACGGCGACTTGGTCGCGACGATCCACGCCGACGACGAGGGCCTGTCTCGCACCAGCGAAGCCAACGAGTACGGCACCCCCCGTAACCCGGACGACGTCGGAACGCAGCGCTACGGCTGGCTCGGCGCTAAGCAGCGAGCAGCTGACACGCCATCAGGCATCATTCTCATGGGCGTTCGTCTCTACAACACGATCACCGGCCGTTTCCTCCAGACCGACCCCGTCCCCGGCGGCAGCTGCAACCGATACGAGTACACGTGCGCAGACCCGGCCAACAGCACCGACCTTGATGGCAAGCGCAGGTGCGTCTTCAAGTGGTGTTGGGGATACAGCACCGGAAAGGGGCGTTCGAAATATTGCTGGGACTGCACTGCTCACCGGATCGGAGATAAGGCCAACCGCTGGAAGCAGCGCTACATATCGCGCCCGGCACGCAAATTCTGGAACCACAGGTACACACGGTCGTGTCTGGGAGGGTCCGGGTTGGCGCAGCTAGGCAAGTTCTTCGACACGGGAGCCAAGAAGGAGTGGCGTAAATTCAACTTCCGGGCATTCGGCTGGTGGGCTGTGGGTGGCTGCGTGGTCGGAATGGGCAACAGGTATCGCCTAGAGCGAGGGTGGTAGCGGAGCATGTCGGAGCCCAAGAAAGACTCTCCCCCAAGAGCACCTGAGCTGCTGCGAGCCATCGGCGCGATCAGCATCTTCTATGTACTGGAAGAGTGGCGCCCTGACCATTGGGCACCCGGCTTGTGGAAGTTGCCATTCTATGTAGCGCAACTACTTATCGGCATTTATGTCTTTGATGGCCTTTGGATGCTTGTTCAGAGGTTGCGGAGGTCGGGTCGATAAAGTAGTTGCCCCTTGAACGGGTGCCCCGACGATGCGCATCGTCGGGGCACCCTCGTGTCAGCAAAACTCCTGAGCGACGCTCGCCGCCCCGGTGGTGCTGGTCGCCGCGGTCCGGAACCAGCGCTCCGACATCCACCCGGAGGTCCGCACCCCAAGCAATGGCGCGTCCGCAGTTACCGCAGGTAGCGATGACGATCCCTCGTCGTCTCGACGACTTGCACCGTGGCGCCGATCATTCCGCCGCGTTCCGTCGCCTGATGTCTCCCGAGCCATCAGGGTTACGACGATGAGGCGGGCGGTCGAGCGGTGGTGAGAATGTCGTCAGGTTACGGATCGGCCACGAGCACGGTCATGATCAGCGCGGCGGCCACCGCCAGACTCAGCGCCAGCAGCGCTCCGGTAAGGCGGTGGTGGAACTCCGGGCTACTGGCGAGCGGTTGCTGCAGCGCCGTCCACGTCGTCGCGCCGAACAGCGTTAGCGTGAGGACCACGATGATGATCATGGGCTGACCAAACGTCAAAGGGACTCGCCTCCTTGAACGTCGCACCGACCGAGCGGGAAAGCCGGCGTCCGCAGGTGAACTTTGCGCGAACGAATGAGTGTCGAGTGGATGTTCGGGGCACCACTCGTGCAGACACTGGAGACGACGTGCGAGGTGTGTGATGACCGAACCCGCAGCCAGTGGCGGTCTCGTTGACCCGGAGATCGCCCTGCAACGCCAGGTCGAGACGCTGAAACAACGTTTCCCGGACGCTGACGAGAGCGAGATCTCCGCCCTCGTCCACGGGACGCACCAGCGCCTCAAGGACGAAGCGAGCATCGACTCGCACCTGGTCGCCCTGACCGAGAAGCAGGTCACGGAGGAACTGCGCAGCGGCGGTGGGACCGTTCACATCCGTAGCGACAACACGGCCTGAGCAGAGACAGGAGGCGATGGACACGAAACCGTCGCCTCCCGACACCGAATGCCGGTCCCGGACGACCGACGCAGCCACCCGCGGCTGGCCCGCCGTGCCGGGACCGGCACCTCGACGGTCAGGGCCGAAGCCACCAGGGGCTGGTGTAGGCGACCGCGAAGTCGTTACAGGGGTGACCGGCGGGGCCGGGAGTGCCGTTGGCCAGGGACGGGTCGGAGATCCGCAGCACCACCCAGTCGCCGTCGCCGACGTTGAGCGGCACGGTGAAGTCGGTGACCTGACCGTTGACGGTGTCGATGACGTCGACGACTGTCGGCGCCGAGGTGCCGGGACGGAGGACCTGGATCCGCAGGGGCTTGCCGTCCCAGGCTGAGCCGCGGTCCAGATCGAGGAGGAACCGAACGTCGCCGGAGGTCACGTTCAGTACCCCACCCATGCGTACGCCATTGGCCGTGGCGTCCACCCGCAGCCCCGAGACGCGCGTGGCGAAGGATCGGCGGGCCGCCATCGCCTCGAACACCGCGGCGCGGGTGTTCTCGGCGACCCACAGGCCGCTGCGGCCCTTACCCTCGTGGAAGCCCCAGGTGGTGCCGTGCTCGTCGGTGACGCCGGTCAGCGCCGGCCGCCAACCGGCGTTCAGGCAAGCCACAAGCGGTGACGTCGCACCCGACGACCAGCCCTCGAAGAGGAAGTCGTCGGTGCGGTTGAACATCTCCAACCCCACGAGCTGGTCGCGGGCCGAGGCGTTGAAGGAGAAGTTGTCGAACCGGCCCGCCTCCCGACCGGGGTGGTTGAAGCTCGCCAGACCCCCGGGCCGGCCGGCGAGCCAGTTGTACAGGCTGCCGGGGCTGCCGGCCCGCAACAGGTCGGCAAAGTCGGAGGTGTTCCAGACGTTGATGTGCCCCTGCAGCGGATGCGACCACTCGAACCCGCGGATCGCGGTGAACCGACCCGGGTCGTTGGCCGCGTTGGCCAGGTCACCGGTGGCCCGCCACTCGGACGAGCTGAGCCCGTCGATGGAGAAGAGCGTCGCATGATCGGTCAGCGCGGCGACGTCCAGTCCGGCCTCGCGCATCGAGGCGAACGCGGCCTCGGCGCTGCCGTCACCATCCGACATGACCGTGTGGTTGTGCATGTCCGCATGGACCAACGTCGTGCCCTGGGTGATCAGGGACGACCGGCCGGCGCCAACCGCCGCGGTCGGGGCACCGGCCATCCTCGTGTTGGCCGCCCGGGCCGCACCCGGCAGCGCGGCCAACATCAGCGTGCCGCCGGCACCGGCCAGGAGCGCCCGTCGGCCGAAGCCCGCGGGGACCTCGACCTGGCCGTACGGCACCTCGTCGTCGGGTCCGTGGTCGTGCTGGCAGTGGTGTGGGTGATGTCCAGTCATGGATATATAGGGATAGACGGAGCTGGCTGAGACGTCACGCCGAGTCGTCGGTCAGGCGAACACTGCGGGACGCCTCGTACCGCGGACGATCGGGCCACTCGGAGCGTTCACCCACCATCGCGCGGCGCGAGCAGCCGCAAGGGCGCGACGTCGGCCAGTGGTTCGGCGTCGGGGCTGGGTACGGTGCGCGGCAACAGCGCGGCGAGACCGGCTCGGGTGGCCAGCACGATCAACCGGTCGGTGCGGACCAGTGGACGACGTTGCGGCAACGACCAGATGGTCTGTCCCGTCCGACCGGTCCGCACCGCGATCACCCACACCGCGCCCGGCTGGTTGACGTCGTGGCAGTACCGTCCCTCGAGTGCGGACCCGGCGCCAACGGGCAACTCGGCCACCAGCAACACCCGGCGGCCGACCGAGATGGTGTCGATGACCTGCTGGCCCATCATGGCGGCAGCGAACGCCGGCGCCGCCAAGGATGAGACGCTCCGTGACTCGTCAATGCTGAGGATGCGCTGCGTACGCTCCGCGAAGCCGTCGTCGAACAGCCGTAACACCACCCGCAACGGGGGCCTCACCGTTGGCGACCGCGCTCGGTGCGCCTCGTGCGAGGACCGCCCGGACAGGGCGGTCTCCAGGTTGGTGACGTCGTCGTCGGTCAACACCACAAGCGCCCGGCAGGTGTGTACGGACGCGGCTCGCAGTGTCTCGGGGCGGGTCGCGTCACCCACGATCACCGGCAGACCCAGTTCACGGGCGACACCGATGCCTCGTGCCGACTCCGTGCGGTCGACCGCGACGACGGAGATGCCGACGGAGTGCAGTTCTTCCAGGACCCTGGTGCCGATGTTGCCGAGCCCCACCAGGACGACATGGTCGTCGATCGGCTCGGTCATGCCGCCGGCAGCGACCGCCAGCCGGGCTCGCACCAGTGAGTCCACCACCAGGGCCGTGACGGTGGGGAGCAGCGCCGCCCCGGTGGCCACCAGCACCACCGCGGCCACCTTCTCGGCGAGCGGTGCGGCGGAGTCGACCTCGGCGACTCCCATCGCCGTCAGCAGTGTCAGGTAGGAGGCCTCCCCGAGGTTCACACCACGGGTGTACGCCAGCAGGACGCTGGCCACGGCGAGTATCGCGGCCGTGCCGGCCAACGCCAGTCGCAGATTGCGGCTGAACACCAGGCCGAGGGCCCGAAGCAGGCGCGGTCTTCGACGCGGCGGGTCCATGCGGGGCTGTCCGTAGGCGCGGACGAGCACCAGGTCCGCCGAGTCCTGGTCCGCTGGAAGGACGACCGGCTCGGTGCCGGTCGTGTCGGCCAGGCCGCAAACCACATCCGCACCGGCCAGGTCGACGGCACCGCGCATCGCGCTACGCAGGAGCTCACCGTCGGGCAGCCGCAGGTACGTCGGCGTCGCGTCCCCGAGCGTGGCGGCGACGAACGCCGGTGCGGCGATCTCGGATCCCGAGAGCACGGCGCAGTCCCCGAGCATCGTGGCAACGCCCTCGCCGAGCACCGGGTTGAACAGTCTGACCACGATCCGAACGTCGGGAGCCAACTCCCTGGTGATCATGGCAGCATCCACATTCGTCACGTCGTCGACACCGACGAACGCCACGGCCGCGGCCTCCCGGACGCCAGCCTGATCGAGCACCTCCCCGGTCAGACGGCGGGCGATGATGATCTCCGGCTGCCCCTCCGCCACGCTGAATTCCGAGGCGAGGTCGGCAAGGTCGGGTACGTGGTGGTCGCTCGACGACGGTAGGACCACGGTGACCGCGACACCGTAGCGGTCTGCCAGTTCGAGGACCAGACGGCGAGCCACCGCACCGCCCCCACAGACGACAAACCGCCGCCGCGCCGGCTCCACGGTGAAGCTCTGTCTGGTGTCTTCGGACACAGTCGAATCGTAAACCTCCACTTCATACCCAGGTGTGTGTCATCTCGATCCACCAGGTCCAGATCTGGCGCTTCCCGCGTCTTACCGGCATTTCACCCAGCTGTTTGCGGCTACCACTTGCTCGGGCGAAATTGCTCACGCTTCGGCTGCAGGTTCGACGACCTGATTGCGTCGGCGTCGGCGCGTCCGGCTCGAGGGCACCGGCGTCGGACAGCACGGTCAGCAAGCCGTCTCAACCGGACTCGCCCCCGGTGCGGGTGGCACCATCGAGGAATGCCCGCCAAGCTCCTCGAGCGCCGGTCCGCGCTGACCACACTGCGGGCCGCCGTCGACGCCGCGCTGGGCGGCGCCGGCTCGGTGGCCCTGCTCACCGGTGAGGCGGGGATCGGCAAGACCAGCGTCGTGCGCCAACTGCTCGCCGAGGTCGATCCGGCGGTGCGGGCACTCTCCGGCGGCTGCGACGATCTGATCGCCCCCGCTCCCCTGGCGCCGTTGCGCGAGGCGGTGGCGAATCACGGGGGACCGCTGGCGGCCGCCCTGGCCGCGCCGCACCTACCGGCCGCGCCGAGCGGCGCGGCCACGTACCCGTTGGTGGCGGTGCTGCCCGCGATTCTGGCCGAGCTGCGCGGCGCCCCCGCGACGCTCCTGGTGGTGGAGGACATCCACTGGGCGGATGAGGCGACAATCGACGTGTTGATCTACACCGCCCGGCGGATCGGGCCGCTGCCGGCGGTTCTGCTGCTGACCATGCGGGACGACGTGGACGATGCGCACCCCGTCCACCGCCTGCTGGGATCGTTGACCACGGTGCCGGTGGTCCGCGTCCCGCTGGCTCCACTGTCGGCGACCGCGGTGGCCCGGATGGCGGCCGGCACCGGCCACGACGGCGTCGCGCTGCACGCCCTGACCGGCGGCAACCCGTTCTTCGTCAGTGAGTCGCTGGCGTCCGACGGCTCGGCCGCCTCGGGGGCGGTGCGCGACGCGGTCCGCGCCCGGTGCCGCCGCCTCGCACCCGCTTGTCAGGAGGCGTTGGCGCAGCTCAGCGTGGTCCCGCGGGCGGTCGGGGTGGACCTGGCCGCCGTCCTGCTCGGGCCGCAGGCGCTGGCCGCGCTGGCCGAGGCGGAGCAGAACGGGGTGATCGAGGTACGGCCGGACGGTCTGGCCTTCCGACACGAGCTGGCCCGACGGGCGATCGAGGCCGACCTGCCTGAGCTGCGTCGGCGCCTGCTGCACCGCCGGGTGCTGGCGGCGCTGCGGGCTGAGTCGTCGCCGGACCGGGGACGCCTGGTGCACCACGCGGTCGCCGGGGACGATCCGGCGACAGTGGTCGCGGTCGGCCCGAGCGCGGCGCGAGCCGCGGCGGCGGCGGGTTCGCACCGGCAGGCACTGGTGCTCCTCGAGTCGGTGCTGCCCTACCGCGACCGGTTGGGCGGCGCGGAGAGCGCCGCGCTGTTGGACGAGTACGGCTGGGAGCTCTACAACGCGCACCGGTTCCACGAGGCGGTGCGGGTCGGCGAGCAGGCCGCCCGGGAGTACGCCGCGCTCGGCGACGAGCCGGCCCGGGGGCGCTGCCTGATCCGCGTCTCCCGACACCAGTTCATGGCCGGCGAGACCGACGCCGCCGAGCGGACCGCGGGCGAGGCCGTGCGGATCCTCGACAACCGGGCCGACGACGCGGCGGCGGCACACGCGCTGCTCTATCAGGGCGCCATCCTGGCGTTGACCGACGACTTCACGCGGGCGGTCACCGCCCTGGAGTCGGCCCGCAAGCGGGCCGGTCAGGCCGGCCGCAGCGACCTGGACACCCTGTGCCTCAACTATCTCGGCATCGCGCGGATCGAGGTGGGTGACGCCGGTGGGCTGGCCATGCTGCGCCAGAGCGTGGACACGGCCCGCGAGGACGGCCTGCTGGAGTATGTCGCGCGCGGCTACACCAACCTCGGCGAGATGCTCTTCCGGATGGGCGCCCTGGCCGAGGCGGCCGGGTGCGTGCGCGCCGGGCTGGCCTTCGCCGAGGAGCACGGCTTCTGGTCGCACGCCTACAACATGCGGGTGCACGACCTGCTCGTCGAGCTGCGCCGCGGCGGCTGGGACCAGGCCGAGCCGGGGCTGCGCGCGCTGGCGCAGCGCCAGAACCACCCGGACATGCTGTACGTCTACAGCGTCCCCTGGTACGCCCGGCTACGCGCCCGCCGGGGTGACCCGGCCGCCGCGCCGCTGCTGGCGCAGGCGTGGGATCGGGCCCGTCGCGGCCGACTGTTGCTGGGCACGGCGTACGCCGGCCTCGCCTACCTGGAGTGGGCCTGGCTCACCGACGACCGTCAGCGCGCGGAGGAGGTCGCCGCCGAGTTGCTGCCCCGCCTCGCGCACCCGGGTGCCGCGCCGTTCCGGGCCGAGGCGGTGCGCTACCTGGTCCGCCTGGGCGTCACTGTCGACCCGGTCGGCAGCCCGGTGACCGATGCGGCGGGCACGCAGGCGTCCGATCTGGTGGGCACGCAGGCGTCCGATCTGGTGGTGACCCAGGCGTACGCGGCAGGTGCCCGTGGTGACTGGGCCACCGCGGCGGCGCGGTGGGCGACCCACGGCGACCCGTACGAGCAGGCTCTGGAGCTGGCCGAATCCCCGGACGCCGCCACGGTGGCCGAGGGTCTGCGGATGCTCGACGGGCTCGGCGCGGTGGCGGCGGCCGACCTGGTCCGGGGCCGGCTGCGCGGTCGGGGTGCCCGGGTCCCGCGGGGCGCGCGCCGCGGCACCCGGGCCAACCCGGCCCACCTCACCGAGCGGCAACTGCTGGTGCTCGGCCAGCTCAGCGCCGGGAGGACCAACGCCGAGATCGCTGCCGACCTGGTGCTGTCGGTGCGCACCGTGGACCATCACGTCGCGGCGATCTTCGACAAGCTGGGGGTGCGCACCCGGCAGGAGGCCGCGGCTGCCGCCCGCGCCCGGGGCATCGGCCCGGCTAGCGCCACGCCCGAGGCGCCACGTCGGCCGGCGTGAGCACCCGGCTCAGGGTGCCGGCGACGAAGTCACCGACGTAGGCCACGCCGGTGACCGGGTCGACCGCCACCGAGCACGGCGCGTTGCCCAGCTTGACCGCCACCCGCAGGGCCCGGGAGCGGCCGTCCACCATCAGCAGACCGGCCGAGGTCGCGACGTAGCCGATGCCGGTCCCCGGTCGGGTGGCCACCGCCCGACCACCGCCGGGCACCGGCAGCACCGCGCCGGCCGGCACCGGTCGGGTGCCGCCGTCGGTGGGAAAGTCGCCCTGGTCGAGCACCACGACCGCGGGGTGGGTGGTGCTGCCGCCGAGACAGGACACGAAGACCAACCCGGCCGGTACGTCGACCGCCACGTCGACCGGCTGTAGCAGCACATCCTCCAGGTCGATCGTGCCGGTGATCGCGTGCCGGCCGTCCGCGCGCCGGGTGATCACCGAGATGGCCGCCGTCTGCGGTACGCCGGCACGGTAGGTCCGGGCGACGTAGACGCGTGCCGCGGTGCTGTCCACCGCGGCGGCGATGATCCCGGCGAAGCCGTCCTCGTCACCCACCACGTCGAGTTCACTGAGGTCGGTCGGGGCGAGCACCCGCACGTGCATGTCGACCCCCACCGGCGGCGCACCGCCCTGGTGCACCACGTAGAGCCGCTGGGCGGCCGCGTCGAGCGCCACGTCGACCACGCCCAGCCCGAGCTGCTTACTGATCCCGGGTTGTGGCAGGCCGTCGGTCACCTCGAAGCGCTGCACGGCGAAGTCGTGGTGGCCGCCGTTGACCACGAATCCGTGGGTGCCCTGCGGCTGGATGGTGAGCGCGCGCGGCCCGTGACCCACGGCGGCCGTCCGTGCCTGGGTCAGTGCCAGGTCCCAGCTGGTCAGGGTGCCGTCGTCGTCGGGCCGGTCGGAAGGTGAGTGGGTGGCGAAGACCCGGCCGCCGGCACCGTCGCGGGCCACCGCCACCGCCGCGACGGCGCCCGGTCCACCCAGGGGCACCGTCGTCACCAGTGGCGCCGCCGGCACCGGTGGCGGTACGTACACGATCGCCGCACGCCGGACGCCGGCCATGCTGGCCGAGATGTCGATCGGCAGCGGACCGGTGGGCGCCAGCACGTCGATCGCGAAGTCGGCCGTGGACGCTCCCGCGACGACGTCCACTCCACTGGGGACGCGGACCAGATCGGGGCGGTCGCTGTGCAGGGTGACCCGCTTGCCGCCGGCCGGTGCCGGGCCGGTGAGCAGCACCCGGCCGGTTGCCCGGGACCCGACGAAGAGCCCGGTACGGGCGTGCTCCACCCGCCTGAGCGACACCGAGTCGAGGGACTCCAGCGCCTCGTACTGGATGTTGACGTCGACCTGGTGCAGACCGGTGAACGGGACGGTCACCGAGTCGTAGGCCAGCGTCCAGCCACCGGTGAGGCCACGCCCGTACAGGCTGAACAGGTGCTCCTGACCGGCGACGGCGGCCGTGTCGCCGGTCCACACCTGGGTGGCCGGGTCGAAGCGCAACACCAGCTCCTGGGTGGCCGGTGGACCGGTCAGGTCGTGCACGCCGAGAGCAAGGTCGCGCTGTTGGGAGAAGCCGGCATGCGTGATCGTCATCGGCAGGCTGTTGTCGTTGCCGGCCATCCCCCGCAGGTTGACGGTGACCCCGACCACCTTCATCTCGGCCAGCCCGGGCGGCAGTTCGGCCAGCGGCAGGTCGAACCACAGCGACTTGGCGTTGACGAACCGGTTGATCGCGGCGGTGTGCACGCCGACGGAGAACGCGTTGTGGATGACCTGGGTGCCATCCTGGACCACCAGTGACCGCCCCTTGGCCCGGTGCCGGTCGCGCTCGGCCACCGGGTCCCGGGTGAAGATGGCGTTCATCATCAGGTCGTAGGTGCCCACCGGGAATTCGGGCGTGAGCTTCTCGTCCAGGTCCAGATCCAGGTCCGGGTAGGCCAGTGCCGCGGTCTGTCCCGAGATGCTGCCCGGGTTGCCCCGGTCCAGGATGTAGAGCTTCAACGCCCGCTGGGCCCGCTGGCTCCAGTGGTCCAGTGCGTCGAAGAGGCAGAGCAGGCCGCGCAGCAGTCGGGACACCGGCGACTTGGCCGGCCGGTCGTCGGTGTCCACCGAGTCCAGGTCCCGGATCGCCTCCCGGGCGCGCCGTTTCAGGTCGTCGATGGCCGCCGTCGTGCCGGCGATCTGCCGCAGCCGCAGCGTCGCCAACCGCCAGCTGTGGCAGGCCTCGGTCAGCTCGATCAGCAGGTCCCGCAGGGGCCCGTCACCCTGGGCTGCGCGCAGGTCGGCGGCGACCCGGCGCAGGTGCACGACCCGCCCGGAGCCGGGGGTGCCGAGCTGGGCCCACTGACCGTGCGCGGCCAGGCCCACACCGGCCGCGGCCAGCTCGGTGGTGGCGGGCCGCCCGGCGAGGTAGGGGCCGCCGGCCGCGGTGCCGGCGTCGACAAGCAGGTTGGTGTCCGCCGGTAACAGCAGCCCCGCAGCGCCCGGTGGCTGGGTGGGGTCGGGCGCGCCGAGCACCTGGGCGATCGTCGTGACCAGGTCGGACCCGGAGATAGCGCCGGAGCCGTACGAGATCAGCGCCTCGGCGGCGGTCAGGTCGCCGAGCCGTTCCTGGATGCGCTGCACACTGTGGCCGATCAGCTGCCCGGAGGCCTGCTGGGCCTGCTCGGCGGCTGCCCGTCGGCGCCGGGCGCTCTCCCCGATGGTCTCCTCCAGCGGCCCCTGCTCGCCCAGCAGCGCGGTCAACTGGGTGCGGATCGCCTCCCGGGCCCGCAGCAGCCGTTGGTGGTCGCCGGCGAGCAGCAGCGGGCCGTCTTCGGGCGCGAACAGCGCGGCCCGGAGGGTGTCCGCCGCCGTGCGCCACTGCCCGGCGTAGAAGTCGACAGCCGGCACCAGGTCCAGCTCCAGGTCGCGCTCCACGCCGATCTCGGTGCGGTGATCGGCCATGAGGGCGCGCAACTGTGCTGCCATGGTGCCCGGGCGAAGCCACTCGACGGCGGCGTACTCCCGTTCGGCCTCCACCAGGTTGCCGGAGCGGAACTCGTACCACGCCTGCTTGCCGCGCTGTTCGGCCCAGCGGTCGCCACCGCGGCCGGAGAGCAGCGGGCGTAGCTCCTCGTCGTACTGCTCGGGGGTGCGGGCCAGCACCTCGGCGGCGCGGGCGGGGCCCGGCACCCCCGGCTCCCCCGGCGGCCCCTGCGGGCCCTGGTTCTCCGGTTCGTTCGGAATGCCTGGCCCGCCTGGTCCACCATCACCGCCCGTGCCACCCTGGCCGCCGACGCCGGTGAAGGTGTTGGTGCCGGAGGCCTCGACGAAGTAGACGTGCACCGGGCCTCCGGCCCCGCCGGGGCCGCCCGGGTGACCGCGCAGACCGGGATTTCCGCCGGTCGGCGGCGGGGGCGGTGGCGGCAGCGGCGGCAGCGCCGTGGTCCGCGAGATGTTCGGGTCGTTGACCGGTGGGCCGGGGTCGCCTGTCGCACCCTTGCCGCCCCGCTGCCCGGTGCTGGTGGCGGAGACGTCCGTCAACCTGCGGGCGTGGATCACCAGTTGGCGGCCGGCGAGGCCCTCCTCGCCCTGCGCCGGGGTGCCGGGCACCTCCAGAGCCAGGGAGGGCGTACCGGCCGGGCCGCCGCCGACCACCTCGTCACCGACGATGACGACATCGCGAGAGCCGCGGATCACCGCGCCGAGCAGCACCACCCGGCGGCCGATGAAGGTCAGTGGCCGACCACCGACGATGGTCGATTGCGGCAGACCGTCGACGAGCGCCTGATCGATGCGAACCTCGTCACGGATGTGCAGTCGGAAAACGTCCACGGTGCTCAGCTCTCCTCGGTCGCGGCGGTGGTGGCCGGCGGGTTGGGGTCGATCACCGCGCGGTCGAAGACCTCGGTGTAGACCGTCCGGAGGGCCTCGCCCGGACCGGTGACCGCCCAGCCGCGCTGGCGCTCCTGCACCACGACCCGGCCGGCGCGCAGCTCGCGCATGAGCTGATCCGGTGGCGCCTCGGCGGCCAACCACTCCAGGCGCATCGCGGCGATGCCACCGGCCGGTGCGGGCAGGGCGGTGACCCGCCAGCCGTCACCGGGCGTGCCGGTGGCGCCCTCCTGTGCCCGGACGCCGATGTCGGAGCCGATGTCGGAGCTGGCCAGGAAGGGGTCGGGCATCCGGCGCTCGTGCCGCATCGTGAACTCGCTGGCGGTGGCGGGTTTGCCGAAGACGTTGACCCGCACTCCGGTGGTCCCGAACTTCTTCACCTTGATCTGTCGGTGCGGGGGTAGCTGGACCAGGTCGGTGGTGACCACCCGGGACACCGCGCGGCCGGGCAGTGAGTGCGGCTGGAAGCGCACCAGCCCCAGCCGCAGGAACGGCCACACCGCGAGGTCGACGTCCACGTCGATGTCGGCGAACCACAGGTCCCGCTCGGCGTCGAAGTGCACCGGGTGCCCGATGACGGTGACCTGCCGGCCGCCCGCGGCCGGGTCCAGCAGCGTGACGGTGCTCGTGACCTGACCCGGGGTGTCGAAGTCGCCGGCGACGAGGTGCTCCTGGTCGCCGAGGCCGATCTCCTCGATCGGGTCGCTGCCCCAGCGGGTGACCAGGCCGGACAGCGCCCGGCCCTCCTCGGCGTCACCGTCGGCCGGGTTGGCGAAGAGCACCACGCCGAGCAGTTCGCCCTCGCCGGTGCGGTTCCAGCGGCGGTTGAGCCACACCCGCACACCCATCGTCTCCCGGGTGCTGGTCCACTCGCCGAACTCCATGCCCCTGCTGAAGCGGAACGACGGCACCACCGAGTGCACGTCCGGTGGTGGCGGCACGGCCCGGTTGGGCACGTGCACCAGCATCTCGGTGCCCTCGCGCAGTTGGCTCTGGTCACCGTCCGGCACGGGAGGGAAGTACTCCCGGAACCGGGTGGACCCGACCGGTCGGTAGGTGACCGCCCGGTGCCGGGTGTCACCGAAGAACTGCGACGCGGTCAGCGTCGCCGGTCCACCGGTGCGTTCCAGGTCGACCGGGGCGAGTGTGGCGGTGCGCGGCTGCGGGTCGACGCTGCCGGTGCCGGCGTCCACCGCTTCGAGCCAGGACGCCGCCAGGTGCACCCGGCCGGTGGTCGGGCGGTGCGCCTGCACCTGTGCGGTGACGGTGACCTGCCCGGTCAGGCCGGCCGCGGTGACCGTGGGCGGCCCGGTCAGGGCCGGCGCCACAAGTGGCTTCTGCACCGCGTGCACCACGGTGACCGGTTGCCGGGAGGACAGGCCCAGCACCTGACCGTCGAGGACGTCCTGCGGGTCGGCGGCACCGGTGGCGAGGTGGTCCAGCCGGTCGGGGTGCAGCGTGCTGGACAGCTCGAAGGTCTGCTCCACGCCGGGAGGAACCTCGATGATCAGCACGGATCGGCCATCGGACTGCTTCACCGAGACCTGCACCATGCTGGAGCCGGCCGACATGGGGCGGACCACCAGCTTCGCCGGCGGCAGATCCGGCCAGCTGCCCCCGTACTCCATGCTCACCACCGGCGACGCACCCGGCACACCGCCGATGGCCACGCCCGCGACGGCCGGGTCCGGCAGGTAGGGCAGCAGGGCGGCCGGCGCGTCGATCACCACGTAGGCGCCGTTGGGCAGCGCCCGACCACGCGGCACCGGCAGAGTGCCCTTGACCGGCCTGGTCGGGTCGCTGGTGACCAGCTGCAGGCCCGGTTGGGGCACCATCGCACCGTTCGGGCCGGGCACCATCGGGTCGAGGAACGAGCCCTCCTCCCGGCGGGCGACGGCGAACATCCGCTCACGGACCGCCGGGGTGGCCTGCGGCCCGAAGGCCGCGTCGAACATGCCGTGCCGCTCGGCCAGCATCTGCGGGCTGTCCGGTGCGGCGACGTGCCGCTCGCAGGTGCCCAGCAGGGTGCCCTGGCCGTCGCTGCGCACCACCAGCCGCAGCAGCGACTCGCCCTCGGTGAAGCGCCTGGTCGGCACCAGGGTGGGCGAGCCGGCCGCCTCGTGGCGGAGGTAGCGCACCGCGGGCAGCACCTGGGTGGGGTCGCAGACGTCCGGGTCGATCGCGGTGCCGGCGATGTCCACCGCCCGGGCCCGGAGCTGGTAGCTGCGTCCGTAGCGCAGCCTCGGTAGCGTGCCCGGCGCGGTGGTGATCTCCGCGCGCAGCGGATAGCCGGGCGCGAGGACGCTGTCGATCTCCTCCACCTCCGGGCTGTTACGGCCGTCGCCGCCCACCTTCGGCCCCGGTTTGCCGACCGACAGGCCCCAGCCGTCCCACCCGGCGATCTCCTCGCCGACGACGAGCCGGGTGACGCCGAACTCGTCATCCTGCTGTGCGGCGACCACCGCTTCGGTGCGGCCCTCGTCGTCGGCGTCGACTGTCGACTCCCCCACCGTGTAGCGCACCCGGCGACGCATGAGCGACCGGAACGGCCCGCCGTCGGTGGCCACGTCCAGCCGGTAGCCGGTGGTCACGTCGTCGGCGAACAGCACCGCCGGGGCCTGCGCGCCAGCCGAGGCGATCGCGTCGGTGCGACTGGTGGCGTGACTGACCACCGCCTCGGCGCGGGCCTGCTGGCCGAGGGTCAGACCGACGTCGCGACGCACCGGCAGCCGGACCGGCAGCGGCTCGCCGGAGCGCGCCGACGCGGTCGACGCCGCCGCCAACTGACCGCTCAGGCTGGCCACATCCACACTTGTCAACACGTAGGTGGTGGCTGGGTTGCGCAGGTTGAGCACCCCGCCGACGATTTCGGCGCGGGCGTCCGGCTCGGTGGCCATGGTGAACCGGCGCGCGGACAGGTCGCTGACCATCGCGCTGAACGGCTGGGAGCGGGGCACCGGGCCGTTCAGCGGCTGACCGGCCGCGTCCACCACCCGGACGGTGCGCGCGCCGTCGAACGGCGCCATCTCAAGATCAACGCGGAGACCCAGGGGTACGGAGAGTGCGGGGTGCGCCATCAGCAGGGTGCAGACCTGGTGGAAGTCGGCCTGGGCGACCGAGTTGACCCCGGTCAGCGGCCCACCGGCGGCCCGCCCGTCCGGGCCGGGTGCCCGGCGGGGGCCGCCCGCGCGGCGTAGCCACCGGGCGTAGGCGGCGATCGGCAGCGCCATCGCCAGATCCTCGTGGCCCTCCTCGCGCAGCCGCCGCACCGCGGTGGCCAGCGCCGCGCTCGACGTCGCCGCCGGGGCGAGCAGGGCGGCGCCGGCCTCCCGGCCCATCGCCCGAGCCACCCGGGGGTCGCTGTCCACCGTGGCGAGTGCGGCGATCGCCCGTCGCACGACATGGTCGGCGCCCAGCGAGCCGGTGGGGTTGGTGTCGTTGACGCTGCCGTACATCTGCTCCAGAGCCGTCGCGGTGGCGGCGAAGGCGGGCCCCGGTCGGGCGGCTCCCAACGCACGGCGCCCGCCGGCCTTGGTGAGTACCCGGGTGGCCGGGCCGAAGAGCGCAGTCCACAGCGGCGACGACGCCGGGCCGCCGCGCCGGGTCAGCGGCTGCGGCTCACCGCCACCGGTGTCGGCCAGGAAGAGCGGCCCGAGGGCGTTGACCACCGCCGGCCAGTTCGCCAGCGGCGTACCGCCGATCGTGGTGATGCCCTGGCCGCGCGGGGCGGCGACCAGGCTGAGCTGCGCCCTGCCGTCGGCGAAGCCGGCCGGCAGAACAGTCCAGAGCACGCTGTACGTCATCGTCTACTCCTGTGCGAACGCGGCGCAGTAGGTGTCCCACGGGCGCGGACCGGGCCGCCCGGTCGGCGCCATCAGCTGGGCGAAGGTCGGATCGGCGCTGGGGCCGGCGAAACGGCGCTCCATGGGCACCACCACCGACTCGCTGAAGAACAACACCTTGATCTCCACGGCGATCTCGGCGTAGCCGAACAGCTCGTTGGAGTCGAGGTCGTAGTCGAGGGTGAGCGTCAGGGTGATCGAGACGCTGATGATGCTCAGGACCTCGACCTCCCCGCGGATGCGGAAGTAGCCGCCGATTCGGGCGATGTCCAAGCTGGCGTCGATGTCGAAGAGCACACCGCCCATCGCCTCCACCGACCCGCGCGCCACGAACAGGTCGACCGAGAGCGAGGCGCCGAACTCCAGGGCACCGACCAGCTTGATCAAACCGGTGGTGGCCACGCCGATGGCGAGGTGCCCACCCCCGCCGAGCGCGGCGATCGTCAGCCGGAACGGGTTGTCCGGGGTGGAGAAGCCAAGATCGAAGGAGAGCGGGTACGGGTCGCCTGTGAAGTTCAGTTCCGCGCCGGCGGTGATGGCGATGTTCTCCAGCGCGAAGACGCCGATCGCCAGCGACGGCACCGGGAAGCTGAAGCCGGACCGCACCCCGGTCGGGGTCACGGTCAGCGCCGGCGGGTCGGAGAAGCCCTCCTGGTCGACCAACTCGGCCAGGGTGGCGATGAAGGCGAGCACCTGGCCGTAGCGCAGCGCACCCAGCTTGATGTCGACGTCGGGCTTGCCGGCGTCCCTGCTGGTGAACCGGATGCTCCTGATCGGCACGCTGAGCAGCGGCACGGTGTCGAAGGCGGGCGTGGTGGTGGAGTGGATCTGCAACTCCACCTGCTCGACCAGGCACTCGCTTGTGGACCGGGTCTCCAGCCGGGCGGTGTCCACCTCGGTGGTCTGGGTGATCCGCAGGTTGGCCTGGTTGGCGTCACCGGGGTTTACCCGCAGTGGCCGCAACACCACGAAGCCCTGGTGGAAGCGGGCCTGCGGCTTGTCGCCGAAGAGCTTGGTGTCCCAGGTCAACACCTGCGAGGCGACGCCGTCGACCAGGTCGCTGACCATCTTGTAGGCCTTGCCCAGCTCCCGGACGATGCCCTCGTCGGTGGGCAGCAGATCCTTGATCCTGGCCAGACCCAGCAGCTTGTCGGCGTCCTTGAGGAACGACAGGTCCACCGCCCCGGCGGCCAGGGTGGTCAGGTCCGCACCCGCCAGCGCCCCGAACTGCCGGGAGATCGCCGAGGTGCTCAGGCCGAGGGCGGCCAGCCCGCCGGTGGCCTGCTGCGCCAGGCCGACCGCCGGCGATTCGCCGACCAGCTTCAGGAAGACCTGTCCCTGGGCGTTCGCCCCGTCGAAGAGCGCCTGGGTGTACGGCGCGGCGTACTGCAACACCGCCTCTTTCGCCCCGGGCGCGTAGCGGTCCAGCGCGGCGACGCGCCCGATGATCTGTTGGGCGACCGGCAGCCCGGTGGCGGCGTCCAGCACCAGGTCGACCTTGCGGGCGAGCACCGTCGTGGCCTGCTCCGGGGTGGGCACCTCCAGGTCGGTCGCCGACCGGGTCGCTGCTGATCCGGGCTCCGGCATCGGGGCGACCGCCAGCGGCTGCCCACCGGCCTGGATGGTCCGGAAGACGTTGTCGGGCACCTGTACTCCGCCGCCGAGGGTGTCCCACAAGGCGCGGGCCTGCGCATCGGAGGCGGTGTTGGGCACGAAGAGCAGCGGCAGCGCGAACGGCACCGGGTTGCCCTCGTGGTCGTAGCCGATCAGCTGGTAGGCGAATGGTGTGGCGGCGTCCAGCCGCAGCACCCGTGAGCCGGTCATCCCACCGGGCGGCTGGACGGCCTCCAGCGGCGGGGTCACCGTGGTGACGACGTCGACGCGGGTGAACGGCCAGCGCCGATGAGCGTCGCCGCCGACGTCGCCAACCGACGTGGCGGGCGACACGAACGGCATCTGCGGATCGGTGACCAGGATGGTCGCCGCGGTGCGCAGCGCGGCCACCCGGGTGTTGCCGCTCTCGAAGCGCCGAACCGTCTCCTCGGTGAAGATCGCCCGGTGGCCGAACGGGTAGAGCCGGCCCACCACGACGATCCGTTGCGCCTGGTCGCGGCCCATCGACGTGTCGTGGCGCCACTGCGCCACGGTGGCGGCGATCTGCTCGGGCGTGGAGCCCGGCGGCGGGTCGGGCCAGTCACCCCGCACGCTGAGCCAGCCGCCGAGGCTGCTCAGTGCGAGCCGCCGCACGGTGGCCGGCGCGACGGTGCGTGACTGCTCGGAGATCTCGACGCACAGGTCGGCCCGGAGGGTGTTCTTGAGCCGCGCGTCGTCGACGTCGTCGGCCCACCCCGGCTGCGGCGCACCGCTCTGCGGGGTGTGGGTGAAGCGCGCCGCCAGTGGCACTTCGGCGCTGGCCGAGAAGTCCGCCGAGGTGACTTCCAGCCGGGTGCTCCACAGGGCGGTGCGGCCGGCGTTCACCCGGGCTGCGGCGGCGTGCCGCAGCCGGACGTGGCCACCGGGAGACTGAAGGTTGAGCAGGTAGGGCAGGCGGAACTGGGACGCCTGCGGAAAGCCCGGCGGCGGGGCGGGCACCAGCGCGGCGTCGGCGGCGCGGGCGCTGGACGTACCGCCGGATCGTGGTGGGCTGACGGCGGCCCGGCGCGCCACGCGGTCCTGGCGCCGGTCCTCCGCCGCGGCCGGGTCCACGGGCCGGCCGACCTGCGCGGCCATCGCGGCCGCGACCAGGTGGTACGCCGAGGTGGCCGGGCGGGGTGGCCGGGCGTCGAGCGGGTCGACCGCGCCGCCCTGTTCACCGGGGACGATCTCCAGCCGGGAGATCGCGGCCAGGACACCGGCGACGGACAGGTCGATCGGGCCGTCCGACGGGCGCACCACGAGCACCACGTCGCTGGGAGGTGTGAAGATCGGCTTGGTCTGCACCAGTCGCGGGCTGGCGCCCCGGGCGGCGTTCTCCAGGAGTTGCTGCGGGGGGAACCGCACCCACAGGTGCCCCTGTGCGGCGCCGGCAACCAGCGTCAGGTCGTATCCGGTCGGTGGGCCGGGGCGCAGCTGCGGCTGCAGGTTGCTGACCGACACCTGCAACACGAGTTGGTCCTCGGCCCGGGTGAGGGCGAACGACGGCGAAAAGGCCATACGCCCACCCTGGCCCCCGACGCCCGCGGTGACATCGGTAGCCGCTGCCCATACTGTGCCGGCCCGCTACCTACGTTGCGAGCAGCGCCACCACCGCCGGCGACCACGCTCAGGCGCGCAGGAAGGATGTGTCGCACGGTTCGGCGATATCGCGGCGGGCCGGTGGCGGAGCCGCACATGTCAGAGGCGGAAGATCCGAACTATCAACCCGGTGTCGTGCATCGTGTGCGGCGCGAAGGCGTGGTACGCCCACGCGTGCACCCAGGCGTTGCCGGTCCGGACGGTGAGCCAGGTCTTGAACGCGCCGGGCAGCGTGTAGATGAGAAGCACGAACAGGATGGTCAGCGTGGCCTCACGCGGCGACCCGAACCTGCCCCAGCCCTCGAACACGTGCAGTGCCGCGTACGTCAGGCCGCCGAGCACGACTGTCGCGGTGGTGGAGCCGGTCAGACGGGCGTATCGGGGGACGAGGACGCTCTGCACGAAGATGACTGTGGGCAGCACCGTGCCAGCCAGGTACAGCAGGAATGTCAGTGGCACTCCGACGGCGAGCTGACCCGGGGCCAGGCCGGCGAACGCGTGGCCGAGCACCGCCCACTGCGCGAGCGTTTCGAGGACCAGCACGGCGAGGATGAGGATGGCGTCGCCGCGCCGATCCGTCGAGCGCAGACACATCTGGTGGGCGGTGTAACGCCGCCGGAACCACAGGAGTGGCAACAGCGCATAGACCACGACGTTGTACGTGGCCCAGCCGACCGCCTCGGCGGGCCCCACCGGATCGGCGGCACCGACGAGCGTGCCGGCCAGGTGGAAGCCGATCGGGCGCCAGCCGAGCCCCTGGCCGATGAGCAGACCACCGAGTTGGGCGAGGACGCCGTACGCCAGGACGAGCCCTGTTTCCCGGCGAGCGGTGGAAAGCGTCGGTGCGCGCTCGGCGATCATCGGTGCGGGTCGACCACGGGTGAGCGCGTATCCGATGGCGGCGAGCAGTGCCACCTCGACGAGGGCGGCCTGAGCGGCGATCACCTGGCCGGGCCCGGATGGCGGGTCGTGCTGCGCCGGCCAGTCGAAGGGGGCGTCGCCGGGCGCGAGGAGCAGTACCGCGCCGTTGAGTGCGATCCAGCCGACCACCGCTGCCGTGAGCCAGGCGTTTTCTCGACGTGACACAGATACCCCCGCTTATCTAGCACAGTTGTGTTAGCAACAAGAAGCTAGCACGACTGTGTTATAAAGGGGAATGCCGAAGCTGGTGGATGCGCAGGCCCGACGGACCGAGCTCGCCGAAGCGGTCTGGCGAGTCGTGCTGCGCGACGGGCTGGAGCAGGCATCGGTGCGAAACGTGGCGCGCGAGGCCGGCCTCTCCATGGGTTCGTTGCGCCACTTCTTCACCACCCAGTCCGAACTCCTCGGATTCGCCCTGCGGTTGGTGGGGGAACGGATCGAGGAGCGAATCCAGGCCGTGGACACCACGGGCGACCCGCGTACGGTGGTCCGGTCGATGATCGACGAGATGCTGCCGCTGGACCGGCCACGGCGCGGCGAGTGCGAGGTGTGGCTCGCGTTCACGGCACGCGCCGTCGTGGAACCGACCCTGGCCGGCCTGCGCAAGGACATCGACAAACGCCTCACCGACGCCTTCACCACCATGATCCGGCGACTGGCCGACGCCGGTGCGCTCCGGCCCGGGCTGGATCAGAAGGTCGAGGCAGAGCGTCTCTACGCCCTCGTCGACGGCGTGATCCTGCACGCCCTCCTACGCCCCGGCCGAACCTCGAACGCAACCGCAAGGGCCACCGTCGGCGCACACCTCGACCAGATCGCACCGGCCGCGGCGGATGAACGGTGATCACCCGGACGGACTACCGCTGGCCTGCCCGTCTCCACCCGCCGTGGAGGTGAACGCGGTGGTCGGGCCCAGGTCCTGGCCGGATGTCACGGTGGTTGATGCGTGCGTGCGGCGCGACGGCCGGGGCGGCAGCCCCACCGCGGTCACCGACGACGACCCGGCGGCGACGGACGCGGACCGGCGTGCGGTCGCTGCTGCGGCCGGCACCTCGCACGCGGCGTTCCTCGGCCCGGGGCGCACGTCGGATGGTGGCTGGCCGGTCCGCTTCTTCACCGCCACCGCCGAACTGTCCGGCTGCGGCCACGGCACCGTTGCCGCGCAGGCCGTCCGGTTGACCCGCACCCCGCTGGGCGAGTTGAACGACCGCCAACACACCGGCGGTCGCACGTTCGACACCGTCGCGATCCGCCGCCCCGCCGGCATCGAGGTGTGGTTCGATCAGGGTTTGGTCGCGCTGCGTCACCCGGCACCGGACGAGCGCGCCGCGATCGTCGCCGCGATCGGGCTTGGCGCGGACGACCCGCATCCGACCGACGCGCCACGGATCGCCGCCCCCGGCGCACCACGCATGCTGGTACCGGTCCACGACCGGACGGCGCTGTTCCGAGTCCGCCCACACCTCGGGAGACTGACAGCGGCGTGCCGGCGGTACGGGCTCCTGGGCTGTTTCGTGTACGTACCGCCGGTGGGCGACCAACCGGGTGCGGCGCGGATGTTCGCGCCGGCGATCGGCGTCGACGAGGACGTCGCCAACGCCAACAGCACCGGCTGTCTGGCCGCCCACCTGCTCGACACGACAGGGGGACAGACCATCGTCATCGAGGTGGAACAGGGTGACACCCTCGGCCGACCGGCCAGCGTGCTCGCTTCGGCCCGAAGCGGGCCGGCGGGCATCACGACCCGGGTCGGCGGGTTGGCGGTGGTCCGCGACGGACACCGACGCCACAACTAGACCGTCCTCTTCTGACCTGGGCCCGCCACCCAGGCCGGACCCCTGCTACGGTCCGCGCCATGGTTGCCGCATGGCGAATCGTGGACTACCGGCGCGCCGAGACACCCGTGACCGAGCCGATCACCAAGTTCGGCGGCCAGCCCACCTGGCTCGGGCCACCGCAGTGGCCAGTCAGCGCGGCCTGGGGCACGCCGATGCGCTTCCTCTGCCAGATAGTGCTCGAACCCGAACTCGTCGGCGACGACCCGGGACGGCTCGCCTACGTCTTCGTCACTCACGGGGGTCACGGACGCGACGCCGACGAGTTCGACCCGGACGTCATCTTCGCTGACGGGGGTGAGAACGCCGTGGTCGTCCAGCCCGGTACCTTCGCCGGGCCAACCGTCCCGCTGGCCAGCGGCCCGACGCTCTACCACGACGACGGGTCACCTGCGGAATACACTGTCGACCTGGCCCGCGACGAGGATCCCGAACCCCTGTTGTCCGACGCCTACCTGGCGCTGTCGTCCGAAGATCGGGACCGCTACATCCAGGCGATCGACTACGACAAGATCGGCGGTACGGCCCTGCCGCTCGACCCGGACGACTGGCCTGCGGGTGGACCGTGGCGGCCCCTTCTGCGTCTGGCGACGAACTGGACGCCGTTCCATCTCAACCTCGGCGCCGCTCCGGTGGCGCTCGCGTTTCTCTCTGCCGACGGCCGCGCAGGTTGCCTGCGGATAGAGGACTCCTAGGGCCTGTGTCAAAGCCCCTGGCCGGCCTGCGGCGGGCCCAGACGACGACCGGCCGCGTTGGAGATTGGCCCGGATACAACACCGGTATCCGGGCCAATCTCCGCCTTGCCGGATCGCCGCCTGGACTCCGCCTCGGCTCGACCGAGGGCTTTGACACAGGCCCTAGTCCGCCAGCTACACCTGGTCGAGTCTTCGCTGTGCACCGACCTACGTCGCGAAGCCGCCGGATGATCCGTCAGCAGCGCGGCCAGCAAGCGGTACTCCGCCTCGGTGAGCAACTGATACAGTTACGCCCCTCGATCCAACGGGGGATCTCTTGCCGTTGGTAGTCCACAAGCGACTGCCGCACGGGCGCAACTATCCAACGTCATCAGCGGACGCCGTCGCCGATCCGGCGACGTGGCGTGCGTGTGCGCCCGGGTGAGTCGCGGGGAAGGATCGCAGGGATGACATCCGTAGACACGACCAGGAAAAGATGGCTGCGCGGCCTCGCGGTCGCAGCACTGGCGGCCGGCGCGATCGCAGTGGTTCCTGCCGCTCCGGCCGCCGCCGACCCGGGCCCGGTCGCCGCCGCGCCGCCGGTGCAGTGCGTCGGTACGGGCACCGACGGCAACCGGCTCCAGATGGTCTACGCCTACGAGGCGGGCACTCCCAACAGGTTCGCCGAGCGCGAGCCGCACATTCGGCTCGCCGCCTGGGTGGCCCAGCAGAACGTCAACGACAGCGCCCGGCGCGAAGGCGCGCAGCGGTGGCTGAAGTTCGTCACTGGCGCCACCGGCTGCCAGGTCAACATCATCACCATCCAGGTGCCCGCCGGCAGCACCAACGCGGACTTCCGTCTCTGGCGCGCCACGCTCCAGAGCTTCGGGCTGACCGCGAACAACCGCAACTACGTTGTCTTCGCCGAGAACCTGACCAGCTGCGCGTACACCGACGTCGTCGACGTGCCGCACGACATGAGCCCCGGCCCGTCCAACCTCAACAACAACTACGCGATGTGGACCTCCATCTCGCCCGGTTGCTACGGCGGACACACCGTCACGCACGAGTTCGCCCACTCGGTCCGCGGCATGCGGCAGGGAATGCCGAACTGGGACGGCGACTGGCACTGCAGCGACGGGTTCGAGACCCTCTGCGGCGAGAACGGAACCAGCTGGGCATGCCCCGATCCGATGGCCGAACGCCTGCTCGACTGCAACCGGGACGACTACTTCGGCATCCACCCGCAGGGCAGCTGGCTGCCGACCCACTGGAACGTGGCCTACGACAGCCTCTATCTGGCCGCCGGCTCCGCGACGACGACGCAGACCACGATCCCCGCGCTGCAACCCCAACTGCTGCGTGCCGTCGACGTCGAGGGCACGTCGATCGCCTTCTCCTGGACCCCCACGGTCAACCCGATCGGCAGCAACTGGTCGCTGGAGTACCAGATCCTGCGCAACGGAACCGTGGTGACCACCGTGCCCGGCTGGAAGACCAGCGGCCGGGTCACCGGCCTGGCAACGAACAGCACCGCGTCCTACGCGGTCCGCAGCCGCCTCACCTACAACGGAGTGACCCGCACCTCGGCGAACTCGGTCGCCATGTCGGTGACCACCAACAGCACCTCGGCGACAGCCGGCGTGGTCGAAACGGGCGCCACCATGGTGTTCAACAATGACCTGGTGCACTCGGACGGCCGCAACCTGGCGATGGACCTCTTCGCCTTCGACCCCAACGACAACGCCCCGATCAAGCAGTGGTTCTACAATTCCTCGCTGAACCAGCGCTGGAAGCTCACCACGGCGACGGGCGGCACCTACACGGTGACCAGCGCGGTCACCGACAAGTGCCTCAGCCCTCTCGGCGGCGCGACCACGGCCGGCACGCCGATCGTGCAGGTCACCTGCAACGGCACGGCGGCCCAACGGTGGACCTTCACCGTGCTCAGCGGTATGACGTACCAGATCCGCACGGCCGCCGGCACCTGTATCGGCTCGCAGAACAACGGCACCACGTCCGACACTGTGCTGGTCCTGGCGACCTGCTCGACCACGCAACCCAGCCACCGCTGGACCGCCAACCGCGTCGCCTGAACGCGTGGAGGGTGGGTCCGGCGCCCAGTTGGACCCGCCCTCGCCAACCTGGGTACGAGTCAGCCGCGGGCCGAGCTACCGCGGCCCTGCCGGAACGCATCTGACAGATCGTCACGCACGATGACGGTCGACCATTGGTGTGTTGTGCCTGGTGATCCGACTGATCAGGAGTGGGAGCTCAGGCGAGCGGGTTGCCGGTCTCGAAGTCGATCGGGTTCGCTCCTTGATGCCAGACACACACCGCCTGACCTCGGCTGGTCTCGACGCAGCGGTTGTTCGCTGCTCCAGTAACCCTCGCCCGGCACTGGAGGAGGGAACCAGACTGGCTGATCCCTGCAGTGGGCTGCTTACTGGCCGGTGCGGGGGCGATGGATGGTCGGACACGGAACACCTTCTGCGTTTCTGGTGCCCTACGCAGTGCGGCCACGTGATCATGGTTCGGCTTACGCCCCCGTACCGGGATAGTGGGAAGGTCGCCTATGACCAACTCCGTTAGGGGGACGTCGCCGACTGCCAACAGATCCGGCACCGTGTGCGAGTGAACGTGCGCCGCGATGTAGAAGGCGGCGACCGCATACGATCCCGGTGGAACGTGGAATAGGTACCGACCACCGAGTCGGACCCGCGTGGACCACGTCGGTGGATCGTCAACGAGACCTCGCGGACCACCACGCATGATGACGAGCACGCTTGGCATGCGAGTCCGGTCGTAGGGCACGCTGGTGTCGAGCCGAAGTTTGAATGCGGCGTGTGTGCCATCCCAAGAGCCAGCAGTGGGCCCGAGCCGACCGAGCCTCACGTCCGTCGGTCTGAACAACCGCATACGGTCGACGATCTCGATCGACGAGGTCGCCAACTGCACACCTGCGGCCAGTGCCTCCAGAACCACCTGCGCCTCCCTGAACTCGCGGTCGGCCTGCGATGTCCATCCTGGCAGCGGGTCGCCACGGTACGTGGGCCGACTCGGTCCTGCGGTAGGTTCGTCGACGCCCTGAGCCGCAGCCGCCCGCCCTGCCGCTTGACCTTCCAGACACCGCGCTCTGGGACGTGCAGTACGTCCGCCCCGACTCTGGAGCCCGCCAGATTCTTGCCGGTCGCGGCACCGCCGTGCCGCATACCCGAGTCAGCGGCATGGAGTGCCGCTTGCTTTCCCCCTCGGTCAGCGTCCGCAGCGGCCACGGCCCAGGCTGGTGGGGCGCTGTACGCACATGGAGCCGACCGCACAACGTGTCACGGATCTGCGCCTTCGCCATCGCACCTGAGCACTCCCCTCGGCACGCTCCGCATTCAACCGAACACGCCTCGTCAGGGGGCGTGGGGCCCCGTCAGCGGCATGAGCGTGCACCCGATCATGAAGTCCCGCTCGGGGTGGGGCCGGCGGTGGTCCAGGCCGTCTGGGAGGGGTGCTTGTTGGTGAGCGCTGAGGGGGTCGCGTGCAACGATGCCAGGAGCTGCAGCCGGTCCGCGTCGGCGCTGCCTGGCTCGGCGGTGAAGACGAGCATGACGGAGCCGGGGTTTCCCGGTAGGGGGTAGGTGTCCCAGTCCAGGGTGATGTCGCCTACTCCGGGAGTCCGGAAGGTCTTGGTACCGCTGACCGACTCACGTACGTCGTGTTGGGCCCACAACCGCCGAAACTGGGCGCTGCGAATGCTCAGCTCACCAACGATCGCGGCGGCACGTGGGTGGGTGGGGTCGGTGGCGACGGCGGCGCGCATCATGCCGATGTAGTCCAGGGCCTGCCGCTCCCAGTCCGGGCAGCTACGCTCGCCGGTCAGCGTGTCGTCGAACAGCAGTAGGAGCATGTTGAGCCGGTCGGCAGGGTAGGCGTCCGGGTCGCCGAGCAGCGCCTGCGCCATCGGGTTCCAGTCGAGCAGGTCGAGATGCCGGCCGAGTATGACCGCAGGGGTGTCCATCACCCGCAGCAGGCGCCGTGTGCCCTCCGGCACCCGCTCCGGATCGCGGTTCACCCGGGCGGGCATCGACCGGCGGGCGGCGTGGGCCAGGGTGAACAGGTGCCGGCGTTCCTTGTGGTCGAGGCCGAGCGCGCCGGCGAGCGCGTCCAGGACGTCGTCGGACGGGCGTACCTCCCGGCCCTGTTCGATTCGCTGGTAGTAGTCAGTGCTCAGCCCGGCCAGCAGGGCCAGCTCCTCGCGCCGTAGCCCGGTGACCTTGCGCCGGCCGCCCGGCGCCAGACCGACGTCGTGCGGACGCAGCCGAGCACGCCGAGCGCGGAGGAAGTCGCCGAGCTCACGAGCGTACGGATGAAGGCGGTCCATGCCGCAAGTGTGCACCGGCCCGGACCGCCGAAGGTAGGTCCCTCAGACCTAGGCAACCGAGTACGACTGAACCCATCGGGATCGCTCCTAACGTCGAGGGGCCAGCGCACCGACACCTCCAGGAGCAGCAGATGACCGGATGGACCACCGACCACATCCCCGACCAGCACGGTCGGGTTGCCGTCGTGACCGGCGCGAACTCGGGCCTCGGCCTGGTCACCGCCACCGAACTGGCCAGCCACGGCGCCCACGTCGTGCTCGCCGTTCGCCACACTCCCGCCGGCGAGGAGGCCGCCCGCCGAATCGGTGGCGACGTCGAGGTACGCGAACTGGACCTGGCCTCCCTCTCCTCCGTGCGGACCTTCGCGGCGAAGCTGGCTCGCGACCACCCGGCGATCGACCTGCTGGTCAACAACGCCGGCGTGGTGCTGCTTGGCCCACGTCGCACCTCCGCCGACGGATTCGAACTGCAGCTCGCCACCAACATGTTGGGCCACTTCGCACTGACCGGCCTGCTGCTCGGCAACCTGGCCGCGGCGCCGGAGGCCCGCGTGGTCAGTCTCAGCTCGATCACCCACAAGAACGCGCACCTGGACTTCAATGACCTGATGTTCGAACACGACTATCGGGCAGCCACCGCCTACGGCCGGTCCAAGCTCGCCACCACGATCTTCGGCGTCGAACTGGACCGCCGCCTGCGCGCCGCCGGAACGCCGATCGTCAGCGCCCTGGCCCACCCCGGTCTCACCCGCACCAACCTGACTCCGCGTGCCTGGGAACACCGTGGCCGACTCGGGCGGCTGATCGCGTCGGCCGGCCTGCTGGCAACCCAACCGGTGGCGCAGGGCGCGCTGCCGCAATTGCGCGCTGCGACCGAGCCCGGTGTGCGGGGTGGCCAGTTCTTCGGCCCGTCCGGGCTCTGGGAGACGCGAGGCAGAGTCACCGAGGCCCGACTCAGCCCGGAGGCCGCCGACCCGGCCGTCGGTACGCGGCTGTGGGCGGCAGCCGCGGACCTGACCGGCGTCAACTACCTCTGACCTACGGCGGTCACCGGCTGGCCGGCGGCAACCGGAGGCGGAACAACATGTCACGCAGCTTCCTGCGGCTGTTCGCCGCCGCCCGGCCCCTGCAGAATTTGGGTACGCCGGTGACACGGCCGGCAGTGATCGCCACCGGAAGGGGGAGCGAGATGCGGATCCTCAGCGGCGGGAACTCCACGGGTTGGGACTGACTGGCGCGGCCGTCCTCACCCCTCCTCGGTGAGATCGTCCAAGAGCCCGCGCTGCCGCGCGAGCACCCCGGCCTGGAACCGGCTCTCCGCACCCAGGTCATGCATGATCTCCGCGATGTGCCGCCGGCAGGTGCGCACCGAGATGCTCAACTTGCGAGCGATGAACTCGTCTTTCCGCCCGGCCGCCAGCAGGTGCAGCAGCGCCCGTTTGAGGTCGTCGCCGGCCACCCCGTAGCCGCCGTTCGGCGTGGTCTCGTCGTCGAACGGCAGGGCCGAGGCCCAGACCTGCTCCAGCGAGCGGTACAGGTAATCCACCACGGACGGCTCCCGTAGGACGACCGCACCGCTGGCGAGCATGTTCGGAATGACCGCAATCTCACGGTCGAAGATGATTATCCGGTCG
Source organism: Micromonospora sp. NPDC048898 (assembly GCF_043198035.1). Taxonomy (NCBI): domain Bacteria; kingdom Bacillati; phylum Actinomycetota; class Actinomycetes; order Micromonosporales; family Micromonosporaceae; genus Micromonospora; species Micromonospora sp. NPDC048898. The sequence goes on from NZ_JBICUF010000012.1 coordinate 131,920, forward strand.
GTGATCTCTTCTCGGGTGCGCACGTCGCAACCCGCGTCGACGAGCTCTTTGAGGAAAGGGCGCATGCGCGGATGGACACGCACCGGATGTTGGTGGACCGTTCTTATTCGAATCCCGCGTGCCAGCATTTCGAGGTCCTTCGGCAGGGACTCCTCGATCGCGCCGTCCGACAGCACCCCGGGATGGGCGCTGAAGACCTCGACCGAGCACCGTCGGGCGATCCCGGCGAGCGTGGCGCGCACCCGGTCGACCTCGTCGATGATGTCGATGGCCTCACGCCGGTTGCGGACCTGACGGGTGTTGAAGTAGATCGGGTTGAAGGCCAGCAGGGTCGCCTCCAGCGCCTCCATCCGACGCTGGCGCTGGCGTACCTCGAACTCCAGGGGGGCCACCAGCTCCGCGACGGCCGCATCCGGGCTGTTCGCCGTCAGTACGTCGGGCTCTTCGGGCGCGTGCCGCAGCAGCCGCAGGGCCAGCAGCGAAGCCAATGCCTCGGCCAACTCCTCCGGGGACTGCCCAAGGGTGACCGCCGCGTCCTCCAGCTCTCCGCTGGATACCTGGCCGCGATGCAGAATCCATTGGTAGAGATTGGCCGCTTCAACAGTGATTGCGCCCTCTGGCCGGTTTCCCTGTCGGTGGTCCTCAGCCTTCACCGGGTCACCTCACCACCCCGACAGCTCAGCATATTGAAATGCCCGAAAGTTATCAGTCGCCGTGCGGCGATGCAAGATCCGATCGACCACTGCAATTTCACTCATCCGCCGATGGCGGGACTCGTCTGGGGAAATTTCTTCCGGACGGGTCCGGAAGTGGTCACCTTCTTTCGGCGACGTTCCCGGGAACCGCCGGTACCAAAAGGACTTCTGGATGAAATCTGCCCCTGAGCCCCTGTCTGGCCCTAGCACGGCCCTACGGGAGGCGGCCGGCTTCTACGTCGACCTGCATGCCCATCCCGAGCTGTCGGGCGCGGAAGCACGGACGGCAGGCAGGCTCGCCGAGTGGCTACGCCGTGACGGCTATCACGTGTCCACCGGGGTCGGAGGCCACGGTGTGGTGGGCCTCCTGCGTAACGGCGTCGGCCCGACGGTCCTTCTCCGCGCCGAACTCGACGCGCTGCCGGTCAGGGAGGAGACCCGGCTGCCGTACGCGAGTGGGGTGGTGGCCACCGATCCCACCGGCCGCGAGGTGCCGGTGATGCATGCCTGCGGGCATGACCTGCACCTCGCCTGTCTGGCCGGGGCCGCTCACCTGCTGTCCGCCGATCGCGAGCAATGGAGTGGGACACTCGCCATCGTCGGGCAACCCGCAGAGGAGACCCTGGCGGGGGCCCGCGCCATGCTGGCGGCGGGCCTGTACGACCTGACCGGTCGACCCGATGTCGTCCTGGCCCAACACAGCGCGCCCTTCCCGGCGGGGATGCTGGCGTTCGGCGCCGGACCGGTAATGGCCGGCAGCGTCTCCCTTGAGATCACGATCCTCGGTCGAGGCGGTCACGCGGCGACACCGCACCTCACCATCGACCCCGTGGTCATCGCCGCGGCCGTCGTGCTCCGCCTGCAGACGGTCGTGTCCCGGGAGGTGGACCCGGCTGAGCAGGTCGTGCTCACCGTCGGCTCGCTGCGAGCCGGCGAGACGGGGAACGTCATTCCCGCCGACGCCGTCATCGGGTTGACGATTCGCGCGTTCGCCGCCGCCACCCTGGACCGGGTGGTCGCCGCGGTCACCCGGATAGTGCGGGCCGAGTGTTCGGCGTCCGGAGTGGAGCGTGAACCCGAGATCCGGACGGTCTCCTCCTCGCCGGTGAACCTGCCGGATGCCAGGGCCACCGCCGTGGTACGCGCGGCGCACGAGGCCGCCTTCGGCGCCTCGCGGATCGCGCCCTGGCCAGGTGCGATGGCGACCGAGGATTTCCCGCTCTTCGGCGACGAGGGCAGCGGTGTGCACGGCCGTGCGGGCATCCCGACGGTCTACTGGCTGCTGGGCGTGGCGAGCCCTCGACAATGGTCGGCGGCGGCGACGATCCCGGTGCCCGCCAACCACTCACCCGCGTTCGCCCCGCACGTGGCGCTGGCCCTGCCCACCGGCATCTCGGCGATGACGCACGCCGCGCTCGCCCACCTGGGGCGGTGATCCCGGATGACGGCCCGGCCCACCGCCCGCCACCAGCGGCGATCCTGCGACGAGGCGGCCGTGCCATTCGCGGGAAAGCTGCCATGCAGCTTCTTACCGCCGGTCGTTCCTTGACCCTCCTATTGCTAACTCAACAAACTTGTCGAGAGCACCGCAGAGCGAAAGCGCTAATCCCGCAAGAGGGGGCGCGGTCGAAATCATCCCGCAATGGTCATCGATGTCGAGTGGGGGGAGAAACGGTGTGTCTCTGTTGAGCAGGGCGACGCGATGACGACTCTCGCGAATGTTGAAACTGTGGGCACAGCCCAATTCCGGCGCATGAGTTTTCAAATCCTGGGCACGCTGAACCTGACCAACGGGCGTGAGGTCGCCGTGCTCCCGCCGTCCAAGCCGACCACTCTGCTGGCGGCCCTGCTGCTCCGCCCCAACACGGTGGTGTCGATCAACTCGTTGCTCGGCGCGATCTGGGGCGAGCAACAGCCGGCGTCGGCCAAGGCCGCGCTACAGACCTGCGTCCTTCGCCTGCGGCGACTCTTCGCCAAGCACGGCATCGCCGGCAACGTCATCGAGTCCGTTCCGGGCGGCTACCGCATCGTCGCGGACGCCGACACGCTCGACCTGCTGCGGTTTCGCCAACTGGTGGGCAGGGCCGAGAGCGAGACGGATCCCGAGCCCGAGCTGCACCTCCTGACGGAGGGTCTGCGGCTGTGGCGCGGCGCACTGCTGGCCAACGTGCCGTCCGACGCGCTGTGCCGGGACGAGGCGCCGCGGCTGACGGAGGAGTGGCTGCGGGCGTCCGAACGGGTGCACGACCTCAAGTTGATGCTCGGTCGCTGCCGGGAGGTGCTGCCCGACCTGTGGCGAGCCGCCCGCTCGCACCCGGGGCACGAGCGCTTCGCGGAGCAGCTCATCGAGGCGCTGTACCGCACCGGCCGGCAGACCGAGGCGTTGGTCGAGTACCGCAACGTCAAGCAGTACCTCCTCGACGAGTTGGGCCTGGACCCGGGACCGTCGCTGCAACGGCTGGAGGCAGCGATTCTGCGCGGTGACGAGTTGACGCCCGTCGGCGCGGCCAACGATGTCCCGATCACCACCGGTGGCGCGGCGAGGACGCAGGAGCCACCTCCACCGATGGCGACGAGCGACTTCACTGGGCGGACGGCGGACGTCGCGCTGCTCACCGGGTGGCTCGGTGACGATCGGCCGGGCCCGCGGACGGTCGTGCTGACCGGCGCGCCAGGCATCGGCAAGACGGCGCTGGCGCTACACGTCGCGGACCGACTCCGGGCCAGGTCCGTGGCGGGCCACGCCACGCTCCGCATGCGTCGGCCCGACGGTACGCCCCGGACGCCCGTGGAGTTGACCGCCGAGCTGGTGCGGCTCCAGTTTGCCGGGGCGGCGGACCCGGCCCTGCTCATCCTGGACGACGTGCTCGACGCCGAGCAGATCCGCGGGCTCCTGTCGCTCGACGATGGGCCCTCCGTGCTCATCACCAGCCGGATGAGCCTCACCGGGCTGGTGGCGACGCACGGCGGCCGGGTGCACCGGCTCGACCCGTTCACCGACGACGAGGCCTTCGAGCTCCTCTCGGTCCTACTCGGACCGGACCGGACCGGAGCCGAACCCGGCGCGGTGCATCAGTTGGCGGCGCTCTGCGGGAACTTTCCGCTGGCCCTGCGGATCATGGCGGCTCGACTGCAGGTTCGCCCGCGCACTCGGATCGCCGACTGTGTCACCTGGCTGCGGGGCGATCGCTTTGCCCGGATGTCTCTGATCGACGACCCGCGGATGTCGATCACCGGGACCTTCGGGGCGTGGCTCGACGAGCTCGATCCCCGGCTCAGCGACGCGCTCGTCCGGATCGCCCGATGTTCGTACCCGGAATCCATGACCCTCGCCGACCTCGCCGGCGTCCTCGACCGGCCCGTTACCGCCACCGGTCAGATCCTCGACCTGCTGGCGGACGCCGGCGCCCTCGAGGGCGGCTCCGGCACCTACACGATGCACGAACTGGTCCGGGCCTTCGCCGTCGATGGCTACGGCGAACGGAGCACCGCTCTCGCGGCGTGACTGCCGGTCCACCCCGTCCCGACGGCGTCTGCCGTCATCCACAAGAAACAGAGGTGTTTCCGCTATGGCCGCAGCGACCTTCGACGACATCGCCCAGACCCGGCCGCGCATCCGCCGGGACGTTCTCTACACCCAGACGCCGGACGGCGTCCTGTTCCACAACTCCCTCGGCGGCTTCCAGTTGAGCGGCCGGAGCGCGTACCGGCTGGCCACCCTGATCGTCCCCTACCTCACCGGCGACCACCAGGTGGCGGACCTCGGCGCGGCGCTCGGCGCGGAGCAGCGGGCCATGGTCGCCAACCTGGTCGGGACGCTGTACGAACGTGGCTTCGCCCGCGACGTGCCACTGGCAACCCGGGTCACCGGCGAGGGACAGGCGGCGGTCGCCGGGCGGTTCGCGCCGCAGATCGCGTACGTGGATCACTACGCCGACGGCGCGGATGCCCGTTTCATGACGTTCCGCGATGCCCGGGTGGCGGTCTTGGGCGACGACCTGGTGGCACGCTGGTGCGTCCTGAGTCTGGTGCGCAACGGGTCGGCGGGCATCGGCATCATGCCGAACCTGGACCACCCCGACAACCGGTTCGCCGAGGTGCGGGCCGAGGCGCGGGTGCTCACCGACGAGGGCTGCCCGGTCGACATCGAGGTCGTCCCGGCCGCCGGCCCCCGCTACACCTGGGACGAACTCGCGGCGTACGACGTCGTCGTCGTGACCGGCGGGTCCGCCGGCGCCCGGCAGACGCTGGACCTGCTGAGCGAACGGGTGCCGGCCGGGCGTCACCTGCTCACCGCGTGGACGTTCGGCCGGCGCGCGGTGATCGGCCCGCACATGACGGCCGGCAGCACCGGCTGCTGGCTGTGCGCCGCACTGCGCCTCGCCGCCAACGGCGACCCGGCGGCCGCCGCCGACCTGTGGCAGGGCGTGTCCCTCGCCACGGCCCGCCGGGACGCCGCCGTCGGCCGGCCGCTCGCCGCGATGATCGGGAACCTCCTCGGGTACGAGGTGTTCCGGGCCCTGACCGGCGCCCTCCCGGCGGAGACGGCCGGCAAGGTCATCATCCAGGACCTCGAGTCGCTCGACGTGGTCGCCGAGCCGCTGCTGCCGCACCCGGCCTGCGGGTTCTGCTCCGGCGACGCGGTGCTCGACGAGCCGGTCACGACGGACCTCGCCATCGGGCAGACCCGGGTCGTCGAGGCACAGGTCGAAGCGGCGGAGCTGCTGGCCGAACTGACCAGCCGGGAGGTCCTGATCCAGCCCCACGTCGGCGTCTTCGCCGAGTTCAGCGACGAGCAGTGGACCCAGACCCCGTTGAAGGTGAGCACCCTGCGGTTCTCGCCGGGCCCTGGGCGTACCCGGGAGGTGGCGACGTTCGACCTGCACACCCTGGCCGGCGCCCGGCTCGCAGCCCTGCGGACGGCCGCGGTCAGCTACGTGGACCACGGTGTTCCCCTGCCCGCCGAGCAGGCCGCACCGGATCGGACCGTGACGGTTGCCGAGATTGTCACGTGCAGTGGCACGGCAGCCGCGACCGGGCCGGTCGTGACGGCGACGTCGCTGCTCACGAAGGAGGAGATCGGCGTGCCGGCCGCCGCGGTCCGGCCGTTCGGCGAGCACAACGCCCTTCGGCCGGTCGTCGCCACCTCGGCGGGTGCCGGGGCGGGGACATCCCCCGCCGAGGCCGCCGCCCGGGGCCTGCTGTCGGCCGTCGCGTACACCCGGATCATCGACGCGGTCCGTGGCCACGCCGAGGTGGCCCCGGCGCGTTTGGCCGACATCGACAACCCGGAGATCGTCTTCCTGCGCCGGTCGGCGGCGAACGCCGGGGTGGATGTCACAGTGCTGAACCTGCGCGGCGGACGGTTCGGCACCTCGCCCGTGGCGATCGCCTACGCCACCGACCCACGTACCGGCGGCGTGCGCTGGGCGGCCGGGAGTGAGCTGACCTGGAACGCCGCCGTGGTGACCGCCGTGCGAGACCTGCTCGGCCGGGTGCAGTTGGGCCGGGAGCGCGACGCCGATGTCGACCCGGGAGACGACCTGGTCGCCGATTTCGAGCCGGCCGTGCTCGCGGTGACCGGCGTCCCGGCCGACGTACCGGACGTCACGTGGGACGACCTGCTCGACGGGGTCCGCAACGCGGGCGGCGACGTGCTGCTGATCCGCACCACCCCGCCGGACCTGCTCGTCGGCGGCATCCACACGGCCCGGATCGTGTTGACTGGCGGTTCGGCCCATGCGGCCTGACCTCGTCGGCTCCCCGGAGCACTGGGCGCGGGACTGCGCCGACCTCGAGGAGGGGCTGCGGAGCCGACTCGGCGGGGAGCTGACGGTCTCGGTCGTGCCGCTCGGCGTACGGGATGAACTGGCCGTGTCGGACGGCCCGCAAGCGGCGTCGGTGACCGTGCATCTGTACGGCCAGTACGCCCTCGTCGGGCCGTTCCCGGGGGCCGCCGCGCACCCGGCGTGCCCGCGGTGCCTCGCCCGGCGGTGGCAGGCGGTTCGGCAGCGCTCGCTGCGCGACGCGCTGGAGCTGGGCGGCCCGACCCGGCAGGCCGGGCCGTCGCCATTCCGGTCGGCCTTCGGCGCTGATGCCATCGCGGCGCTCGTCGACGCGCGTGCCGACCGCGCGGCCGGCCCGACGACGGCGGCCCGGGACGGGTACGCCTCGGTGTACGTGGTCGACCTCGCCGTGCTGGCGGTGCGCCGCTTCCCGGTGGTGCCGGACGCCGAGTGCCCGTCCTGCGGGCGCAGCGTGCCGGACACACCGGAGGCCGCGCGCCCGCCCATCGGGACCACCCGCAAGTCAGCGCCCGACTCGTTCCGGCTGCGGTCCGTCGACGACTACCCGTTCACCGTGGAGGCGTTCGCGAACCCGTTGTGTGGGCCGGTCGGTCCCCTGGTCGCCTACGACCCGGTGTCGCCGTCCACGTCGGCGGTCAGCGGCGGATTCCTGCTGCGCTCGGGCAGCTACCTGCGGGAGACCTACTGGGGTGGGCACGCCGACAGCTACGCCCGCAGCGCCCGGATCGGCGTCCTGGAAGGGCTCGAACGGATCGCCGGCATGCGCGCCAAGGCCAAACGGACCGTGGTGTCGGCGTCGTACGACGAACTCGGCGACGCGGCTGTCGACCCGCGGGTCTGCGGTCTCTACTCCGACGCGTTCTACGCGGCGAACCCCCGGGTGACACCGTTCGCGCCGGATCGGCCGATCCCGTGGGTCTGGGGTCACTCGTTGCGGGACGACCGGCCGGTGCTGGTGCCGGAGATCCTGGCCTACTACCACGCGCCGGGGCTGGAGAACCGGTTCGTACAGGAGAGTTCGAACGGCTGCGCGTCGGGCGGCAGCGCCGAGGAGGCGATCTACCACGGCCTGATGGAGGTCGTCGAGCGCGACGCGTTCCTGCTCTCCTGGTACGGCCGGGTCACGCTGCCGGAGATCGACCCGCGGACGAGTGCCCGCGCCGAGACCCGGTGGATGGTCGACCGACTGGAGATGTGCGGATACCGGGCGCGGTTCTTCGACGCCCGGATCACCTTCGGCATCCCGGTCGTCGTCGGGGTGGCGACCCGCATCGACGGTGGTCTGGGCGCCATCTGCTTCGGGGCCGGTGCGAGCCTCGACCCGGAGACGGCGATCTCGGCGGCCCTCTGCGAGATCGCCACCGACTCGGTCAACCTGCGCAGCCGCACGGAGCGGGAGGAGGCGCGGTACCGGACGATGGTCGCCGACTTCGCCAACGTCCAGGCGCTGCACGACCACCCGCTCGTGTACGGCCTGCCCGAGATGGCCGAGCACGGGGCGTTCTTCGTGGCCCCTCGGGAGTCCCGGGCCATGGCTGAGGTCTACCCGGCCGCCGGCCGCGCCGAGTCGCTCTCCGACGACCTCGCCGTGGACCTGCGGCGCTGCGTGGCCGACGTCGCCGCGCAGGGTTTCGACGTGGTGGTGGTCGACCAGACGCTGCCCGAGCAGCGGGATCTGGGCCTGCACACGGTGAGCGTCCTGGCACCGGGACTCCTGCCGATCGACTTCGGCTGGGCCCGACAGCGGGCGCCGTACATGCCGCGTATGCGCGCCGCACTGGCCGCCGCCGGCCTGCGGGATCACGACCTGGAGGTCGCGGACCTGCATCTCGTCCCGCATCCGTTCCCGTGAGTGCGCGAGTCACCACACGAGGAGACAAGGACCGACATGGGTTACGCATATGACTACGCGACCGCGATCATGCACCGCGGTCGTGTCCTGATGGAGCCGAAGGATTTCGTTCCGAACTGGCCGGACCAGCCGCGCAAGGGGAAGTACTACCCCGGCGTCGAGACCTTCCCCCTGGACGACGGGAGCCCACCCGGCGACGCCACCGTCCAGGACGGGCTGGACGGCCCGGGGCGGGACCCGGCACTCCCGTTCGACCTGCCGCTGCTCGCCGCGATGCTGCACGATTCGTACGGGCTGGTCGGCCGTCGCCTCGGCGTCCAGGCCAACACCGACCTGCGCGCGTTGCCGACGTACACCACGGCGAACTGGAACCGGGGCACCGCGTCGGGCGGTGGCCTCTACCCGGTGAGTGTCTACTGGGTCTGCGGGCCGAGTGGCCCGATGCCGCCGGGTGTCTACCACTATTCGACCAAGCACCACGCGATGCAGCGCCTGCTCACCGGTGACGTGACGCCTGTCGTCCGGGAGGCGCTCGGTGCCCGCGCCGGCCAGGACGACGACCAGTTCCTCGTGCTCGGCGTCAAGTACTGGCAGAACTCCTTCAAGTACAACAGCTTCTCGTTCCACGCGGTCACCATGGACATCGGCACGATCGTCCAGACCTGGCGGCTGTGGGCCGGTGCCCGCGGTCGGGTCGTGGAGCCGGAGCTCTGGTTCGACGAGCCACGGATCGCGGATCTGCTGGGCGTGCCGAACGAGGAGGAGGGCATCTTCGCCGTCGTACCGCTGGCCTGGGACTCGGCGCGACGGCCCGGTGGCGCGACGGCGCGGGTGTCGGTCCGCCACCGCGACCAGGAGCGGTCACGGACCGTCCTGACCTTCGACACGATGACCAAGATCCACGCCGGGACGGTGCAGGGCGCGACCGTGTCGCCCGCACCCGGGCAGCTGGTGGCCGCCGCGGCCCATCCGCCGCAGCCAGGCCGCCCGCGGGTCGAGCTGCCGCCCCCGCTCGCGCTCGATCTCCCGGTTCGCACCGCGCTGCGCCGTCGGCGCAGCAGCTTCGGCCGCTTCGACGCGAAGGTGCCACTGACCGCGGCGCAGCTCGGCACGGGGCTGGCAGCCAGCGCCCGTGCGCCCTTCACCACCGCGGCGAGCGGCGCCGGAGCGGCCCCACTGGCGAAGCTCTACGCCTTCGTCAACCACGTCGACGGTGTGCCCCCGGGCGCGTACGAGTACGACCCGGTTGGACACGCCCTGTACCTGGTCAAGGCGGGCAGGCCCGGGCCGTTCCTCCAGCGGAACTACTTCCTGTCCAACTACAACCTCGAACAGGCGGGCGTGGTGATCGTGCCGACCGTGCGCACGACCGCGGTGCTCGATGCCGTAGGGGATCGCGGCTACCGCCTGGTCAACGCCACGATCGGCGCCGTCGCGCAGAACTTCTACACCGCCGGGGCGGCACTGGACGTCGGCGCCGGGGTGGCCCTCGGCTTCGACAACATCTCCTTCATCGAGGAGCTCGACCTCGGCGGCACCGGCGAGGCGCCCCTGCTGATCATGCTGCTCGGGCACGAACGGGCCCGACCCGCGGACTTTCGCTATGACATCGCCTGATCGATCGAGTCGAACGGAGTCCGTGATGACCCTGACCACCGAACCCGATCTCCAACCGGCAGTTTTCGCCGGCACACCGACGGAGACCAGCTGGACCCTGCAAAACCGCCTGATGGCCCGGGTCGCGGGTCTCCCCCTGGCCACCGTCGCCGGCCTTCGCTGCCCGGACAGCTGCCGCTGGGCCGCGGAGATGCTGCAGCAGGAGGAGTCGCTTGCCGAGACGGCGAGCCAGCTCAGCGACCTGCTCCACGGCCTGGTCAACGACAACGACGACGACCTCGTCCGCCGGCAGCTGCTGCGGCTGCGCCGACAGGTATTCAACAACCGGCTGCCCCAGGACGCGGCTGCCGGCGTCACCCTGCTGGCCGGGCTGAACGCCGCCGCCGCCGAGCGGCTCACCAGCTGGCTGGCGGCCCGGCGCAGGCTGGACGACCTACGCGCCGAAGGCGGGCGGGTCGTCGGCACGGAGGCCGCCGGCACGACAGCGCGCCTGCGCCAGTTGGCCGCCGAGGACCGGCTGCGCCGAGGTGTGCTGCTCGCCTCGCCATCGCTGGATTCGCAGCTCGACGCGTTCATCGACGGCCGCGCCGACCGACCCGGCAAGAAGGAGCGGCGGATCACCCGCTCGGTGCTGTCCTACCTGTACCGGACCGCGTGCAAGCCGAGCCCGTTCAGCACGTTCACCGCAGTCGGGGTGGGTCGGCTCGCGGCTGCCGCCGACGCGGGGCACCGCGTGGGCGTGGCTGACGACTGGTCCAGTCATCCCCGGCTGAACGTGGTCGTGCTGGGCCGGCTCGCCGAACTCGTCCTGGCCGACCCGCAGCGTCGCGCCGACCTGCCGGTGCAGGCGGCCACCGGATGGCGCAACGACGAAGACCGGGTACGGTTCGTCCGCCGCTGGGTCACCACCGGTGACGACAACGCCGCAGTGACGTTCGACGCGGCCTCCGACCGGCTCTACTTCCTGCAGCGCACCGGCGTTCTCGAACGCATGCTGCGGATGATGGAGCGCACCCCGGGCGTGTCGTTCGGGCAGCTCACCGGGTGGCTCGGGGCCACCGAGCGGGCGACCGCCGACGAGTGCGACAGATACCTTGCCGCGCTCCTGCAACTCGGCATGCTGCAGTTCCCGTCGCTGCTGACGGACGTGCACAGCCGTGACCCGTTGCGCGGTTTCCAGGAGGCACTGCGGGCGATCGAGCGACCCTGGGCCGATGAGCTGGCCGACGGGCTGGCCGAGCCGATCTCGTGCGTCGACAGGTACGCGCTCGCGGGTCACGCCGAACGCCGGGAACTGCTCGGGCGGCTGCGCGCCAGTCTGCACGAGCTGCAAACGAGCCTCGGTGACGAGGGCGCGACGCTGCCCCGGACCCTGCTCTACGAGGACGTCCGGGCCGGCGTCGAGGACCTGGTGCTCGACCGGCAGGCGTGGTCCGGGCTGCTCGCGGACTCGCTGCGGTCGGTGGAACGGATCCTGCCGGCCTTCGACGTGACCCTGCCCCAGCGCATCACGTTCACCGGGTACTTCCTGGCCCGGTACGGCCGCGGCGGGCGCTGCGACGACCTGTTGAAGTTGGTGCACGACTTCCACGAGGACTTCTTCGACCAGTACCTCACGTTCAACGGGCGTCCCAAGTCGTTCGAGGACGGCGAGTACGTCCCGGAGGTGAACTGGCTGCGGTTGCCCAGCATCACCGCCCTCGACGACGCCCGCCGCGAGCTGGTCGTCCGGATGCGCGAGGTCTGGGCCGGTGCCGCGGACGCGGCGGAGGTACGGCTCGACGAGGAGACCGTCGACGCCGTCGCCGCGCACCTGACCCCGGTGACCACCCGGTTCGCCCCGCAGAGCCACTTCGTCCAGCTCGCGGACCGGCCCGGTGATCCGGTCGCGGTGCTGAACCAGTCGTACGGTGGGTTGTCCTTCCCGTTCAGCCGCTTCACCCACTGCTTCGACGCGCCGCCGGACGAGTTGGAGCCGGACGGGCTGGCGCAACAGCTGCTGCGGCAGGCGGCGGAGATCGAACCGGACGGGGCGGTCCTCGCGGAGATCACCGGTGGTGCGGTGGTCACCAACCTCAACCTGCACGGGCGGCTGACCCGCTACCAGGTTGTCTGCCCGGGCGAGACCAGCTCCGTGCCGGCCGAGGACCAACTCCACCTCGACGATCTCTACCTGCAGCACGACGTGGCCGAGGAGCGCCTGGTGCTGCGGTCACACCGGCTGGGTCGTGAGGTCATCCCGGTCTACCTCGGCTACCTGGTGCCGCTGGCACTTCCGGAGATCCCCCGGACCCTGCTGCTGCTGTCGCCGTCGTCACTGGCCCCGGTCAACATGTGGGGCGGGGTGCCCGAGGGGGAGCCGCGCGACGGGGTGCGGTACCGGCCACGGGTGCGCCATCGCAACCTGGTGTTGAGCCGCCGGGCCTGGACCGTCGCCGGCCAGGACCTGCCCCGGCTGTCGCCGCAGGTCGCCGACGAGGACTGGTTCCTGGCCTGGCAGCGGTGGCGGCGGACACACGACCTGCCGGACCGCACGTTCGCCACGGTCACCGAAACCGCCGGGGACGGCCGGTCGCGCAGCGGCAAGCCGCAGTACGTGGACTTCGCGAGTTACCTCTCCCTGTACGCCCTCGACGGACTGCTGCAGAGCCCGGGAGCGCGGGTGGTGTTCCGGGAGATGCTCCCCGACGAGGACGCGCTGCACGTGCGGTCCAGCCGCGGCGCACACGTCGCCGAACTGGCCGTCGAGACCCTCCGTTCCCCTTCGATCCTCTCCCCCGCGACGCGACAGGACGGGCAGCCATGACGCAGACCCTCATCGACCCCGTGACGGACGTGGCAGCCGGCGAGTGGCAGGCCATCCACATCTACTACGCGGCCAACCCGCAGCCGCTGCTCGTGCAGTGCGTGCGCCCGCTGATCGGCGGACTCCAGGCCGACGGGCTGCTCGCCGGCCACTTCTTCATCAACTACTGGCTTGAGGGTCCGCACGTACGGCTGCGGCTCAAGCCGGTGACCGTGGCGGCCACCGCCGAGGTGAAGCGGCGCGCGGAGGCGGCCATCACCGAGTACCTGCGGGTCCGGCCGGCGCTGTACCAGGTGGACGCCGGGTTCCTGGAGGACTTCTACAACTCCCTGTTCGACATGGAGTTCTCCGCCGACCAGAAATCCAGCTACCTGCGTGGCGACGGCCGGATGAACCTGCGGGAGAACAACACCTACAGCTACGAGCCGTACGAGCCGGAGTACGGCAAGTACGGCGGCGAGGCTGGGATCGCGCTCGCGGAGTGGCACTTCGCGCACTCCAGCGAGATGGTCGTCGACGCCATCCGCACGAAGAACCTGCACCTGCGCACCGTGCTGCTCGGCACGTCGGCGCAGCTGATGATGGTGATGTCGGCGTGCTTCCTGCCGGACACCGGCGACCTCGTCGACTATCTGAACCGGTACCACAAGTTCTGGCGCAGCGCGTTCCCGGACACCAACTACGCGGGCGACGAGGAGTACCAGAAGCAGTACGCCGCGACGGGCGCCGAGATCGGCCGGCGCTTCGCCGAGATCCGGCACTCGCTGCGGACCACCGGTGGCCGAGACCTGCCCGGGCTGCTGCGCGGCTGGGCGGAACACTGCCTTGAGCTGCGCCGCCGGGCGGCCGAGCTGACCGAGCGCGGGCAGCTCGTGTTCCGCTCCTGGGACGACACCCACGACGAGATCCCCACCGACCCGCAGACCGCACTGCCGCTGCTGCTGTCGCCGTACATGCACATGACCAACAACCGGCTGCACGTCACGATCACCGACGAGGCGTACCTGTCGTACATGCTGGGCCGGGCGCTGCGCGAGCATGGCGAGGGGGCATGACCACCGCCGTCGCCGCCGGGCCGGCGGTGCGCGCCGACATTCAGATCAGCGGGCGCTACCTGCGTGACGGTACGCCGGTGCACCTGGTCCGGGATCCCGCCGCGGGGAAGACGTTCGAGATCGGGGTGAAGGAGCACTTCGTCCTCGGTCGCCTCGACGGGGTGACGTCGCGCGAGGAGATCGCTGAGGCGTACGGCCGGCAGTTCGGTCGGTCCCTCGGCCCGGCCGCCTGGCAGCAGCTCCTCGGGCTGCTGGCCGCCCGGGGCCTCATCGAGGGGTGCCCGGCGCCGGCGGTCGATCCGCCACCGGCGGCCCGGCGCAAGCTCCTCGGCGGCTCGCTACGGCTGGTCAGTGACGCCACGGCCACCACGGCCAGCCTGCACCGCTTCCTCGGGTTCACGTTCCGCGGCTGGTTCCTCGTCCCCGCGTTCGCGGCGATCCTGCTGATGCTGGCCGGGGTGGTGTGGCACGGACCGGCCCTGGTCGCCGACACCGCCAGGGTGCTCGACGACCCGTTCGCGCTGATGGCGGTCGCCACCGCGCTGTGGGTCACCATGGGCCTGCACGAGCTGGGGCACGGCGTGGTGGCGCACCACTTCGGCGGTACGGTCGGTGAGATCGGGATCCGCTGGCAGTTGCCCATGGTCGTCATGTACTGCCGGATCGACGACTACCTGTTCCTGCGGACCCGCCGTCAGCAGGTGACGACCGCGTCGGCCGGCATCCTGGTGAACCTGCTGTTGCTGCTGCCGGTGCTGCCGTGCTGGCTGTTGCTGCCGGAACGGGAGCCGGCCCGAGCGCTGCTCGGCGCGTTCCTGTTGCTGGGGCTCGCCCAGGCCGCGCTGTTCCTGCTGCCGCTGCCACCGATGGACGGCTACAAGATGCTCGCCCACTCACTGGGCATGCTGCGCTACGCGAGTGGCAGCCGGCGCTTCGCCGGCCGGGCGCTGGTTCGCATGGTCGGCCGCGGACCGGGTCTGGCGGGATACCCGCGGGCCGCCCGGATCGCCTACTCCGGGTACGCGCTGGGCGCGGCGGCCCTGGTCGTGAGCATCGTGACGATCGTCGCGCTGGCCGCGGAACGTGTTGCCACCGCCCACTTCGGGCCGGTCGCCGGGGCCGTCTCGGCCGGGCTCGCCGTACTGATCGGGATGTTCTTCGTGGTGCCCCGCACGTCGTTCACGGCGACCCGCAAGCCGGCCGCCGGCCGGAGAGGAGAGGTCCAGAAATGACCACGACGCACGCCATCGAACTTTCGACACCGAGCAGTGCGGAACCCGCCGTGGAGGCAGCCGTCGTTTTGGACGGCGTCCGGAAGCGGTACGGCGACGTGCAGGCCGTCGACGGCGTCTCGCTGACCATCCGACGGGGAGAGTTCTTCGGCATCCTCGGCCCCAACGGCGCCGGCAAGACGACCCTGATCGAGATCATGGAGGGCCTGCGCCAGGCGGACGCCGGCACGGCCCAGGTGCTCGGGATGCCCCCGTGGCCCCGCAACGTGGCACTGCTGCCCCGCCTCGGGTTGCAGACGCAGAAGAGCGCGTTCTTCGCCCGGCTGACGGCCCGCGAGCACCTTGCGACGGTGGCCGCCCTGTACGGACTGCCGGCCACGACGGCCGGTCCCGCACTGAAGCTGGTCGGGCTGGCCGGGGAGGCGGACAAGCGGGTCGGGGATCTCTCCGGCGGTCAGCGGCAGCGGCTCGCCATCGCCGGCGCTCTCATCCACGAGCCGGAACTCGTCTTTCTCGACGAGCCCACCGCGGCGCTCGACACGCAGGCTCGCCGCGACCTGTGGCAGGTGCTGCGCGGCCTGAAGGCACAGGGCCGCACGATCGTCTACACCACCCACCACCTCGACGAGGCCGAGGCGCTCTGCGACCGCGTCGCCATCGTCGTCGACGGCTCCGTCATCGCGCTCGACACCCCACACCGGCTCGTCGGCGCGGCGCACGTACCCACCCGCGTCATGGTGCCGGTCGGCCAGATCTCCGTCGACCAGGCCGGGGCTCTTCCCGGTGTCGTCCGGGTCACCGTCGAGGGGGGCTCCGTGGTGCTGGAGACCACCGCGGCCGGCGCCACCCTGGCGGCCGTCGGCGACCTCATCGGCCTCGACGACGTGCAGACCCGCACCGCCACCCTCGAAGACGTCTACCTGGAACTCACTGGATCGGAGACGCGCCCATGACCGCCTTCGCCGCGCTGAGCACGGCCACCTACAAGGCATCCGTACGCGACAAGACCACCGTGTTCTTCACGTTCGCCTTCCCGCTGCTCTTCCTGGTGGTCTTCGGCCTGATCTTCGCGGGACAGCGGGTGGAGGGCTCCGGGCGAAGCTACATCGACTACATCGCACCCGGCGTGCTCTCCTGGGGCGTCGGCAACGCCGCCCTCTTCGGCATCGCGTTCACGCTCATGCAGTGGCGCAACGACGACATCCTGCGCCTGATCCGGATGACGCCCACACCGCTGACCACGGTGCTCGCCTCGCGCTACACGGGCGCGCTGGTGATCGGCCTGGTGCAGGCGGTGCTCTTCGTCGGCGTGGCCCTGCTGCCGGTGTTCGGCCTCACCCTCGCCGGCAGTTGGCCGCTCGCCCTACCTGTGCTGCTGCTCGGCGTCACCGCGTTCCTCTCCATGGGCGTCGTCGTCGGATCCCGCGCCAACACCCCCGAGGCCGTCGCCGCCATCGCCAACTCGATCATGGTGCCGATGGCGTTCCTGTCGGGTTCGTTCCTGCCCATCGATCTCATGCCCGCGTGGCTGCAGAACATCTCCCGAATCCTGCCGCTGCGCTACATGAACGACGGCATCTCGACCGCCCTCACCGGCAGCGGCGACCTCGCGACCATCGGCCTGAGCAGCGCGGCCCTGGCCGGGTTCACCCTCGTCTTCGGTTTCCTCGCGGTGCGGACCTTTCGCTGGAGCAACAACTCGTGAGCACGAAGACGCGAGCCGACACTCCCCCCATCCCGATGGAGTTCGCCCGGCTGACCCTGCAGCAAGCGCTCACCGACCGGTTCCGACGCGACGTCGGGGACGCCCCGCACGGTCCCGGACCGGCGGTGCAGACCGTCGGTGCGGTCGACGTGTTCGGTGCGCCGGCCACCCGGCTCGCCCCCGTCCGCGGCGCCGCGGACGTGCATCTCACCGCCCAGGCCGTGCTCGTCGGCCCGTGGGGCGGCGCCTCGGACGCCCAGGCCTGCGGCCAGTGCCTCGCGATGCGGTGGCAGCGGTTGCGGACCAGGTCCGAACGGGAGGCCCTCGAACACGGTCAGACCGTCATCCCGGCCGGCACCTGGCCGGTCGTCCCGGACTACGTCGTGGACGCCGTCTGGTCGGTGTACCAGGCGGCCGTCCTCGGCCGGTCCGGGGTCGTCGGTCGGCGGGCCGCCGGAGGCTGGCACGCGACCGCGGACCTCAGCCTGCCGCAGGTCACCCGGATCGACCTCCAGACGCTGCACGTGCTGACGTTCCCGCTGCTCACCGATCCGCTCTGCCCCAACTGCGCGCCTGTCGAAGAGACCACCCCGCTCCTGGCCAGCCTCGACCTGGTGTCCCGCCCCAGGCCGGACCCGGACAGCTACCGGCTCACCTCGACGACGTCGTACCCGCTGACCACCGGGGCGATGGCCAACCCGGTCTGCGGCAGCCTGGGCGCCGGCACCTGGCTCGACGTCACCTCGCCCACCACCTCGGCGGTCACCGGCAGCGTCTTCATCCGCGGGTACGCCGGCCTCGTCAACTTCAGCTGGAGCGGGCAGGCCAACTCCTTCCGCACCAGCAAGGACCTCGCGTATCTGGAGGGGCTCGAACGGTACGCCGGCACCCACCAGCGACGCCGGGCCGAGCCGGTCGTCGCCGCGTACACCGACCTCGGGGACACCGCGCTCGACCCGCGCAGCTGCGGGGAGTACTCGGCGCAGACGTACCGGACCGACCCGATGGTCGCGCCGTTCGCCCCGGACCGACCGATACCGTGGGTGTGGGGCTACTCCCTTCGTGACGACCGGCCCGTGCTCGTACCGGCCCGCCTCACGTACTACGCGTCCGGGCAGGCCGCCGACAACTTCGTCTACGAATCCTCCAACGGCTGCGCCATCGGCAGTTGCCTGGAGGAGGCGATCCTCTTCGGTCTGCTCGAACTCATCGAGCGCGACGCGTTCCTGCTCAACTGGTACGGCAACCTGGCGGTCACCGAGATCGACCTCGACTCGTGCCGCAGCCCCGCCGTCCGCGCCATGGTGGACCGGGCGGCCTTCCGCGGCTACGACGTCCACGCCTTCGACAGCCGGGTCGACCTGGCGGTACCCGTCGTCACCGGCCTCGCGGTCCGCCGGGACGGCGGCGCGGGCGCCCTCGCCTTCGCCGCGGGCGCCAGCCTCAACCCGGAGACAGCCGTCGAGGGCGCGCTGTCGGAGGTGCTCACCTACATTCCCCACCTGTCCCGGCAGGTCGACGAGCGCTGGGACGACCTCGACGCCATGGCCGACGACTACGACCTCTGCGCCAACCTGGGCGACCACCCCCAACTGTTCGGCCTGCCACGGATGACCGAGCACGCCCGTAGCTACCTCGAACCGGTCAGCCACTGCTCCATCCAGGACGTTCGGCCCCCAGGCGACCCGGACTCCCGAGACCTCCTGCTCGACCTCCGTACCTGCCAACGCGAACTGGAACGTGCCGGCTTCGACGTGATCGTGGTCGACCAGACCACCCCGGAACAGCGCCGCATGGGCCTGCACACGGTGTCGACGATCGTTCCCGGACTGCTGCCGATCGACTTCGGCTGGACCCGGCAACGGGCCCTGCAGATGCCTCGGCTGCGCTCCGCGCCCCGGCGGGCCGGCCTGCGCACCAGCGACCTGACCGATCACGACCTTCGCACGGTCCCGCACCCGTTCCCCTGAGCCCCGGTACGACACGTGGCGCCCCGCCGGTGCATCTCCGGCGGGGCGCCACGTTGTTCCTGCCGCACCCTGTTGCCGGTCCGACACGCCGAACGGCCCAC
This sequence comes from Micromonospora sp. NPDC048898, assembly GCF_043198035.1. Classification (NCBI taxonomy): domain Bacteria; kingdom Bacillati; phylum Actinomycetota; class Actinomycetes; order Micromonosporales; family Micromonosporaceae; genus Micromonospora; species Micromonospora sp. NPDC048898. The sequence goes on from NZ_JBICUF010000012.1 coordinate 150,760, forward strand.
CTGGACGTCTTCGTCCAGGCGGGCCGTTCGGCGAGAACAGGTCTTCGGGCGACGATCAGGCCGAGCAGGAGGTGGTGCTGGTGGTGCTGGAGCAGGTGCTGGTGGAGCTCGTGCTGCACGAGGCGGCGACGGCCAGCAGGACGCCGCTCGCGTCCGCGTAGTCCGAGATCTCGAAGGTCTCCGACTCGAGTTCGAGGATCTCGTTCGCCAGGTCGGCCAGGTTGGTCTTGTTGTCGATGTTCATTGCTACTCCTCAGCGATGTCTGGGCTGTCCCTCTCGGTCCGGCCCGCCGTGGTGACTGAGACCATTCCATCGCCTGCTGGTAGCCGATCGACCTACGTCTCGCTGTCACTCCACTGACATCACACGTCACCGGCTCAACTGAGCCAGACCGGTCCCCAGGCCAGATTCTGCGGGCCGAGCAACGCGTCGGCGGCGACCCGGATCCCCAGCACCCGCCGGCCGGACCTGCCGAAGACGGCGACGTGGATGTCGTGTAGCAGTCGACGGACATCGACCGGGGAGAGGGCGCTGATCAGGGAGGCGGTCTCCGGCGGGCTCGCGACGGCCGCGCCGGCAGTGGCCGGAAGCAGGAGATCTCGGGTACGGGCCGCAGTGAGGGCGTAGCCGATCGCCTCCTCGGTCTGCCGACCCCAGGCTGCCGCGACGGCGGCACTGGACGACCGCCGTACCACCGCGGCGAGCCGCAGCGGCCCGCTGAACTGCGGAACATGGCGGGTGATGACGTCGAAGCCGGTGTCCGGCAGGGAGTGCCGCTGGGCATCCCGGCTGTACGCGCTCAGGAGGTTGAGCGAGCCGTCGAGGAGCCACGTCCACTCCGTCGAGCCCGAGGCGCCCACCACCGCACGGCCAGATGTCGGGGCCGCGTCCGACGACATCGACCGCAGGCTGTCCAGAACCGCGTGCCGCAGCGCCAGGTCCGTTCCAGTCGCCCAGCCCAGCCCCCAGTGTCGCTGCGCGGGGTCGGGCGTCCGCACCGCGGCTGCGGCGACTCGCGTCGAATCGTGTGCCGCGAGCGGTTCGGGAGCAAGCAGTCCGGCCCACGGTGCCAAAATCGCCAGGGCGTCACCGGGTACGTGGGTGGCCGTCGGCATCGACTCGAGATCCGTCAAGCTCCGAATTCCGGTCCAGCTGGTTCGGCCCTCACCGGGCAGGACCAGGAGTGTCGTGACCCGATGCTCCGGGTCCACGATCGCCGCGGTGCTGTCGTCGGCCCAGTCCACAGACAGGACGGCGTCGCGCACCGCGGCGTCGACCGAGCCGGCGGTCCACGGCTTGCCGCTCACCGAACCGGCCGGAAGCTGCGCCCGCCGCCAGAGCGCGGTGCGCTCGGTCAGCAGATCGTGCAGTTGCGGGTGTTCTGAACGTGGTCCGACGACGATCAGTCCCGCGACGGGGGTGACCGGTACCGCTTCAGTCATCGGTCAACTGCCTTCCACTGGCGTTCTTCGGCGGGTCGATCCCCACGACTGCGGACCGCCAAGGCCGGCAGGGCGAGTCTTGGTCGCTGCGTTCAGTCCCAGGCCGTCGAGTTGTCGCTGTCCACGACAATGACCGGGGAAGGGGCGGGGTCCGTCGGGGCGTCGGCATTCGCGGCGGCCGGGAAGAGAATCACGATCATGGCCGCCAGGGTGCTTGCGAACAGGGCGTTCTTCTTCATTGTGATCACCAGATCCCTTGCTTCGTCCGTCCGGCTGTTCCGTTCGGAACGCCTTAACTGTGCGGTCAGGTCACTGCGGGCGAATAGCCGGAAGAAGCTGCCTGGCACGTAGTTCCCGGACGTTCACGCGGGCGGCCACCGCGAAGCGGCGGCGATGATCAGGCAGCCCCGCATCGTGCCCGCTTGTGCCGATGCTGCTAGGAACCGGACCATGGCCAGGCCGTAAAGAGCGCTCGACGTGACCGAGCCCTTGCACGCATTCGCGAACCCTCGGAACCGAGTCCGGGTTTCCTCCGATTGTTCCTGACAACCGCAACCGTCACGATCGGGGAATGAACAGACGCTGGCGTCAGCTCACCGTGTGGTTGCACATCCTGACGTCGGTCGGGTGGATGGCGCAGGCCATGGCGCTGTGCGTGCTGCTCGCCGTCGGCCTGGCCACCGACGACGTCGTCGTGCGGGACGCCGCGACCGCGATGGCGCACCGAATCGACGGTCGGCTGCTCGCGCCGATGGCCGGCGTGTCCGTGTGCACCGGCATCGTGCTCGCGGCGGCGACCCCGTGGGGGTTCTTCCTGCATTGGTGGGTGCTGACCAAGTTCACGATCAGCATGATCCAGGTGTACGCCGGCATCTTCGTGCTGTCACCCGCGCTGACGGGCTCGCTGACCGGCGGCCCCTCGCTCGGGCTGGTCATCGGCACGGCGCTGATGGCGGGCGCGATCGCGTTCCAGGGCTGGGTGTCCATCCGCAAGCCGTGGGGCCGAGTGCGCCGCGCCCAGCGGGGCACCGCCCCGACCGGACCGGGTTGGATATTCGCCGCCACGGTGTTGGGCGGTGTGGCCGAGCTGAGCATCGCGCTCGTGCTCGGCCATCCCCTGCCGCTGCTCTCCGTCATCCTGATCGTCCTGGTGCTGGTGAGCCGCCGGCGGTGGCCCGGCGGCCGGCGCGGCCGGCCCGCCGCTGCCTGACTCAGCCGCGGGCGTGTTCCATTGCTGGGGCCATCGCTGCGGGCGCGCCGATCCTCGCCGAAGACAACCACTCACCGTCGCCTCCGACGGGTCCCTCGAACGAGAGCGCCCACGCGGCCGACACGCCAACAAGCGTATCCACGCAGCGCGTCGCCACGACCGTGCGTGCGCCGTGGTCGTCAACCAACACCGGCGGCAGCGGCACCCACCCGCAAACCGGTCCCGCTCCTCTCGATCGCGACGGCCACGACCGGACCCCGCAACGGGCGGCTCCATGTCAACCTGACCACATCCTCGGTCACCTGGTCCCGACTCGGCAGCCTGTGCTGTCCGGTGCCGTCGATCACCACGAACGAGGTCAACCTCAGGTCGCCGTCCGGAACGTCGACGCGTACCCCGTCGCCATCGCTGACGGCGGTCATCGGCAGCGTCGGCAGCTCGGGATCGATCCGCTCGTCGCCGACCTGACCGAGCGGCACAAGGACCAGCAACGGCCAGACCGGTCGCAGCGGGCCGGTCGAGTAGCGCACGACCACGACCTCGCTCAGCATGTCGGAGCGCACCCGGTCGTCCACCGCCAGCCAGCCCGCCGCCGCGCCATCCCCGCCGGCGCCAGCGTCGGCCTCGTGGAGCGCCTTGCCGAGACGGGCGGAGACGGGCTGAAAGCCATCCACATCCACATAACGGGACCGCGCCCCGTCACTCAACAACGCCCAGGCGCCGGACACATCGGCACGCCGGACCGCGGCCTCGAACCGTACGGCCGCGTCGCGTGCGGGACCCCGGAGGTTGGGCTCCACGGTGCACCCGCAGGCCGGCTCCGGCCTCCCAGTCGCGATGACCGCAATGGTCACCGCCACCACGAAGACCGCCAGGACAACACCCACAATGACCATGCGGCGCGTCGGCATACCGGCTTGGACGCCACCACGACAGGCCAGGTTCCCAACATCCGCTGTCCGCTCACATGAAACAGAAGTGGATACATGATCAGACCACGACGGTGCCCCGAGACCGTCAGTCGACGAAGACCCGGAACTTGGCTGGAGGAGAGAGATCGAGAGGGTCCGTCGGCGAGCGACCCGGCCGACCTGTTCGCCGCATGGCCGTCGACCGGGTGACCGCTCGCTGCTCAGGAGACGCAGGTGTCAAGCATGCCCTGTAGCGCCGACTTCTCCGAGGACTGCAGGGTCAGGCCCCAGTTGTACTTCACGGTGATCCACATCTTGCTGTAGGTGCACCGGTACGACGACAGGGACGGCTGCCAGGTCGAGGGGTCCTGGTCGCCCTTGGACTGGTTGACGTTGTCCGTCACCGCGATCAACTGGGGGCGGGTGAGATCGTTGGCGAAGCTCTGCCGGCGGCTGGTCGTCCAGGAGTTCGCGCCGGAGCGCCACGCCTCAGCCAGGGGCACGACGTGGTCGATGTCGACGTCGGAGGCCGCCGTCCAGGTCGCGCCGTCATAGGGGCTGTACCAGCGGCCCGACGTAGCCGCGCAGGAGCCGTCGACGACGACAGAGGTGCCGTCGCGCTTGAGGACCTGCTCGCGGGTGTTGCAGCTACCGCTGATCGTGATCCAGTGCGGGAAGAGGTCGCGGGAGTAGCCGCTGGTCGAGCCTTGGCTGGCCACGGTCAGGGCGTTGAGCTGCGACTGAGCTGTCGCCTTCGACGGGATCCCGGGAGGCGTGGCCGAGGCCGGCTGCGCCGTCACGGCGGCCAGACAGGTCCCCGCGAGGGCGGCGACCGCGAGGGCGGCAGCACGGCGCGTGAGACGCGGGAGGGACGTGCCAGAGGGCGCGATCGGCATGAGCGGCGACCTTTCGTCATCGGTTGGACGGCAACCGTCCCTGACGATCATGTCAATCGATGGTCATGGCCGTGAAGGATGCCCGTCTGGTCATTGACCATTCGGCATCTTCGAGCGAGAGCTACGGGAGTCCGCGAGTGCACACCAGGTCAGGGGTGTTCGCCTGGATTCGGTGTTGTCAGCGCGGTGAGCGGCTCAGGCGTCGGGCTCCCGGGCTGCCCCGCTGAGCAGTCGGTCGCCAAGTTCGGTCCGGGAGTAGAGCACCTGCCGGCCGGCCCGGCGCGAGGCGAGCAGCCCGGCGGCGCGCAGCGCCTGGAGGTGCACGCTGAGCGTCGGCGCGGAGAGCGCCATCTGGGTGGCGGCCTGGCCGGTCGACATCGGCAGGTCGAGTTGAGCCAGCAGGGCGGCCCGGGTCTGCCCGAGGACGCCGGCAAGCGCCGAGCCGGCCTGCTCGGGGTGCTGCTCCTCCCAGAGCCGGCCGAGGCCGCGCGGGGAGTAGGAGACGCTGGTGGCCCCTGGCTGGCTGGTCCGCACCAGGACGTCCGGCCAGGCGAAGGCGCACGGCACGAGGAGCAGGCCACGCCCGCCGCAGTCGGCGTGGCCCTCGTAGTACTTGACGATCCTCAGCGTCTGGTCGGCGAACGTGACCGACGGGTGCAGGTTGCTCATCATCCGGTCGACGCCGCCGTCGGCCAGGGCGTCGAGTCTGTAGGCGATGTCGTCGTTGAGCAGCGCATCGATGCGTGGCCAGTCCGGGGCGATCGCGACGCGGTGGTACGCCTCAAGCGCCTCGGTGACGGGGCCGATGCCCGCGTCGGGCCGCTGGACGAGCGCTTGGAGCAGGGCTCGCCGCCCTTCGCGGCCGGGCCCCTGCTGGGCGACCCGGTGGGCCGCCAGGTGCGCCAACTCCTGCGCCACGATCTCCGGGTCGGCGCCGGCGATCTGCGCGATCCCGTCCGCGAAGGTCGAAGACCGGCGATCCGGCGACGGCAGCAGGAAGTCGGGGATATAGCCCTCCGGGCGGACCAGCGCCCGGAGGAGGTCCAGGTCGCGCGTGCGCAGCCGGCCCGCTCGCTCGGCGAACCTGTCGATCCAGGGACGGTGCAGTCGCCGCCCCTGCCTGCCGGCGACCAGCGTTCGTAGGCTGGCGACGGTCTCCGTGACGGGCGAGGCGGCGAAGCGTACGCGGGTCAGGTCGGTCGCCGTGAAATGCAGGTGGATCACGCGACCGCCCCTCCGATTAGGCCCTAGCCTAATCGTGGCCGTGCGCCTGGCACCACAGAAGACTGAGGACATCCACCCAGTCAACGGATAGGACACCGAAGATGCGCACGCTGATCTACACCGCATTCGTCTCGCTCGACGGCGTCGTCGACTCTCCCGGCGGCGGCACCTCATCGGAGAACCACCGCAGCGGCGGCTGGACCTACAAGGACATCGAGGTCCTGCCCGAGGCGTACGCGCTCAAGGGTCGGGAGACCGAGGAGGCCACCGCGTTGATGTTCGGCCGGACCAGCTACGGGGTGTTCTCGCCGGTGTGGCCGGACATGAAGGACTTCGCCGCCCTCAAGGAACTGCCGAAGTACGTCGTCTCGACCACCCTCAGCCAGGACGCCCTCGTCGACAACTGGGGTGACATCACGATCTTGCGTTCCCTCGACGACGTCGCGAAGCTCAAGGAGACCGACGGCGGCCCGATCTTCATCCACGGCAGTGCCACGCTCGCCCGCAGTCTGTCCGACGCCGGCCTGATCGACCGCTACCACCTGCTGGTGTACCCGCTGCTGCTCGGAGCCGGCAAGCGGATGTTCAGCGACACCGACAGGGACAAGCAGATGCTGAAGGTGGTCGAGTCTGAGACGTACGCCAACGGGATCACCAAGCTCGTCTATGACGTCATCCGCTGAGGTGGACACCATGACCCGCGGACCGAAGACGGAGGCCCTGCCCGCAGCGTACGAACGGCTGCATGCGTACGGGCCGGAGTTCGGCGGCGACGAGGAAGGTAACCACGGGATGACCAACCACGGCCCGATGGCCGTGGAGGTCATGGTCCGGCGGGGACTCGACATCGACGTCGAGGGCTGGCTCGACCGCTACGTACGCCGCCTGGCGGCACTGCCCGGCACGAGCGAGGCCATCCGGCCCGGCGAGTGGGGCGCCGCACTGGGTCAGGCGCGGCGGCTGCCCGACTGGGCCGCGTACTTTCGGCACGAGCTGACCGAGCGCCCGTGGTCGGACGTGCTCGTCGAGTGGTGGCCCCGGCTGCTGCCGGGGATCGTGGCCGGTTCGACCCACGGCGTGATCCGGGTCAGCCACGCGGTGCGTACCCTGCGCGGCGCTGCTAGCGCCCCAGCACGCCAAGCCCTCGACGAGTTGGCCCACGGGCTGGCGTTCTGGGCGGCGCGTTACCGCGAGCTCGCCGCGGTGGCACCGCCCGAGGGCAGCCTCACACCGCGACAGGCCCTGCCGGCTGTCACCCGGCTGCAGGACCAGAGCGGCTTCATCGCCCACCGGCTCGACCGGCTCCAGCGCAGTCCGGGCTGGACCGCGAGCCTGCGCGCACTGGAACCGGCCGCCTCCGCCGAGGAGGTCCCCGCGCGCCTGGAGTCGCTCGTCGACAGCGCCGCAAAGGCGTACCTGGGGCTCGGCCACGGCTCGCCGGTCCTGTTGGTCCATGCCGCCACCGCGCCCAACGCCGTGCGGCACGTGCTCCCGGTCCTGCCGACCGAGCAGTGGCTACCGAGCCTGACCGCGGCCTGGGCGGCCGCTGCGGCAGTCATCGCGACGTACGCCCCGGCCCGGCCGGCCCCGTGCTCCGAGATCTTTCGGCGCTACCCCGAGCTGAACCGCGAGGACGCGCTTCAGCAGGCAGCCGAACACGGCGACGAGCACGTCCTGAAGTTCGCCGACACGGCCGTCGAGTCGTACGACCGCACCGGCGATCCCGAGCTGCTCGCCGCGACCCTGCACGTCGGCAGACTGATTGACCGTCCATGATGCCGCGGAGGGTCAGCTGCTCTGCTGTGGGTGCACCGGTACGACGACAGGGCTGGCTGCCAGGTGGAGGTCTCCTGGTCGCCCTTGGACTGGTTGACGTTGTCGGTCACCGCGATCAACTGTGGGCGGGTGAGGTCGTTGGCGAAGCTCTGCCGGCGGCTGGTCGTCCCGGAGTGGGGCGCGTGAGATCATCACTCGATGCTGCGCTATGACGAGGCGGACCTGATCGCCTATGTGGCTGAGCACTGCTCCGGGGTGGCCCTGGCGTTGCACGACGCGACGGACCAGGCTGCAGGCGTCGCGGCGCTGCGACGTGTGGTTCGGGCAGTTAGCCGGATACCACATCCGGACGATCCCGAAGACCCGCTGCCGAGCTGGTGCACGGTACTCATAGAGGATGCTGTTCCGGTGTTCCGTCTGGACCTCAAGGATGAGAGCCAGTACGCCGAGCAGGTCGTGCGGATCATTCTTGATGGGCTTGAGGCGGCCGGCATCGATGGTCGGCTCGAGCCCAAGAGGCCACCTCGGCCGCCCTTCGACTATGACGGCGGGGCGGACATCTTCTACGGCACCGCGACGGGGCTGATGGAGCTGGACGGGCGGGGGCTGCCGCCACGTTTTCCCGCTGGCTTCCCGATACCGCAGGGGGGCACGCTCGTACTCGCTCAGCAGGCCCCCGACGGCGCCTGGGAACACGCCGCGTGGCGGCGTTCCGACCGGCCATTCACCGAATACACCGAGCAGCTGCGGATCTTTGGGTGTGAGCTCGGCAGCGTCGCCGCGACCGAGGTCGCCGACTACGTCGACACGACGTGCATGGTCAGGTATTCGCTACGCCGGGAGGACGAGGGCGGCAGCGTCTCGCTTTATCACGAGATGCGCAAACCGGGTGAGCAGCCGTCCAGCTGGTACGTCAGCGTCGTCTGGCAACCCGACACCGGCATGCCGCCACCGTTACCGGAGAAGACGTCGCCGCCCACGTCCGCCGCCGATCACGGCTCAGATCCGGCAAGGGCACGCGAACTGGTACCGGCCTTCGCCGGACCCGAACACGTCATCAGCTGCCAGACGCTGCTTGCGATCAATGCGGCGTCGCTTGCCGTGAGCGCGGTGGCCACTGCCCTGCCACCGCACTGCCACCATGAACGGACCTTCCCGCTCTGGCAGCATCGTCAGCTCGCACCGCTGCTGCGTGGTCTGAGCCCCGACCAGATGGCGGTAGTCCGCCACGCCTGTCTGATGACGATCTCCAACTGGATCCACCATCGGATAGCGCGTCTACCACGTCTGTCCATGGCCCGCGACGACGCCGGCCACCTCTACGCAACCGACGTCCGACACGCGGCAGCCCCGACACTCCAACCAGGGCAGGTCCTCGAAACCGAAACGCTCCACGCGCTGCAGACCGCCGCGATCATGCTGGACCCACTGATTCAAAACCTACGCACCACCATCGCCGACCCGCTAACCCAGATCCTGGGCCAGCTCTACCTGCACGACGACGGCAGACCGCTGGACGAACTGGTCCCCAGCGCCGACGCAGACCTCACCAAGCTCGTCGCGGAGGCCGAGCGGGCCGGCATCCTGCAACGCTCAGCGAGCACCGCATCCGGAGCCCCGACACTCGTGCACCTCACCCAGGCGGGCACCCACCAGGTCAACACGACCATGCGCCAACGAGCCGGCCGACTCTCCAGAACGCTTGAGGGCATCAGCCCCGAACAGTTGACCGAGGCACGCGACGCCTGCTGGCACATAGCCTCGAACCGGCCTACGTCGCCCGCAGCTCCCTGACCCGCTCCTCGTTCCACGCCTCCACGGCGCGACTCGCGACGCTCACCGCATCACTCTGGCGCACCCGGCCGTCGCACGTGACCCTGCATCCTGGCCGCAGGCGGCTGGAACCGCACCGACGGACCTGCCGCTGACCGGGTCGCCGACGGGTATGCGGATCCGGTGGGCGGCGCCCCGACATCGTGAGCGCCGTCGGCGCCGGCATCGGCGGTCGGGCTGGTGTCGCGCCCGATCGCCGATGGATCTATGCCGGCTCGCGCACGCCACCGGCGTTGCCACCGTCGTCTGGCATCGGTTCGGCCGGGGCTTCGGGCAGTTCGTCCGGCGCGCCAGACAGAAGGACGCCCGCGTCGTCGGGCACCGGTTCATGCGGGTCGATGGGCGGATACTGTTCGGGGTCGAGATCCGGTCCAGTCATCAGGCGAGTATCCGTCGTCTTCCGGACTGCCGCTCGTCGGGCCAGCGAGCCGGACGGCCTTCCCCTCGCCTCGATGGCCACTGTGACGCGGGCCGTGCCGGGAGGCTACCGGGGTGTTGACCGGATCTTCACTACCTGTTGAATAGACGCTGACTAATTTTAACCAGGCTGGGCAGCATGGCTATCACCTACCGACGCCTCCTCGCCGCCACCCTCGTGGCCGGGCTGACCCTGCTCGCCGCCTGGACACCGGCACGTGGCGCCGAGCCCACTCCGGCGTCCACCGCCCCCAACATCATCTTCGTTCTCGTCGACGACCTCGCCTGGAACCTCGTGCAATACCTGCCTCAGGTGCAGCGGCTTCAGAGTGAGGGGGTCACCTTCACCAACTACACGGTGACCGACTCGCTGTGCTGCCCGTCCCGCTCGTCGATCCTCACCGGCCAGTTCCCCCACGACACCGGCGTGTTCACAAACGGCGGAGCCGACGGCGGGTTCGCGGTCTTCAAGGGCCGAGGCAACGAGAACCGAACCTTCGCGACCGCCTTGCAGGCCAAGGGCTACCGAACCGGCTTCCTCGGCAAATACCTCAACGGCTACCTGCCGGCGGACACACAGGGAGGGTCGCTGCCGTACGTCCCACCCGGCTGGTCGGAGTGGTACGTGGCGGGCAACGGCTACTCCGAGTACAACTACGACCTCAACGAGAACCACACAGTCGTCCACTACGGCAACCAGCCGGCCGACTATCTGACCAACGTGCTGTCCCGCAAGGGCAAGGACTTCATCCAACGCTCGGCGGCGGCCAACGAGCCATTCCTGCTGGAGGTCTCGACCTTCGCCCCGCACAGCCCGTTCACCCCGGCCAACCAGGACCTGGACGACTTCCCCGGGCTCACCGCCCCGCGCACCGCAGCGTACGACCGGCTGCCCACCAACCCACCGTCCTGGCTGGCCGGCAACGCCCCGCTGACCACGCAGGAAAAGAACACCCTGGACACGAACTTCCGCAAGCGCGCCCAGTCCGTGCAGGCCGTCGATCGACTGATCGGCAACCTGCGCGCCCAACTCACCACCAGCGGCATCGCCGACAACACCTACGTGGTGTTCAGCTCCGACAACGGCTTCCACATGGGCGAGTACCGGCTGACCGGTGGCAAGCAGACCGCCTTCGACACCGATGTGCGGGTACCGCTCGTCGTCGCCGGGCCGGGCGTCGTCCCCGGATCGCAGCGTGCCGAGATCGTGCAGAACATCGACCTGGCACCAACCTTCCAGCGTATCGGCGCGGCCGACGTCGGCACGCACGTCGACGGGCGAAACCTGCTCCCCCTCGCCCAGGGCGACCCGGCACCGAACTGGCGTACCGGAGCGCTGATCGAGCACCACGGCCCCAACCAGGCATCCGACGACCCCGACGCCCAGGACCGGCGCAACGGCAGCCCAGTCACCTACGAGGCGCTGCGGACGGCGACCTACACCTACGTCGAGTACTCGAACGGCGAGCGGGAGTACTACGACCGGAGCGTCGACCCCCACCAGCTCAACAACATCGCCGCCGGGCTCTCGGCTAACCGCCGGGCCGCACTACACGACGCGCTCGCCGCGTACGTCGCCTGCCACAGCCACTCGGCGTGCTGGACGGCAGGTCACGTGCCGGCCTGACGGCGCACCAACAACAACGGCCCTGACCTGGGCCTCGCGCTGTCCCAGGCCAGGACCGCAGGACCGCCCCCGCCGACGACGCATGGGGCAACCGACTGCCGCGGCAATCAACTGTTCGGCGAGGACCTGTGCCCGGAGAGCGCGCAGTTGCTCGGCGAGAATTCGAACGCCGATCCCTGGAACTGAACTGACCCGGTTGACGAGTACCTCTCGGCCGATACCTTTCACCGCTGCGACCCCATGTCTCGTCCTTCATCGGTCTGATCGGACAACGCCGCCCAGGACACGGACAATCCGGTGACTCGTGCGGAGACGGCTCACGTGGCCAGCAGGCGGCGGCCGGCGGTCCCGGCTGCGGCGCCCGGGTCCGGTCCGCCCGCCTGCGCCTGCGCCTGCGCCTGCTCGATGGTGTCGGCGAGCAGAGCCAACGCCGCAACGGTCGGCGGGTCGTCAGCGTCGGGCCCGTAGATCACCATTCGCTGACCCTCGTCGTCGGGCAGCCACAACAACTCGTCCCGAAGGTGCAGTGACCCCACCAGAGGATGCCGGTACTCTCGTACCGAATGGGCGCACTCCCGGACGGGATGGGCCGCCCACAGGCCGCCGAATTCCGGACTGAGCACCGTCAGGGCGCCTATCAGCTCGGTCAGTCGCGGGTCGTGCGGATAGCGGGCCGCCGACATCCGCAGGTACGCCACCGCGTCACGGGCCTTGCCCCGCCAGTCGACGTAGAGGTCACGCATGTGCGGGTCGAGAAAGACCAACCTGCCGAGGTTGGGCCGCTCGCGTTCGCTGCGCGGCGCCAGGAAGGGCAGGTGGCCGGCGAGTAGGGCGTGGCCCAGTCGGTTCCACGCCAACACGTCGGCCCGACGGTCGATCACCAGCGCGGGGACCCGGCCGAAAGCCTCGATCATCGCCCTGACCGCGGGCCGGAGCTGCTCGGGCCGGGGCCGACGGAGCATCCTGGGCCGTTGACGCGCCTGGTTGTAGAGGTAGGTGCGCTCGTCGTCGGTCAACCGCAGCACCCGCGCTATCGCGTCGAGCACGGCGTCCGAGGCGCCCCTGGTCTGCCCCTGCTCGATCCGGGTGTAGTAGGCGACGCTGACCCCCGCCAGCATGGACAACTCCTCCCGGCGCAGCCCGGGCACCCGCCGTCGACCGCCGTGACTGACCAGCCCCACGTCCTCGGGCCTCAGGCGTGCCCGTCGGGAACGCAGGAACTCGCCCAACTCCGTTCTCGGCTCCATGCCCCCCATTATCCGGCCATTCTTCGCCGCCGCAGAACCTGGAACTCCGAATACCAGGAACCCTGGTTCTAGCCCAACCACTGGGCTGGATAAGCCCGATGAGTCGTTGCACTCTGATCAAACACACCTCCGCCGCACAAATTGAGAGGCGTCTGTGTCTGGCAAGACCGTCGACACACCTTCTGAAACATCCGCACCGTCGGCGAAACTCGGCACCCGCGGCTGGTTGACATTGATCACCCTATGCGCCGCCCAGTTCATGGTCGCACTGGACTTCTCCATCGTCACCGTGGCACTGCCGGTGATCGGCCAGGACCTGAACTTCGTCACCGCCGGCGATCTGCAATGGGTGATGACCGCCTTCATTCTGCCCACCGCGGGTTTCCTGCTCCTGGCGGGACGGGCATCCGACCTCTTCGGCCGCCGTCGGCTCTTTCTCACCGGCCTCGTCATCATCACCGGGTTCTCCCTCGTAGCCGGCCTCGCCACAGAGCCGTGGATGCTCATCGCGGCGAGAGCCGGTCAGGGAATCGGATCGGCGATGGTCGGGCCGACGGCCTTGGCCCTGCTCACCAGTTCGTTCCCTGAAGGGCCCCGACGGAACAAGGCACTGGGGCTCAGCGGGGCGCTGCTGTCCCTGGGCTTCGTGCTGGGCACCATCGGCGGCGGCCTCATCACCGGGGGCATCAGCTGGCGGTGGACCATGCTGCTGCTGGTCCTCATGGGCTGCGCGGTCCTCGTCGGCGCGCTGGCGCTGCTGCCGCGCTCGGAGAACCGCAGGGCCACCACCCTGGACGTTCCCGGTGCCCTGCTGGCCACCCTCGGCCTGCTCACCCTCGTGTTCGCCATCTCGGTCGGCGGTGAGAACGGCTGGACAAGCACGCCGACCGTGGTGACCGTCGCCGCCGCCATCGTTCTGCTGGTCAGCTTCCTGCTGGTGGAGGCGCGGCAACCGGCACCCCTGGCACCGCTGCCGGTCCTGAACCGGCGGACCGTGAAGTGGGGCGGCCTGACCGGGTTCATCACCTTCGGCATGTGCGGTGGGACCACCGTCCTGCTGAGTCTCTACATGCAGGACGTGCTGCTGTGGACGCCCATGACGACCGGCTTCGGTTTCCTCCCCGAAGGCATCGCCGCGATGGTCGCCGGAAGCCTGGCATCCCGGGTCGTCGGGCGCCTGGACACGACCGGAACGCTCGTCACCGGACTGGTCGTGCAGGGCCTGAGCACCGCCGCGATGCTCGCGCTGCCCGTCGAGGGCAACCTGGTCCTGTTCGTCGCGTCGACCGCCGGGTTGGGCTTCGGCCACGTCCTGGCCGTGGTGGCCTTCATCGGCACCATGACCTCCGGTTTGGGTGAGCACGAGCAGGGCTTGGGCGGGGGCCTCGCGCAGACCGCCCAGCACGTGGGCAGCGGCGTCGGTGTCGCCATCCTCGCGGCGGTGGTCACCGCCCGCAACGAGCAGCTCGCCACCGCGGGCCAGCAGCCCGCCCTCACCGCCCTGCACGCGGGGTTCCTGGTGGCCGCCGTCGTCACGGTGGCCGGTGCGGTGGTCGCCGCGCTGTTCCTCCGCCGGCCCGCGAGACGGCCCGTCACCGCCGGCACCCCGGCATGACGGTCAACGGGTCCTGACTGGCACGTTGCGGCGGTGGTCAGCGGCGGACACAACCCGCCCGGAACAGGCGGACGACATCGCGATGCTGGCGCTGCGTCGGCGACCCGGCCCGACGGGCCCGGCCGCCCCACGTGCCGGCCCCGACGTGACCGGGCTCAACCACCGTTGACGGCGCTTCCCTGCCCGCGCAGCACAACACTCTCGGCGGCGACACGACGCAGCCGGTCGCCCTCCGCACCGGTGGGCACGTGGAGTACGACCGAGTTGAAGGCGTCGGTCATCCGCAGTACGACGAGCTGGACGGTCAGGGCTTGTCCACCGGGCAGCCGCAGGTGACGCAGTCGGGTGTGCGGGCCCCGCACGTCGTGGTCGGACCACCAGGTGCGGAACTCGGGGCTGGCCTCCCGCATGGCCTCGATGAGCTCGTTGAAGTGCTGGTCCCAGGGGCGGGCGGCGGAGGCGATCCGGAACCGCGCGATCACGTCCCGGGTGTCCGCGGCCCAGTTGCCGATCCGTTCGCGGGCCTGCGGGTCGGTGAGCATCCACCACAGCATGTTGCGCCGGCCCGGCGGCAGTCGGCCGAAGTCGGTGTACCACCGGGCCGCCGCGGCGTTCCACGCGGTCACCCCGGCGTAGATGTTGCCGGCGTAGACCGGGTAGTCGGTCTCGCCGGTCAGCGCGACGATCTGCCGTACGAGGCCCTCGTCGGCCGCCTCGGACAGGTCGGGACTTGCCGGGGGCGCCTGGCCGTTGGCCAGCAGGTAGAGGTAGCGGCGTTCGTCCTCGCTGAGCTGCAGCACCCGGGCGAGGCTGTCGAGTACCTCCGATGAGGGGCGGATGTCGCGACCCTGTTCGAGATACGTGTACCAGGTGGGGCTCAGCCCGGCGAGGACGGCGATCTCCTCCCGACGAAGCCCCGGGGTGCGTCGCCGAGGACCGACCGGAAGACCGACGTGTGCCGGCATGATGCGCTCCCGCCGGCTTCGCAGGAACTCGGCAAGGTCAAGCCTGTTGCGACTGACAGTCAAGACGGTAACCCCCGTACGGTTCCCCCGAACCACGCCGACAAATGCCTCGGCAGCACCCAACCTAGTATGTGGGTGCCGCCGGAAGCTCAGGGGTCAGTCGGCGGGACGCGAAGCGTACCGACCGTGCGCCACCAGGTCGGCGAGCAGGTCCGGTGGGATCTCGTACAGGTATCCGCAGCCGCGGTCCACGGCGAGAGCGCCGCCGTCGACGCTGGAGATGTCGGCGTCCAACGTGGTGTCGCAGCGGTCGCAGTGCACCCGGGGCCGAGGGTTTCGGCGGCTGCCCCGGACCTGCGCAGCGGGGGCCGGCAGACGGGTGAGTCGCTGGGCGACCGCGACGCGACCGGTTCGGATGTCGATGCTCAGGTCACTGGCGCACCCCTGGCAGGTGAAGGACTTCAGGGCGGGGTGCGCGCCGTTGCCCTGCAGCACGAACGGGGCCCGGCAGCCGGCGCAGGTCAACGGTCGCCGCCAGTGCCCGGCGGGTGGGTCGTCCGGTGCGGGCGGCGGGCTGCCCGGGCGCGGACCGACCAACCGTGTCGAGGCGGCCCCCGGCGCGGGGAAGCCCGTCGGGGTCGGCCGGTCGGCCAGGCGCGCCCGTACCCTGTTCCACGCGCCGGTCGCCGGGGCCGCGTCGAGCCGCGGCTGCGCCAGCGGGCGCAGGTGCGCGCGGTGCACCTCGTCGGGGTACGCGTCCCACAACCGCACCCAGAGGGGCGCGAACACCTCCGCCGCCAGGCCCGGCAGCAGCTCCCGGGAGAACCGCCACGCCGCCTCGGACGGCGCCACCGAGATCAGCCACCGCCACAGGACAGCCCAGACCTCGGTGCGCTGCCAGGAGGTCAGCTCCCGCTGGGCGGCCGCGAGCAACTCGGGCCGCGCCTGCCACTCGTCCACGATCCGGTCGATCACGCCGTACGCCTGGTCGACCGGCGCGTTGGACTCGACCGCCGCCCTCACCACGTCCAGGTCGGTCGGATCGTCGCTGATGAGGTCCTTGGCGATGAGCGCCCAGGACGGCCGTGTTCCGTTGCGGCGCAGCCAGTTCGCGACGACCACACGGAAATCCCGGTCCCGCAGCAGGTGCCGGCACGGCCCCTCGTGTATCGCGATCCGCCACAGCGGGCCGGCCGAGAACTCGTAGGTGTCCGCCGCGCCGAACCAGCGGTGCACCAACTCGCCCAGGTGCGTGTCGTCGAGGTCGCCGGCCGTCGCGGCCAGCACCCCCGCCCACCGCTTGTCGGTCATCTCGGTCAGCAGCCAGGGCAGCGCCAGGGCGCGGGCCCGGTCGGCGGGCAGTGCCGGGCGGATCGCGGCGTACACGGCGCCCCACGCCGGTCGGGGGACGCCGAGCCACCGTTCGGCGTGGACCAGCACGGCCGGTTCGGCGGGGGTGCCCGCCGAGGCGGTGGTCGCGACCTGGAGGAGCTGCGCCGCGCGGCCGGACGCCGGGTGGGCGCGTACCCAGTCCAGCAGGGTGCGGGCCGTCCGTTCCCGGTGCTCGGGGGCCGTGGCCCGGGCGATCCGGGAGGCGAGGTCACCCCACGCGGTCTCCTCGTCGGGGTGGCGGGTAAGCCAGAGCAGCGCGGTGTCCGCCACCTCGGCGCGCCGCGCCGGTGGGGCGACGCGCAGCATGCCGGCGAACACGTCGGCGCAGTGCAGGGCGTCCAGGCCGCCGGTCAGGCGGTCGGCGCCACGGCCGACGAGCCCGTCGTCCGGCTCCACCACGTTCAGGCAGAGATGGCTGTACACGCGGGGCCAGCGGGTCGAACCGGGGTTGCGGTCCAGCCAGTCGATCGCCGCGGCCCGGATCTCGGGTTGCCGGACGTGCGCCGCCCGCAGCTGCACGAACAGCAGCGACCAGGCCGGGTGGTCGGCCGCCAGCAGGCCGACCAGTCGATCCCGCAGCGGCGGGCAGAGCTCACCGTGCCGTTCCAGGTGGGCACGCAGCACGTCGCGCCGCCAACCGCCCCGGAGAAACCAGGGCCAGCTGACCAGGCGGGCGAGGGCGTGGCCGGTGCCGACGTCGGTGGGGAACTCCCGCATCCACGCCCCGAGCGCCGGCAGCAGGTCGACAGGTACGGGCGCGGCGAGGATCTGCCGCCACACCAGGGCCTGCTCCCGGCGCGGAGGACCGGCCAGCCAACCGTGCACGACGCCCTGGTGGTCGCCGCCCCGGCGATGCAGGGCTGCGACCAGAGGCGCGAGCGACCCGTCGGTCGCGATCCCGCCGCGGACCAGCCGGTGCGCCACCTCCAGCAGCGGGCGGTACGACCACGGTTGGCGCAGGACGGCCACCAGGGTCTGGAGTCCGTCACCGTCGACGCGGCCGGCCGTCGTCTCGATCAACACGTCGAGGTCCCCGTCGTCGGGTCGATGCTCGACCAGCCGGCGTGCCGTGGAGTGCCAGGCCGGCCAGCTCCGCTTCGCCCGCAGGAAGGCCCACACCGCCCGGTCCGCGACCGGATCGCGCAGCCGTACCAGCGCGTCGACCAGGTCGGTCAGCCCGACGTCGGTGCCGGCCGACGTGGTCAGCCGGTGCAGGGCGTGGGCCACCGGACTCCAGCCCCGGGCAAACCGGACCTGGCGCTCCAGGCCGACCCAGACCGCGAGCACCGGGTGGGCGAGGCGGGTCAGGTCCGCACCGATCGCCTCGGCGGCGGCGAGTACGGCGGCTTCGGCGTCCAGCCGGGAAAGCGGGGACGCGGCGTCCGGACCGTCGACGCGACCTGCCGGTTCGGTCGGATGCTGACTCAGGGCGGCCCGGGTGACGGCGGCGAGTAGCACGCGTAGCAGGGGCAGGCTGGCCCAGCCGCGCGGGTTGACCCGCACCGCGCCCAGCAGCGCGTCGCGCAGGTGCTCCCGCCGGACGGCGGCGTGCCCCGCCACGGGAAACCAGACGTCGTACATCAGGCCGGCCAGCAGGGGATGGGCGAGCCGGTAACCGGGGCGACCGTCGTCGGACGGCAGCACGTGCAGGTCGGTCCCGTAGCCGTCGAGGGCGTCCCGGACCCCGGCGGGCAGCAGGTGGAACGACTCCTCGGGGTAGCCGACGTCCAGCCGGTTGACGGCGAGCAGGTCGACGAAGAACCGGTACAGCTCCGGACTGTTGGTCGCGGTCACCCGCGACCGGAAACGCCGGGCGTACGCGGTGATGCCCTCACCGTTGTTGCGCCACTCGAAGAACAGCTGCGCGGGCAGCGGAACTCCCCCGTCGGGCAGCGCGGGTGCCGGGGTGCCGGTGCGCAGGGCGTACCAGTCACGGAGCTGTTCGCGCAGCGTCGTGTCGTACCCGTCATGGCGGTAGCCGCCGGTGACCACGTCGCCGTGCCGCCGCTCGAACATCGCCCGCTGCTCGGTCGGGGCGCAGCAGACGAAGACCGGCAGGCCGCTCACCGGCTCGGTCTGCAACCGGTGGGCGAGGATGTCGAACGCCTGCCGCCAGGGGTCGGGCCCCTGCCCGTCGCCGACGGTGAGCGGGTCGTCCACCCCGATCACCACGTGCCGGCTACGACCGAGCCCGTCGGCGTGCCGCGCGGCGTCGGACAGGTGGGACCCGCCGGCGGGGCACAGCACGGACACGCCGGCGCGGGCGTTGAGCCGGGCCAGCAGTTGCAGGAGCAGGATGCTCTTGCCGGCGCCGGACGGCCCGGTGACCCAGAACATCGGAAGCCGGCCGGCGAGCTGACCCGCGTCGGCCAGGATGACGTCCTCGTACCAGGCCCAGTAGGCCCGTTCCACCTCGTCGACGGCGTCGGTGGGGGCGAAGAAACCCTCGCGGAGGTGGGCCAGGGTGGGTTTCTGGTTGACCAGGACCCCACCGGGACGGGGGACGACGCCCTCAGGTGCCCGGTCCCGGCCGGTCATCATGACGACGGGCGCCGGGCCGGCCTCCCCGAGCGTGGTCCGCAGCAGCTGCTCCGGGTGTTCGCCCAGACCCGAGGCGAAGATCTCGCTGACCAGCTTCGGTGCCCGCGCCGCCGGTTGTGCCCACCCGCCGTTGTGCAGCAGGGCGATCAACCGGCCCTGCGGGTCCGCGCCCGGGTGCAGGTCAATTCGGTCGATCAGGTCGTGCAGGGCGCGCTCGGCGTCCTCCAGTTCGTCCGCCGGTTGGCCGGCCAGCATGTCCGTCAGCCACCGCCGCATCTCCGCGTGCGGGTCGGCAACCGCGATACGGGGCGCCTCGATCCGGTACCGCAACCGGGCGCTCGCCCGGGGCAGCGCCGCGACGGTCGAGTGCACCCGGGCCAACTCGTCGAGCAGCTGGCGCAGGACGCCCGCGGAGAGGGGTCGGCTCGCCGCCACCCGGTACACCGGCTCGGCGGCCTCCGAGCGTGTCAACTCGGTGTGGATCCGCTGCGCGGCGGCACCGGGATCCTGCGGATCTGCCGTGGTGAAGGCGCGCTCCAGCACCTCGTACAACTGGATCGCGAAGGTGCCGGGACGCCGCGCCGCCTCCGGCACGCGGGGATTCTGCCGCAGCTCGTCGTGGACGGCCCGCAGGTCGTCCAGCCAACCGGCGCTGGCCCCGTTGCCCGGCAGGACCGGCGCCACGGCGTGGTCGGGCACACCGAGCAGTCGCCACCACCGCTGCGGATCCGGGACGCCCGGTCCCCATTCCGGCCACGCCCGGTCCGGCTCCAGCAGGGTCAGCGGCGCGCAGAGCAGGCGGCCGGTACGCGGTGCGTGCTCGACCACCACACCGACCAGGTGGTCCCGCACGATCACCGGGCCGCCGGACATCCCGTCCCAGGCCGAGTTCGGCTGGTGGAGGAAGCCTCTCGTCCGCGCGCCGCCGGGGTCGCCGTCGGTCACCGGGGGCAGGCGAACCTCGACCAGGCCCGATTCCAGCTGCGACGCCCGGAGCAGCGAACCCCGCTCACAGAACGACAGACCCCGGTTGGTCTCGGCGAACGCCGGACAACCCCACACGTCCACCCCGTCGAGTGGCGCGAGGTCGGTGCCGGCGCGATCCAGCCGTGCCACCGGGAAGGTGCGCAGCCCCGTTCCAAGCCCGGGTACGCGGAGCAGGGCGAGGTCGGGGCCGTCCGGGCCCGGCGTCCAGATCGCGTCCGGGCCACACGGGACCGGATGCCGCACTCCGTGCAGGTCGACCGCGGCGACCGTCCGGCCGGCGGCCACCACGTGCGCGCAGGTGAGCACCACCTCGGGCCGGACGACGAAGCCGCTGCCGTAGACGTAACCGCCCTCGACCCCGACCTCGATCCGGACCAGCCGCTCCGCCGAGGACAGGCCGGCCGACGGTGTCACCAGGACCGGCCTCCCCTCACCGCAGCCGGGTCGCGCTCACCCGGTTGACCTGCACCGGGTTGCCGCTGGCGTCGACCGGTGCCCCGAACTCGATGGTGATGGTGTGGGTGGCCTCGCGCGAGTAGCTGGCACCCCCGCCCAGCTCCGCCTCGATCACCGGGATCTTGAAGCCGGCCCGGCCGTCGATGTCGGTGGTGGCCACCGCGCTCAGCTCCACCGAGACGGCGTTGATGGGAAACCGGATCTCCGCGCTGGCCGCCCTGGTCTGGGCGAGCGTCAACTCGCGACGCAGCTCCTCGATGGCGTCGGCCAGGTCCAGGCCGCCCTTCCTGGTCATCCGCACCTCCGGGTGATCACGATCGGCATGCACCGCCCGATCGGCGTTTCGACAGCATCGCAGGTGGCAGTCGATCATCCGGTGCGGGTGCGGTGCGAGGGAGTGTCCGATTTCCGATTGCCGCGCAGCCGGTGGCTGCTGACCTCAGCCGCCCTCGCCACAGTCCGACAGCACCTCGCGGGTGCCGGGCAGTTCAGCCGCCCCGATCGATGGGCGGAGCCGTGTACCCATGGTGCGCTGCACGCCTGAAGATCCGATCGCCCAAATGCCGACGGAGTCGTAGAAGGACATTCCCAGCATGGGCAACCCGCGATCCGGGAGCGTCATGCTGCGAACAGCTCCTTCGTGATCCAGGCCCAGCGTGATGAGCGAACACGGCGGAATGTCAACGGTCGAGAAGAAGCCGACGTCAAGCGCCTGGGGAAACCTGGGTGCGATGACAATGCTCCCGATCGGCACGGGCGAACGGTTCTGCACCCGCACGACAAAGGCGATGCCCTTGGGTCTTCGTACCTCATCCTCTGTCGGGATCCAAAACGCTACTCGGGACGCGAAGCGCTGCTCATACCGCTCGCGCTCAAGTCTCGTAAGTTCCAACTGTTCCCGGGTGAGTGCTTGTTGATCCCGGTAGGTCGACACCGCAATCCAGAGGGCCGGTGCCGCGAGCGTGACGGCAAGGAGCGCCGCCACCGCCTGCACCCAGTCAGTTGTCGTGGGGGCGCCACCAGCAGTGCCCGAGCTTCGACGGCCACGCCGCCCGCCGCGCACCCTTCGCCTCGGCTGCCGCATGCGCCCACCTCCAACAGTGCCGGACGGTCAATCGTGCCTGGCAGCCGCAAGGGTGGGCTTCCGCCGCGCGGCGTGCCCACCCTTCACGTTCGCCCCCCAGGAAGCGGGCAGGTGTCGAAGGCACCCGCGCGAACGCGAGTAGTCAGGAACCTGACTCGCGCGGGCGCTAATCGAGGATCTCCTGCTGCGGGTATTCCCGACGGGACGGTGGACACCACCACCGACATCGGTCGCCTGGACGTGGAAGTCACTCGGCCGGCTCAGCGGCGCATCGTCAGTGCGTGGCCAGGCCGAGCACCACGGCAGTTCACACAATGTTGATCAACTGGGCGGAGGCTGTCCGGGCGAACCAACCCGTACCATCCTTGGGAGCCCCACACATGCTTGACAGCGCTCGAATGCTCCGGCGTGGCCGAGCCGCCCTGGCCGCCGCGGTGGCCGCCGGCTTGCTGCTGGCCGGTGGGGCGGCTTCGCCGGCCGCCTCGGCCTCGCCGGCCGGCGCACGGCCGGGTACGCCGGTCCCGGTGCAACTCTTGTCCATCACGGACCTGCACGGCTACTTCGGCGACTACACCACGACGGTGCCCGGAGCCCGGGCCGGCGAGCCGGCCCGTCAGGTCGGCGGTGGCGCCTACCTGGCGGCACACCTCAAGCAGCGCCAAGCCGGTCAGCGGAACTCCATCCTCTTCTCGGCCGGGGACGACTTCAGCGGTTGGCCGAACGAGACCGGGTGGTTCTGGAACGAGCCGACCATCGAATACCTGAACTCGATCGGGCTGGATTTCTCCACGGTCGGCAACCACGAGATGGATCGGGGCTACGAGTTCCTCCGGCACATGGACGATGGCACCTGCCGGTGGCGGCCCGACAACGACATCTGCTTCACCGACTCCACCGGCCGGCGCTTCCACGGCGCGGACTACGACTACTACTCCGGCAGCCTCGTGGATGACCGCAGCGGCAAGCCCAAGCTGCCGCCATACCACGTCGAGTACGTCAGCGACGGGCACGGCGGTCGGCTGCCGGTCGGCTTCGTGCACGCCACCACCAAGCTGATGTCCGAGGAGCAGATGTCCTACACCCCGAAGGGGTTCGACTTCCTCGACGAGGCTGACACGGTCAACAAGTACGCGGCCGAGCTGCGCCGGCAGGGCGTGAAGGCCATCGTGGCGGTCATCCACGAGGGCTTCTCCCAGGAGGCCGGTGCCGGGTACGACGAGTGCGTCAACCCGTTCGGCCCGATGTACGACGCCAACGCCCGAATCAGCGCGGACGTCGACGCGATCGTCACCGGCCACTGGCACGCCCTGGTGAACTGCATGCTCCCCGACCCGGCCGGCAACCCGCGCCCGGTGGTGGAGGCGGCCAACCACGGCCGACTGTTCAACGAGATCAACCTCCAGCTCGACCCGCGTACCGGCGAGGTGCTGCGGGACCGGACGACCTCGGTCAACCACGCCAACACCCAGGACGTGACTCCGGACCCCGAGACCCTGCGGATCGCCGACTACTGGCGGGCCGAGCTGGCGAAGCGGGCGAACCTGCCGGTCGCGCGGGTGACCGCGGACCTGACCCGGGCCCCGGGTGACAGCGCCGAGTCGACCATGTATGACGCCACCGCCGACGCGTTCCTCTGGGCCGCGAACCGGGATGGCAAGGCCGACCTGGCGGTCGCGATGCCCGGCATCCTGCGCCGGGACGTCCGGTACGCCGCCGACCCTGCCAACCCGGCCGACGCACCGGGCCGGGTGCTCTTCTCCGAGCTCGCGCTGGGCACCGTCTACGACAGCGGCATCGGGGTGGGGCTGGTCCGGGGCGACGTGACAGGCGCCCAGCTCGACCAACTGCTGGAGAGTCAGTGGCAGCAGGCGGCGGACGGCACCGTGACGTACCGGCACATGGCGGTGTGGGGCAACGTCCGGTATCGCTACGACCTGTCCAGGCCGGTCGGCGACCGGGTGGACCCCGGCAGCGTGCGGATCGGCGGGAAGCCGTTGAGGCTCAAGTCGACGTATCGGATTGCGACCCTGGCGAACAACTTCTTCGCCAAGAACGCCACACCCGGTTTCACCGCGCTGTTCGAGGCGCGCAAGCAGGACCGCAGCCTGTACAACGGCGGTGACGCTCTGTGGCGCTACCTGGAGAACGCGTCCCCGGTCCGCCCGCCCGCGCTGGACCGGGCGACCCCGGTGTCCCGCTGAGGCGGGTCGAGGACGTCGGACCAACCGGGTGCGGGCGGCCAGGCACACCGCCCGCAGCCGGGCCCGGGTTCAACTCCACTCGGAAATTCAGTTTCGCTCGGGTACGTCCATCTCACTGGGCCGTCCAGTCGTCCTGCGGGATCGTCGGGCGGGCGGCGCGGATCGACTTGAGTACGGCGAGGATGTTCGCGGCACTCTTACGCTGGCGGACACGCGTGCCGTCCGCGTGGTCAGCAGGAGTGGGCGAGCACGACGGCGTTCCCCCGTACCAAAAGCGCCGAGTTGCGAGGCGTGTGGTCATGCCGCCGGCCGATCCGGCCGGGGCGCCCACTTGCCGCCGTCCAGCCAGGCATCGGCACCGACCTCGGCCTGTGGGAAGGGCGTCGTGGTGTGGTTTCGGGTGCCGAGGTCGGGGCGTTCCTTACGCTCCTGCTCATCGATCTTGATCAGGTCGGACATGGCTTCGGCGTGCAGGCGCTCGGCCTCCAACAGGAAGGTGACGAATTCCTGTACCACCTTCTGCAGCGCGGCCTCCGGGTTCGAGCACGACGAGAAGAGGCCGTTGACGGCTTCGATGTAGCCCTTGAGGGCCTCGATGAGCTTGCCGATGTGCTGGTAGCCGAGGCCGGCGTACGCGTTGCGGAGGCCTTCCAGCATGCTGGCGGCCTTCTTGCCCTCCTCGGCCAGCCAGCGCGTCTGGGTCTCGAGCTGAAGCAGGTAGGCCGAGGCGCGTTCGGCGTACTGGCTGAACGCCAGGGAGGCGCTGCCTTCCCAGTAGAGCTTGAGGTTCCGCAGCTCGCCGTCCATTTCGGCGCGCAGCTCCGCGTAGGTGCCGGCGACCGAATGGAGGAGGTCGGCCCGGTTCCAGATCACCTTGGGTGCCGAGCGCCAGGCGTGGACCATCAGGTCGGTCAGTGGAAGGCGGTCCCCGGTGCCGAGCTCGATCAGGATCGCCTCCAGTTGGAGAAGCGTGTCCCGGTGCTCGTGGATGAACGTGTCGAGCTGGTCGCCCTCGCCGTTCTCGTAGTAGGTGGTCCGGCCGCCGCTGAAGCCGAGATTGTTGCCGTCGCTGCTGCCGATGGTGATCGGCTCCTCGACGACACGGGTCCGCGGCAGCCGCTCGTTGCGGGTAGCGCCCAGCCGGTCGTTGCCGTCCGGGATGACCACCACCGGCTGGTCGTCCGGGAGTCTGCGGTCGTGCGGTTGGGACAGGATGCCAGCGCCACCCGGACGGACTCGCACGCTGCTGCCGTAGCCGTCGCCGAGCGGCAGATAGGGCCCCAGGTCCCGGTTGAACACGTCGAGGTTGGTGGCGACGTCCAGCTCGGTGCCCTCGTAGTCGGCGGCGATCTGCATCAGCCCGTCGGCGATGCGCTCCATCTCGTTGCGGGCGATCGCCGCCTCGGACAATCTGCTACCCAGGGCCGTCGCCCAGTCCCGGTTGAGCCTGTCGGAGATCCCCTCGATCGTGCCCCAGGCGGCGACCGGGATCGCACCGACGTCGCCGGCGTAGCGGCGAACGGCGCTGTAGGTCACCGCGTCCTCGTAACGCTCCACTCCGAAGGCCACCAAGGCCCGCGACTCGACCCGCAGGGCCGACGTATCAGTGGTCATGATGCGTGCCCCTCCCCCTGCGTTGGCTCGCCCGGAGTGAACAGCTCGACACCAACGGGCGAGCCGAAGTAGTCGATGCGCAGCTGGCGGTACTGCCGCCGATGATCCGCCACCGCCGCGAGCAGGGCCGTCCGAATCTCGGACGCCACCTGGTCCGGACTGCACCGGCGCAGCGTCCCCGGCCGAATGTCGACCTTCAGGTCGCCGTCGTGCTCCCGGACGACCGTCACCCAACCGTTGACGGAGACGCCTTCGGCTTTGATCCGAGCCACGTCCTCGAAGTAGCGCTCCAACTTGCCCACGGCTTCCTCCTAATCCGTGGCCTTCAGCGTCATCGCTCGATCGGTGATGCGCTGGGCGCTGGTGTTGGCGTACGTGACGAGCTGCTCGACCGCAGATCCGGCGTTGCTGAAGTCCGCGAGGATATGGGCGTAACGCTTGTCGGAGGCTAGGAAGACGCCTGCGTAAACCTTGTCGTTGATCTTTGTCGAGCAGGAGCGCGCCACCTCGTATCGTGCCGCGCTCGGGTTCGGGACCTGATCGCCGTCGCACGGGCCGGTCGTGGCCGTGCTACGCAGGAATGCCTCGTCGTTGCTCTCGATGACGCTCAGCACGGCCCTGCCCTGATACGACTGATCAGCAGACGTGAAATCGAGATCGCAGCGGACCCGCGATCTATCAGCCTCACGCTTCGGCTCCGTACGCGTCAGGGTCCACGACCCTTCGACGACATCTGGTAGGGCTGCGGCCAAGTCACTGCACGAGGGAACGACCTCGTCGTCACCGAACGGCCACCACCGCCAACCGCCGAGCAACCCCAGAGCCAGGATCACGGCGCCAGCCACGACGGCAAGCTTCTTCCTGCCCATCAGACCGCTCATCGACCAGACCCTCGCTCGTACACGGAAGGCTCCCCGTCGCGTGCCGACGGTTGCAGTGCGGCCAACGCGATCCTGGCCGCCGCCCGCACTTGCCGGGCCAGTGAGTCATCCGTGTGGCGGTGCAGGTCGTCTACCTCGACCGCGACATCACCCTGACGTGATGCGGCGATGCGAACAGACCGATCCGGCGAGTAGACATCCACATCAGGGCCGGGAGCGGGCACGTCAGGACTTGGCGGCTTTCGTGACCCGAGGGTCATCGGATCGGTCCTTTCCGGCAGTCGTGCGGACCGCCGCAAGCGGGTCGTGCGGGTGCCCGACAGGGATGCCACCCCGTCGCAGCGCCGTCACGGCGGTGACCCTATCAATGGGCGTCACCGGCTCGCCGCCCTCAGTGATCACGCGCATGGCCATACCGCCGACTGCAAGGCAGGCTCTGTCGCGAGCCGGCTCGAGATGACCGCGGCCAGCGCGGCAGGTGGTGATGGCGCTGCAGCCGGAATGCAGGAGCACTCTGGCAGCGGGAGATGACACTGGAGTCCCGTTGGTCACACCCTGAGCAACCTCCGCCAGGGTCGGTCGCCCGATCCACGGCGTTCGGTCGTCGACGCCATTGCTGCCTTCTTTGGGCAGCCGCCCGCCTTCTTCGCTGAGACGTCGGAAGATCAACATGAGCACAAGCTCGCCCAGGCTCTGACCGATCCGCTTATCAAGCAGGTAGCCATGCGCCTGATAGACGCCCGGCTATCGCCAGAGGGCCATGCCGCAGTTGTGGCCATGATCGAGCAGGTGCAGCGGCTGGAGGCTGCCGCCCGCGGCCGGGCGGAGAGCACCGATCGGCAGCGCCGCTGATGACCGACGTCTTCGAACAATCAAGCCACCGATCGCCGGTCACCGCCGGCACGGGTCGTCACCGAAGCATGTGCGCCAGCCGTCTTCGCGGCCCTGATGCCGCTGATCATCGCCCTGCACAGCACCGCCCCCGCCGTAATGACCGGCCTCGGCTGGGCACTGCTCGCCATACTGTTCTGCTCCGCCGTCCCGTACGCCGTCATCTGGGTCGGCGTACGGCGAGGACGGCTCACCGACCACCACATCGGCGTACGCGAGCAGCGCCGCATGCCTCTGGTCTACGGTCTGCTGTCCGTCCTTGCTGGTCTCGCCGCGCTCGTTCTCGCCGGCGCGCCCCGGCCGCTCGTCGCCATGGTCGTGGTGATGTTCGCCGTGCTGCTCATCGTCACCGCGATCAACCAGGTGTGGAAGCTCAGTGCGCACGCCGCCGTCGCCAGCGGCTCGATGTCCGTACTGATCGTCGTGTTCGGACCGGCGCTGCTCCTCTCGCTGGCGGTCGTCGTCCTGGTGGGTTGGTCCCGCGTGCGGCTGGCGGATCACACGATTGGCCAGGTTGTCGCAGGCGCTCTGGCCGGCATCCTCATCGCTGTGCCGACGTTCGTCCTCCTCGCTTGAACCGACTTGGGCTCTGGCAGATCGCCGGCAGTTGGCGCCCGGCCGCCCTGAGCCCAAGGATCACCCGGGTGTCTTCTGCCATCAGCATTACTCGGCTGCCTGACCCGGCGGCCGCTGCGGCGGCATCACCTGCGCCTGCGGCCGCTGCGGCGGCATCACCTGCGCCTGCGGCCGCGCCACCGCCTGGAGCTGCGGCGGCGGCACGAAGCCGGGCGGCCACGGGGTACCCCAGCGGGACGCGCAGATGGCTACGGTCGCCCACGGGACCCACGGCCCATGCAACATGATCGGCTCGGTCCGCTCGTAGTGCAGCGTCACGGAGTAGCCGAGCGGGTTCGGCTCGATCATGAGCAGGTGGCCGTGGTAGTACGAACTCCACTGCCCCGCCATCACCAGCAGGCGTTCGCTGGTGACGATGGCCGGGAAGCGTCCCATCAGGCGCCACTGCGGAGCGGCAGCCGCCTGCGCCTTGCGCCGGTTGTTCGCGTTGACCGCGGCCGACGCGGCCAGTGACGCCGCAGTGAAGAAGAGACCCCCGGCGGCGAACATGCTGCTCGAGTACTCGACGTCCGCTCCGCAGAAGATGGACATGTTGACTGGCAGCGTGCCGTACTGCACTTCCTGTGGCCGGCACGCGATCGTCGGCGGGGTCGCGAGCGGCTGTTGCCCCGCCTGCACGCGGGCGATCAGCAAGGTCATCGAGTGCCAACCCGCAGCGGCTTGCTCCGCCTCGGCCTGCTGCATCTGCTGATACCTGGACATGCCCATATCTGACGGACCGTTGCCACCTCACCGCCGCAGCCGCCGGACGTCTGGTCTCGCGGTGATCGGGCTCGCCGCTCAAGACATCTCGGCCGGGGCGTCCTGCCCCGATGCTGGGATCTGGCCGATCGTCAAGGGACGATCGACGCCCGTCGGAATCAGGCTGAGCCCGGAGACCTGATTGGGCTGTCCTCGATCTGGGCGGGAGCGGCCTTGGAGGCGCCGGTCGTTGGGGTGTACCGCTGCTGTGTCGCCCAGAGCGCGAGCAGGCGCAGGTTGTCGTGTGAGCTGCTGCCGGGATCCGTGGTGTAGATGAAGAGCGTCTGGTCGTCGTCGCCGGGTAGTGCCAGCGCCTCGTATCGGATGGTCATCGGTCCCACGGCGGGGTGGACCATGTGTTTGGTGCCGTGGGTCCGCTCGTGCACCCGGTGGTTGTGCCACCACGTACGGAACTGCGGGCTCTTGATGGTCAGCTCGCCGACGAGTTCGTTGAGCTGCGGGTCGTCGGGGTTCCGGCCGGCGTAGAGGCGCAGCGTGCCCACGACGTCAGCCGCCACGGTGGCCCATTCGGGGTAGACCTCGCGGGCGCCGGGGTCGAGGAGGACCCAGCGCGTGTAGTTGCGCTCGCGGGGTGGTAGTTGGGCCCAGTCGGTGAGGAGGGCGCGGGCCAGCAGGTTCGACGCGAGGATGTCGGTGCGGCGCCCGACGATGAAGGCCGGGTGGTCGACCATCGAGGCGATCATCTGGTGCATCGCCGGCCGGACCCGCTGGCCCGGCACCTGCCCGGTGCGGTGCCGGGCCGGCCGGGCCAGGTCGACAAGGTGTGCCCGGGCTGCCGCGTCGAGTTGGAAGACGCGGCCCAACGCGTCGATGACCGCCTCCGACGGACTGCTGTGGCGGCCCTGTTCGAGTCGGGTGTAGTAGTCGACGCTCACCCCGGCGAGCTGAGCCACCTCCTCCCGGCGCAGGCCGCGGACGCGTCGCCCCGGCAGCGGGAGGATTCCCGCTGCCTCCGGCGTCGTGTCAGCCCGGCATTTCCGCAGGAAGCCGGCCAGTTCTGTGCGTCGCACCATGTCGCCAATGATGCCGCGCGCGGCGGGCCGCGCCCAGGGGCTGGGTGGGCATGTCGTTCCCAGGTACGGCTGGGCCTGGCCAGAGGTGTTCGGCTCGCCCGCCCGGCGGCAGCATGAAATGCGTTTCCGGCAGGGCACAGCGCTGCCACTCCAGTCACAAGGAGAACACCGATGTCGTACCCCACCACCCGACCCGCCACCTGGTTCGTCACGGGCACCTCCCGGGGCCTCGGCCTGGAGTTGGTAAAGCAGCTCCTTGAGCGCGGTGACAACGTCTCGGCGACGACGAGGTCGGCTGAGCGTCTCGACGCGGCCCTGGGATCCGTGGACCGGGCCCGGCTGCTGCCACTTGAGCTGAACCTCGCGGACGAGCCGGCGGTCGCGGCGGCGATCCGCTCCACCACCGACCGTTTCGGCGCGATCGACGTGGTCGTGAACAACGCCGGCTACGGCTTCCTCGCCGCCATCGAGGAGGTCACGGACGCCGACGTCCGGCAGATGTTCGACGTGCAGGTCTTTGGGCTCTGGAACGTTCTTCGTGCGGTGCTGCCGTCCCTGCGCGCCCAGCGCAGCGGTCACATCATCAACATCTCCTCGGTCCTCGGTCTGACCTCCTTCCCGGGCTGGGGTCTCTACTGCGCCGGGAAGTACGCCCTGGAAGGGCTGACCGAGTCACTGGCCGCGGAAGTCGGCGATTTCGGCGTGCGGGTCAACCTCGTGGAGCCCGGCTACATGCGGACCGATTTTCTGCGTACGCACTCCCTTGGCCTGCCGCCGACCACCGTGTCCGGCTACGAGTCGATCCGGGAGATGACCGAGGCGCACCTGGCGATGCCGGGCACCCAGCTCGGTGACCCCGTCCGAGCCGCAACCGCCATCATCGAGGTGGCGGTCTCGGGTAAGGCTCCTCTGCACCAACTGCTCGGCTCGGACTCCTACTCACTGGTCAAGGCCCGGATCGATGCACTGACCTCCGACGTGGAGGCGGGCCGAAAGCTGGCGTACACGACGGACATCCCGCAGCACAGCTAAGGGCTCTCCGTTGCCTCCTGGCGTTGCCCGGCCTGGTCTCACTGTCCACGCCGGGCCCGCGAGCACGAGCCCGCCCCAGGGGTGGTCGCGACGGCGACGGCCTGGTCGACGTTCGCTTCACGGTTGTGGCCAGGGCGGCATCGATGAGGTGGGCAAGACCAGGTCCACTCACCTCCGTGGAATCGACGACAAATCATGTGCTACGGTAACCGAGTTGCAGTTTTGATTTCCGTAGACGTTTTCTAGCGCCTGATGGGGCATCTGAAACCCATCAGGCGCTTTTCGTTTGTCGTGTCGTTTCGACGCGGGTGATCAACGCGGCGGCGTAAGGGTCCGCACAGTGCGGTCTCTGACAGCCTGCAAGGAGCAGACATGACTACAGGTACCGTGAAGTGGTTCAACGCCGACAAGGGCTTCGGCTTCATCAGCCCGGACGACGGCGGCGCCGACGTCTTCGCCCATTTCTCTGCGATCTCGGCGAGCGGCTTCCGCAGCCTCGACGAGAATCAGAAGGTGGAGTTCGACGTCACCCAAGGTCAGAAGGGCCCGCAGGCGGAGAACATCCGCCCGCTCTGATCCAGAGTCTGCGAACGGCGGCCCGACTGATTCAGCGGGTCGCCGTTCGGCGTTTCATGCGCTCGCCACGGCATCTCGAAATCGTCCGATCGGCAGAAGTCCGGCCATCTCGGTGTAGCGAGTGGGTGACGCAAACGAGCGCCGCAGCACCGACACTGCCGCCAGCTCGGGCCCGGTTGGCGACGGCCGTCAGAGTTCACCGAGCACTCGTACCACGCCGCCGGTCGGCTGGTCCGGGCAATCGGCCAAGAAGGGGCCACCGCAGGCACCGCGGCGGCCCCTTCGCAGTCGTCACACGCCGACCGGCACCCGTTCCTCCTCGCGCTGCGCGGCCCGGGCCGCCAGCCGACGCTCCCGCTCCTGCGCACCGATCAGGTCGTCGGGCAGCGAATCCGCGACCTCAAGGTCGAAGCGGCGGAGCAGCCGGATCGCGAACCCGCCCAGGGTGATCAGGATCAGCGCCGCGCCGAAGCAGACGTACGCGAAGCCGATGCCCCGACCCGGACCGGTGCCGATCACCGCGCCCACCGACCCGGCCAGAGCCCCGTCCGGGGTGAGCAGCGGCTCGAACAGGCGGGTGGCCGCCGGGGCGATCAGCGCGAACCCGATGGGCAGCGTCGACCAGGAGATGGTCTGGTTGAGGCTGAACACCCGGCCGTGATAGCGCTGCGGCACCTTGACCTGGACGATCGTGGCGTAGATGGACTGTGCCGTGGTCATCGACATGGCCAGCCAGAACGCACCGACGCAGATCATCGCCACGGACGCGTCCAGGCCGACCAGGACGCAGCCGACCGCCGTGCCGAGGTTGCCGATCAGCACGCCGATCATGCGTCGGTTGCGGGGACCACCCCAGAGCGACATGAGTACGCCGCCGGCGACCGCGCCGAGAGCCTCGGCGAGGGCCACCTGGGCCACCTGCGTCGCGTTGCCGAAGGAGAGCACCAACGGGGTGGTGAGCACCAGCGCGGGCGCCAGGAAGATGTTGCCCAGCGCGAAGTAGCCCAGCATCAGCCGGAAGCCACGGTGCCGCCACGAGTAGCGCAGACCGTTGGCGACCGCCACCAGCAGTCGCTCCCGGGGTCGCCATCCGAGCAGGTCGGGGAAGCGGACCACGGACAGGGTCACCACCGCGATCACATAGCTGGCCACGTCGAGCAGCAGGATGCCCTTGAGGTCGATCGCGGCCAGCAGGCCGGCTGCGAAGACCGGCATCAGCAGCATGGCGAACCCGTTGGAGAGCTGGGTGATGCCCATCGCGTGGCCCAGGTAGCGTTTGGGCACCAACTGCGGCACCGCCGACTGGAACGCGATCCGTTGGAACGAGCCGGCCACCTGACTGAGCGCCACCAGGCCGTAGATGTGCCAGAGCGCCAGGTTGTCGGTCCAGAGCAGCGCGGCCAGCACGAGCTGGACCGAACCGGCACTGCAACTGGCGATCATCATGATCTTGCGGCGGCTGATCCGGTCGGTGATCGCCCCGGCGATGGGCAGCACCAGCACGCCGCAGATCAGCGCCAACGCCCAGAGCAGACCCAGGTCGGTCACCGAGCCGGTGCGGGTGAACAGCCAGATCGGCAGGGCGAACGCGGTCAGCGCCGAACCGGTGGTGGAGACGAGCTGCCCGACGGTGACCGACACGAAGCGGGCCATGCTGGGCCGGACCACCGGCTTGTCCGGGACGACGACGGCGTCGACGCCCCGGGTGCCGGCCACCGCCCAGCCGGCGTCCTCGCCCCGCGCCTGCGGGGTCAGCTCGCCGACGTCGCCGGCGATCAGCGCCGGGTGCACCTGGGTGACGATCTCGGCCAGTTCCTGCGCGCGGTACTTGAGGAAGAAGTGCCCGGCCTGGTCGAGCACCACCAGCCCGAGGCGGTCACTGAGGAACTGCCACTCGGCGTACCGCTCGATGTGGTAGTCGGTGACCGGGTCCTCCGAGCCGACCACCGAGATGATCGGGGCGCGCAGCTTCACCGCGCCCTGGTCGAGCAGGGCGGTGAAGTATTCCTCGGAAGCCCGGGAGTCGGCCCGCATGTTGCTGATGATCCGGTCCGCCTGCTCCGGCTCCAGTTCGTCGGTGTCCACACCCATCGACTTGAGCCAGCTCGCGTAGTGCTTGTTGCTGCGCAGCTTCTCCAGCCTGGTGCGCACTGCCGCGAACAGGCCCTTGGGCCGGGCGAACGGGAACATCGCACCGATGTAGAGCACGGTCAGCTCCCGCCCGGCGGCCTCCACCTTGCGGGCCACCTCGGCGACGATCGCGCTGCCCACGCCGCAGTGCCCGTACAGGGCGAGCGGGCCCTCGACACGCTCGATGATCTCCTCGGCGACCCGGGTGGTCAGCTCGTCGAAGGGCAGCGCGTCCTCGGTGAGCCCCACGTCGTGCCCGGGGATGGCCAGCGACCAGAGCGCGTGCCCGGCCGGCAGCGCGTCCGCGAGGGGTTGGTAGACGATCGCGCTGCCGCCGCCGTACGGCACGCAGACGTAAGTCATCACTCTTTGGGCCGGCGAGATCGGCTTGGTCAGCTCGTAGAGCAGCCGACGGGGCCCGTCGCCACCGCCACCGGACATGAACGTGGCCAGGTCGCGGATGGTCCGCTGCTGGAACAGGTCCATCACGCCGACCGGCCGCCCACCATGCTCGGCCTTGCGGATGCGGGCCACCACCTGGGTCGCGAGCATCGAGTGCCCACCCAGGTCGAAGAAGTCGTCGTCGATGCCGAGGGTGGCCACACCGAGCACCTCGGACCAGATCCCAGCGAGCAGCCGTTCGGTGTCGTCGCGCGGCTCCACGAGCGCCACCGAGGCGGCGCGGGTGACGACCGGCGCGGGCAGCGCCTTGCGGTCCAGCTTGCCGTTCGGGGTCAGCGGCAGGGCGTCCAGGGTGACGAACGCCGCCGGCACCATGTACTCCGGAAGGGTCTCCTTGAGCGCCACCTTGACCGCGTCGTGCTCGGCCGCGCCGACCAGGTACCCGGTGAGCCGCTTGTCGCCGGGGGTGTCCTCGCGGACCAGCACCACCGCCTCGGTCACCCCGGGCTGGGCGCGCAACGCGCTCTCGATCTCGCCCAGCTCGATGCGCAGGCCGCGCAGCTTGACCTGGTGATCGATCCGGCCGAGGAACTCGAGCACACCGCCGGGCCGGTCACCGGGCGCGACCTGCCAGCGGGCCAGGTCGCCGGTACGGTACAGCCGGGCACCCGGCTCGCCGGAGAACGGGTCGGGCACGAACCGCTCCGCGGTCAGCGCCGCCCGACGGTGGTAGCCGCGGGCCAACCCCACCCCCCCGATGTGCAGCTCACCCGCGACTCCCACCGGGCAGGGGTTGCCCCGGGCGTCCAGCACGTGCAGCCGCACGTTGCTGATGGGCGCACCGATCGGCACGCTGGCCACCTCGGCCAGCAGCGCCGGGTCACACGCCCAGGAGCTGACGTCGATCGCCGCCTCGGTCGGGCCGTACAGGTTGTGCAGGCCGCAGCCGGGCAGCCGGGCGGTGAAGTCCCGGGCGGCGGCGAGCGGCAACTCCTCACCGCTGCAGATCACCCGGCGCAGCGCCGTGGCCGCCTCGACGCCGTCCTCGGCGAGGAAGACGGTGAGCATGGACGGGACGAAGTGGGCGGTGGTGACCCGCTCGGACACCAGCAGGTCGCGCAGGTAGCCGGCGTCCTTGTGACCGCCCGGCTCGGCCAGCACCAGCCGCGCGCCCTCGCGCAGCGGCCAGAAGAACTCCCACACCGACACGTCGAAGCTGGCCGGGGTCTTCTGCAACACCGCGTCGTCGGCGCCGAGCCGGTAGGTGCGCTGCATCCAGTCCAGTCGGTTGACGATGCCCCGGTGGGTGTTCGGCACCCCCTTGGGCCGGCCGGTCGAGCCGGAGGTGTAGATGACGTACGCGAGGTGCGCCGGGCCGGCCGTCGGCGTCGGGTCACTCGTCGGCTGGTCGGCCCAGACCGCCTCGTCGTCCAGGGCGAGCACGGTGGCGTCGGTCGTCGGCAGCACGTCGCGCAGGTGTGCCTGCACCAGCACCACCGGCGCGGCGGCATCGGTGACCATGAAGGCCAGCCGGTCCGCCGGATACTCCGGGTCCAACGGCAGGTAGGCGCCGCCGGCCTTGAGCACGCCGAGCAGGCCCGCGACCAGCTCCACCGAGCGTTCCGCGCAGACACCGACCAGGGTCTCCGGGCCCACCCCGCAGGCGCGCAGCCGGTGCGCCACCCGGTTCGCCGCCGCGTTCAGTTCGGCGTACGTCACCGAACGGCCGGCGAAGCGCAGCGCCACCGCGTCCGGAGTACGAGCGGCCCGCTCCTCGATCGGGGCGTGCAGCGTCTGCTGCCGGGGGAAATCGTGGTCGGTGTCGTTCCACCCGGCCAACAGCTCCCGCTCGGCGGGTGCGAGCAGATCGAGCGCGGAGACCGGCAGATCCGGGGTGGCGACCACGGCGCGCAGCAGCGTGGTGAGCCGGTGCGCCATCCGCTCGATGGTGGCCCGGGTGAACAGGTCGGTGTTGAAGACCAGCTTGCCCCAGATCCCGTTGCCGGTCTCGACGGCGTGCAGCTCGAAGTCGAAGCGGGTGGCGCGCAGCTCCATCGGATGCCACTCGAAGCCGACGTCGGCGTCCTCGGCCACCCCTTCGAACCGGCCCATCTCGTAGTTCTGCAGCACGAACATCGCCTGGAACACCGGTGAGCGGCTGACGTCACGCGGCAGACCCAGCTCGTGCACGACCCGGGCGAACGGCACCTCGCCGTGCTCCAGCCCGTCCAGCACCGCGCGGCGGGTCCGATCCAGCAGCTCGGTGAAGGTCGGGTCGCCGGCCAGCTCGGCACGCATCGGCAGCATGTTGATGAACATGCCGACCAGGTTCTCCAGCTCCGGAGCGGACCGGCCGGCCACCGACGCGCCCACCGCGAAGTCGTCCTGTCCGGCGTGGCGGGCCAGGAACACCTGGTACGCGGCGAGCAGCGTCATGAACATCGTGCCGCCGTAGGCACGGGTCAGCGCGGCCAGCCCCTCGGTGGCGGCGGCGTCCAGGGTGAACTCGACGAAGTCACCCCGGTACGTCTGGGTGGCCGGCCGCGGCAGGTCCAGCGGCAGCTCCAGCGGGGTGATCCCGGCGAGGCGCTCCTTCCACCAGTCCACGTGCCGCAGCGCGCCCGGCCCGGCCAACTCCCGTGCCTCCCAGACCGCGAAGTCTCCGTACTGCACCGGCAGGGCGGGCAGCTCCCGGTCGCGGTAGCGGGCGATCAGGTCACGCAGCAGCACGTCCACGGACCAGCCGTCACCGACGATGTGGTGCTGGCCGAGGAAGAGCACGTGCTCGTCGACGTTCATCCGGTCCGGAGTGCCGTCTTGCGGCGCGGAGGCCGGATTATCGTCGCAGGCGGCCAGCCGGATCAGCAGAGCCCGCAGCAGCGGCCCGTTGGCCAGGTCGAACGGCTCGACGGCTGCCTCGTCGACAAGCGCCTGGGCGGCGGTGTCGTCGGCGGCGTCCACCACGGTCAGCGGCACCTCGACGACCTCGTCGAGCACCACCGTGGGCCGGCCGTCCGAGTCGGCCGGGAACCGGGTGCGCAGCGACTCGTGCCGATGGGTCAGGTCGGCCAGCGCGCGGCGCAGCGCCGCGACGTCCAGCGGGCCACGGACTCGCAAGGGCACCGCGATGTGGTACGCCGCCTCGCCGGGAGCGAGCTGGTCCATGAACCAGACCCGCTCCTGGGCGTACGACAGCGGCACCTCGGCGTCCGGCGGGCGGGGAGTGATCCGCGCGGCGGGCGGGCTGCCTGACCGGCGGCGCAACCGCTGGGCGATCAGCGCCTGCCGGGCGGCGTCGCGGGCCGAGTCCTTCACGTCGGTCATAAGCGGGTGTCCTTCTCCGCCGCGAGCAGTGCGGCGACCTCGGTTTCGGAGAGTTCGTCGAGCTCGGCGGCGATCCGCTGCTCGATCTGGGCGGCCAGGTCGGCCACCACCGGGGTGCTGAACAGCGCCCGCATCGGCAGCTCCACGTCCACCTCGGCGCGGATCCGGGCCATCGCCCGCATGCCGCGCAGCGAGTTGCCGCCGAGGACGAAGAAGTCGTCGAGCGCGCCGACCTTCTCCAGTCGCAGGATCTCGGCGTAGACCTCGGCGACCAGCACCTCGGCGTCGGTACGCGGGGCGAGGAAGCCGTCGGCGGTGGCGGCGGTCGGTGCCGGCAGCGCGGCGGTGTCCAGCTTGCCGTTCGGCGTCAGCGGCAGCGCGTCCAACCAGACGAACGCGCTCGGCACCAGGTGCGCGGGCAGCTCCCGGGCCAGGTCTGCGGCGAGCGTCGCCTCGTCGACCCGGCCGACCAGGTAGCCGACCAGGGTCGGCTCGCCGTTGTCGGCGCGGACCACCACCGCGGCCTCGGCCACGTCCGCGCGGGCGCGCAGCACCGACTCGATCTCGCCCAGCTCGATCCGCATCCCCCGGATCTTGACCTGGTTGTCCCGGCGGCCCAGGTATTCCAGTGCCCCGTCGGCCCGCCAGCGGGCGAGGTCCCCGGTGCGGTACATCCGCTCCCCCGGCGGCCCGTACGGGCAGGGCAGGAAGCGCTCGGCCGTCAGCGCCGGCCGGCCCAGGTAGCCCCGGGCCAGTTGCGCCCCGGCGATGAACAGCTCACCGACCACACCCGGCGGCACCGGGTTCAGCGCGGCGTCGAGCAGGTGGACCCGGGTTTCCCAGGTGGACCGGCCGATCGGCACCGGCCCGGCGGAGACCGGCTGCTCGGGAGCGATCCGGGCCGCGATACAGCCGACTGTCGCCTCGGTCGGGCCGTACTCGTTGATCACCGCCACCCGGGGGTGGGTGGCCCGCCAGCCAGCCAGTTGTTCGCCGGTCAGCGCCTCCCCGCCGATCACCAGATCGGTGGTGGGCGACAGGGCGTCGTCGAGCAGCGGCAGGTGGCTGGGGGTGACCTTCAGGAAGGTCGGCGGACCACCGGCCCGCGCCGCCGGGGTGTCGATGCCGGCGAGCCGGACCGTGCCCCCGGCGGTGAGAGGGCCGAGCAGCCCGGTCACGGTCAGGTCGAACGAGACCGGCGAGTGCAGCAGCGCGACACCGGCCAGCCCCGGGTAGGTGTCCCGGGCCCAGGCCAGGTACGCGGTGACCGCGCGGTGCTCGACCAGCACGCCCTTGGGCCGCCCGGTGGAGCCGGAGGTGTAGAGCAGGTACGCCGGGTGCTCCGCACGCAACGGCGTACGGCGGTCGTCGTCGGTGAGGTCGGCGGAGTCCAGGTCGGCGGCGGTCGTGTCGGTCAACACCAGTGCGTCGGCGGGGGCCAGCGCGGCCGTCTCCGAGGTGGCCAGCACGAGCGTCGGCTCGGCGTCGGTCAGCAGGTAGCTGATCCGGTTCGCCGGATAGCCGGTGTCCACCGGCAGGTACGCGGCACCGGCCTTCAGCACCGCGAGGATGGCCACCAGCAACTCCACCGAGCGGGGCAGCAGCAGCGCGACCCGGGTCTCCGGGCCGGCACCGCGCTCGACCAGCAGCCGGGCCAGTTGGTTGGCCCGAGCGCTCAGCTCGGCGTAGCTCAGCTCCTCCCCGTCGCAGACCAGCGCGATCGCGGCGGGGGTGGCGACGACCTGCCGCTCCACCTCGGCCACCAGGGTGACCGGGGCGACCGCGTGCCCGGTGTCGGTCCAGGCGCGCAGCAGGTCACGTTCGGCGTCGTCGAGCAGCGGCAGCGCCGACAGCCGCGTCCCCGGGTCGGTCACGGCGGCGGTGAGCAGCCGCAGGTAGCGGGCGACGACCGCCTCCGCGGTGGCCCGGTCGAACAGGTCGGTGCGGTAGACCAGCCGGCTGGTGCCGCCGGTGATGTCGAAGGCCAGGTCGTCCTTGGTGGTGCCCAGCGGCACCGGGTCCAGGCCGGAGTCCGGGATCAGGTTCAGCGCGGTCTGGAACACCGGCTGCACCGACGGGTCGCGCTGCGGGGTGACCGCCTCGACGATCCGCTGGAACGGGGTCTGCCCGTGCTCCATCGCGTCCACCAGGCCGGTCCGGACGCGGCCGAGCACCTCGGTGACGCTCGGGTCGCCGGTGAGGTCGCACCGCAGCGCCACCGGGTTGACGAACATGCCGATCAGCGGCGTCAGCTCGGCGGTGTCGCGGCCGGCGGTGGAGACGCCCACCACCACCTCGGGGTCACCGGAGATCCGGGAGAGCAGCGCCGCGAAGGCGGCCAGCAGCACCATGTACGGGGTGGTCGACGTGCCGGCGGCGAGCCGCCCGACCTGGTCCAGCAGCCCGTCGGGGAGGTCGAAGCGCACCTCGTCACCGGCGAAGCCGAGCTGGGCTGGGCGCGGCCGGTCAAGCGGCAGGCCGGTCACCGCCGGCGCACCGGCCAGGTGACCGCGCCAGAAGGCGAGCTGCCGCTCCAACTCGGTGTCGGTGAGCTGGTCGCGCTGCCAGACGGCGAAGTCGGCGTACTGGATGGGCAGCTCGGGCACGTCGGCGGGTGCGCCGGTCAGCGCGGCCCGGGTGAACGCGGTCAGCTCGGCGTCGAAGAGCACCGCCGAGTGGCTGTCGAAGACCGCGTGGTGCACCACGAACTGCAACCCGACCCGGTCGGCGGCGAACCGGACCAGCCGGGCCCGCCACGGCGGCGGGGTGTCCAGCGGGATCGGGCTACGCGCCAGTTCGGCGAGGGTCTCGTCGTAGCGGGTCTTCCGCTCGTCGGCGGGCAGACCGGTCAGGTCCAACTCCGGCAGTTCCAACGGCTCGACGGCCCGGACCACCTGCACCAGCGCGCCGTCGACGATCCGCAGGTGCGTACGGAGCGACTCGTGCCGGGCGACCACCTGGCCGAACACCTCGGTGGCCTGTGCGGCGGTGACGCCGACCGGGAACCGCCACGGCGCGGAGACGTTGTAGACCGGCGACCCGGGGTCGAGCTGGTTGGCCGTCCACACCCGCTCCTGGGCGAAGGACGCCGGGAAGGTCCACTCCTTGCTCATCGTTGCCGCCTTCCGTTCGCGACTGCGGGGCTCCGCTGCGCTGCACTCCTCGCGCTCACAAGGCACCCTCGCGTACCGAGCGGGGGCGCATGTCGGTCCAGACGGTGTCGACGTGCGCCAGGCACTCCTCGCGGGTGCCGGCGAAGCCGGTGTCGTGCCATCCCGCCGGTAGGTCCCGCTCGGCCGACCAGATCGAGTACTGCTCCTCGTCGTTGCGCACGACCAGGAATCGGGGCTCGGCCATCACTGCTCTCCGTTGGTGTCAGGGGTGTGCGCTTCGGCCATCGCGACGGCGATCTTGCGGGGGCCGGTGAACGGTTCCCGGCCGTGCGCGGCGGTCATGTTGTCGACCACCAGCACGTCGTCGCGGTGGTAGTCGAAGCGGACGCTCGCGGCCCGGTAGGCGGCCCGCAGGTGGCCCAGGACGTCGGCGGGGATCTCGCCACCGTCGCCGTAGTAGGTGTTCGACGGCAGCCCGTCGGCGCCGAACATGTCCAGCAGGCCCTCCTGGAGGTCCTTCGCCAGGCTGCTCACGTGGAAGAAGGTGGCGTGGTTGAACCAGCGGGGAACGTCCGAGCCGGGGCGGAGGTGCACGGCGTCACGCACCGCACGGGTACGCAGCCCGTCCCGGCCCACCCACTCCAGCGTGATCCGGTTGGCCGCCGCGTACGCCTGCACCTCGGCACGATCGTCGGTGCCGAACACGTGCTGCCAGGAGGCGCCGAAATCTTCGTGGAAGTTCCGGATCAGCATCCAGCGCCGGCGTACGAACTCCTCGCGTACCGCCGGGTCGATCTCCCGGTAGACCTGACGGATGTCGGCCAACGGGGTGGCGCCCAGCGTCTGCGGCGCGGTGATGCAGTAGAAGAACAGGGTCAACGGCCACCGCGCCTGGTACGAGTTCTCGTTGTGCAGAAAGATCTCCTCGTCCGGTGGGTAGTCGGTCGAGGTGTACACCCGGCCCTTGATGGCGTGCCGGGGCGAGGACCGCTCGGTGTAGGTCAATGGTTCCCCGGACAACGCCCGGACCACCTGGTCGAAGCCGTCCACCCCGCCCACGTCGAAGCCGCGGAACAGCAGCCCACCCTGGTCGGCCAGGGTGGCCCGCAGCTCGGCGCGGCGATCGGTGATCAGCTCGGTCAGCGCCCGGCCATCGGCTTCGACGACCACGGGCAGCGTGGCGATCGTGTCGCTCATTGCTCTCTACTCCTGATTCTCGTTACGCGCGGGGCAGTCGCGGGATGGCGGAGGTCGGCGCCGGGGCGGCCGGATCGTCGGTGTTGGCGGCACGCAGCTCCTCGATCCGGGCGGCGAGCCCGGCCACCGTGGGGGTCTCGAAGAGGCTGCGCATCGGCAGTCGCACGCCGGTCGCCTTGCGCATCGCCGCGATGAGCTGCACCGCGACCAGGGAGTTGCCGCCCAGGGCGAAGAAGTCGTCGTCGACGCCGACATCGGCCACCCCGAGCCAGTCCTCCCACACCCGGGCGATGATCTTTTCCAGCTCGGTGCCCGGTGCGGCGCCGCCGTCCCCGAGGCCAGACCGGGTCGAGCCGGTGACCGTGTCGTCGCCAGCGAGGTCGTCGGCGGTGACCCGACCGGCCCGATGCCGGATGTCGGCCACCGTCCGGGTGGCGATGACGACCTGGGCGCCGAGACCGGCGGTGAGGCTGCGGCGGAACGCCTCCGCACCGTCCACCGGCCGGATGTCCTCGGTCGAGGCCAACGACGGGGCATCGACCGTGGACGTCTCGGTCAGGCCACCGGTGACCGCACCCTGGTCGACCCGGCGCAGCACGAAGTCGCTGATCGCGACCAGTTCCCGGCCGTCCGGGTCGCGCAGTGACAGGTCGGCGGCGACAACCTCGTCGGTGTGACCGGGCCGGTGTCGCAGCTCGCTGGTGAACCGGGCCGGCAGCGGCCCGCGCACCACGATCCGGCCGTAGGACAGCGGCAGGTAGGCGCCGCTGCCCTGGCCCCGGCCGAACGCGGTCGCCACGTCCAGCAGCGCGGGATGCAGGCCCCAGGCGGGCAGGTCACCGAGCGCAGCGGCAGGGGCCTCGATCACCGCCAGCTCGGTGTCGTCGGCCAGATGGTGCTCGTGCAAGGCTGCCCAGCGCGGCCCGAAGGTGAGCATGCTGGTGCGGCCCCGGCCGAAGGACGCGTCGTCGTCCACCCGCCGACCGGTAGGTTCGACGCGGTGGGCCGGCGGGGTGGGCTCGTCGGTCCAGCCGGCTCCACCCCGCACGTGGGTGCGCAGGAGACCGCTGGCCAGGCTCCGGACGGCGAAGTCGGTGCCGCCGTCGTCGGCCGGCGTCAGCTCCACCCGGTACTGGGCGATGGTGCCGTCGGGCACCGCGAACGGCTCCAGGAAGACCACGTCGCGCAGCTCCACTGCCGCGTCCCCGTCGGGCGCGGGCATCGCGGCGGCCACCGCGGCCCGCACCGACTCCAGGTGGGCGGTGCCCGGTACGACCGGTACGCCGGCGATCCGGTGCTCGTCGAGCAGCCAGTGGGTGCTGGCGGAGACCAGGCCGTGCAGCACGGTCTCCGTCGGCCCGCTGACCTTCGTGGTGAGCACCGGGTGGTCGACGGTGCTGGTCACCGTGTCACGGCCGGCAGCCCGGAACCCGGCCGGCGCGGCGGTCTCCACCGCCATACCCACCTCGGCCCAGCCGCCCCAGTTCTGCGACAGCACCGGAGCCCGCCAACCGGCACCCGAGCGGGCGTGCGCGTCCAGGAACGCGTTGGCGGCGCAGTAGTCGACCTGCCCGAAGCCGCCGACCACCGCGGTGATGGACGAGCAGAGCACCACGAAGTCCAGTGGCAGGTCGCCAAAAACCTGGGCCAGGGCGAGCGTGCCGGCGAGCTTGGGAGCGAGCACCCGCTCGGCCTCGGCCCGCTCCTTGACCTCGACCATTCCACCGCCAGGCAGACCGGCCGCGTGCACGATGCCGTCGACGCCGCCGTACGCGGCCTGCGCGGCGTCGCGGACCCGGCGCAGGTCGGCGGGGTCGGTGACGTCGGCGGCGAGCACCAGCACCTCGGCGCCGGCGGCTTCCATCCGGCGGATCGCCGCGATGGCCCGACCGGCCCGGTCGTCGCCGTGCACGGCGAGGTGGTCGTCCCACCGCTCACGCTCCGGAAGCCCGGAGCGGGCCAGCAGCACCAGCTTGGCGCGGGCGCGGGTGGCGAAGTCCTCGGCCAGGGTGATGCCGATCCCGCCGAGCCCACCGGTGATCAGGTACCGGCCGCCGTCGCGCAGCGCGCCCGGCTCCCCCTCGACGTCGAGCGTCACCTGCTCGACGTCGGCCACCCAACGCCGGCCCCCACGTAGGGCGACCTCAGGCTCCCGAGGACGGCGCAGCTCGGCGACCAGCGCGGTGACGTCGTCGTCGGCCGGGTCCGCGTCGACCAGCCGGACGGCCAACCCGGGTAGTTCGGCCGGGAGCACCCGGGCCAGCCCGGCGAGGGTGGCGTGCTCCGGGCGGCGCAGGTCGTCGCCGCGCACATCGCCGGTGCCGGCGGTGACCAGATCCAGGACGACGTCGCCGTCCTCGCCGGTCAAGCCGGCGCCGGCCAGCGCCTGCACCAGGTGCAGGGCGCTGAAGAAGCCCAGCTCCTGGGCCGCCCAGGTGGCCGCGATGTCGGTGCCGGTCGGCGCACCGTCCAGCGTGAGGGCGTGCACCAGCCGGGTCGGCAG
The DNA here is from genome assembly GCF_043198035.1 of Micromonospora sp. NPDC048898. Lineage (NCBI taxonomy): Bacteria > Bacillati > Actinomycetota > Actinomycetes > Micromonosporales > Micromonosporaceae > Micromonospora > Micromonospora sp. NPDC048898. The sequence goes on from NZ_JBICUF010000012.1 coordinate 194,659, forward strand.
TCCACCGTCGGCGGTGAGCGCGGCGACCAGCGCCTCATGATCCGAGCGCACCCCGGGGCGCAGCCGGTAGCCGCCGTCGGCGGTGAAGGCGTCGCCGGGGCGTACCGGAACCGGGTCGGCACCGGCGGCCCGCAGGCCGGCGACCAGGGCGTCGCCGCGCGCGCCCGCGGTCAGCACCAGGCAGCGGCCCAACGACCCGGTCGGCGGCAGCGGCGCGGCCTGCCGCCAGACCGGCACCGCGAACCACTCGGGCAGCGGTCGCGGCCCGGTCTCCACCGGAGCGGCGGCGACCTGCTGCTCCGGGTCCGGGTCGATCCAGTAGCGGCGGCGCTCGAACGGGTAGCTGGGCAGCGGCACCCGCCGCGCCGCCGGGTCCACGTCGAACCGTACGGGCAGCCCGGCGCACCAGAGCGCGCCGGCGGTGCCGAGCAGAGCGGCCAGGTCGCCGGTGGTCTCCCCGGCGGCGGGCAGGCTGCCCAGCGGGATGAGCGGTCGCTGCTCCGGCGCTGCCCTGGCGACCTGCATCCGGGCCAGGCTGGCCAGTTGCCGGCCGGGACCGCACTCGACCAACTGCCAGGTGCCCGCCGCCAGCAGGGTGGCCACACAGTCGCCGAAGCGGACCGGCTGGCGCAGGTGCGCCGCCCAGTACGCCGGGTCGGTGGCCTGCTCGGCGGTGATCCAGGTGCCTGTCACGTTGGAGAGGAACGGCGCGGTCGGCGGGCGCAGCGACACCGTGCCCATCAGCGCGGTGAACTCGGCGAGAATCGGCTCCATCATCGGCGAGTGGAACGCGTGCGAGGTGCGCAGCATCTTGGACTTTGCCGTCAGCGTCGCCGCGAACGCCTCGACGGCGGCGGTCTCGCCGGCCACCACGCAGGTCCCCGGCCCGTTGACCGTGGCCACCGACAGCCCTTCGGGCAGCACGTCGGCGACCGCCGACTCGTCCAGCGAGACGGCGAGCATCGACCCGGTGGGCAGCGACTGCATCAGCCGGCCCCGGGCGGCGACCACCCGCAGGGCGTCCGGCAGGCTCAGCACCCCGGCAACGGTGGCCGCGACGTACTCACCGATCGAGTGGCCGATCATCGCGGCCGGGCGTACGCCGGTGGCCTGCCAGAGCGCGGCCAGGGCGTACTCGACGGTGAACAGCGCCGGCTGGGTGTAGCGGGTCTCGGTGAGCTTCTCCCCCGCCATCGGATCCCGACCGAGGAGCAGGTCACGCAGGTCGATGCCCAGGTCGGGAAGGAGCAGTTCGGCGCACTCGTCGACGACGGCAGCGAAGCGGGGCTGCTCGGCGTGGAGCTGCGCGCCCATCCCCGCGTACTGGGAACCCTGACCGGAGAACAGGAGAGCGACTTTCGGGGCTGGACGCCCGGTCGATGGTTGCGCTCCGCGTTTCGGGGCGCGCAGGGCCGTGACGGCGCTGGGGAGATCCGCCGCGACCACCGCGCGGCGGTGCGGGTGCGGGCGGCGGCCGGCACGCAGGGTGTGCGCGACGTCGGCGAGGTACGCGGGCCCGGCGTCCGCGGCACCGTCCAGGTGGGCGGCGAGGCGCTGCACCGCGGCGTCCAGGGCCCCGGGGGTGGCCGCGCTGACCTGGAGCAGATGCGCCGGGCGCACCCGGCGGTCGGCGCGGTACGCCGCCGGCGCCTCCTCGAGCACGACGTGCGCGTTGGTGCCGCCGATGCCGAACGAGCTGACCCCGGCCCGGCGCGGCCCGCCGTCGGTGTCCCACTTGGTGAGGGTGTTCGCCACGTAGAACGGGGTGTCGGCGAACTCGACCGCCGGGTTCGGCGTCTCGTAGTTGATCGTCGGTGGGATCAGCCCGTGCTCCATGGCGAGCACCGTCTTGATCACGCTGACGATGCCCGAGGGTTGGCTGAGGTGGCCGATGTTGGACTTCACCGACCCGATGCCGCACCAGCCCCGCTCGTCGGTGTCCCGGCTGTAGACGGCGGAGAGCGCGGCGACCTCGATCGGGTCGCCCATCGCGGTGCCGGTGCCGTGCGCCTCGACGTAGCTGATGGTGCGCGGGTCGATGTCGGCCATGTCGACGGCCTGGGCGATCGCGGCCACCTGCCCGTCGACGCTGGGCGCCGTGAAGCCCACCTTGCCGGCGCCGTCGTTGTTGATGGCGTTGCCCCGAACCACGGCACGGATGTGGTCCCCGTCGGCGATCGCGTCGGAGAGCCGCTTGAGCAGCGTCACCCCGACGCCGCTGCCCCACACGGTGCCGTTGGCGGCGGCGTCGAACGGGCGGCACCGGCCATCGGGCGAGGTGAAGCCCTCCATGCCGAGGTAGCCGACGTGCGGCAGCTCGATGTTGACACCGCCGGCCAGCGCCATGTCGCACTCACCGTTGCGCAGTGACTCGCAGGCCAGGTGGAACGCGACAAGCGAGGTGGAGCAGGCGGTGTGCACGGTCAGGCTCGGCCCGCGCAGGTCCAGCCGGTACGACACGTTGGTGGCCACGTAGTTCGGCGAGTTGCCGGTGGCGATGGAGACCGCGGCGTGTGGGTTGCCGCCGACCCGCTGGTTACGCAGCACGTGGCGGTGCAGGTAGGTGTTGCCGCCGGTGCCCGCGTACACGCCGATCGCGCCGTCGTAGCGGGCCGGGTCGTAGCCGGCGTCCTCCAGCGCGGTGTGGCAGGACTCCAGGAACAGGCGGTGCTGCGGGTCGGTCAGCTCCGCCTCCCGGGCGGTCATCCCGAACAGCGTGGCGTCGAACTCGTCGTAGCCGTCGACCAGCGGGGCGCGGTTGACCCAGCCCGGGTCGTCGACCTGCGTGGGTGTCGCGCCCCGGGCGAGCTGCTCCTCCCGGGTCAGCTCGGTGGTGGACTCCACGCCGTCGACCAGGTTGCGCCAGAACTCGTGGACGTCGGCGGCGCCGGGCAGGCGCGCCGCCAGGCCGACGATCGCGATCGGTTCGATGCCGTGGTCAGGTGACTCGGTGACGTCGTCGGACCGGTCGGCTGCGGTCGGGTTGCTCATCAGGCTGTCCTTCGTCACGCGGAGCCGCCGGGGCGGCGAGGTGGATTACGACGGGTACGGCCGCGGCGTGCGGCGGCCCGTAGGGCGGCCCGGGCCAGCTCCGGCCGGTCGGCGGCACCGTCGAGGCTGGCGGCGAGCGCTCGGACGGTGGGGTGGCGGAACAGGTCGAGCATGCGGATGGACCGGCCGGTCGCGGCGGTCAGCCGGGCGTGCACGGCGGCGAGCGCCAGCGAGTGCCCGCCGATGTCGAAGAAGTTGTCGGTCACCCCGACCCGGTCGCGCTCCAGCACCTCCCGCCAGATCCCGGCGATCAGCTCCTCGGTCTCGGTGAGCCCGTCCGGGCCGACAGGCATCAGCGCGGGTGGGGGGCCGACCGGGTCACCGCCGGCGACAGTCATCGCGCCGAGCTGCGGCACCCGCACGGTGGGTCGGGGCAGCGCGGTGGCGACCTCGCGGGCCGGCGTGTCCGCCGCCGCGGCCAGCGCGCCCACCAGCTCGGCCAGGTCGGCGAGCAGGTCGTCGACGCGCCCGGCGTCGAACAGGTCCGGGTTGTAGACCACCTCGACGCCCGTACGACCGCCGTGCTGCACCACGTAGACGGTGATGTCGAACGGCGAGCCCGGCTTGGGCACCGACACCGGCTCGGCGGCCAACCCGGTCAACGTCAGCGCGGGTGGCGCGAAGTTGAGCACGTTGAACAGCACCTGCACCAGCGGTGCGCGGGCGGTGTCCCGGCCGACGCCGAGCGCCTCGACGATGCGTTCCAGTGGGGCCCCCGGGTGGGCGGTGACCTCGTGCAACTCCCCGGCACAGCTGTCGACCAGCTCGGCGAAGCTCACCCCGCCGGTGCGGACCCGCACCGGCACCGTGTCGATGAAGAAGCCGATGACGTCGTCGAAGGCGGCCAACCGCCGGTCGGCGACGATCGCCCCGAGCACGTGGTCGTCGCCGCCGGTGAGCCGCGCGATCAGCTCACCGAAGGCCGCCAGCAGCACCGCGGCGACCGTGGTGCCGCGACGCTCGGCCAGCTCGCGGACCGCGCGGTCGGTGTCGGCGGGCAGCCGGACCGCCGCCTCCGCCCCGGCGTACGTCTGCACCGCCGGCCGCGGCCGGTCCCGGGGCAGGTCCAGCACGGTCGGCACGCCGTCCAGGTGCCCCGTCCACCAGGCCAGGTCGGGTCCGCCCCGCAGCCGGTCGCGCTCGGCACGCCACACCGCGTAGTCGGCGTACCGGGCCGGCAGCGCCGGCAGTGTGGGCGCCGTGCCGGCCACCGCCTGGGCGTACCCGGCGGCGAGGTCGTCGTAGCAGATCCGCTCCGACCAGCCGTCGAAGACGGCGTGGTGCCAGGTGACGGCCAGCACGTGCTCGGCCGGGCCGAGCCGGTAGACGGTCACCTGCCAGGGTGGCCCGGTGGCCAGGTCGAACGGATGCGCGGCACCGGCCGCGAGCATCTGGGCCAGCTCCGCCTTCGGCTCGGCGCTGCCGGTCAGGTCGACCACCGGCACCGCCACGTCGGTCGGCTCGGCGCAGACCGCGTAGGGCACCCCGGCGGTCTGCGGGATGCGCCAGCGCAGCACGTCGTGCCGCTCGGCGACGGTCCGCAGTGCCGCACCGAGGGCCGCGATGTCCAGCGGGCCGAGCAGCCGGTGCGCCACCGCGATGTTGTACGGCGCGCTGGACGGCGCGAGCTGGTCGACGAACCAGAGCCGACGTTGCGGTGGGGAGAGAGTGGGCGGGTTGCCGGTGCTCAGCCGGTCGTCGCCGACGGGTGCGGCGGCCACCCGCTCGGCGAGCCGGCCGAAGGTGCGCTCGGTGAACACCTCACGGGTGTCGAGCTGCCGGCCCAGCTCGGCGCGCAGCGCGGCGACCAGGCGCATCGCCGCGATGGAGTTGCCACCGGCGGCGAGGAAGTCGGTCGCCGGCCCGGGTGCCGTGCCGAGCAGCCGGGTCCAGATGCCGGCCACGGCCGCCGCGACGGGATCACCGGGCACCTCCGGAGCGACGGTGTCGGCGGACAAGGCGGTGCGGGCCGCGGCCAGCGCGCGCAGCGCGAGACGGTCCAGCTTGCCGCTGATCGGGCTGATCGGCAGGGCCGCGCTGCGCAGCACCCGGGCCGGCAGCATCGCCGTGGTCAACCGACTGCCGGCGTACGCGCGCAGCCGCGCGTCGTCGGGGGCATCCGCCGGAGTGAGGAACGCGACCAGCTCGGTGCCGGCCGGACCGGGCACCGCCTCGACGGCCACCCCGGTCACCCCGGGCAGGTCGGCGAGCACCGCCTCGACCTCGCCCAGCTCGATGCGCTGCCCACGGATCTTCACCTGCCGGTCGGCCCGGCCCAGGTAGACGATCCGCCCGTCCGGGTCCTGCCGCACCAGGTCGCCGGTGCGGTACAACCGCTCGCCGGGCAGCCCGGAGAACGGGTCCGGAACGAACCGCGCGGCGGTCAGCGCCGGCCGGCCCAGGTAGCCGTCGGCCAGCCCGGGCCCGCCGATCAGCAGCTCGCCGGTCTCGCCCGGCGGCACCGGGTCCAGCACCGCGTCCACCACGTACGCCCGGTGGTTGGGCATCGGCCGGCCGATCGGTACCGGGTCGACCTCGGTGGCGCTCAACGGGCCGCTGACCGCCAGCACTGTCGTCTCGGTCGGGCCGTAGCCGTTGAGGAAGCGGCGGCCGGGCGCCCAGCGGGCGGCCAGCTCGGCGGGCACCGCCTCGCCGCCGCAGAGCACCGTCCTCCAGCCGGGCAGGTCGGCCGGGTCCAACATGGCCAGCACGGTGGGCGTGATGAAACCCCAGTTGACCTCGTGCTCGACGATGAACCGGGTCAGCCGGACCGGGTCGGCGCGATCCGCCGTGCCGAGGAGCTGCACCGTCCCGCCGAGCAGCAGCGGCACGAACAGGTCGATGGTGGCCGCGTCGAACCCGAGCGACGCCAGGCCGAGGCTGCGTACGCCGGCGTCGGCACCGCTCGACGCGGCCACGCCCGTCACGAACTCCACCACGTTGCGGTGGCTGGTGAGCACACCCTTGGGCCGACCCGTGGAGCCCGAGGTGAACAGCACGTACGCCGGGTCGCCGGGCCGGGCCGGGCAGGGCGCGAGTGGGGCCGGGCCGGGCAACCCGACCGCCTCGACGCCGGGGGCGTCACCGAACTCGGTCTCGGCGGCGTCGCCGACCACCAGGGAAATGCCCGCGTCGGCGGCGATCTCGCGAAGCCGCCGACGCGGGCCGCCCGGCTCCAGCGGCACGTAGCAACCGCCCGCCAGCAACACCCCCAGCACGGTCGCCACCAACTCCGGCCGGCGGCTGCCGCACACACCCACCCGGCTCTGCCGGCCGACGCCGCGGGCCCGCAGCGCGGCAGCCACCCCGGCGGCCTGGGACAGCAGCTCGGCATAGCTGAGCCGGCTGTCCCACTGGCGCACCGCCGTCGCGTCCGGCGTACGGGCGGCCTGCGCGACCACCAGCTCGGCGATCGTCGCGTCCGGCCAGGGCAGGGCCTCGCCCCGTACGGCGTTGCTGGACAGTAGGTCGGTCACCCGTTCCCCCCGGGATAGCTGTTCGGATCGGTCATCTACCGGCGCAACTCACTGACGTAGCAGTGGCAGCACGTGACTCATCGGACCGGTTCCGGCTCGTCGGCGTCCACGAGGTGCAGTCGCAGTTCACTGAAGTAGCGCCGACCGGCCCCGTCGGGCACCCAGGCGTCCTGTTCGGTGGGCAGCATCTCGCTGACCACCACCGTCGTGTCGTCGCCGCCGTCACGCCGGGCCGCCCGGACCATCACGCAGAACATGTCAGCGAAGACGGGACTGCTCAGGTCGACGAAGCAGGGCTTGGTCTCGGTGCCGAGCTTGACGTACACCTGCTCGGGCAGGCCCAACCGGCGTCGCCAGTCCCGTACGGCCAGGAAGCGGGCCCGCTCACCCTTCGCCGCGCCGAAGTCGCACGCGCCGACGGTGGTCCGCCAGGTCTGCCGGGCCACCACGAGCCGGTCCAGCGTGATCCTCGGGGTGTACGGGGCGGCCGCGACCAGCTTGAACCCGTCCACGGCGTGCAGGCTGAGCAGCCCGGCGCAGACCTCGGTCAGGAGCCAGCGCTGCCCGTCGGGGGCCACGACCGTCAGTCGGCCGTCCTCGTCCCGCACGGTCAGCGCCACCGTGGGCAGCACCCGGTCCGGGTCGGCGTTGGGCGCGGACGCGAAGGCCACCTGCCGGTCGGTGGGGCCGATCAGCGCCTCGGCGACCCGGCTGGTGCGGCGCGGCCAGTCGGTGGGATAGAGCAGCCGGATCCGGTTCGGGCCGAGGTCGGCCGCCAGCGCGTCGCGCAGCCGCTCCACGTCCGGATGTGCGGCCGTGAACACCGCACAGTCGAACGACGGCCAGGCGGCGTGCAGCTCGCCGAGCACCACGGTGTAGTCGCCGCGGGCCAGCGCGTCGGCGTCGGCCGCGCAGATCTGCAGGTCGGGGCTGTGCAGCCGGGAGTTCGACCAGTTTGGTCGGAGAACGGGGAAGACCTCGTCGACCCGGGCGGCCAGGTCCGCCACGTCCAGCCGCACGTCGGTGCTGCCCGGCGGCAGGTCGGCCAGCCCGAACAGCCCCGCCCAGCGGGCCGCGAAGTCGCCCGCCACCGCGTCGACCGGGCGCGGCCCGCTGCCCCAGAACATGCCCTGGACCAGGAACCACAGGTCGGACAGGGCCACCGGGGCGTCGCCGGCCTCGGCGCGCAGCTCGTCGTACAGCTCCCGGAACACCACCGCGTACGCCTCCTCCAAGGCGCCGGCCAACCAGCGGGCGGCCCGCAGCAGCACGGCGAGCGGGGCGGCGATCCCGTCCAGCAGCGGTGCGCCGAAGACCACGTCCAGGTCACGGCTGGTGTCCTCGTAGCAGAGCGTCCGACCGGCGTACATCTGCCCGGCCCGGCGCTGCGCCGGCTGCCCGGTCAGGTCGGTGAACGTCTCGTCGAGCGCGTTCAGCGCGGCGTGCAGCCGGTCCGGATCGCCGGCCGCGGCGGCGACCGCGTCCCGGGCGGCGCACAGCCGATCGAAGCCGGCCTGGGCGACGGCCCGCGCGGGGGCGTCGCCGACCTGCGTGATCCGCTGCCGCAGCACCTCCTCGGCGGCCGGGCTCACCGGCAGCGCGGCGTCCCAGGTGGCCAGATCCCGCTGCACCAGCCGGTCGAGCAGCGCGTACCCGTCCTCCGGCCGACGCAGACCGACGGCCGGGTCGGTGACCAGCTCGTGGGCGGGGCGGTGGCCGTCGGCGGCACCGAGCAGTGCCGCCTCGACCGGCGACAGGGGCACCGGGGGTCGACCCGGCCGGCGCACCTCCCGGCCGGCGAGGCTCAGGTGCGGGGCGAGCTGGGGTGCCCACCAGCGGCGGACGGCCAGGTCCTCGGCGATCCGCTGCGCGTACACGGTCAGCGCCCAGGACTCGAACCACACCCGGCGGTCACGGGTCAGCGCCGCGCCCGGCCGGACCTCGGCGGTGACCGGCAGCTCCGGGTCGAGGGTGACCCAGCAGCTCGGGCCGAAGAAGCCGACGGTCTCGTTCTTGCCGCAGTAGCGCTGCCAGTACCTGATGACGGCCCGTTCGCGCTCACGCCTACGGGTGTTGCGGGGAGCGTCGGGGCCACCATGGACCAGCCCGTCCAGGGTGGGCAGCATCCCCCGGTTCTGCCAGGTGACCGCCTCGCGTAGCAGCGGGTCGGCGGCCAGCTCGGTGATCCGCCGGGTGGCGGTGGACAGCGCCGCGGCGAACTCCTTGTCGAAGGCGTCGGCGCCGGTGCCGGTGGTCAGCAGCTCGTCGGCCGCCGCGGCGGCGTGCGGCGCGGACAGCAGGGTCAGCCCGTCGGCCGGAAAGCCGGTGCTGCGCAGGATGGCGTCGCGCCACACCGACCAGCCGGTGTCGCCCAGCGGGACCCGGTGCGCGGCGGCAGCCGCCCTCGGCGCGGCGGCCGGCGGTTCGGCGGTGAGCGCCGCGGTCAGGTCGGCGCGGATCGCGTCGGCCAGCTCGGGCAGCGCATCGTGCAGGAAGAAGTGCCCACCGTCCAGCTCGTGCAGGATGAAGCCGGCGGCGGTGTGCTCCCGCCAGGCCGCGCTCTGCTCCCGGGTCACCGCCGGGTCGCGCCGGCCGGTGAACGCGATGATCGGCACCGGCAGCGGCTCCTCGGGCCGGTACCGGTAGGTGTCCACCCGCTCGAAGTCGGCGCGCAGCAGCGGCAGCAGCAGGTCGACCAGCTCGGGGTGCTCCAGCACGCCGGCGGGCAGGCCGCCGCCGGTCCGCAGCCGGCGCAGCAGTTCGTCGTCGTCCACCTGGGACAGCCCGTCGAAGATGCTGGGCGCGGTGACGTGCGGTGCGCGGGCGCCGCCGACGTAGAGCCGCAGCGGCAGTGGACGCCCGGCGCGGCGCAGCTCGCGGACCACCTCGAAGCCGAGCCGGCCGCCCATCGAGTGGCCGTAGATGGCGTAGGGCCCGGTGGTCCGCCCGGCGATGGCGCTCGCCACGTCGACCACCCGGAACCGGGGGTCCTCGCTGATCCGGTTTTCCCGGCCGGGGAGCTGCACCGGCAGCACCTCGACGTCCGGACCGAATCGGCCCGGAAAGTTGCGGAACACGCCGGCTCCGGCGCCGGCATAGGGCAGGCAGAACAATTGCACCGGTGCCGGATCGCGGCTGCCGGCGGAGAGGAACCAGTTCACCGAACACCTTTCTGAGGAGGTTCGATCCAGTACGGCTGCCGCTGAAAGGGGTAGGTGGGCAGCGAGGTTCGTCGGACGCCGTCGGCCGGGTGCAGGGCCGTCCAGTCCAGGGACCGGCCGGTCACCCAACCGGCGGCCAGGTCGCGCAGCGGGCCGGCCGGACCGACCACTCGGGTGTCCGTGGCCAGTAACGCGTCGAGCGCGGCGACCGCGTCGGCCGGGGTGGTGGCGACCACCGCGGCCCGGCAGCCGAACTCCCGTCGGCCCAGCGCCAGCGTCGCGGCGACCTCGGCCAGCGTGGGCGCGGTGCCCGCCAGGTGCCGCCGCAGCCGGGTCAGGGCCGCCCGCAGAGCCGCGGGGGTACGCGCCGACACCGGCAGCAGGTGCGCGCTGGCCGACCCGGTGTCGACCGGCTCGACCGCGGGTGGTTGTTCCACCACGACGTGCGCGTTGGTGCCGCCCAGCCCGAACGAGCTGACCCCGGCCACCCGGCGCGGCACGTCGGGCCAGTCCCGCGCCTTCGTCGGTACGTAGAACGGACCGGCGGCCAGATCGATCTCCGGGTGCGGACGGGTGAAGTGCAGGTTCGGCGGGATGACCCCGTGCTGTACGGCCAGCACCGCCTTGATCAGCCCGGCGATGCCGGCCGCGGCGTCGAGGTGACCGATGGTGGTCTTCACCGAGCCGAGCGCGCAGGTCTCGGCGGGGGCGGCGCCCTCGTACACCTCGTGCAGCGCGGCCACCTCGATGGCGTCCCCGAGCGGCGTACCGCTGCCGTGTGCCTCGATGAAACGGACCTCGCCCGGGGCGACCTCGGCGGCGGCGAGCGCGCCGGCCACCGCGGCGGCCTGCCCGGCCGGCCCGGGGACGGCGTAGCCGGCCCGGTCGGCACCGTCGTTGGTGACCGCCCAGCCGGGCAGGATCGCGAGGACGCGGTCCCCGTCGGCCTGCGCGTCGGCGAGCCGACGCAGCGCCACCACCCCGACGCCGGAGCCGAAGCCGGCGCCCTGGGCGGCCTCGTCGAAGGCCCGGCAGCGACCGTCCGGTGAGGCCAGACCACCGGGGGTGTGCCGGTGCCGGGGCCAGGTGACGCTCACGCCACCGGCCAGAGCGATGTCGCACTGGTAGTCGGCCAGGCTCTGCGCGGCCAGGCAGACCGCGACCAGCGAGCTGGAGCAGGCGCTCTGCACGGCCACCGCCGGCCCCGTCAACCCCAGCCGGTACGCCACCTGGCCGGGCAGGTGGTCGGTGAGCTGCCGGCCGATCAGGCGGGCCTCCCAGTCGTCCGGATCGACGTCACCGACCACGGCCGGGTTGTCCATCAGGTGAAAGAGGAAGTAACGGTTGACGGAGGTGGCGCCGTACACGCCGACGAGGCCGGGGAACCGGGTCGGGTCGTGGCCGGCGTCCTCCAGTGCCTCCCACGCGGTCTCCAGGAACAGCCGGTGCTGCGGGTCGGTACGGGCGGCCTCTTGGTCGCCGAAGGAGAAGAACTCCGCGTCGAAGTCGGCGATGCCGTCGAGCCGCCCGGTGGCCTTCACGTGCCGGGGGTCGGCGCGCAGCCCGGGGCCGACGCCCAGCGCCGCCAACTCCTCGTCGCTGTGGTCGTGGATGGCGTCCACGCCGGCGCACAGGTTCCACCAGAAGGTGGCCACGTCCGCCGCTCCCGGGAACCGGCCGGCGAGACCGACCACGGCGATCTCCTCGCCGGTGTACTCGCGGACGCCGACCGACGAGGAGTACGCACCGCCGGTGGACGGCGACGCGGTGGACGCCGAGGCGGTCGCGGCGGGCGGGGCCGGCAGGTCGGCGGACGGCGGCGGGTCGACCAGTCGAGCCTGGGCGGCGACCGTCGGATGGTCGAAGAGCCGCAGCAGCGGCAGCCGGACCCCGAACCGTTCGGTCAGCCGCTGCTGCACCTGGCCGAGCAGCAGGGACTGCCCGCCGACGTCGAAGAAGCTGTCGGTGCGGCCGACAGCGTCCCGGCCGAGCACGGTGCACCAGATGTCGTGCACGATCCGCTCGGTCGGGTTGGCCGGTCGTTCCTCGGCCAGCACGGCCCGGGCCGGCGCCGGCAGCGCCAGTTCGTCGATCTTTCCGCTGACGGTCAGCGGAAACTCGGCGACCGGCACGACGGCGCGGGGCAATGCGTACTCGGGTAGTTGCCGGGCCAGGGCGGCCCGCAGCGCGGCCGGGTCCACCGGTGTCCCGGTCGACCGGACGTATGCCAGCAGCTCGCCGTCGCGGGCGATGGCACGCACCTCGGCGACGCTCGGCTCGGCGGCGAGCACCGACTCGATCTCGGTCAGCTCGACCCGGAACCCGCGCACCTTGACCTGCCGGTCGAGGCGGCCGAGGCAGCGCAGCTCGCCGGTGGGCAGCAGCTCACCGAGGTCGCCGGTGCGGTACGCCGGCACCCCGTCGGCGTCCAGCCCGAACCGGTCGCTGACCTGGTCGAGGTAACCGGGGGCGAGGTGCCGGCCGCGCACCACGATCTCGCCGTCCGGTGTCAGCCGCAGCGCGTACCCGGGCAGGGCGGTGCCGATCGGCAGCGGCCCGGTGGCCGTACGGTCGACGTCGGCCAGCGGCAACGCGGACCGGGCCGCGAAGGTCACCTCGGTGGCACCGTAGCCGTTGACGAGCACGCAACCCGGGGCGAAGTGACCCTGGGCGCGGGCGGCGTCGGCGTAGCTGGCCTGTTCGCCACCGAGCAGCACCACCCGGACCCGGTCGAGCCGGTCGACGCCGGGAGTGTCCAGCAGGTACCGGAAGACCGTCGGGGTGGAGTGGTAGACGGTGACGCCGTGCCGGGCCAGTTGCTCGACGGCGTACGCCAGCCCGTGGCGGCGCAGGTCGACCGGGACGACGGCGGCGCCGGTGAGCAACGCCGGGTAGAGGTCGGGGATGGCCGCGTCGAAGCTGAACGAGGCGAGCAGGCTGAGCCGGTCGTCCGGACGCAGGTCGAGGGTGGCGATCTGGTTGTCCACCACGTGCAGCAGGTTGCGGTGGGTCTGCCCGACCGCCTTGGGCCGGCCGGTGGAGCCGGAGGTGAACAGCACGTACGCGAGGGCGTCCGGGTCCACCGACACCGGCCGCAGCGGCGCCGGCCGCACGTCGACGGCGGGGACGACCCGCGTGCCGGGCCGGTCGGTGGCGAGCCGGCGGGCCAGCTCGGTGTGCTCGCCCCCGCTGAGCAGCACGGTGACCTTGGCGCCGTCGACGAGCTGGCGCAGTCGCTGCTCCGGGAAGCCCGGGTCGAGCGGCACGTAGGCGGCGCCTGCGGCGAGGGTGCCCAGCATCGCGGCGATGGTGCCGGCGCCGTGTGTGGTCAACAGTCCGACCCGGTCGCCGGGTTGAACGCCGGCCCCGGCCAGCAGCTCGGCGTGGCCGCCGGCCAGGCCGGCCAGGCCGGCGTAGTCGAGCGGGCCGGTGTCACCGAGCACGGCGGGATGGTTGGGCCGGGCGGTAGTGGCATCGCCGAAGCGGTGGATCAGCGTCGAATTTTCCATCTCAGGACGCGCACATCGCTCCACGCAGGACGGACACGCCGCGGTCGGCTACATTGATCATGGTCCCCCCCCAGGACTTCACAATGGAACGAGCATAGGACTCAATGCCTGGCGCGGAAGATCATTGACTAGAGTCGACCCGAAGGGCTAGCGGGTGATCAGACGAGGGATGACGAAAATCGTCCGATCATCCCCCTGGTGCAGCGGCGGATCTTCGCCTAAAACGATCACCAGGGGATATTTTTGCGGTCGCCCGTTCATTGCGTAGAGGAACTTCCCGACCAGAGACATCGGGTCGCTCGCGACGTGGTAGCGGCCCGGCGGGTTGCGGATGCGATCAGCCAGCAGGGGGCAGATCGGGCTGATGCGTTTCACTGCGACCTCGCCGTACCGGGTTCGATGCGTGGGTTGACCACCGATGGTGCAATTGACGCGGACGGATCCGTACCCGGGGAGGAACCTGATGGCTGACCACAGCGGGCTCCCGATCGCCGCGCTCCTGCTCGGGGGCCCGGAGGACGGACCGGGCGAGCTGGAACTCGGTGCCCGGCAGTTGGCCCTGGAACTGGCGCCGTACGGGGAACGGTTGCCCGCACCGACCGAGGTCGCGCCGGACGGCACCCGTGCCGGCGAGATCGAGATGATCGGCGCCGTCGCGCTGGCCATCGAACCCGCTCTCCCGTCGATCATCGCGGTGCTGGAACTCCTCCTCGCCTGGGCCGGCCAGCGCCAGGGACGCGGCGTGCGGATCGTCGAGCCGGACGGCAGCGAACTCGACCTCACCGGAGTCTCCGCCGCCGACCAGCGCCGCATCGCCCAGATCTGGCTCGACCGGAAACTTCCCCGGTGACGCGCAGACGCGCCCTGTTGATCGCCTGTGACGAGTACGACGATCCCAAGCTGTCCCACCTCCGGTCTCCGGCACACGACGTCCAGGTGCTGGCCCGGCTGCTCGGTGACCCGACAGTCGGCGCCTACGACGTACGGCTGCTGGTCAACCCGACCGAGCACGAGGCCCGGCTGGAGATCGCCCGACTGCTGCGGTCGGCCGGCCGGTCGGACCACCTGCTGCTCTTCTTCGCCTGCCACGGTCGACGCGACATCGACGGGCTGCTCTACCTCGCTCTCGCCGACACGGACGTCGACGACCTGCCGGCCACCGCGCTTCCCACGGAACTGATCAACCGACTGCTCAACCGCTCGGCCTGCCAGCGGATGGTCCTGCTGCTGGACTGCTGCTTCAGCGGAGCGGTGTCGCGGGTGTTGACCCACCAGGGCGACGCGGGCGTCCTCGGCGGGGACCTGTTCCCGGGCGAGGGCACCGGCCGCGCCGTCCTGACCGCCACCACCGCCCACGAGTACGCCTGGGAGCCGGCCGGCGAGCCGCTGCCGCTGACCGACAACCCTCGGCACTCCGTCTTCGCCGGTGCGGTGATCGAGGGGCTGCGCACCGGTGACGCCGACCTGGACGGTGACGGCCTGGTATCCGCCGACGAGCTGTACCGGTACGTCAGGGACTCGGTCGCGGTGGCCGGCGGGCAGACGCCCCGCCGCTGGATGTACGGCGAGGGCGACCTCTACGTCGCCCGGAGCTCCCGGGGCCCGGCCCTGGCCACGGCGGCCGGCCGGACCGCGCCCCTGCCGCCGGCCGGGGTGGAGGTTCGGGACGGGCGCGGTGCCGACCGGTCGGACGGTCCGGTCCCGCCCCGCCAGCAGCCCGTCCCCTGGGCGGCGGAGCGCCTGCACTGGGAGGCGGGGTTGCCCGAACCGGTGGAGCGGATGCTGAGGGGTTCGGCCGACCACACGGGTTGGCTGGCTCTGCGGGCGGGCGGCTGGGACGAGGCGACCACCCGGTTCGGGGCGGCGGTGCGCGCCGACGGGACGGCCGGTGCCTGGTGGGGACTCGGGATCAGCCACGCGATCGGCGGACGCTGGCGGGCCGCAGGCCACGCGTTCGCGGCGGCCGCCGGAGGGCTGCGGGAGGCCCCGCCCGACCACCCGGCGCCGACGGCCGCGCTGACCGCCGGGGCGCTGCTGCTCGCGGTCGTCACGCTGCGGGCGGGCGGCGACCAGCGCGCGGCCCAGGTGCTGACCGACTCCGTCGACGCGTTGCCGCTGTGCCCGCCGCTGCTGGTGCTCTCCGCGGCGTGGGCCGGTGACGGTGCGGCGCTGACCCGCGCTTTCCTGCTCGACCCGGAGATGGCGGTGGAGTGCGAGGCCGCGGGCATGGAGATCGGACCGGCCGTCCAGGAGGCCATCACCCGCGGCGAGGCGCAGGTCCGCCGGCTCGACGTCGCCCGCACCCGGCTGCGCGCCACCGACCCGGCCTGGTCCGGCGGTCCGGCCGGCGACGGCGGGCCCGAGGGAGTACGGCGGTCGCCGCTGGCGCGGCTGCAAGAGGTCCGGCGGACCGTGGAGGTACGCCGAGACGAGCTGATCTCCCTGCTGCACGCCCGCCAGCTCGGCGTACGGGACGCGTTGCGCGCACCGGTGCCGGACGGGGGCGGAGCGGTGGTGGCGGACATCCGCAACGCCATTCACACCGGTCACGAGGCGCTGCGGGCGACGGACCGGCCCGCACCGCTGACTGCGGTCGGTATTCCACCGATCCGTCCGATGCGTTCAATTTAAGCTAATTGATTTCCCCCGTGCGGAGGGTTCTACCGCACGCGGTTGCCTCCGTACTATCTGTAGACCCGCCGCAATGGGTGGTTCTCGGCATCGCATCGGAGGAGACATGGTCGATAGCGGTGTCCTCCGGCGCTGCCGAAGTCCGCTCGGGCGGCGGCGCCGGTGACCCTCGAATCCCACGACCACCGCCGGCTGGTCGATGCGATGCTCGCGCTCACCGGTGCCGAGGTACGCACCCACCGCGACCGGTACATACGGCAACTCGGCCACCTGATCGACGGCGAGCCGGTCTTCCGCCGCTCCGACGTGCCCTTCACCGACCTCTGGGGACTCGTCGCCGCCTGCGAGGAGGTGCCGGGGGCGCTCCGGCTGTTGCCCGAGGCGGTGGCGACGGTGGACGGTGAGAGCCCGGAGCTGGCCCGCTTCCGCGCACTCGTCGCCATCCACCTGCCGCCGGAGATCCTCAGCGCCGACGAACGCGACCGGATCGTCGAGCTGGCCGACGGCCTCGATCCGCCGGTGCTGCTGGACCTGTGCCGCAGCGCGGTGGCGCGGCTCGGTCCGCGGGTGCGCCCACCGGTCACCGACCTCGCGGCCGTACTCCGGGAGCTGGAGGACGCGATCTCCGACCCCGACGTACGCCCGCCGCTGGTCGCCTTCCTGGACGACCTGGCGGGCCGGGTCGCCCTACCGGCCCGCCGGATCGCCGGCCGCCTCGCCGACGCGGTCGCCCGGCGGATGGGGGTCCCGCCGGGTCCGGCGGCGTCCCCGCCGCCGGCCGGGTCGGCGGGCGCTCCCAGACCCTCGGACGGCGACCAGTACCGCTCCTACTTCGTGGTGCTGCTGGACGCGGACGGCATCGACGCCTCCCGGTACCTGTTCGAGGCCTGGTTGGTGACCCCGGGCGATCCCGGCCGGCTGCCGTGGCACTGGGAACGCGTCCCGGACGGGCCGGGGGATCGGTTCCGACTGGAGCAGATCCAGCTCAAGATCGATGAGGCGCTCACCGAACTGGCCAATCGCAGTACCGCCGAGATCGGTCAACTGACTGTCGAGTTCATCGTGCCCCGACCCCTGCTCGACTACGAGTTCGACAGGTGGCAGGTGGCGGCTCCGGGGCTCTACACGGCCCTCGGCGTGCACTACCCGGTGGTCGTCCGCGACCTCACCCGGATGCGCAACTCCCTGATGCGTCCCCGCTGGCGGACGCGGCACCGGCGGCTGCGCGAGCAGGGTTCCGCCGTGCAGGCCCGGGCGGTCGCCTTCGAGCGGCTCACCGACCCGTACGTCGCGCAGCACCTGCACGCCCGACTGCTCGGCAACGACGACTACCCGGTCTGTCTCGTGCTGTTCGTCAGCGGCGCCGAACGGCACATCCAGGCGGCGATCAGCGCCGCGGTCACCGCCGGACTGCCGGTCGTCCTCTGGTGTCGCAACCGCGCGGCGGCCTCACGGTTCGATTCGTACATCCCCGAGGTGCTCATGGCGCGCAGCGTCGCAAACCTGCGCGAGCTGGTCTGGGAGCTGCGTCGCGACGCGGGCAGCGAGGGCGGCTCCCCCGAACACCTCGGTCTCCACCTCACCCTGCTGTGGGACGAGATCGACCGGGTGCCACCGGCCGACGCCCTCAGCGCGCCGTTCTAGGAAGGGACGACAGCGTGTTGGAATCACCACCGCAGCCGGAGGACTCCGCCACGGGCGACGGCGAGGACTGGCGGATCTACCTCGGCACCGGACGGCCGCACAACGGCATCGAGCGGCTCCCCGAGCCGCCCCGGTGGCGGCGGTTCGGCGGCGGGCCAGTGATCACCTCCGCGCTGCCGGAGGACCGGCAGGGCGCCGAGCGGGCCCGCGGCTACCAGATCACCGACGAGGCGATCGAGATGGTGAACGCCGCGCTCTACCTGCGCCGCCCGCTCCTGGTGACGGGCAAGCCGGGCACCGGAAAGTCCACCCTCGCCTACAGCGTCGCGTACGAGCTGGGCCTCGGGCCGGTGCTCTACTGGCCGGTGACCAGCCGCTCCACCGTGGACGACGGCCTCTACCGCTATGACGCGATCGGCCGGCTCCAGGAGACGAACCTCTTCCAGTCCACCGGGCGGACCGAGGAGATACCGGACATCGGCCGCTACCTGACGCTCGGCCCGCTGGGCACGGCACTCCTGCCCTGGGCACGTCCCCGGGTGGTGTTGATCGACGAGCTGGACAAGAGCGACCTGGGGCTCCCCAACGACCTGCTCAACGTCTTCGAGGAGGGCCGGTTCGAGATCCCGGAACTGGCCCGGCTGCCGGAGGACCAGAGCCTGGCGGAGGTGATGACCAGCGACGGCACCCTGCGGGCACCGGTACGGCGCGGCCAGGTCCGCTGCGCCGCCTTCCCGGTCGTCGTCATCACCAGCAACGCCGAGCGGGAGTTCCCACCCGCCTTCCTGCGCCGCTGCCTGCGACTGGACATCCAGCCCCCGGACGAGCAGGCCCTGGCCCAGATCATCACCTCGATGCTCGGCGAGGAGGCGGTGGCGGCCAGCGCCGACCTGATCACGCACTTCCTCGACCTGCGCGACCGGGGTGCGGTGGCCACGGACCAGCTGCTGAACGCGATCTTCCTGGTCACCTCCGGGGTGCGACCGCCCGAGTCGACCCGCGCCCGGCTGCGGGCGAACCTGATCCGGGACCTCGAAGCGGCCGGCACCCTATGATCGATCGGCTGGTCACCGCCCTCGGCGGCGCTCCCTCGGCCCTGACAGCCGAGGAGTGCGCCGAGGCGATCTGGCTGGCCCGCTTCCTGCCCCGCCAGCCGGGACCGCCCCGGGCCGGGCCGGCCGCGACGGCGAGCGACGCGCCACCGGGGGCGCCACCCGAGCCACCGGCGTCGCCGCCGTCCACCTCCCCGGCCCGGCAGCCCGCCCGGCCGGAGGCGCCCGCGGTGACCGAGGCGGAGCCGTCCGCCAGGCTCTACCTGCCGCCGCCCGCCAACGGGCCCCGCGACCCGTCCTCGCTGCCGGTACGCACTCCCGGGGTGCCCGCCCTGCCGCACGCCCGGGAGATCGCCCGGGCGCTGGCCCCGCTGCGCCGGTCCGTACCCGCCCGGCACGCCGTGCGGCTCGACGAGGCGGAGACGGCCCGCCGGTCGGCTGAGGCCCGGATGCTCCAACCGTGCCTCACCCCGGTCACCGAGCCGTGGCTGGATCTCGTACTGCTTGTCGACGGCAGCCCGTCGATGGTGGTCTGGGAGGCGACGGCGACCGAGTTCCGGACCCTCGTCGACCGGATGCGGGTGCACACGTTCCGGCGCATCCAGGTGTGGTATCTGCGGCCGGACGCCAAGGGCCAACGGCCGATCCTGACCTCCGACGGCGGCAGCACCGCGCGGGACCCGCGCGAGCTGGTCGACCCGGAGGGCCGGCAGTTGACGATGGTGTTGAGCGACTGCACCGGCGCCATCTGGGACGCTCCCGAGCTGCGACGGTGGCTTGCGATCTGGGGCCGCTCCGGTCCGGTCGCCGTGGTCCAGCCGCTGCCGCAGCGGCTGTGGCACCGCTGCCGCCCGACGCTGCACCCCGTGCTGGTCCGGCCGACCCGGCCTGCGGCACCGGCGGCGCAGCTGCACCCCCGCCTGCGTGACGAGGTGCCGGACCACCTTCCGCGCGGTGCGGTCGCGATACCGGTGCTGGAACTGGCACCGCGATGGTTCGCCGCCGGGGCCGCCCTGGTCAGTGGCCGCACCCTCGGCCCGGTCGCGGCGGTCGCGCTGCTGACCACCGACCCTCGTCCGCTGCTCGTCGACCCGCTGCGGGAGCCACCGTCGCCGGAGCCGTTGGACCTGACGCCGGCCCAGCGGGTCGCCCGGTTCCGGGCGATGGCCTCGGACGAGGCCCGTCAACTCGCCGAGTTCCTTGCCGCCGCACCGCTGACACTGCCGGTGATGCGCCTGGTGCAGCGCCTCATGCTGCCACGCTCACAGCCGCAGGACCTCGCCGAGGTCTACCTGAGCGGGCTGCTGCGCCACGCGGCGAGCTGGGCCGAGGACACGCCTGTCGAACAGGCCCGCTACGAGTTCCTTCCCGGCGTACGGCAGGAACTACTCTCCGGACTGCGGGTCGGTGAGGCGCTGCGGATCCTCGACGTCGTCTCCCGCTACGTCAACGAGCACATGGGCGCGGCTCTGGACTTTCCGGCGCTGCTCGCCGGACAGGTCTCGGACCGGCTGGCGACCCGACTGGGCCGCCCGTTCGCCGAGGTGGCCTACACGGTGCTGCGCAGCCTGGGAGGCCGGTACTCGGAACTCGCGCGGCGGCTGGCTCCGGCCGCGCTCGGCCCGCCAGCCACGCCGACGCAGCGGACCGGCCGGCGGCTACCGATCGCGGCGATACCCGAAGAGGGGGACGACATGACCGCACAGACCGCTCCAGGAGATCGGGGCCGTTCCAGCGTCGGGGAGCAGCCGGCGGTGTTCGGGAACGTGCCGCCCCGCAACCCCGACTTCACCGGGCGCGAAGAGCTGCTCAACGTGCTGCGCCAGCGGTTGACCGACAACGTCACAGCGGTGCTGCCGCACACCGTGCACGGCCTCGGCGGAGTCGGCAAGAGCCAGCTCGCCGTGGAGTACGTCTACAAGTACGCCAGCGACTACGACCTGATCTGGTGGGTTCCGGCCGAACAACCGACCCGGATCCGGGAGTCGCTCGTCGCTCTGGCCCGCAAGCTCGATCTGGTCAGCGACGACGTCGACGTGTCGCAGGCCCTGGAGACCGTGTACGACGCGTTGCGCACCGGACGGCCGTACGGCCGGTGGCTGCTTGTCTTCGACAACGCGACCCGGGCCGAGGACCTGATGCCGTTTCTCAGCAACCCCGGCGGGCATGTACTCATCACCTCCCGCAACCACAACTGGGCCGGGGTGGCGGACAGCATCGAGGTGGATGTCTTCACCCGGGAGGAGAGCATCGAGCTGATCCGGCGGCGGCTGCCGGAGCTGGACGACGAGGACACCGACCGGCTGGCGGAGCAGCTGGGGGACCTGCCGCTGGCCCTGGAGCAGGCGGCGGCCTGGATGCTGGCGACCGGCACCCCGATCGACGAGTACCTCGGCCAGTTGGAAAAGCGGGTCGGCCTGTTGTTGCGGGAGAGTTCACCCGCGTCGTACTCGACGCCAGTGGTGATCACCTGGGGGCTGGCATTCGACCAGCTGGCCGAACAGACCCCCGCCGCGTTGCAGTTGCTGGAGCTGTGCGCCTTCTTCGGTTCGGAGCCCATCTCGATCAGACTGCTGCCGATGGGGCGCTACGCCGGGCTGCCCAGCCTGCTCGACGCCACCGTCCGGGACGACATCCAGTTGCGCCGGGCGGTGCGGGACATCGGCAAGTACGGCCTGGCGAAGGTGGACGCCACCCGCAACAGCATCCAGATCCACCGCCTGGTGCAGGCGATCCTGCGGGACCGGCTCACCCCGGCCGACCGGGAGACCTACCGCACCGCCGTGCAGAAGCTCCTCGCCGCCGCGAACCCCGGTGATCCGACGGAGGACCAGGAGATCTGGCCCCGGCACGCGGAACTCAACCCGCACGTGCTGGCCTCCGGGGCGATCGACGGCGAGTCCGACGACATCCGCAAGGTGGTGCTCGACCAGATCCGCTACCTCTACGTCAGCGGCGACTACGAGAGCAGCCGCGAGCTCGGCTCGATCGCGTACCGCCGGTGGCTGGAGAAGCTGGGGGCGGCCAACGAGCAGACCATCATCACCGCCCGGTTCCTCGCCAACGCGCTGCGCTCCACCGGCAATCCGCAGGAGGCGAGGCGGTTGAACGAACGGACGTACGAGATCGCCCGCGACACGCTCGGGCCCGACCACGAACACACGTTGGCGCTGGCCAACAGCTTCGGGGCGGACCTGAGGCTGTTCGGCGAGTGGCAGCGGGCCCGCGAACTGGACGAGGGGCTGCTTGAGGCGCACCGCAGGGTGTTCGGTGAGGACGCCCCGGACACCCTGCGCTGTGCGAACAACCTCGCCGTCGATTACCGGTTGCTCGGCGACTTCGAGCGGGCGCGGCGCACGGACGAGGACAACTGGGCGCGCTACCGGCGGGTGCTGGGCGACACGAACCCGTACACCCTGTTCACGGCCACTCTGCTCTCCCGGGATCTGGACGGGCTGGGCCGCTACCACGAGGCGCTGCGGTTGCAGCGGCAGTGGCTGCCGCTGCACCGGGGGAGCCTGCGGCCGGACCATTCGAACGTGCTGCGGGCGACCCGGCTGCACGCGGTCACGCTCCGCAAGACCGGTCTCTACAGCGAGGCGCTGACGGTGGCTCGTGAGGTGTACTCATTGTGCCTGCGCCGGTTCCGGGAGAACCACGCCGACACGATCTCGGCGGCGATGACGCTGTTCAACATCCTGCCCCGCACCGAGCAGGAGCGGGTGGCGCGGGCCCGGGCCCTGGCCGAGGCCCGGGTGCTGGGCGAGGAGACGCTGACCGGCTACCAGCGGGTCCTGGGCGACGAACACCCCTTCACGTACGTCTGCATGACGAACCTGGCGATCGTGTTCCGCCTACTCGGGGACTACACCGAAGGGCGCCGGCTCGACGAGCGGGCGGTCGCCGGATTCCGTGCCGGGCTCGGGAGGGAGCACCCGTACACCCTCTGCGCGATGATCAACCTCGCCAACGATCTCGCTGCCAGCCGGGACCATGCCGGAGCGGCTTCGCTACTGCGGGAGACCCTGGCGGCGGCCCGGCAGGTGAACGGCCAGGATCACCCGGAGACGTTGATCTGCGCCGCGAACCTCTCGATCGAGCTGTCGGCGCTCGGCGACCGGCCGGCCGCCCGGGAGCTGCGCGACGTGGCCATCGCCGGGTACGAGCGGACCGTCGGCCTGGACCACCCGGACGCGGCCGAACTGCTGGCCAGTCATCGGGTGTCGATCCCGATCGACCCGCCTCCGACGTGAGCGCTGGCGGGTCCGGGAGGACGGTGGCTAGGGCCTGTGTCAAAGCCCTCGGTCGAGCCGAGGCGGAGTCCAGGCGGCGGTCCGGCAAGGCGGAGATTGGTCCGGATACCGGTGTTGTATCCGGACCAATCTCCAACGCGGCCGGTCGTCGTCTGGGCCCGCCGCAGGCCGGCCAGGGGCTTTGACACAGGCCCTAGGCCCGGGCGGCGAGCGGGGCGCCCGCCGCCGGGCTGACCGCCTCGGGCGCCTCGGCCACGAGGGGGCGCAGCCAGCGGGTCAGCCGGAGCGGGTCCGGTGCGTCGGCGCCGCGACGCCGGATCTCGCGGTGCAGCGCGGCGACGAGTTCCGGCATCTGGTGCAGCGCGGCGGTCTCCCCGTCCGCGTCGTCGCCGCTCAGCTCGGTGAGGATCGCCAGACCGACCCAGGACCGTGGCTCGTCCGGTTGGTCGAGGATCTGGCGGAGGTACGCGGCGCGGGCGGTCGCGTGGTCGCCGAGGATCTGCGCGATGTCGCCGGCGGACGCCTGTGGTACCTGTGTGGTCACCTGGGCCGGGTCGGTGCAGAGCTGGTCGAAGCCCTCCGGATCTGCCATCTGGAGTCCGGCCAGGTCGAATCGGACGTTGTGGGTCGAGGTCCAGCCGACGTCGTGGGTCAGCACGGCGGAGATCGGCCCGGGTGAGGCCGCCGCCCCGGCCAGCCAGTCGTCCGCCAGCCGGCGCACCCGGTGCGGATCGGGCATCCGGTTGCGCAGGCGCCAGCCGAGCCGGTGTTCGGCGGTGACCTGCCGGGCCAGCGAGGCCGCAGCCGGGGAGACGGGTTCCGCGAGCCAGCGGCGCTGCCGTTCGGTCAGCGTGGCGAGGAACCGCCGGCCCTCCTCGGTCAGGTTCGGGACCCCGTGCAGCAGCTCGGTGGTCTGCCAGACCATGGAGCGCCAGCGGGCGAATTCGAAGTCGGCGAACCGGGCGGCGGCGTCGCGCTGGACGTGCCGTTGCACCCGCCAGAAGTCGGTGACCCCGAAGAAGGCGTAGACACCGTGCAACAGCCCGCCGAGCGGCCGGGGATCGTCGCGCCACGGCGCGTAGTGCCGGGGTTCCGGATCGACGTGGTGCAGCGGGATCAGGTCGAGCAGCGCCCCGAGTTTGGCGTGCTGCCACTCGTGGACCAGCGCCGCCGCCAGGGCGAGTGGATCGGTGGGTGGGGTCAGGGACACGGCGCCGAACGACTCCATGGCGGTCGCGTTGACGCCGTAACTCTCCTCGGGGGCGACAAGCGGGACGATCGTGGTGAGTCCCGCGGCGATCCCCTCGGCGTAGCCGGGGTGCGACCGCACGAGCACCGGCCACGCCTCGTCGAGGGCCGCCTGCCACCCGGCCAGCTCGGGGTCGGAGAGCCGGCCCGCCGCCCGAAGTTGGTGGATGTCGCGGCACGGGTCGAGGTCGTCGACGATCAGCCGCAGCGTGCGGCCGGCGGCCTGGGCCGCGATCGTGCGCAGGCCGGACCAGCCGGGCGCGTCCGCCGACGGGTCGGTGGGTACCAGGACCGGGCCGATCCGCAGCCGGCCGGCCTCGGCGGTGACGGTGACGCTGCCGGTCCCCGACTCGGCGCGTCCGTACGTCGGCAGCATGACCTGGCCGTCGGTGCTGGACAGCTCGATCGTGAAGTCCAGCCCGGCCCGGGCCGCCGCGGCCGCGGCGATCTCGCCCAGCCGGCCGACGTCGCGGGAGGCCGCGACGGTGGCGCCGGAGCGGCGACTGCGGGGCGGCACCGTGGCGGGGCCGGCCCGCAGGCGCCGGAGTGTGACCGTCAGCCAGGAGCCGACGTGCGGAGCGAGCAGTACCTCGTCGACGGCCTCCGGCCGGTGGGCCTGGGCGCGGACGAGCAGCTCCAGCGAGGCCCCGGTGGCCGGGGACGGGTCGGCGTCCAGCAGTGCCCGCAGCAGGAACAGCCGCCGGCTGAGCTGGCCGCGGCGGAGCCGGGCGATCGTCTCGGCGTCGCCGTGGCCCGCGGCGAGCTGGCTGAAGGACTGGGCGGGAAGTCGGATCACGTCGGTCACGCGCGTTGCCTCATCACTCGGGCGACATCGGCCTGTACGCGGCCGGCGATGTGGTCGATCAGATATCGCAGGTCGGCGCAGTAGACCGAGGGATTGCGGAATCCTGAGCCCTTACGGTATCGGTGCGGATAGTACCCTCCACCACAGACCGGATGAACCGAACAATCAAGACACGCCGGAGCGAGTGCCTTCGCGCCGATCTGTCGGGCGATGACGGCGGGGTGCCGCAGGGCGGCGTCCAACGGGTGATCGGCCAGGGTGAGGCCGGTGGCCGGGGCGCCCTCGTAGGCGGAGCGCAGCGTGTCGACCTGTTCGAGCGACCCGTCGACGTCGATGACGATCACCCCGACGGGGCTCAGTCCGATCTGCTCCGACCTGCTGTGGCCGCCCAGGACGCTCACGGCGATCTCTTCGAAGAGGCGGAGGCGGGTCTCCCGCCGGGGCGCGTCGTACCACCGGTCGAAGACGGCGACGAGCCACTCTCCGTACCGGGTGCTGGCGTCGGGCGGACGACCCGGCGGTGGCTCGCTCCAGTTGCCGTGCGGCAGCAGGAAGTCCAGGGCCGGGGGCTGGTACGCCAGCAGCGTCTCGTAGGTCTCGACCGGATCGTTGCGCAGGTCGATGACGCTGAGTATGCCGGCGAACAGGTCGGGCTGCTCGCGCAACAGCCGCAGCGCGCGGTCGACGGCGGGGAAGCTGCTCCGGCCGCCGAGGTGCCGGCGGTGCCGGTCGTTGGCCACCCGGCCACCGTCCACGCTGACCCCGACCCGCAGGCCGGCAGCGCCCAGCAGGCGCAGGCGTTGCTCGGTCAGGCGGGTGCCGTTGGTCTGCACGGTGAACTGTGCCGCCGTCCCGGGCGACAGCGCCGCCCGCAGCGTGCTGACCACCCGCTGCAACGTGGCGGGCGGGGCGAGCAGCGGCTCGCCGCCGTGCAGGATGACCCGGATCGTCGACAGGCGGTGGTCGCGGGCGTGTTCGGCGATGCGCTGGGCCGCCAGGTCGACGACCTCGTCGGGCATGAAGGCCGTCCGGCCCCGCCAGGAACGGTCGGCCAGCTCGTACATGTAGCAGTAGTCGCAGGCGAGGTCGCACCGACTGTCCAGCTTGACGACGAAGTCGTGGAACGGGGTGGGCCGCCAACCGGCCGGTGCGATGTCGAGCGGTGACTCACCGAGCGGCCATTCGGACGGCGCAGGAAGTGACGGTGGCGCGCTGGTGACCACGACGGGGTTCAGATCGCGGAGGTGAAACCAGCGACGGGGTCCTGCGGTCGGTCCAGCTCGTCGAGAATCCGCTCCAGGCAGTGCACGAACGCGCCCTGCCTCGCCTCCCGGAGTTCGGCGAGGCTGATCTTGCTCACATCCAATTGGTGAGACAGATAATCATCGGCCGTGGTTTCCATTGATTCCTCTATGGGACAATCGCACGCTAGTGATCCTGACCGGCTCCGAACGCGGCAGCTGGAGGCGGAGCAAACTTCCTAAACTAACCCAAGATACCAGTGGATGCCGGACAACCGGGTCAGTCTACGGCCGACGCCCCGCCCCGGACAGTCCATAGCCGGCGCCCGCCCCGTGGGCTGTCCGATTTCTGGCAGTGGTCGCGGAAATCGCGGCGCCGCGCCCGCTCGGGCTGCGGATCTTCGAAGCCTGCGGCTCGCACATCGGCGACCTCGGCGAGGAACACGGCCACCCCGTCCTCCGGGTACGCGACAAGGGCGGCAAAGTCGTCCTCGTCCCACTACCGCCAGCGGTGGCCAGGGCTGTCGACCGGGCGGTCGGCGGTCGCTTCGACGGGCCCAATCCTGCGCAACACCCTCGGCACCAGGATGGACCGGCACGCCGCGACCCGCCGGCTCAAGCACCTGGCCGCCCACGCCGGGATCCGGATGCGCAGGTTTCCGGTCCTGGACAAAGCGGTTGTGGTCCGGCCGGGGCAGGCCGTCTGCAAGGCGTAGTGCTCGACTAACGACATGGTGGATAGCCGCGATGACTTGTCAGCACGACTGGTGCGGGTGGCGTCGAAGCTGGCGGTCGCCGCGTCGTCGCCCGGGGAGCCGGTCATGTTCGGTGCTGACTCCCACCGCTTCCGGATCGGGCCAGTCTTAACGGAAGATGAGGTCGTCGCCTTCGAGACTCGTCATGGAGTCGGGCTGCCGCCCGACTATCGCGGCTTCATCACCACGGTCGGACACGGAGGACCCGGTCCGTTCGGTGGGGCAGGTCCCTTCTACGGCCTCCTTGCCATCGAGGACTGGGAATGGACGCTGCAGGGCGACCCCGACGCCACCATGCTGGCCAGACCTTTTGCGACCGAGCCCGGCCGAGTGTACGAAAATTGGCTCGCGGAGGCGGCGCCAGACGAAGACGACGAACCGTTCCGCGGAACGCTGGTGCTCAGCCATCAGGGCTGTGGCGACCTGTCGCTTCTCATCCTCACCGGCCCTGCTCGCGGACGGGTCGTTGACACCTCCCCAGGCAAGCACGGGCCGCACTTCACTGCGGATCCGGACTTCCTGTCGTGGTACGAGAGATGGCTGGACGCCGTACTGGTCGGCGACCGGCACTTCCGCTGAGCGGCTGGTCATCCCAGCCATCGGCGCACACCATCTGCTTGGCGAGCTTTCGTCCGCCAAACCCAAATCGCTGCTCACTCTTCTGCCGCCGACCGTGCACGCTGGTGGCGCCATCGTAACTTCGTGTACGCGATCGAGAGCGGCCGCCGTTCTCGTCAGAGAAGTAGCTCGTAGCGGCTGACAAGCGTTCGGGTGCCGCCGCCGGAGCGCTGACCGGGAGCGCCGCCGACTTCGACGTCACCGCGGTGGTGAAAGCCGGCGGCCTCGTAGTAGGCCCGCAAGCCGGGATTGGTGGCCACGCAGTCGAGCCGTAGCACGGCGGCGTCGTGGGCGCGTGCCCGATCCGCGGCCCAGGTCAGGATGGCGCTGCCGGTACCGGCGGCCCACCTTTCCACCGCCATCCGGTGCAGGTAGCCGGCTCGACCCAAGCAGTCGCTCCATACGGGATCGGACCAGTCGAGCGTCACCGTGCCCGCGATGCGACCGTTGGCACGTACCAGCCAGGTTCCCCCGCGCTCAACGGCCGGTGTTATCCATTCGGCGACAAACCGATCCGGCCACTGCTAGATGCCGGCGGCGGTGAGCCAGGCCGCGGCGTGGTCGAGCACCGCCAGTTCGTTCGTGCCACGTCCGCGGCCGTGGCACGAACGAACTGCAGATCCCCGTGGATTCGACTCGTCATGCCGGCAGTTCTCAGCCCATTCCGGTTCGCTTGTCCCGACCCCGACCCCGACCCCGGCCCCGACAGCCGAGCGTCGCTGAAGTTGATGGCCAGAATCGACGGCAGGATGGCGGACCTCCGAGATCAATCGTTGAGTGTCGTCATGGACCTGTGCACGTTCGGGCGTACCCAGTTGGGCACGTTGGCCCGTAGGCTGACGGATGTCGTCGACAGCCGGTGTCTCGACGGCTCTGACGATGCGCAGGGACGACGAACCTGGTTGCCGACCCCGCTAAATGGGGGTTTTCGGGGGGCGATTCAAAACCCCATAGACAAACCTAAAGCCCTGACCAACGTTTCCGCTTGTCCGGGACTTCTGTCTATCGGGACGGCCGGATTCGAACCGACGACCCCTTGACCCCCAGGCAACCAGCACGAGGTGCTGACCTGCCGTTCCACAGGGGCTGGCCTGCCGAAGCCATCCATCAAGGTCCCTGCTCGTCCGCTGGCGTCCGTCCCGATCGTCACCCGGTTAGTCACCCAGCGGAGGGCTGGGGAGGATGTCATCGTGATCTCTCTACCTCAACCCAACGACCTCACATCGCTGGTGCTCCGTACGGACTTCACCGACGACACTGCCTGGGAAGCCGTGAAGGCGGCCTTGCGCACCTGGGAGGGCGAAGACAGCGCCACCTTCGTCAGCGACCCGAAGTACAAGGGCGTGAGCCTCCATGAACTGGTCGACGCCGACAACGCAGCAAGCCAAGACGACAGGCTGACGTACCTCTTCCTTGCCGACGCGACCACGATGACGGACGTCGAACGTCCGCTTCTCGCACTCGACCTGGCGGACGAGCCGGGCCGCACCTTCCGGGTGCCGCCCCGCTGGTACGCGGACGTCTCGACCAACCTCACCATCGCGAACATGGACTTTGCCGAGTTCGCCAACGCCATCGATAGGTCGGACACGTACCAGGGCTTCGACGGGGACTGACGTCCTGGTCTGGGGCCTACTTGCTCAGCCGGTGACGGAGATCGAACCACACTGTCAGCTTGGGAATCGGATAAATCTGCGCTGTTCGTAACAGCCTCACCTCGACAGCGGCTACGGTCCGCTGAACGCGGACCCTTCGGCATACCGCTGCCGACCCGTGTCGACCGCTGCATCGGGCACGGCTTCACTCCCTGCTCTTCACCTCGGCCAACCCCATATTCCAAACATAAGCGCAAGAGAAAACAACAAAGGCTGTCGACACGACCAAGGAGGCGATAATCAAACCACCGGAAATTCGCACGTCATTGAATAGCTCAAAATAAGCGTAGATCTGAAACAGAACTGGCAGGACAAGGCCTCCTACCATTTCTGCAGACCTCACGGCTTGATTCATGCGATGGACTGCTGGATGTTCCGTTCCGTCGATATGCGTATAACCGACCCCGGCCGATAGTGACCCTCGAAGCTGACTAGCAGGTCCACCAACCCTGAGTCATGCCAATTCGGCAGATGCCGCTTCACGACATGATAAAAGACCTGATAGTTCACGCTGCTCGCACGCAGCGCGACAATGGCCCGCAGAACCATAACGGTCATCACAACAGGAATTGCGAGGCGAAAGAAGGAGAAGTCTTGCACCTTCACGCCCATTAGTTCTGCCTCAGCAATTGTCGAGTTTGAAAGTACAACGAAAACAAAAGCTAAGATAAACGAGCGGCTTATGGCCTTAGTAACTTCGCGCACCTGACTTTGATGTTGTTGCAGCAACTGGGCCAGGAAGAACCGAATGTCCTCCCTATCCACATTAGGCCCGCTTAGCAGCTTTTCCGCTCTCTTCGCGATCGTCGCACGCTCCACAATGGGAGGGTACTGAGGAATCAGCCTGCCATCCTCGTCTGCCATCGATCCACCCTCACGGGGAGTGGGGCTGGGCCGGTCTCCGCCGCGTCAAGCGGACCTTGACGTCTCTGACCGGGCCGCGACGAGTTGGGGGCGGCGTTGGCGGCGCGCATCATGTATGGGCAGGCCATCGGCCTGCCCACGACTCCTGCCCGAGGGCCGCAGAGGCTCCAAGGTCAAGGGCGGCCCGCAGGGCCGTCGCTTGCGACGCGTAGCGCCCTTGAGCTTGGAGGGGCGGCCCGGGACACTCGTGCCGCCAACGCCGACCGCGACGGCCGCGACCTGCCGCGCGGACCCGGTGCACCCTCCCCACGCTGCGCCGCGCCGATCGGGCGGTCCGGCCGGCTGCCGGCCCTCAATCTTCAACCACCCCTGGCATCACAGTCTGCGGCGGCTCCGGGCTTACCGCTTTCCGCGCCAGCCGATGGGCAATGGGCATGACCGCCCGGCCATCTCCCGGCCGGGCGGTCATGACGCCTAATCGGCGGCGCTTGCGGCCCGTCTCGGGCCGCCTTGAAGACGTACAGAAAGTTCTCACCGCTTCGCCGGCAGCCGTCGCACATCAGCTGACGGATCACACGCCGGCAGCCGGCCCTGCTTGCGGAATCGCTCCTCAGGCTGCCTAAACGGCGGTGGCGTCGTCGCTGCGATTGTTGCGCGCCCAATTCATGCAGGACGGGTCGGCGGCCTCGATGGCGCGGACTCGGCTGATCAGCTCGGTCGGTCCGCCCTGGGCTAGGACGTCGAGCACGTCGGGCCAGTCGAGTAGACCGCAAAGGGCGACCAGGCGGGCTGCTCCGTCGGTCAGCACAGCGACTCGCCGGACGCTGTCGAGTGGCACTTCTCCGGTGATCGCGTGTCGAGCGGCGAACGGGTCGGCCGCTGCCACCCAGTAACCGCCGGGCTGGTTGCGGGCGGCCAACTCCTGGGACGCTGACACGGGTGGGGGCCGCAGCGCACGGTTTAGGAAGTGTGGACACGGCGGGAAGTCTCATCGCCAGGACCTGGTTTGACCTGCACCGCCATGCCGGGGCGACGTCCAGGCGGTGACCGCCGTCGACCCTCGGCTCCTGTCCCGACGGGCATGCAACGGGCACACGGCACGGTCATGAACCCTCATCCCGCAACCGGGCTCGTGCCTGCTCGACCAGCTCGGCGTACTGCGGCGAGAACGGCTCGACCAGCTCTTGTTCCAGTAGGCAGGTGAGATTCCACAGCGCCCGTTGCTCCGCCTGATCCTCGACCAGGTCAGCGAAGTCGTTGGTGGTCTCGTCGGTGCGATACAGCCACTCGAACAGAACCAGCGCTTCGTCGCGGTTGAGCCGCAAGACCACCTCGTCCTCTGCCACGTCAAGCAGCCTACGGACACCTTCAGTTTGTAAGAGCGCGCTCAACGGGCCGTGATGTCCGAAACGGCTGCCGGCGGCGGCAGAGCCCATGCCGCTCGTGCCCACTCATGACCGCTGCGCCCTACGGTTACTGGCCCGTGGATGGCCCGCACCTGCCCAGGGGAGCCGGTGAACCCGCCGCAGCTTGCCCCTGAGGTGCGGTGCGAGTCATGGCAGGAATCCATTGCGGGTGAGGTGGGTCCGGCCACCGCACCGGTCGGAGGTGCCTCGCCAGGGGCAACCGCGGATGTGCGCGTGGTGGCCGTTGTGGATAGTCGAACCGGATGTGTCATTTCGGTGCACCGGTGGCGGGAGCCGGAGTTGCATGTCCAGTCCGGGGATCACGGCCTGGTCGCCATCGTCAGGATGGACGGCGAACGCGAACGGGGGCGCTGGACGGTGCGGGTGTGGGGCGAGCCGCTGGGCGGGGAACTCGTGGAATGGGACGGCGACGACCTGGACGCTGGGCTGTCGCGGGTGATGGCCATGCTTCGGGAGCGGGTTCCGGGACTGCTCGACTGAGCGATGGCCTCGGCGTCGCTGCCCCTGCGTGAAGCCCATCTCTGTCGAAGATCCCCGCCGGAGGCATCGGTTCCAGACCTTGGCGCAGTCTGCAATCGGCCGGCGCGCCGGCCGATGCCGGTGCTTGCGCCGCCAGCAGGCCGAGCGCGGCCGGCCTGCGGCCCGCTTGCGGGCCGCCTTGATCCAGAGAACGAGCAATTCGGCAAATGACCCAGGTAGGCACCTGAAACTTGACCACCGGTCAAGCAGCGCTACGCCGGCCCGGCCCAATCCGGGAGGTCTCACCGGCCGTGAGCGTCAGTTGTTTGGCGTCGTGTTCAGCAGGGCGGTCAGCTGCCCCCTGGAGGTGATGCCGAGTTTCGGGAAGATGCGGTACAGGTGGGAGCCGACCGTTCGTGGGGACAGGAACAGTTGCGTGCCGATCTCGCGGTTGGTGAGGCCGGTGGCGGCCAGTGTGGCGATTTGAAGCTCCTGCGCGTTCAGCACCTGCTGCGGCACCACACCCGGTTGGGAGGTCTGGGCGCCCGCGGCGCGCAGCTGCTGCTGGGCCTGTTCGACCCAGGGCAGCGCACCCATCCGAGACAGCCCGGCGAGGGCCAACTGCAGGTGCGGCACCGCATCGGCGTCCCTACGACGTCGGCGGAGCAACGTGCCGTACGCCAGCCTGAGCCGCGCCAGCACCCAGGGCCAGTGGACTGCTTCGCCCTCCAATGCGCTCAGAAAGGACGCTTCGCTGTCGGCGAGGACCGCGCCGGCGTAGGCGTTCACGACCCGGAAGTCGACCGGTGGGGTCGGGCCGAGCAGCCGGCGAACGCCGTCGATGAGCTGCAGCGCAAGCAGACCGCGACCGGTGTGCACCGCGGCGTCGGCCAGGAACATGACTGCCGGGAAGGTGCTGCGCGGGTCGTACAACGGGTCCTGCGGATCGAAGACGCGCCGGAGCACGTCGAACCCGTCCTCGTACCTGCCGCGGGCCACCAGCGCCGTGCCGCGCACGACCTGCACACGGGGCAGGAAACTGGTGGTGCCCTGGCGGAGCGCCTCGGCGTCGATCTCGGCCAAGGTCTGTGAGAGGTGTTCGAACGAGCCGGTCAGGGCGGCCATGCGGGCCTCGTTCAGTCGGGCCGAGTTACGCCAGGTCGGTTGGTTGGTCTCGGCGGCGAGGCGGCGACCCTCGTCGAGGGCGGTCCGGGCGCGGTCCCAGTGGCCGATGGACCAGTCGGCCTGGATGCGGGTGAGCAGGACGTGCGGCAGGAGCCCGAGGCGGCCCTGGGCGCGCAGCAGGCGTTCTGCCTCGTCGCCGAACGTCCGGGCGACGAGCGCGTCGCCGACGACGACGGCGCCCATCGCGTACATGCGTAGGGCGTTGGCGTCCGGGACGTCCCGGGTCAGGGCGCGCCGGCATTCGGCGAGGATGCGGGCGGTGTGGCTGACCTGGTCGATGCCGGACAGGGCGAAGACCAGGCGGTACTCGGACCCGGCGACGGGCAGCGCCTGCGCGGTGGCGGCGAGCAGTTGCCGGGTCGGCTCGTCCGGTGGTGTCCAGTAGCAGCGGGAGGCGATGGACATGAGGACGTTCCAGGCGAGTTCGAGGTCGCCGGAGTCCCGGGCGAGCTGCACGTCGCGGTGCAGGGCAAGGATGTCGGTGCCGTGGCCGGTGAAGATCTCGGCGAGCCACGAGGCGCGGATCTGGTCGAGCGGGGTCAGGGGCTCGGCGCGGGCGTGGGTGACCAGCCGGTCGACGGTCCGGCGGTCGCCGAGCTCGTACGCCCAGGTGGCGGCGATCAGTTGCCGGTGGCCGCGCAGACCCGGGTCGGTGGTGACGCCGGCGGCGCGTTCCATGAGCCAGATAGCGGTGGTCGTCTCGGCACGGTGGCGGCCTTGCTCAGCGGCGTCGGCGAGGTCAGCGGCGAGGATGTCGTCGGTGCCGTGTGTTGCCTGTGCCCGATGGGTCAGCGCGCGGCGGTGATCCGAACGTTCCAGGGCAACGGCAAGGGCGTGGTGTCCGGCCCGTACGCGTTCGGCGTCCTCGGATTCGATGACGGCTGCCCGTACCAACGGATGACGGAAGACGACGTCGGTGCGCGAGACCGTGATCAGGGCTGCCGACGCCGAGGGACTCAGTGCGCCGTGCGGGATCGGTCGGCCGGCGAAGAGCTCGGCCGCGTGGAGGATCTCCGTGGTGGCTGAGTGTTCGTCGAGGGCCGCGATCAGCAGGACGTCGCGGCTGATCGGTGGCAGGCGGCGGTAGCTGCCGGCGAAGCTGGACCGGATGTGGTCGCCGACGGGGATGGCCGGGGCGGCGGGTGCCGTGCTAACCCAGGTGCGGGGTAGTTCGGTCAGTGCCAACGGGTTGCCGCGGGCGGCGTGCAGGATCTGGCCGCGGACGAACGGGTCCAGGCCGGCGGCGACCGAGTCGAGCAGTGCGGTCGCGGCGTCGGCGGGCAACGGCGGCACGGTGAGGGTCGTGGTCGCGTCGAGGGCGGTGGCGGGGTCGTCGACGGGTCTGGTCGCCACGATCAGCAGCACCGGGTCGGCGGCGAGCCGGCGGCCGAGGAACGCGATCACGGCGCGGGACTGCGCGTCCAGCCAGTGTGCGTCGTCGACGATGAGCGTGATCGGCCGGTCCTCGGGGGCGTCGGTGAGGACGGTCAGGGCGGCCATGCCGACCAGGAACGGCTCGGGCACGGCGGCGGGGTCGTCCGTGCGGGTCGCCGCGAGCAGCGCGGCGCGCTGGGCGGGCGGCAGGTCCGCCGCGTCGATCATCTGGGGTGGCAGCATCCGACGGAAGCTGACGTAGGGGGTGGCGTCACCGTCGGCGCCGCCAGCGGTCAGCACCAGGTGTCCGTGGCGGTCGGCGATCGCGGTGGCCGCGTGCAGCAGCGCCGACTTGCCGACGCCGGCGTCACCGCGCAGCAGCAACGACCCGCCGCCCTGGCGTGCGCCGGCGATCAGGGCGTCGAGCACACCAACCTCGTGAGCCCTGCCGAAGAGGTCGGTCATGTCAGCTCGTACAGGCGGGCGGGCAGTTGATGGCGGGAGCTGATCGACAGTTTCGGGAAGGCCCGGGCGAGGTGCGATTCGACGGTGCGCGCCGACAGGTCCAGCCGCGCGCCGATCTCCCGGTTGGACAGGCCGGTCGCGGCGAGCTTGACGACCGCGAGCTCCTGCGGTGTGAGCAGCCCGCCGCGCTGGTCGGTGCCGGCCGCGCGCAGCTCCTGCTCGGTACGGTCGGACCAGTGTCGGGCGGACAGGGCGGCGAACGCGGCACGGGCGGCGTGCAGTTGCTCGCGTGCCTCGCCGATGCGCCGGTCCCGGCGCAGCCACGACCCGTAGGTCAGCTGGACCCGTGCCCGTAGCCACGGCAGCCGCCCGGTCCGCTGGAGCAGGTCGGTGAACGCCGCCTCGTGTGGTTGCAGCAGCGCCCGCGCGTACATGTGGTGCGTCTCGCCGTCGGGTGACAGCTTGTCCGGCAGCTGGTGCTCGGGTCGTGGTCGGCCGCGGCTGGCGGCCTCCGCGTGCAGGGTCGCGACGACGGCGAGGTCGATCGTGTACGCGTGAACGCCCGGACCGACCGTCACCGGTTCCATTGCCACGCATGCCTCGGCGAAGCGGTCCTCGGTCATGAGCGCGGTCCCACGGGCGGCGGCGACCCGCAGCCGCACCGGCCCCACCGGCCGGTCTCCCAGCGTCAGCTCGGCCGTGTCGGCGGCGCCGCGGGCGCTGTCGACCTCGCCGCGCCACGCGTGCAGCAGCGCCGCCGTCGCCCGCAGGTACGCCAGCCACACCACCTGGCCGGTGCGTTCCGCCGCGTCGGTCGCGGCCCGCAGGTGCCGGTCGGCGTCGTCCCACCGGCCGAGGAACAGCTGCGCGTCGGCGAGGGCTGCCGCGGCCGGCACCAGCAACCCGAAGTGGCGCTGCCGGGTCAGCGTCGCGACGACGGGTTCCAGGTGCACGGTGGCGGGTTCGAGGTGGCCCAGCCGCCGCAGCGCCAGCCCCGCTTGCCGGCCGGCACCGACGCCGACGCCGACGCCGGCTGAGTGGCCGGCGAGGGTCGCGGCGACCAGCAGCCCCCGCGGGTCGTCGCGGTGCGGGTCGAGGTCGCCGAGCGAGACGAGGAGCCGCTGGCGGGTCGGTTCGTCGACGTCGGTCCAGGTGACGGTTTCGGCGAACCCGGCGAGGAGGTCGAGGGCCAGGTCGGGGTTGCCGGCGCCGCGGCAGGTGTCGGCGACGGTGCACAGTATCTCCGCCGACGGCAGCCGTGGCCATGACCCGTCGCCGACGCGGCGCAGTAGCAGGTCGCGGCGGACGGCGTCGATCGGGTTGATCTGCTCCGGCAGGTCGTCGAGCAGCGCCGCGACCACCTCGAACCGACCGAGGTCCGCAGCGACGCTCGCGCCCTCGATGAGCGCCCTGCCGGCCTGCTCGTCCCGCTGTCCGGATCCCATCACGGCCACGGCGCGTTGGATGGGCCCGCCGGTCTCCGCGTGCGTCGCGGGCGGGTCGGCGGGGTCCGCCGTCTGCGCCAGCGCGGCGGCGAGCAGCGGATCGGTGCGTCTGCTGTCCCCGGTCTCCAGGACGTCCGGCAAGCCGAAAGCGCCCTCCAGGGGCAGCGCGGTGACCTCCTCCAGCAGCGACTGCGCGAGCCGTGTCGTCAGCG
Organism: Micromonospora sp. NPDC048898; assembly: GCF_043198035.1. Lineage (NCBI taxonomy): Bacteria > Bacillati > Actinomycetota > Actinomycetes > Micromonosporales > Micromonosporaceae > Micromonospora > Micromonospora sp. NPDC048898. Next base: position 231,189 of record NZ_JBICUF010000012.1, read on the forward strand.
GCGAATGCTGCCTCAGGAGGTCGGCGCCCGGGGTGTACCCGTCGCGCCAGGCGATCGGCAGCTCGACCAGCGCGAGCGGCCGGCCTGCGGCCTCGTCCACGATCCGGTCGGCGAGCCACCGGTCCAGTCCCGGCGCCCGTGCGAGCAGCAGCCGCCGCGCCGCGGCCTCCGGTAGACCGGGCAGCGTCCGGGTTCGCAGCGACGGCCACGCCCGCGCGCCCGCCGGGTGCCCGCCCAGGATGACGGCCAGGCCGGGAACGGGTGCACGGGCGAGTGCGCGTGCCATGGTCGCGGACGTCTGCGCGTCGAGGCGGTGGGCGTTGTCGACGACGACCAGCGCGGGCCCGTCCACGGTGATCGCCGCGAGCAGCGACCCGACAGCCCTCACCACAGCCGAGTCGACGCCGGCAGAAGGATCGGGGCCGGCAGTGCCGCCGCCGACGGCTGTCGTCAGCAGGTCGATCGCCGGACGGGCGGCGGGCAGGCGCCGGCACGCGTGCAGCATCTGGTGCAGTCCCGCGAACGCAACGTCACGCTCCGCATGAGACCCGCTGACCACGATGAGACGGTGACCGCGACGCCGCGCCCGGGCCGCGACGCTGGACAGCACCGTCGACATGCCGACGCCGGCGCTTCCCTGCAGGTACATACCGGAAACGACGGACGAAGCGTCACGCAGGTAGGCGAGAACCTCTCGCAGCGCCGTGAATCGCCCGGCACCGCGCGAATCGGGGTCCGCCTGCCGTGCCGCTGCCATCGGTTCCGTTCTCGTCGTGCTCGCTCATACCCGGGACGCCAGTATCGTCCAAGATCGTCTTACGCACCAGTCGTCGGCGGCGGTCGGGCACCGGCTCACCCGACCGCCGCCACGCACCTACCGGAGGTGCTGTGACGCCCAGGTCAGGGCGTAGTCGGCGACCTGCTCCCAGCCGGGTTCGGCGCACGTCCAGTGCGAGCGGCCCGGGAACTCGTGGTAGTCGGTGACGGTGCCGGCCGCCTGGTAGTGGTGGGCGTTGGACCTGTTCACCGACGGCGGCATGATGTGGTCGGCGCCGCCGGCGATGAACAGCAGCGGGGCCCGCCGCTCGTTTCGGAAGTCGACCCAGGTCTCCTGATGCCCAGGCGTGAAGTTGGCGGTGAGCCCGTAGGTCCACACCCAACTGCCCGGAGCGGGGATCGCGTACCGCTCGTAGGCGGCGAGCGCCTCGTCCTCGGGCAGCGTGTTGGTGAACGCGTAGTGGAACTGCGCCGGGGTGAACCCGGCCGCCTGGTGCCGCTTCGCGGGGTTGTTCAGGATCGGGAACAGGGAACGGATCTGCGACGGCGGGGTGACCCGGATGCCCTCCGGCGGGGCGGAGTCGATGACCACACCCGCGGCGCCGTACCCCCGGTCCATCAGCAGCTGCGTCAGCGTGCCGCCGAACGAGTGACCGATGAGGATCGGCGGCTCGGGCAGCGCCGTGATGACCTTCTCCAGGCGCGTGAGGGTCTCCGGCACGGTGACCGTGGCGATCGGGGTCGGATCGGCGCGCAACGCCTCGACCTCCACCTCGAAGCCGGGGTAGGCGGGTGCGACGACGGTGTGGCCCTGCGCCTCGTAGTACGGGATCCAGTGTTCCCAGCTGCGCGGGGTGACCCACAGGCCGTGGATGAGGACGATCGTGCTCATGCGTCGTACTCCCTCAGGAACGCGAGCAGGTCGATGCCGAGCTGCTGCTTGTGGGTGTCGGTGATGCCGTGTGGTGCGCCGGCGTAGACGACGAGCCGGGCGTCCTTGATCAGCGCCGATGAGGCCATGCCGCCGACCTCGAACGGCACGACCTGGTCGGCGTCGCCGTGGATGACCAGGGTCGGCACGTCGATCGCGGCGAGGTCGGGTCGGAAGTCGGTGGCGGAGAACGCGGCGATGCACTCGAAGGCGTTGCGGTGGCCGGCGGCCATCGACTGCAGCCAGAACGCGTCCCGCACGCCCTGCGACGCGGTCCCGCCGAAGAACGGCCCGGCCGCGAGATCCTTGTACGTCTGCGAACGGTCTGCGAGGGATCCGGCCCGGATCGCGTCGAACACCTGAACCGGGACCCCGCCGGGGTTGTCCGGTGTCTGCAGCATGAACGGCGGCACCGCCGAGATCAGCGCGGCCTGCACGAGCCGACCGGTGCCATGCCGCCCGATGTACCGGGCCACCTCGCCGCCGCCGGTGGAGAACCCGACCAGGGTCGCCTCCCGCACGTCCAGGGTGTCCAGGAGCGTGGCGAGGTCGTCGGCGTACGTGTCCATCTCGTTGCCGTGCCACGTCTGGGTCGACCGGCCGTGTCCGCGTCGGTCGTGGGCGATGACCCGGAACCCGTGCTCGGCGAGGAAGAGCGCCTGCGCCTCCCAGCTGTCGGAGTTGAGCGGCCAGCCGTGCGACAGCACGACCGCGCGGCCGGCACCCCAGTCCTTGTAGAAGATCGACGCGCCGTCAGCGGTGGTGACGTACATGATGGTGGGTCCTCTCAACGGGCTGCGTGCTTGATGACATCGGCGGTGACCCGCGGTTGCGAGATCATCGCCACGTGCGAGGCGTTGACCTCGGTGATCCGGGCACCGGCCCGCTGCGCCATGAACCGTTGCGCGGCGGCCGGGATGAGGTTGTCGTGGCGGGCCACGAGGTACCAGGTGGGAATGTGCTTCCAGGCCGGAGCACCGGACGGCTCCCCGAGGGTGTGCACGTCGCCAGGCCGCTGTGTGGCGGCCATCAGGTCGGTCGTGGCGCGGGGCAGGTCGGCGGCGAACACGTCGCGGAAGACGCTGGTCTTGACGTAGCCGTCGACGCTGCCGGCGCCGTCGGCGGTCGGGTACGGGCGGAAGTCCAGCGCCGCCTCGCCGAGCTTGCTGCCCGGGAACTTGAGCTGCAGTCCCTGCAGCGTCTCGCCCTGTTCGGGGGCGAACGCGGCGACGTAGACGAGGGCTTTGACGTTCGGATTGCCGACGGCCGCGTTGGTGATGACCATGCCGCCGTACGAGTGCGCGACCAGGACCAGCGGTCCGGGCACGCTGGCCAGGATGCTGGCCAGGTAGGCGGCGTCGGCGGAGACGCTGCGCAGCGGGTTCGCCGGCGCGAGGACCGGGTAGCCGTCGCGCTGCAGGATCCGGGCGGTGTCGGTCCAGCCGGACGCGTCGGCGAACGCGCCGTGCACCAGCACGACTGTCGGCTTCGGCGTGGCTGGCCTGGAGTGTGCGGTCGCCGCCGGCGCCCCGATGAGGGCTCCGGTGGCGACCGCGGCGGAGCCGGCGATCAGGGTACGTCGAGTGGTCGGCATGTCATGAAACCCTTTCAGCGATGGCTGCATGTGCTGCGCCACTACGCTGCGGGATGCCGTCCCGGCGGTGCTTCAGTGAGTTGACTGTGGTTGCCGCGGCAGCCACCGCAATCGGTCGCCGAGTCCGTCCGGTGCGGCCGCGAACGCCCGCTCGACCGCCGCTCTGCCCTGGCTGAAATGGGACCAGCCCTCGTAGTGCACCGGGATGATGGTGTGTGGCCGGACGAGCCGGCAGAGTTCGACGGCCTCGCGTCCGGTGAGGCTGTAGTGCAGGCGGCCGGTCATCGGGAACCTGACGGCGCCCAGGTGCAGCAGGACGGTGCCGACGGTCAGCCGCCGTGGCACCTCCCGCAGGCCGCGGAACATGACGGTGTCACCGGTGACCCACAGCACGCCGTGCTCCTGGCCGTCCCACCGCAACGCGAACCCGATGACCGGCCCCGCGATGGGGAGGCTGAGCGGCGGCCCGTGCCTGCACGGCGTCGCGGTTACCGTGATCGGCGGCCGCCCGGAAGCATCGAGGACGGTCTCGTCCCACGGTCGCAGGCCACGCGCCCGGCCGCCGAGGCGACGCGCACCGGCGCGGGTGGTGACGATGACGGGTACGTCGGCGAGCAGCTCCCGACCGCTCTCGTCGAGGTTGTCCGCGTGATGCGCGTGGCTGAGCAGTACCGCGTCGATGGGCCCGACCTGCTCGGGTCGCAGCGCGGGCCCGGTGACCTTCCGCGAGCTGGTCCCCAGCCGAACGCGTGCCGGCGACCCGGCGGGTCGAACGTCGGATCCGTGAGGATCCGCCAGCCGGCCACCTCGATGAGGGCCGCCGGTCCCCCGATGTGTGTCACTCGCACGTCGTGCATCGGTGTTGTCCTCGTGTACGTCAGGCCCGCGGTCCGCGGGGCGATCCCACCGACGGTGCACGCTCACGCAATCGCTCGCTTCCGTTGAACGACTGCGTCGTAGGTTCAGCCGTTCCCCTCGCAGGACGTCGGCGAGGCGCCGCCGCCGGGGCGGCCGACATGACGATGTGGCCGTACGAGCCCGGGCGACCGGCATCGCTGCTGGCGCCGGTTCCGCGCAGAGTGGTACGGCGGCGGCTTCGGCTGCTGGTCCGTCCGGACGCGATCCGTGGGTGGCATGGGCGACCGCCGACTGGCTGGAGAGAACCTTCATCTCCCCAGCTGAAAGACCTGTCCGCGGCCGCTGTCACACGGTCACGGCGGTGGCGACCAGGCCGGCCCGCGCCGACCAGCGACCGGTGAAGGACGACAGCGGCGAGCCGTCGACGACCGGGCCGGGCACCAGCAGGCGGGCGACGAACCGGCCCTCGCCGGCCGGGGTGATCTCCGCCTCGGCGAAGTCCAGCCAGCGGCCGGTCAGCGGATACCAGGCCTTGTAGACCGACTCCTTCGCGCTGAACAGCAGGCGGTCCCACCGGACGGTGGGGCGCTCGGCCAGGTGGGCGGCGATCCAGTCCCGCTCCGCGGGTAGTGACACCGCGTCCAGGACGCCCTCGGGCATTTCCTCGTTCGGCTCCGCGTCGATGCCGATGGACCGCAGATCGGTGGCGCGCGCGACCGCCGCGGCGCGGTAGCCGGCGCAGTGCGTCATGCTGCCGACGATGCCGGCCGGCCAGATCGGGGCGCCGCGCTCGCCGCGCAGGATCGGCGCCGGCGGCAGGCCGAGGGTCGCCAGCGCCGCACGGGCGCAGTGGCGCACCGTGGTGAACTCGGCCCGGCGTTTCGCCACGGCGCGGGCCACCTCGGCCTGCTCCTCGGCGAACAGCTCAGCCTCGGGTGGGTCGGTGCGCGTGGCGGTCACCGCCACCGTCGGTGGCAACAGATCCTCGACCATGGTGATAATCATCCCGGTCACCCCCGGTCCGCGACCACCCCTGCTTTCGTCGTCTACCGTGGCCGGATGGGGACGCCCGGACGACTGCTGGCGATCAGCGACCTGCATGTCGCATACGAGGAGAACCGCCGTTTCGTGGCGGACGAGCTGCGGCCCGGGTCCGATGAGGATTGGCTGATCGTGGCCGGTGACGTGGCCGAGACGGTCGCCGATGTCCGGTGGGTGCTCGGCGAGCTGCGGGAGCGGTTCGCGACAGTGGTGTGGGCGCCCGGCAACCACGAGCTGTGGACCACGAAGGACGACGCGGTGCAGGCCCGCGGCGAGGAGCGCTATCAGCGCCTGGTGCAGGTGTGCCGGCAGCTCGGCGTGCACACCCCGGAGGACCCCTATCCGGTCTGGCGGGGTGCGGGCGGCCCGGTCACCGTGGCGCCGCTGTTCCTGCTGTACGACTACAGTTTCCTGCCGTCCACCGCGCGCACCAAGGAGGAGGGCCTCAAGATCGCGTACGACGCGGGCGTGGTCTGCAGCGACGAGTTCATGCTGCACCCCGACCCGTACCCGAGCCGGGACGCCTGGTGTCGCGCGCGGGTGACCCGCACCGAGGCGCTGCTCGACGCGTGCGACCCGGCGCTGCCGACCGTCCTGGTCAATCACTTCCCGCTGGTCCGGCAGCCGACGCGGGTCCTGCACCACCCGGAGTTCGCGCTGTGGTGCGGCACGGACCGCACCGCCGACTGGCACGTGCGGCACCGGGCGGCCGCCGTCGTCTACGGCCATCTGCACATCCCGCGCGTCACCTGGCACGACGGCGTCCCGCACCACGAGGTGTCGGTGGGCTACCCCCGCGAGTGGCGGCGGCGCGGCGACCGTCCGCCCGGGCCTCGGCAGATCCTGCCGGTGAGCTGACCGGACTAGTCCGGTGCGGCTGGTTGCACCAGCTCCACCAGCACGCCGCCCGCCGAACGCGGGTGCACGAAGTTGACCAGCGACCCCTCGGTGCCCCGCCGCGGGGTCTCGTAGAGCAGCCGCGCGCCCCGCTCGCGAAGCGCCGCGCCGGCCGCGTCGATGTCGGCCACCCGGTAGGCCACCTGCTGCACGCCCGGGCCGCGGCGGTCGAGGAATGTGGCGATCGGCGACTGCGCGGACAGCGGCGCCAACAGCTGGATCCGGGTTCCGCCCTGGTCGCCCGCCTCCAGCATCGCCTCGCGGACGCCCTGCTCGTCGTTCTGCTCCCGATGCACGCACCGCAGGCCGAACACCCCGGTGTAGAGGGCGATCGCCTCGTCCAGGTCCGGCACCGCGATGCCCACGTGGTCGATGCCGCGCAGGCCCAGGTGATCGTCGCCGGTCGGGATACGTCTCTCCTGGTTCGGATGGGTGAGCAGCGCGGTGATCTGGTCCGCCGCCTCGGCCGGGCCGACCTCGCCGTCCCGGACCGCCCGCTCCAGGTTCGTGGTCGCGGCGCACAGCAACGGGTCGGTCCCGAGCAGGTCCTGGACGGCGGCGCGCAGCACCGTGTGCAGCTGGGCCACCGCCCGCTCCCGGCGCTGGACGGCCAGCTCGCCCGACGCCACCAGGCCGGCGTAGTGGCCGCGCAGCCGGTCCCACACCTCGGCCACCCCGGTCGCCTCGCGGGCACTGCACGTCAGCACCGGCGGCGCCGGCCGGCCGGCCGCGGCCAGCAGCCGGCGCACCCCGATGATGTCCCGCGCCGCGCGACGGGCCGCGGCCGCACCCGCCCCGTCGGCCTTGTTCACCGCGATGACGTCCGCCCGCTCCAGCACGCCCATCTTGAGGCCCTGGATGTCGTCGCCGCCGCCGGCCACGGCCAGCACGAGGAACGTGTCGACCAGGTCGGCGACGAGCGTCTCGGCCTGACCGACCCCGACCGTCTCGACGATCACGATGTCGTACCCGGCCGCCTCGACCACGGCGATCGCGTGCTGGGTGGTGGCGGCCACCCCGCCCAGCGCCCCGGCGTTCGGGGTGGGACGCACGTACGCCGCGGGGTCCGCCGCCAGGCGCGTCATCCGCGTCCGGTCGCCGAGGATGCTCCCGCCGGTCCGCTCCGAGGAGGGGTCGACCGCGAGCACCGACACCCGGTGCCCGGCGGTGGTCAGGTGGCTGCCCAGGGCGTCGATGAAGGTGGACTTCCCGGCCCCCGGCACGCCGGTCACGCCGATCCGGTGGGCACCGCCGGTGTACGGCGCGAGCTCGGCGAGCAGCCGGCGCGCCGCGCTCCGGTCCCGCGGGTGGGACGACTCGACGAGCGTGATGGCCCGGGCCAGCGCGGCCCGATCGCCGGCGCGCACCCTCGCGGCGTACCCGTCGGTGTCCATCGTCCGCCGGATCACCGCGGGTCCCCGCCGTGGCCGAGCCGGTCCCGCAGGTCGTGCACCAGCCGCACGGCGGCCTCGGCGATCACCGTGCCGGTCACGAAGATCGCCGCCGCGCCGGCGGCGCGCAACGCGTCATGGTCGTCCTCGGGGATCACGCCGCCGACCACGATCATGATCTCCGAGCCGCCCAGCGCGACGAGTTCCCGCCGCAGCTCGGGGACCAGGGTGAGGTGGCCGGCGGCCAGTGAGCTGACCCCGACGATGTGCACGTCGGCGTCGACGGCCTGGCGGGCCACCTCGGCCGGGGTCTGGAACAACGCCCCGATGTCGACGTCGAAGCCGAGGTCGGCGAACGCGGTCGCGACGACCTTCTGCCCCCGGTCGTGGCCGTCCTGGCCGACCTTCGCGACGAGGATGCGGGGGCGGCGGCCCTCCTCGGCGGCGAAGGCGTCCGTCGCGGCGCGTGCGGCCGCCGGCGCGCCGTCGTCGCCGGACTCCGACCGGTACACCCCGGAGACGGTACGGATCTGCGCGACGTGCCGGCCGTACACCCGCTCCAGCGCGTCCGACATCTCCCCCACCGTCGCGCCGGCCCGGGCCGCGTCCACCGCCCGGGACAGCAGGTTGTCCGCCAGGTCCGAACCCCGCGCGCCGGCCGCGGCCCGGCCGGCGGCGCCGGTGAGCGCCGAGAGGGCAGCGGCGCAGGCCGCCGCGTCCCGCGTCGCGCGCAGCAGCTCCAGGCGGTCGATCTGGCGGCGCCGGACCGCGGTGTTGTCGACCTTGCGGACCTCGATCGGCTCCTCGGTCTCCGCCGGGTAGCGGTTCACGCCGATGATCGGCTGCCGGCCGGAGTCGATGCGCGCCTGGGTCCGGGCGGCGGCCTCCTCGATCCGCAGCTTGGGCAGGCCCTCCTCGATGGCCGCGGCCATGCCGCCGGCCGCCTCCACCTCGTCGATGTGGGCCTTGGCCCGGGCGGCCAGCTCGTGGGTGAGCCGCTCGAGGTAGGCGCTCCCGCCCCACGGGTCGATCACCCGGGTGGTGCCGGACTCCTGCTGGAGCAGCAGCTGCGTGTTCCGGGCGACGCGGGCGGAGAACTCGCTGGGCAGGGCGAGCGCCTCGTCCAGGGCGTTGGTATGCAGGGACTGGGTGTGGCCCTGGGTCGCGGCCATCGCCTCCACGCAGGTGCGGACGACGTTGTTGAGGACGTCGCGGGCGGTGAGCGACCAGCCGGACGTCTGGCAGTGGGCGCGCAGGCTCAGCGACCGCGGATCGGTGGCCCCGAACCCCTCGACCAGTTGCGCCCAGAGCAACCGGGCCGCCCGCAGCTTCGCGACCTCGGTGAAGAAGGACATGCCGACGCCCCAGAAGAACGACAGCCGCGGCGCGAAGGCGTCCACCTCGAGCCCGGCGCGGCGGCCCGCGCGCAGGTACTCGACGCCGTCGGCCAGCGTGTACGCCAGCTCCAGGTCGGCCGTGGCCCCCGCCTCCTGCATGTGGTACCCGGAGATGGAGATCGAGTTGAACTTCGGCATCCGGGCCGCGGTGTAGGCGAACACGTCCGAGATGATCTGCAACGACGGCCCGGGCGGATGGATGTAGGTGTTCCGGACCATGAACTCCTTGAGGATGTCGTTCTGGATGGTCCCGGCCAGCCGCTCCGGCGGCACGGCCTGCTCCTCACCGGCGACGACGTAGAGGGCCAGGACCGGCAGCACCGCCCCGTTCATCGTCATCGACACGCTGGTGCGGTCCAGCGGGATGCCGTCGAACAGCAGCCGCATGTCCATGATGGAGTCGATGGCCACGCCGGCCATTCCCACGTCGCCGGCGACCCGGGGGTGATCGGAGTCGTAACCGCGGTGGGTCGCCAGGTCGAAGGCGACCGAGAGGCCCTTCTGCCCGGCCGCCAGGTTGCGGCGGTAGAAGGCGTTCGACTCCTCCGCGGTGGAGAAGCCGGCGTACTGGCGGATCGTCCACGGCTGGGTGGTGTACATCGTCGGGTACGGACCGCGCAGGTAGGGCGGCAGGCCCGGCATCGTGCCCAGGTCGATGCCCGGCAGGTCGGCCGCGGTGTACGACCCGCGCACCGCGATCCCTTCGGGGGTGAGCCAGGTGTCCCCGTCCGCCGGCTCGTCGGCCGGCGCCGGCGGGTGGCCGAGCGCCAGCCCGGTGAAGTCCGGAATCACCGCGTCACCCCCAGGTCGGTCAGCGTCACCGCGAGCGCCGCCACGACGTCGCAGCCGGTGTGCAGGTATCCGTCGATGCCGGGATGGTCGCCGGGGCTGCCCGCACACCACAGCCGGACGGCCCCGGCCGATCTCAGGGCGGCCGCGATCGGGCCGGCCACCGCGGCGTACCCGGTGTCGGGCCCGCACAGGCAGGCGACCCGGGAGCCGCTGTCCAGCAACGCCTTGGCCACCGTCTCGGGGTCGGCGTCGTCGCCCGCCGCGGCGACGGTGATCCCGGCCGCCGCGAACAGATTCACCACGAACGCCTGCCGGGCCCTCCGCGCCGCAGGGGCTCCGACCGGCACGAGCAGGACGACCGGGCGGGCGCCGGTCCGTTCCGCGTACGCGTCCGCACGGTCCCGCAGGTCCTCGAAGACCGCGGCGTGCCGCCGGACCGGCAGTCCCCCGTCCGGGGGCGGGGCCGGGGGCACGGTTCGCCGGGCCGGCCGGGGCTCGTCGAGGTCGGGGAACTCGCTGACGCCGGTGATCGGTGCGGAGCGCCGGGCGATCCGGTCGGACCGGGCGTGCCAGGTCTCGGCGTACCGGTCGGCGAGCAGGCCCGAGTCCAGCGCGGACGCCATACCGCCGGCCCGCTCGATCTCGGTGAACCTGTCCCAGGCCCGCAGGGCCAGCGCCTCGGTGCGCGACTCCACGTACCAGGAACCGGCGGCCGGGTCGGCGACCCGGGCGAGGTGTGCTTCTTCCCGGAGCACCGCGTGGGTGTTGCGGGCCAGGCGGCGTGCGGTGTCGCCGGGTGGGCCGAGGCACGTGTCGAACGGGCGTACCGTGATCGCGTCGGCGCCGGCGACGGCCGCGGCGAATCCGGCGATCGTGGTGCGCAGGATGTTGGTCCACGGGTCGCGGGCCGTCATCATCACCGCCGAGGTGACCGCGTGCTGCCGCTGGACGCCGTGCCCGCGCGCGCCGCAGGCGTCGGCCACCCGGGCCCAGAGCCGGCGGGCCGCGCGCAGCTTGGTGATGGTGGCGAACTGATCGGTGGTCGCCGCATAGCGGAACTCCAGCTGGGCCAGCGCGGCCGTGACACCCAGGCCGGCCGTCGTCAGCACCCGCAGGTACGCCACGCCGGTGGCCAGCGCGGCCGCGAGTTCGTCCGCGCCGGACGCGCCGGCGTCGTGGTGGACCGTCGCGTCCACCACCACCGCGCGCAGCCCGGGCAGCTCCGCGGCGCACCGGCGGGCCAGATCCGCCAGCGTGCCGGGGTCGGCGGGCTGTCCCGTACGGGCCCGGACCGCCAGCGGATCGACACCGAGCGTGCCCCGCAGCCGGCCGGGCGGCACGGCCCGCCGGCCGGCGAGGGCCAGCCAGGTGGCCGCCGCGTCCGCCGGCCGGGTGGGCGCGTCCAGGACGACCGCGACCCGGTCGAGCGGCACGCCGGTGAGAGCCTCGTCGAGCCGGTCGAGGTCGATCACGTCCTCGCCCAGGCTCAGCCACAGGCCGGTCACGCCGTTCGCCACGTCGGCGCCGATCGCCGCCGGATCGGGATCGGCGTGCCACTGCCGCACCTCCCATGGCCCGGCGCGGACCCCGGTGGGCCGCACGTCGGCGGCTCCGGCGTAGAGCGGCCGGACCGTGATGCCGTCGTCGGTGGTGTGCGACAACAGTTCATCGACGTCGCCGCCGGTGTGCCCGGGGCCGGCCCGGCCGCTCTTGCGCAGCACCGCCAGCGCCGCCTGCCGCCACCTGTCGATTTCGGAAACCACGGCGCACCTTCCGGGTCAGGGCACCGGCCCCAGGGTTCGCGTCGTGGTCCACACAGGACAACAACGACCAGTGCCGGGAACAAGGGTCTGCGTGAACCTCTTACGCGCGGCCTTCGGCGTGCCCGGCCACCGGCGTCGAACTCATTCGGCGATACGGGTGCGGCCGGTCCAGCGGAAGACCACCGGACCGTCGCCGGTGTGCGCCTCCCGTTCGAAGTGCTCATGGCCCCCGTAGTGCATCAACTTCACCTTCTCCTCGGTGTCCGGCACGCGCATCCGCCGCAATTCGTCGGGGAGCGTGTCGGGACCGCCGCGCAGCAGAACCTCGGGATGTTCGGCGAGAGCAGGAATGGGTGGACCGTCCATGGCTTGACCTCCAGAGGACACATTTCCGGACGAGTCGAATCGGCCGTCCGCCTCCCGTTAAGGGGCGTTCCAACCGCCGTCCATGACGAATTCAACGTTCGCCCGTGGCCAGGGTGGCAGGCCGACGATAACGGCAGCACGATTGCCGCCGACACCCCTCATTGCCCTCCCCCTACGCCGGCACGCCGGCCAAAACCGCAATTACTGACGCCTTTCGCAAGTTCGGCCGGCCAGCGGAGACGATCTTGATCCAGCGGGCCGGCCCGCCGCGTGGGCGGCGGACCGGCGCCGGGCTTCGGCCGTTTGAAGGTATCTGCCAGTAACGTCCGGATGCGGGGAATTAGATTTTTGATTTCGGCGCGCGCACTCATCCGCTTTGACCCTAAATTCACCATCCGGGCCCGGCATACCCGAGCACCGGCGTTCCGCCTTCCGTCAGGAACCATCAATGCCTTGCCGCACCGACGCGCCGTCCGGCATACTCGGAATGCAACGGATGTTGAACCACCTTGCCCCGAGGAGGGGCAAAGGCCGGATCAGCACCGCGGTACGCGCGGCCGGAACCTGACTTCACCATGCCACCGCAGGTCTCCATGAGTCGACTTTCGGTTGGCACAACCTTTCGTCATGGACGTGAGCGGGGCAGCCAATTGTTTGAGTCGCAACCAGGTGCGCAGGACCGGTGGCCGGGCCACGAGCCGGGCGGTCACCCGGATGCGCAGGCGGACCACCGCGGCCGCGACGTGCTCGAGAGATACCTGGCCAGCCCCCGGCCCACCGTCCTGCTGCTCTCCGGCGCGGTGGGCGCCGGGCACACGGCGGCCGTGCAGGCGCTCGCCATCCACGCCCGCGCGGCCGGCGCCGCGGTCCGCGTCGCCTCGGCCGCCCGGTCGGAGCAGCTGCTGGATCTGGGGGTGGTCCGTCAGCTGGTGCCCACGCCGGTGCCGATCAGCGACGAGGAAACCGCCCTGCACCGGCTGAGCGACGACTGCGCCGACCGGCCGGCCGTGTTCATTGTGGACGATGCGCAGCTCACCGACCGGGCCTCGGTGCGGGTGCTGCGCCGGCTGATCACCGAGGCGGGCCGGCAGCCGCTGGTCGTCCTGGCCGACTCCCCCGGCGTGACCCCGCGCCCGGTCGAGGAGCGGCGTCTGCTGGCCGTGGCCGAGGTGCACGCCCGGCGGCTGCTGCCCGCCACCACGACCGCCGTCGCCGGCCTGCTCGCCGACCGCTGCCCACCGCGGCTCGCCCGCGCCGCTCTGCCCCTGGTGGTCCGGGTCACCGGCGGCAACCAGGCGCTGGTCGCCGCGCTGGTGGAGGACATAGCGGCCGGCCCGGCGACGACGGCCGGGGAGGCCGGCGCGCCGGGCGACAGTCTGCGCGACGCGGTGCAGGCCGGGTTGCACCGCTGCGATCCGGCCGTGGCCGAGCTGGTGGAGATCCTGGCGGTCGCCGGCACGGCGCCGGACAGCGCGGTGCTGGACCGGCTCTCTGATCCCGGTGTCCTCGCCGCGGTCCGGGAGCGCGGCGCCGCCGTGTCGGCCGGCCTGCTGCGGGGCGACCGGATCCGGCATCCGCTGCTCGCGCGCGCGGTGCTCGACGGTCTCGCCGTCGAACGACGGGCCGCGCTGCACCGCCGGCTGGCCGTGGCCCTGCACGAGGCCGGCGCCCGCCCCGAGGACCAGGCCAGGCACCTGCTCGGCGGCGGCCGGCTCGACGTGCCGTGGTCGGTCCAGGTCCTGCATGCCGCCGGCGAACGGCACCTGGACGAGGGTCGCACGGACGAGGCGCTGTCCTGTCTGCGACAGGCCGCACAGCACTGCCTGCCCGGACGGATGCGGGCGAAGGTGGTGTCCACCCTCGCCCGCGCCGAGTGGCGGCAGGACGCCCGGGCCGTCGTCCGCCACCTGCCGGTGCTGACCCAGGCCGTCCGCGACGGGCACGCCTCCCCCGTCGCGACGGCGAGCACTCTGCGCCACCTGATGTGGCACGGCCGGCCCGAGGAGGCCGTCGAGCTGGCCGGGCACGCCGTGCGCCGGCTCGACGCCGAGCAGTGCACCACCGAGGAACTGATGGTGACGCTGCGCTGGCTGTCCTATCTGTACCCGGGCACCGGCCGGGCGGCCCTGCCCGCACCGGTCCTGCGGCGCATGCGCAAGGTGCTGCGGGGCACGCGACCGCACCGGCGGTCGGTGCGCCCCGGCCCGGGCGAGAGTCCCGCCGGCGGGCTGGCGGGTGCTCTGCACTCGCTCGGCACGGAGGAGGCGGATCTCTGGGCGGCCTTCTGGGCCCTGACCGGGCTGTTGCAGGACGAGCGGCTGGAGGAGACCGAGCAGTCGTGTGCCCGGCTCGCCGAGCTGGCCGAACGGCGGCAGAACACCACTGTCGCCGCCCTCGTCTCGGCGATGCGGGCGATCATCGCCCTGTCCCGCGGCGACCTGCGGGGCGCCGACCAGCTCACCGAGCACGCGCTCAGCACGCTGCCCGTCCCCGGATGGGGCATCGTCGTCGGGCTGCCGCTGGCCGTGCGGGCGCAGGCGCTCACGCTGCTCGGCCGCACCAGCGAGGTGCGCGCGATCCTGCGCACGCCGGTCCCCGCCGCCATGGCGGAAACCCCGATCGGGCTGGCCCACCTGGCCGCACAGGGCCGTTGCCTGCTCGCCCTCGACCGGCCGGCGGAGGCGCTGTGGGCGCTGGAGCGCTGCGGCGAGCTGGCCCGGCGGTGGCCGGCTCGCCCGGGCGGGGTCCGTTGGCGCGCCGACGCCGCCCGCGCCTGCCTGGAACTGGACCGCCCCCGGGTCGCGGCCCGGCTGGCCCGGCAGGAGTTGCAGCTCCTGCCGGGCGGGCAGCGGCGGGCCCGGTCCTCCGCGCTGCGGGCCCTGGCCGCGACGATGCGGCCGGACGAGCGGGTGCCGGCCCTGCGCGAGGCGCTGTGCCTGGCCCGGCAGTGCGGCGACGCGGTCGGGGTCGCGCAGAGCTCCTTCGAGCTGGCCGACGCCTACGGCAGCCGGCACGAGGCCGGGCTGGCGCGGCAGGCGTACGAGGCGGCCGCCACCATCGCCCGGCAGATCGGCCTGGCCGATCCCGGCCGGACGGCGACCGCGCCCTCCGCGACCAAACCCACCGACCCGGCCGTCGCCATGGTGCCCGGCCTCACCCTGGCCGAGAGCCGGGTTGCCGCCCTGGCCGCGCTGGGCCACTCCAACCGGGATATCGGGGGCCGCCTGTTCATCACGGTGAGCACGGTGGAACAGCACCTGACCCGGGTGTACCGCAAGCTCGGCGCCAGCGACCGGGCCGATCTCACGGCCCGGATCCGCTCGCGCCAGGCCACCACGGCGCCGGCGGACAACGACTCCGTGTACGTGGCGGCGCTGCGCGCCTGAACACCTTGGGGCGCCCGGGCACAACACGAACAGTCGCAGCCGCCTTCGCACAGCGGCGCAGCACAGGGGGACTGATGCATGCTGGTACAACGCGAGAGACAGCTCGTTCGCCTCATCGATGCGTTCACGGCGTCGCGCGACAACGCACAAGGTCATGTCGCGCTGATCACCGGGGCGGTCGGCAGCGGTAAGACCGCACTGCTGGAGACCTTCGCCGACCATGTCCACCAGCGGCGGGGCCGGGTGCTGCGGGCGGTCGCGTCGGCCACCGAGTCCGATCTGCCCTTCGGGGTGGTGGGCCAACTCTTCCACGACTCCCGCCCGACCGATGACAGCGTCCGGCGGGTCGGCGAGCTGCTGGTGCCCCGCATGCGGGAGCGGCCGATGCCCGAGCCCCGGGACACCGATCCGACCGGAACCGCCGACCCGGAGTGGGCACCGGTGCTGCACAGCATCCTCACCGCGTTGCTGGAGCTGACCGAGTCCGGGCCGGTGGTGCTGGCCGTGGACGACGTGCACCACGCCGACCGGGCCTCGCTGCACTGCCTGCTCTACATCGTCCGGCGGGTCCGCTACGCACCGGTCATGGTCGTCCTGACCGAGGCGGCCATGCTGCGGCCGGCCCTGCCGTCGTTCCGCGCGGAACTGCTGAGCCAGCCGTCGTTCTCCCGGGTCTCGCTGCCGCCGCTGTCCGGCGACGAGCTCGTCCGGCTGGCCGGGGACCGCCTCGGGACCGCCGGCGACGACCTGGCCGAGGAGGCACTGAGCCTGACCGGCGGCAGCCCGCTGCTGGCCCGGGCGCTGATCGACGACGACCAGCCGGAGCACCGGCAGGACGCGTTCGACCAGGCGGTGCTCGCCTGCCTCTACCGGCACGAGGAGAGCGTCCGGCAGGTCGCGTACGCGCTGGCCGTGCTCGACCGGCCGGCCACCCCCGAGATCCTGGGCCGGATGCTCGGGGTCGTTCCCGACCTCGCCCGGCGCTCGCTGATGCTGCTGCACACGGCCGGGCTCGGTGATCGCGACCGGCTCCGGCACCGCCGGATCCAGCGGGCCGTGCTCGCCCACCTGCCCGCCGACGAGCTCGCCTGCCTGCACCGGCGGGCCGCGGAGGCGCTGCACGACTATGCGGCGAACCCGGAGGTGATCGCCCAGCACCTGCTGTCCGCCGACCGCGTGGAGGGCGACTGGACGGTTCCGGTGTTGCGGGAGGCGGCGGCGATCCACCTGTCCTCCGGGCGGCCCGACGTCGCCTCGGCCTGCCTGCGACTCGCGAAGCAGGAGGTCCGGTCCGGGCAGCAGCCGGCCGCCGTGTGCGCGCTCCTGGTGCGAGCGCGCTGGCAGGCGAACCCGCTCGCCGCCGGACCGCATCTGCACGGGTTGCTCAACGCGGGGCCGTCCGAACCCGTGGGGCAGCGCGCCGTCGCGGTCCCGTACCTCATCTGGCAGGGCCGGTTGGACGAGGCGGCGGCGCTGCTGCGCGAGGCCGAGCAGGCCGACGCCGGCCCGGACCGGGCCGGACCGGACGCGGTGGGCCCGGACGGGGCCGGCATGGACCCGCGGCTGCTGCGGATGCTGCTCGATTTGACCGATCCCGGCGTGCCGGACCGGGTGTCCCCGGAACCGGACAAGCCGCTGGTGGGCACCCCCGGAACGGTGATGGAGGCGGTCGCGGTGCTGGCGCAGGCCCTGCACCAGAATGCCGGCGACGCCGGGCCACTCGCCGAGGAGCTGTTCCAGCGCCGGCACATCGGCGACGACGGCCCGGCGACCCTCAGCGCGCCGCTGGTGGCACTGCTGGTGAGCGGCCGGGCCGACCGCACCGCCTCGTGGATCGACCTGATGCTGGACGACCCCGCGGCCAGTCGGGCGCCGAGCTGGCTGGCGATCCTGCAGGCGATCCGCGCGGAGGCCGCGCTGCGGCTGGGCGATCTGCGGGGCGCCGAGCATCATGCCCGGGCCGCGCTGGAGGTCTCGCCGCTCGCGTGGGGCATCGCCCTGGGTGGGCCGCTCGCCACGCTGATCCGGTGCGCGACCGAGGCCGGCCGGCTGCACGAGGCCAACCGCTGGGTCGCCCACGCCACGCCGGCGGGCCTGATGCGTACGCCGTTCGGCCCGATGTTTCTCGCTGCCCGGGCCCGCTTCCTGCTGCAGTCCGGCCGGCCCCAGGCGGCGCAGAACGACCTGTACCGCTGCGGCGACCTGCTGCGGGCCTGGCAGATGGACGTCTCCGGTCTGGTGCCGTGGCGGTTGGAGCTGGCCCGGGTGCACCTGAGCCTGCGTCAGGGCGACCAGGTCGCCCGTCTGCTCCGTCAGCAGCTCGAGGTCGCGCCGCAGGAGGACACCCGGACGCGGGGGCGGGCGACCCGGCTGCTCGCGCTGACCGCGCCGGCCGGGCAGCGACCGGCCCTGCTGGAGGAGGCCGTCGACCTGCTGCGGCTCAGCAACGACCGGCTGGAGCTGGCCCGGGCCCTGGGCGACAACGGCCAGGCGTTGCTGCACAGCGGCGATCTCGTCGGCGCCCGGGCGGCCTTGCGGCAGGCGTACCGGTTGGCCCACGACTGCGGGGCGACCGCGCTGGCCAAACGGCTGCTGTCAGTGCGGGTCGGCGGGGCACTGGGCGGGTCGGACGACGCCGGACCGTTCTCCGACGACCAGCTGCGGCTGGCCCAGCCCGGCGGCGCCGACCCGCTGATCACGCTGAGCCAGGCGGAGCGCAAGGTGGCGGCGCTGGCCGCCCAGGGTCACACCAACCGGCAGATCTCCGATCGGCTCTTCATCGCGATGAGTACCGTGGAGGGACACCTCACCCGGGTGTACCGCAAGCTCGCCGTCAAGCGCCGCTCGGACCTCTCGGCGAACTCGACGCTGCTGACCGAGCCCGGGGCCGACATCCCGTCGGTCAGGACGAGCTAGTTTCGGCGGGGGTCAGGCCGAGGCGTGGGCGCTGAAAGCGTCGGCGCTGTCACGGATCGCCTCGGCCACCTCCCCGCGCCGGTCGTCCAGATAGAAGTGGCCGCCCGGGAAGACCCGGAGCGTCGCGCCGCCGGTGGTCAGCGCGGACCAGGCGTGGGCGTCCGCCACCCGCACCCGGGGGTCGGCGTCGCCGACCAGCACGGAGACGGGCGTCCGCAGGCACGCTCCCACCCGCATCCGGTAGGTCTCGACGGCCTGGTAGTCGGCCCGCAGCCCCGGCAGGATCAGCTTCATCAGCTCGCGGTCCCGCAGGACGTCGCCGGCCGTGCCGCTGAGCTCCCGGATCTCCCGCACCAGCCCGTCGTCGTCGCGCAGGTGCACGTCGTCCGGGCCGGGCACGGTCGGCGCTCGGCGGCCCGACAGCACGACGCCGCGCAGGTGCGTCGCGCCGGCCGCCTCGAGGCGCAACCCGACCTCGAAGGCCAGCACCGCACCCATGCTGTGTCCGAAGAGGATGGTGGGACGGTCGGGCACGCCCAGCGCGGCGAAGATGCCGTCGGCCAAGCCGGCGATGGTGCGCAGCGGCGGCTCGTGCCGGCGGTCCTGCCGTCCCGGGTACTGCGCGCAGAGCACGTCGAAGTCGGCAGTCAGCTCCCGGGCGAGGCCGTGGAAATAGCTGGCCGAGCCGCCAGCGTGCGGCAGCAACAGCAGGCGGGGGGCGGTGGGGTGCTCGGGGCCGAAGCGGCGTATCCACCGGTCCGCGTTCATCGCTGTGCCTCTCCGTCAAGATTTTCCTCCAGCCGCACGTGCGGTGGGGGGTCGTGCAGGTCGGTCAGATCGTGGCTGAAGACGTCACCATCGTCACCGTTGCCGGCGACGCGCGCGAAGCCGTGCCGGGGATACAGGTCGGCGACGATCCGGTTCTTCGCGGTCGGACGGTAGCCTGCCCGTACCTCGCGGAGCCCGCCGGCGCGGGCGCGGCGCAGCACCGCGGCCAGGCACGTCTGTTCGATGCCGCGGGCGAAGACCCGGCAGCTCAGCACGAAGTTGTCGATGTGCAGCACGTCGCCGTCCCGGCGGGTGAACAGGGCACCGACCGTGCCGTTGTCGCCGAACCGGTCGGCCGACTCCACCGTGAACATCTCGACGGCGGGGTCGGCGAGAAGCGCCGGCATGTCGGCCGGGCGCAGCCGCCGGGTGGTCAGGTTGAACTGGTTGGTGCGCAGGCTCAGCTGGGCTGCCCGGTCGGCGGTGGCCGCCGTGACGCGGCTCAGCCGGACCGTGACGCCCAGCTCGCGCAGGTAGTCGTCGATCGACGAGAACGACGCGAGGAAGTCCTTGCGACCCAGCTCGTCGCGGTAGCGGCCGGGGCGGGCCCGGTCGTCGGCGGTCAGCTCGACCGTGTCGAACCAGCCGTCGGCCAGCAGCCGCTCGATGTGCCCGGCGGGATCCTCACCGACCTGGATCACCGCCACCTCCGGCAGCGACCAGCGGACCAGACCGCACTCGTACGCGCTGTCGTCGACGAAGACGAGGCTGTCCACGCCGATGTTCAGGTCGGCGGCCAGGGCGGTGAGGTTGTCGTGCTTGGGATGCCAGTTGGCGATCACCCGGACGAAGTCGTCCCGGCGCAGAACCATCCCGGGATGGCCTTCGAGCATCGTGCCCACCGGCTCGGGATCGTTCTTGCTGACCGCCGCGAGCAGCACGCCCTGCGCGCCGAGCTGACGCAGCACCCGCTGGAAGCCGCGGAAGGCCGCGCCGTGGTAGCCGTCGGCGAGCGCCACGCCGTCCGGGCCGTCGTCGCCGAGCACGCCGCCCCACAGCGTGTTGTCCAGGTCGACGGCGAGGCACTTGCGGCCCCGGCCGAGCTGGTGACGGCCGAGGTGGCCGACCTCGCGGGCGTACGCGGCGAGCACCGAGTCGGACAGATGCACCTGGGCGTAGACCCGCTGCCGGGTGTCGCTGAGCCGGTGGTCCTCCGTGAGCAGCGGGTCGAGGTCGACCACGATGACGCCGTCGTGCTGCTGGGCCAGGCCGAGCAGCCGGACGTTCATCTCACGCCACACCGCGCCGAGCCGGGCGCGGGAGCGGTGGTCGACGAGCTGGGCGGGCCAGTGCCGGGGCAGCGGCAGGGTGTTGAGGACGACGGTGCACCGGTCGGTCTGCCGCAACCCGGCCACGAGCCCGTCCAGCACCGTCATCTGGGCCGCGGCGGCCTCCGCGACGTCCTCGACCGTCCAGGGGACCGGGACGTGGTCGAAGATCGCGCCGGCGTCGAGCACGCACAGCAGAAGGTCGGGATCGGCCGCGCGGACCGGGCCGGCCGGGTCGCCCAGATCGGTGACCCAGGTGCCGAACGTCCCGGGCACGGGGTCGCAGAGACAGCCGTGCCGGGCCAGCTCGGCGGTGAGCGCCGGGATCAGCGCGGACAGGGTGCTGTGCCCGGTCACACCGACCCGCAGCCGCGGCGTGCCGGGATGGGCGGCCAGCACCTCACCGGCACCGGTGCGGAAGAGCAGCCGGCCCGCGGTGCGCAGGTCCTCGGCGTCCAGGCCGGACAGCAGCGGCCGCACCGAGGGGTACTCCGCGGCCAGCCGGCCCTCGCGGTGCAGCTCCCGGAGCCGGCCGAGGGCCTCGCGACTCCGCTGCTCGGTGACCGGGGTCGTCGTCATCCGCCTGCCTGCCCTATCGTCGCCGGACATTGCGCCGGTCCATGGTCCGCAAGCCGTCTAAAGCCCACCTTGACCGGCCGTGCTTCAGGCCGCCTTTAGCCGCCGCCGTGAGGATGCGGGACCACCGGCGGAAGGAACGTGCCATGGAGAGCATCGACGAACTCGTGGCCCTGGTCCGTGACGAGCTGGGTCTGCCGGTGACGGTCGCCGACGCCGACCGTCATCTCGACGACGTGACCGGCTGGGATTCGGTGCACCTGCTGTGGCTGGCGGCCACGCTCGAGCGGCGTACCGGCCGCAGCGTGCCCCTGCCCGCGGTGCTGGAGGCGGAGAGCCTCGGCGAGATCTTCCGGGTGGCGGTGCCGCGGTGAAGCCGGTCCCGGTCTCCCGGAACCGCCGCCACACGCTGTATCTGTGCGAGGAGGTGCGGGCGGCGGCCCCGGTGTTCCTCGACACCGAGGTGGACATGACGGGGGTGACGGGTCACCGGTCCGCGAGCGCGCGGCGGTACTCCGTAGTCGCGTACGTCCTGCAGGCCGCCGGCCGGGTGCTGACCGCCCACCCGGAGGCGAACGCGGCGATCCGGGGACGTCGCCGGCCGCGCGTCCTGCGCTATGCCGGAGTGAGCGGCAAGCTGACCCTGGACAAGCGGCTGGGCACCGACCGGGTGGTCCTCGCGACCGTGGTGCCCGACCTGCACACCGCGACCCTCGACACGATCCAGGACCGGATCGACCACTTCCGCGACGGCGACGCCGCCACCATGGAGGAGTTCGCCGCCGTGCGCGCACTGCACCGGCTGCCGACGCCGCTCGGCCGGGCGCTGTTCCGGCTGACCACCCGGCCGCTGCGGCGCCGGCCCGAGCTGCTCGGCACGGTCGCGGTCACCTCGCTGGGGCACCGGCCCGTGGACGGGTTCCAGTCGGTCGGCGGCACCACGATCACCCTCGGGGTGGGCCGCATCGCGGACCGGCCGGTGGTGCGGCACGGGCAGATCGTCGTCGCGCCGGTCATGCGGCTCAGCCTGGCCTTCGACCATCGGGTCATCGACGGCGCCGAGGCGGCCGACGTGCTGAGCGAGCTCAAGGACCACCTGGAGGGCGGGCCGGCCGATCCGCACCCGGCCGGCGCGGCGGACAGCGTCACGCGGCCATGAACGACGTCGCGGAGCTCAAGGAGTACACCCGGGTCCACGCGCGCGCCCTGGCCATCGCCGGCTACCCGGAGTTGCTGAGCCGGATCCACACCGACGACGGCGACGCGCCCGGCGCCTGGACCGGCGAGTGGTGCCGGACCGCCGCGCAGCTGGAGAGCCGCGGCGCCCACCTGCGGGCCGCCCGGCACTACGCGATGGCCCGTTTCCCCTTCGTCGACGGTCCCGCGCGGGCCGGGGCGCAGCAGCGGTCGGTCGACGCCTTCGACCGCTGGCGCGCCGGACGCGGCATCGAGCGGTTGCGGCTGAGCCTGCCGGGCGGAACCGCGACGGTGTGGACGGCCGGGCTCGGCCCGGACCGCCCGGTGCTGCTCGTCTGCGGCGGCATCGTCACCCTCAAGGAACAGTGGGCGCCGATCCTGGTGCAGGCCCGCCGCCTCGGCCTCGCCGGGGTGGTCGCGGAACTGCCGGGCGTCGGCGAGAACACCCAGACGTACGCGGCGGAAAGCTGGCGCCTGGTGCCCGCCCTGCTCGACGCGCTGGCCGGCCGGGCCGACGTGGACCGCACCTGGGCGATGGCTCTCAGCTTCAGCGGGCACCTGCTGCTGCGGGCGGCCGCCGCGGATCAGCGGATCCGGGGCATTGTGACGGCCGGAGCGCCGGTGCGGGACTTCTTCACCGACCGGGCCTGGCAGGCCGCGCTGCCCGGGGTCACGGTGGCGACGCTGGCCCACCTGGCCGGCACGACGCCGGATCACCTGGGCGCCGAGCTGTCCGACTGGGCCCTCACCCCGGAACAGCTGGCCGCAGTGACTGTTCCCGTACGGTACGTGGTCAGTGACCGCGACGAGATCATCCCGGGCGCGGACCCGGCCTTGCTGGCCCGGTGCGCTCCCGACGTGCGACTGCTGCACCACGACGACGTTCACGGGTCGCCAGGGCACGTGCCGGCCACCCGGGCCTGGAGTCTGCTGTCGCTGCTGGAGATGACCGGCGGGCACCGCGTCCAGCGGGCGATGCTCTCTGTGCTGGTCCGTCTGCTGCACCGGCGCTGACTCGCCGGACCGCTCCGCCGCCGCCCCGCGCCAGCGCCCGGGGCGGCGGCGTCTTCACCGGCCGAGCTCCTGGTCGAGCAGCGCGAACATCTCGTCGTCGCTGGCCTGCCCCAGCTCACCGGTCGGCTCCGAGCCGGTCGTGCCGCCCTCGAGCCGCCACAGCAGCGTCTGCAGCCGGTGGACCAGCCGCCGCCGGTCGTCGCCACCGACGGTGCCCGCGGCCAGCGCGGCCTCCAGCTGGTCGAGATCGGAGACGGCGGTCCCGCCGGGCGACGCCGGAGCGAACCGGGAGCTGAGGAAGCCGGCCAGCGCCTCCGGCGTGGGATAGTCGAACACGACGCCGGCCGGCAGGGTGAGCCCGGTCGCGGAGCTGAGCCGGTTCCGCAGCTCGACCGCGGCGAGCGAGTCGAAGCCGAGGTCGCGGAAGGTGTCACCGGCGGCGAACGACTCGGCGGAGGCGTGTCCCAGCACCGAGGCGGTGTGGGACCGCACCAGGGTGTGCAGGGCCGTGTCCCGCTCGGCTTCCGGCAGCGCACCGATGCCCGGGCCGGCGGTGGTCGCGGTCGCGGCCGTGCGCCGCACCGGCCGGGCTGCCTCGTCGCGCAGGATCGGCGGCAGGTCCGGGGCGCCGAGGTCCAGCCGGGCCGGGACGAGGTGCGCCCCGGGTGCCCCGAAAGCCTCGTCGAGCAGGGCCAGACCGTCCGGCGTCGGCAGCGGGAGGATGCCCGTCCGGGCCAGCCGGACCCGGTCAGCCTCGCCCAGGTGGCCGCTCAGCTCGCTCTCCTCGGCCCAGAAACCCCAGGAGAGTGACACCGCGGCCAGTCCCTCACCGCGCCGGCGCGCCGCGAGCGCGTCGAGCCAGGTGTTCGCGGCGGCGTAGTTGCCCTGCCCCGCGGTGCCGACCACGCCGGCGATCGAGGAGAACAGCACGAAGAAGGAGAGATCGTCGCCGCGGGTCAGGGCGTCGAGGTGGGCTGCGGCGTCGACCTTCGGCGCGAACACCCGCGCGGTCGCCTCGGCGGTCAGCGACGCGACGGTGGCGTCGGCGGACACGCCGGCCGCATGCACCACGCCGGTCAGCGGTCTCCCGGCCGGCACGGCGGCCAGCACCCGGGCGAGATCGGCGCGGTCGGCGACGTCACAGGCCGTCACGGTGACCGACGCGCCCAGCTCGGTCAGCTCCCGGGCCAGGTCGGCGGCCCCGGGGGCGGCCGGGCCGCGGCGGCTGGTCAGCACCAGATGGCGGAGGCCGTGCTCGGTCACCAGGTGCCGGGCGACGTGCGCGCCGAGCAGCCCGGTGCCGCCGGTCACCAGGACCGTGCCGTCCGGGTCGGGCGGGACGGGCAGGGTGAGCACCAGCTTGCCGACGTGCCGGGCCTGGCTCATGTAGCGGAACGCCTCGGGTGCCTCCCGGATGTCCCGGGCCTGCACCGGGAGGCGGGTCAGCGTGCCCGCCTCGAAGAGGGCGACCAACTCGGTCAGCATCTCGCGGATCCGGTCCGGCCCGGCGTCCATCAGGTCGAACGCCTGATAGCCGGCCCCGGGCCGGGCGGCCGCGACGGCGGCGGGGTCACGGACGTCGGTCTTGCCCATCTCGACGAGCCGCCCGCCGTCCGCGAGGACGTCGATCGAGGCGTCCACGAACTCGTCGGCCAGGCTGTTGAGCACCACGTCGATGCCGCGCCCGCCGGTGGCCGCCCGGAACGCGGTCGCGAAACCGAGGTCGCGCGACGAGGCGATGCGGTCGTCGCTCAGTCCCTGGGCGCGCAGAACGGGCCACTTGCCCTCGCTCGCGGTGCCGAACACCTCGGCG
The DNA here is from genome assembly GCF_043198035.1 of Micromonospora sp. NPDC048898. Taxonomy (NCBI): domain Bacteria; kingdom Bacillati; phylum Actinomycetota; class Actinomycetes; order Micromonosporales; family Micromonosporaceae; genus Micromonospora; species Micromonospora sp. NPDC048898. The sequence goes on from NZ_JBICUF010000012.1 coordinate 255,994, forward strand.
CCGAAGTGCCGGGCGAGCTGGACGGCGGCCATGCCCACGCCGCCGGCCGCGGCGTGGATCAGCACGGATTCCCCGGCGGTGAGCCGGCCCAGGTCGCGCAGTCCGTAGTAGGCGGTGAGGAAGACGATCGGCGTGCCGGCGGCCTCGGCGAAGGTCCAGCCGGCCGGGATGCGGGTCAGCAGCCGGTGATCGGCGATCGCGAGCGGGCCGAAGGAGTGCGGCAGCAGGCCCATGACCCGGTCGCCGGGGGCCAGCCCGGTGACCCCCGCGGCGACCTCGGTCACGACGCCGGCGCCCTCGCTGCCCAGCACCAGCTCGCCCGGGTACATGCCCAACGCCATGAGGACGTCGCGGAAGTTGAGCCCGGCGGCCCGGACGGCGACCCGGACCTCGCCGGCGGCGAGAGGGCGGGTGGAACCGGGTGCGGGGACGGGACGTACGGCGTCGAGCGTTCCCGGGTCGGTGACGTCGAGACACCAGGGGCCGGGGGGCGGGACGAGCTCCGGGGGCGCGGCATGGACGACGCGGGGCCGGTAGGTGGTGGTGTTTCGGGTGGCGGTCTGGGGGTGGTTGGTGGGTGGGTGTTCCGGGGGTGTGGGGGTGTCGGTGTCGATCAGCAGGATCCGGC
>NZ_JBICUF010000013.1:0-190867 GCF_043198035.1 Micromonospora sp. NPDC048898
GGCAGCTGCGAGACATTGTGGGGCGGCTGATCGCGGCCGGGCAGTGGCGGCCCGGGGACCCGGAGATCCTGGTCGTGGCCGACGCCGGCTACGACACCGCAGCCACCACGAACGCCAAGACAGCAGCCGCAAAGAAGACGAAGTCCGTCAATCCCCGTCCACGTCGCACGGGTTAAAGGTCAAGCTAGCCACCCGGCGGCCCTGATCGGCTTCCTTTACCTCGGTCGGCTCGACGAACTCCCGAAGCACTCGCACCTACCGACCCCGAGGTAGGTACGGCCGAGCGCCAGGTTTCCCCGTCCTGGACGGCGACCGTCACCTCAACTCGAGGAGACGGCAACAAACGGTTGCCGAGCAGCCCGGGATTCGGCTCGATGCGCTGGCCGGCGACAAGGTCGAGCCGGAAGCGCTGAACTATGCCGCCGACCACGGACCGGAACGCGTGGCGGGCCAGCGACTTGCCAATGCAGGACCGCTCGCCGGTGCCCCAGGGCTGGAAGGCGCCGCTCGCGTAGGTCAGCCCGCGAAGGAAGCGCCGTGGCCGGAACTCGAGCGGCTCCTCGAACGACCGCACGCTGCGTTGCGTCACCCAGGGCACCAGCAGCAGTGGAGTGCCGACCGGCAGCAGATGGCCACCGACCTCGATCGGGCTGATGGCCCCCTTGAACTCCCAGGCCGCCGCCGGATAGAGCCGCATCGCCTCGTTGAGCACGGCCTCCAGGTACGGCAGGCGGCGGGCGTCCTCGGGGCGGGGTATCCGGCCGCCGACCGCGCCGTCCAACTCGTCGACCAGTTCGCGGGCCGGCTCGGGGTTGAGCGCCAGCAGCAGCAGGGCCCACACCATCGCCGACGCCAGCGAGGTCAGGCCCGCGAAGTGCAGTTGCAGCACGAAGTCGCGGACGAGCGCGGGCTCCGGGGGCAGGCCCGCGTTCTCGATTTCGGCGATCATCGCCTGAGCCAGTGAGTAGCGAGTCGGCTGGACCCGGCCGCCAGCGATCGCGGCGATCCGGGCGTCGATCGCTGCTCGGCCGGCCCGCAGGTCGGCACGCCGCGCGAGCCCCGGCACCGGAAACGACAGGTAGGTGGTGGCGATGCGTTGGGGGGTCGACTCCAGGACGTCGATATAGGTGTCGACCGCGGCGTCGACCTCCGGCGCGACGGCCGCGATGTCGGCACCGAACATGTACGTCTTGAAGATGCGGCGGGTGAGCGCTGTGATCTCCGGCAGCAGGTCGAGCCGGGTGCCTGGCTGCCAGGTGTCGAGCAGCCGCTGAGTCTCGTCGATCGCGACCGTGGCATAGGAGGCGAGGGAATCCTGGCCGAGGGCGCGGTGACAGATGCGACGGTACCGCGCGTGATCCTTCCCCGTCGAGTTCAGCGGCCCGCGGCCCTGGATGTCGTCGCGCGGTCGCGTCTCGATGCCGGCGGCGCCGGCGATCTCGACCCCTCCGCCGAGGGCCCGGTGGACCGCCTCGACCTCGTCCGGACCGAACACCGCGATCACCCGGCGACCGTTGAGTGGCAGCGCCACGAGGTCGCCATAATCGCGGTGTGCCCGTTCGAGAGACCGCAGGGGACGACGCAGAAATGCCCATTGCTCGCGCGGCAGCATCATGGGGTGCGGGCCTGGAATTGACACTACGGCATTCTTCACGTCCACTCCACCAGTTGAAACTACGAATTTCCTCACGACCCGGCGATCGGGCCCCTGTCACCACGCCACAGAGCCTGAGACCCATTTAGGGAATGACCGGATCGGGCCTGCGTAGTCCCATGATGACCCGCCAGCATGAGCCTGTCGAGCCCTCGCGTGCGCGGCGCGACCAGCGCGATGATTGACTTTACTCATTCACGAATCTCATATATACGAGCGCGCTATCACAGCCCACATCCGTCGGTTGACGCGCCGTTTGGATGCTGCTACCTTCGAGACACTTCGATCTCTAGCAGATCGATAATCTTTAATGCAGAAATACCAACGTAACCACCGGGGGTCTCCGTGTCCAACGTAGAGTTGACAAACACAGCCCGCCTCAATGGCTCAGCCCGGATGCAAACCGACGAGACCGCGCCCCAGGCAAAGCTCATTCCGCAGCTCCAACGGCGACAGGTACTCGTGACTCGGGTGGGACTCGAGATCCCGGCGGACACGACATTCGACGGCTGGAAAGCCGCTGGGCAGCAGTTGTCCCGGATCGTGGACTCGTCCGCATGGTGCCTCGGCGATTGGCTGGTCTACGGAAAGAGCCGGTACGCCGACCGCTACCTGCACGTCATTCAGCTCGCGAACCTCGATTACCAGACGCTGCGGAACTACGCGTGGGTTGCTCGGCGGTACAGCATGGAGCGCCGGCGTCAGTCGCTCAGCTTCCAGCACCACGCGGAGGCGGCCTCGCTGCCCCAGCCCGAACAGGACCACTGGCTGGACGAGGCGGAGAAGCACGGCTGGTCGCGCAACCAACTGCGCCGGCAGATCCGGATGAGCCGCGCCGGCGAGGTGCGGTCGGCTCCGAGTAACGCGGTGCTGCCGCGGCTGTACGTTCCGGGCGAGCGGTTCCGACGCTGGCGGGCAGCGGCCGACCAGTCCCGCATCGACTTCGAGGCATGGATCCTCGACGCACTGGACACGGCCGCCACCCAGACACTCACCGTCGACGATTCCGACGCCGGCGAGGACGAGGATCCCGCGAAGGCGTGAACGTGGCACCGGGCACCGGTGCGCCACGTCGGCGATCCCTGTGTCGCCAGCCATGTCTCGCCAGCGGGACAGGAGCCTGCCCGCCCACAGATCACGGCCCGGAGGTATGCGTTGTCCGACACGATCGACGACACGGCCGGCGTACCGCGGCAGCGCGCCAGCTTGAGCCCGGCCCGAGCCGCGCTGCTCCGGCGCTGGACACAGGGCCGCTCGGCGACGGAGGTGGTGGTGCCCCGCCGCCACGGCACCGGACCCGCCCCGCTGTCCTTCTCCCAGGAACGGCTCTGGATCTTGGACCGGCTGCTCGGCGCCGGTCATGCATACAACACTATCCCGCTGGCCGCCAGGCTTTCCGGGCCGCTCGACGTGACGAACTTCGAGCGGAGTCTGGCCGCCGTCACCGCTCGCCACGAGGTGATGCGCAGCCGGATCGAGCTGGTCGACGGCGAACCGGTGCAGGTCGTGCTGCCCCACGTGCCGATCGTCGTGGACACTGTCGACCTGCGCGCGGTGCCCGACCCGGCCGCCGAGGCGCTGCGGCTGGCCCGTGCCCAGCGCGACGAGTCCTTCGACCTGGCCGCCGGACCGCTCTTTCGCACCCGGCTCTTTCGCGTGGCGGACGACGAGCACATCATGCTGCACCTGATGCACCACACCATCTCCGACGGCTGGTCGGACGACATCCTGATCCGGGAGATCGCCGCGGTGTACCAGGCGCTGGCCGACGGCCGGACCCCGGATCTTCCCGCGCTGCCCATCCAGTACGCCGATTTTGCAGTGTGGCAACGACAACGGCTGACTGGTGAGCGCCTCGACCGGTTGCTCGACTACTGGCGCGACCGGCTCGGGGACGCGCCTCGCGCGCTGGACCTGCCCACCGACCATCCCCGGCCGGCCATTCAACGCCTGATCGCCGAGACCCGGACGGTACGGGTGCCTGCCGGCGTCACAGGGCGGCTGAAGGCGCTCGCCCGCGAGGCGGACGCGACGCTGTTCATGGTCGTGCTCGCCGCGGTGGACGTGTTGCTGGCCCGCTACACCGGGCAGACCGACATCGTCGTCGGCACACCGGTGGCCAATCGCACCCAGTCGCAGACCGAACGCCTGATCGGCTGCTTCGTCAACACCCTCGTGTTGCGCTGCGACCTGGACGGCAACCCCACGTTCCGCCGACTGCTGGGCCGGGTCCGGCAGGTGGCGCTGGGCGCGTACCACCATCAGGAGTTGCCCTTCGAGCGCCTGGTGGAGGAGCTGCAGCCCGACCGGGACAGCAGCCGCAGCCCGCTGTTCCAGGTGATGGTCGCGCTGCAGAACAGCCCGCCGGCCGACCTGACGTTCGGCTCCTTCCGACTCAGCCCGATCGAGCTGGACAACGGCGTGGCGAAGTTCGACATCACGGTCGACCTGCGGGAGTTCGAGGGCGAACTGGTCGGACGCATCCAGTTCGACGCCGATCTGTTCGACCCGCAGACCTGCGACCGGATGTCCGCGCACCTCGGCACGCTCCTGGCCGGCATCGCGACGGCGCCGGACGCGGCGATCGCCGACCTGCCTCTGCTGGACGAGGCGCAGCTGGACATGTTGACCCGGCATTGGAACGACACCGCCGCCGACCACGACCTGGAGCCGTTGCACCACACCATCGAGCGGTGGGCGAGCACCCGGCCCGACGCGATCGCGGTGACCGCCCCGGACGGCCAGCTGACCTACCGGGAGCTGAACGCGCGCGCGGAGCGGCTGGCCGCGCGGCTGCGCCGGGCCGGTGCCGGCCCGGACGTGCTGATCGGGCTCTGCGTGCAGCGGTCGGTGCTGCTGCCGCTCGGCATCCTCGGCATCCTCAAGGCCGGAGCGGCGTACCTGCCGCTGGATCCCGCCCATCCCGCCGAGCGCATCGGGTACATGCTGCGGGACGCCGCCGTGCCGCTGGTGGTGAGCACCACCGGCACGGCCGGCTACCTGCCCCGGTCGGGTCCGCCCGCGCTCCTGCTGGACGAGGTGCCCGAGCGACCGCCGCCGGCCGTGCCGGTCGCGCCCGCCGGCGGTCAGACCGGGCTGGACAACCTCGCCTACGTCATCTACACCTCGGGCTCGACCGGGCGCCCGAAGGGCGTGATGATCACGCATCGCGCGGCGGCGAACATGATCCGTTCGACGCTGGACGACATCGGCACGCTCGACGGCGATGCCGTGCTGCAGTTCGCCACGGTGTGCTTCGACGTGTCCGTGCTGGAGATCTTCGGCGCGCTCTGTTCCGGTGCCCGGCTGGTCGTCCCGGACGGCGAGACGGTGCTCAACCCGGCGGCGCTCACCGGACTGGCCCGGCGCGAGCAGGTCACCATCGCCGACATTCCGCCGGCCGTGCTGCACATGCTCGACCCGGCCGCGATGCCGTCGCTGCGCATCCAGTTCATCGGTTGCGAGGCGTTCAGCGGCCCGCTGGCCACCCGCTGGCAGCAACCCGGACGTCGGCTCATCAACGGGTACGGGCCGACCGAGGCGACCGTGATGATGACGCTGATGGAGCTCGACGAGCCGTACGAGCGGATGCCGCCGATCGGTCGTCCCATGCCGAACCATCAGGTCTACCTGCTCGACCAGTGGCTGCGCCCGGTGCCGGTCGGCGTGCCGGGCGAGTTGTACATCGGCGGGACGGGTCTGGCCCGCGGCTACCTGAACCGGCCCGGCCTGACCGCCGACCGCTTCGTCCCGGACGGCTACGGCGCCACGCCCGGCGCACGCCTGTATCGCACCGGCGACCTGGCGCGGTACCGGGCGAACGGGGTCCTCGAACTCGTCGGCCGGGCCGACCGGCAGGTGAAGATCCGCGGCCTGCGCATCGAGGTCGGCGAGATCGAGGCCGTGCTGGAGCAGCACCCCACGGTGTCCCGGGCCGTGGTCGTGGTCCGCGAGACGCCGGCCGAGTCCAAGCACCTGGTGGCGTACGCCCAGCCGAAGGCCGGCGAGACGGCGGAGCCGCGCGGGCTGCGCGACTGGCTGCGCGGGCGCCTGCCCAGCTACATGGAGCCCCGGTTCATCGTGCCGGTCGACGAGTTGCCGCTGATGCCCAGCGGCAAGGTGGACCGGGCGGCCCTGCCCGACCCGGACAAGCTGGCCGCAGCGGCCGATCAGCCGCACACGGCACCGCGTACCGACCTGGAACGCATCCTGTTGGAACAGGTCTTCGGGGTTGTCCTGGGCACCCGGGACATCGACGTGAACGAGAGCTTCTTCCAGCTCGGCGGCAGCTCGTTGCAGCTTGCGCAACTGCAGTCGCGCATCGTCGAGACGCTCGACGTGGAGATCCCGTTGCGTACGCTGTTCGCGATCCCGACCGTGGCCGCCCTCGCCGTCCACCTCGCCGGTCTGGTGCCGGCGGACCGTACGGTGCCGGCGCGGGACCTGGCCGATGGGGAACGGGTTCCGCTCACCGCACAGCAGCGGTGGTGGTGGCGCACCGGGGGGCGCTACAACAAGCCGATGACCGCCCGGTTGCGCGGCTTCGTCGATCCCGAGGCGGTGGCCGGGGCCATCCGCCAGGTGGTGGCCCGGCACGAGACGCTGCGCACCACGTTCGACACCGACGGACCGGAGCCGGTCGGCGTGGTGCACGCCGACCTTGCCCCCGACGTCGCCGAGGTGGATCTGTCGGACACCGACTGGAGCGCCGTCGTCGAGGCATTCGCGGCGGAGGTCGCGTACACCTTCGATCTGCGGCACGGCCCGCTGGTGCGGCTGCGGCTGCTCCGCCTGGCCCCCTACGACCAGCTGCTCATGGTCACCGTGCATCCGCTGCTGTGGGACGGCTGGTCCCGTGCCGTACTCGCGCACGAGCTGCTGTCCTTCGCCGACGCGGTCACGGTGGACGAGCCACCTGCCGCGCTGCCGATCCAGTACCGGCATTACGCGTACGAGCAGGCGGACGAGACGGCCAACGCCGAGTCCCTGGCGTACTGGACCGGTGTTCTGGCCGGCGCGCCCGCTCCCCTGGCGCTGCCCGGGCGGCGCGCGACCGCGACGCCGGCCGCCGCCCTCCGACCCGCCACCGCCCCCCGACCCGGCGCGGCGCACCGGTTCGCCGTCGACGAGGAGGTGACCGCCGCCCTCGACGGCGTGCAGCGCGAAACCGGTGCGTCGATGTTCGTGCTCACGTTCACCGCCTTCGTCGTGGCCCTCTCGGCGCTGACCGGCGAGCAGGACGTGGTGGTCGGCGTGCCCCTGGCCAACCGGGTCCGGCCCGGCACGGCGGCACTCGTCGGCAACTTCGTCAACACCATGCCGCTGCGGATCGGCCTGACCGGACTCGTCAGCCTTCGCGACGTGCTCGACCAGGTACGCGAGCGAGTGGCCGAGGCGTACGCCCACCAGGAGCTTCCGGCCGAGGCGTTGTGCCTTGCTCTCGACCCGGACGACGCCCGCCTCCGGTTCGGCATCACCTTCGATCTGCTGACCGAGGCGACCCGGCTGCGGCAGGCGCCCGGGGTCGACCTGACACCGGTGGAGCTTGACACGACGTATGCGGACTTCGACCTGACGCTCGCCATGGAGCGGCGGCCCGACGGCCTGCACGGTACGGTGAGCCACGCGACGGACGCCTACCCGACCGCCACCGCAGCCGAGCTGGCCGAGCGGTACGGCGCGGTGCTCAGCGCGCTCGCCCGCGATCCGGCCACCGCCATCGCGTCACTGCGTGGCACCGCGCAAACCGTCGTTTCGGATCTGTCCACATGAGAAAATTCCCGCATGGCAGAACTGCACGATGTCGTCGTCGACTGCGAACACCCTGCCGCGCAGGCCCGCTTCTGGGCTGCCGCCCTGGACGGGTACCGGGTGGCCCCGTACGACGAGGCCGAGCTGAAGCGGCTGCGCGACAACGGCATCGACGATCCCGAGGACGATCCGAGCGTGTTGGTGGAGTCGGACCCGGGAGTGCGCCCGCGCTTCTGGTTCCAGCTCGTTCCGGAGAAGAGGACCACGAAGAACCGGGTCCACGTCGACCTGCGGGCCGACGACCGGGCGGCCGAGGTGGCCCGCCTGGCCGGCCTGGGTGCGTCGGTGATCAGCGAGTTCGACGAGTGGACGGTGCTGGCCGATCCGGAAGGCAACGAGTTCTGCGTGCGCGACTGACCGTCACCGGCCGCCGGTCCGTCCGCCGCCTGTCTGCGCAGTGGCACCCGAGGAGGAAGCGATGGACGAGCAGGTGGAGCACGAGTCCTACCAGGTCGTGCGCAACGACGAGGAGCAGCACTCGATCTGGCCCGAGCAGCGCCCACTGCCGGACGGCTGGCATCCGGTCGGATTCGTCGGCGGCAAGGACGCCTGCCTGGCCCACATCGAGCAGGTGTGGACCGACATGCGGCCGCTGAGCCTGCGCCGGGCCATGGCCGCGGCGCCGGCACTGCCCGCCGGGGAGCCCGCCGACGAGGGGCCGGACCTGATCACCCGGCTCTCCACGGGCGAACACCAGGTGGAGGTGGTGCTCCGGCCGCAGGCCGACCCGGCCCGCCTGCGCGACGCGATCGACGCCCGATACGTACACCTGCGGTTCCCCGGCACGAATGGCGGCACCGAGCTGGGCGTACGGCTCACCGCGGAGACCGACGTGTCGGCGGCGGACTTCGCGGCCGGCACCGGCACCGTCACCCTCATCGGCACGCTGACGCTCGACTTCCGGGCAGTCACCTGTCGGGCGCAGGTCGACGTCGGCACGCTCGCCGGGCGGGGAGGTCTGCGGGACGCCTGATCCGCGACACGGCGGCGCCCCAGCCGCATCGGCCGGGGCGCCGCTTCGTGCCTGTCGGCTGTCAGGGGGGCGGTGAACCGGCGACGGTGCGATGCACCTCGGCCGCGAACGACAGCAGCCGGTCGTCGTCGAAGACGAGGCGCAGCGAGAGGTCGACGCCGTACCGCTCGCTGAGTCTTCTGGTCATTCTCGCCGCGAGCAGCGAGTCGCCGCCGAGCTCGAAGAACCGGTCGTGCCGGGAGATCGCCTGCACGCCGATCAGGTCCTGCCACACCTGGGCCACCGCCGTCTCCGTCGCACCGTGCGGTGGCTCGCCGGCATCCGGGGTCACCTCGGGCACCGGCACCGCTGCGAGCCCGGCGCGGTCCACCTTGCCGCTCGCCGTCCGGGGGAACGCATCCAGCGTGACGAACGCGGCCGGCACCATGTAGTCCGGCAGCCGGCGGCGCAGGGCCGCGCGGAGGGCGCCGGTGTCCGGGTCAGCCTCCCCGGGCCGCCACCGCAGGTACGCGACGAGCCGCCGGTCGGGCGCGTCGCGGTGCCCGGTCGCCCGGACGACCGCCTCGGCGATACCGGGCACGGCCAACAGGGCGGACTCGATCTCGCCCGGTTCCACCCGGTGTCCACGGATCTTGACCTGCTGGTCCAGCCGCCCCAGCACCTCCAGCCCGTGCGGCGTCCACCGGCCCCGGTCCCCGGTGCGGTACTGGCGTTCTCCTGGCCGGCCGGTTGGGTCGGGAACGAAGACCGAGGCGGTGAGCCCGGGCCGGCCCAGGTATCCCCGGGACACCCCGACGCCGGGCGACACGATCTCGCCGACGACGTCCGGCGGCACGGGTGCAAGGTCACGGGCGAGCACCACGATGCGTGAGCCGGGCAGTGGATGGCCGGCGGTCACCACGGACACCTCGCGGTCGAGCTCCGTCCAGGTCGAGCAGAAGCTGTCCTCGGTCGTGCCGTACAGGTTGATGACCCGTTCCGGCCCGCGGTTCCAGACGCGCCGGGCCAACTGCGCGGAGAGCGGCTCGCCGCCCATGGCCACGCTGCGTACCCCGCCGGGCCACCCGTCGATGTCGAGCAGGGCGGCCATCGCGGACGGCACGGTCGTCACCAGCGTCACCCTGTCCCGGTCCGGCAGCGTGGGCAGGTCGAGCACCGACTCGGCCAAAACCACGGTGCCGCCGACTGCCAGCGGGGCGAACAGCTCGAACAACGACAGGTCGAAGACGAGCGAGGTCGCGCCGAGGACGCCGGCCATCTCGTCCGCGCCGAACGCCTGCCGACCCCACGCGATCCGGGCGAGTGCCCCGCGGTGGGTCACCCCGACGCCCTTCGGCCGGCCAGTCGAGCCCGACGTGTACAACACGTACGCCAACTGGTCGACGCTGAGCAGGGCGGGATCGTCGAGCGCCAGACAGGTGCGGCCCGCCGCGGCCACCGCGTCGTCGATCGTCACCATCGGCACGTCGGAGGCGTCGAGCCAGGTCGCCGTGTCGGCGTCGGTGAGCACCAGCCGGGCGCCGGCGTCGGCGAGCGTCTCGGCGTGGCGTTCCGCCGGGTCGTTGTCGCGAAGCGGCAGGTAGGCGGCCCCGGCGGCAAGAACGCCGAGCATGGCGACCGGCAGGTCGACGGTGCGCCGGTGGCAGATGGCCACCCGGTCCTCGATGCCCACTCCGAGGCTGCGCAGCCCGGCCGCCAACCGGCGCACCCGACGCTCCAGCGCCCCGTAGCTGAGCGATTCCTCGGGCGCCGCGATCGCGATCCGGTCGGGGTATCGGGACGCCCCCGCCAGAATCGCGCCGTGCAGCCAGGGCGAGCCGAGATCGGGCACCGCACCGCCGTCGCACCAGCCGGCCAGCAGCGCGCGGTCGGCCGCGTCCATCAGGTCGAGGCGCTCCAGCGGCACGTCCGGGGCGGCGACCCCGACGGCGCAGAGCTGGAGTAGCTGGCCGGCGAGGCGGTCCATGGTGGACGCGTCGAAGAGGTCCGCGTCGTATTCGAAGGTGACCTCCAACGGGCCGGGCCGGCCCGCAGCGCCGATCAGCACGCTGAGATCGAACTTCGCGACACCTGTCGGTATCGGCGTGACCTCGGCGCGCACGTCGTCCAGCCGGAACACGGCGGTGGTCGGCTGTTCACCGAACATCACCTGGAACAGCGGGTTGGTCAGGGCCGGGTGACCGGCCCCGGTGGCCTGGACGACCTCGGCGAACGGGACGTCACCGTGCGCGATCGCCTCGAACAGTTCGGCCCTGGTGCGGGTGAGCAGGGCGCGCAGCGACGGCATGCCGGTCAGATCGGCCCGGAGGACGACGGTGTTCACCAGGGCACCGAACACCTCGGCGGTGCCGCTCGCTCCGCGGCCGGCCACGGCGAGGCCGAGGCCGAAACGGTGCTGGCCGGCGCGCCGGCCGAGCAGCGCGCTCACCAGCGCGGTCACCGCCATGTACCGGGTCGCGCCGGTCTCGGTGCACAGTGCGTCGAGCCCGGCGAACGCCTCACCCGCCAGCGTACTGCGCACGGTTGCGGCACGCCGGGACGCGACCGCCGACCGGGGGCGGTCGGTGGGCAGCGCAAGCTCGGGCAGCCCGTCCAGCCGGTCCCGCCACCAGTCCAGCTCGGCCCCGCAACCGCCGCGCGCGGTCGATTCGGCGTGTTGCGCCGCCGCGATGGCGACACTCGAACCGGCAGGCGGCAGCGGACGGTCCGTGGTGTAGGCCCGGCCCAGGTCGCGGGCGAGCAGATCGAGCGACCAGCCGTCGCAGATCGCATGGTGCGCCACGAAGATCAGGTGGTGGTCACCAGCGGGCGCGCGAAGCAGCCGTACCCGCCACGGCGGCGCGGTCGTCAGGTCGAACGGGGCGGTCGCCGCCTCCACCGCCAGCCTGGCGACGTCCGCCTCGTCCACCTCCTCGACGGGAAGGTGCACCGGCACCGCCGGAGCGACCCGCTGCCTGAGGTTCCCCTCCCTGATCTCCAACCGCACCCGCAGGCCGTCGTGCCGCTCGACGACCGCCCGCAGCGCCCGCTCCAGCCGGCCGGCGTCGAGCGGACCGCGCAGGCGCACCTGCCCGGCGACGTGATAGGCCGGGCTGTCGGGCGCCAGCGCCTGCAACAGGCACAGCCGCTCCTGGGTCGGCGACAGCGGGTAGTCGGCGTCGTTCGTGGCCGGTGCCTGGTCGACGGGCGACGCGCCCACCTCGTCCAGCCGGGCGGCCAGCCCGGCGATGGTCGGTTGGTCCAGCAACCGGCCCAGTGGAAGGCGCACCCCCGTCCGTTCCTCGACAGCGGTCAGCATCCGCATGGCGAGCAGGGAGTGCCCGCCCGCCATGAAGAAGTCGGCGTCCGGGTCCGGGTCGGTGACGCCGAGCAGACCGGCCCAGATCTCGGCGACGATCCGCTCGGTCGGCGTGCGGGTGGTCCGCCGCATCGGGACGTGCTCCGCCGGCACCGGAATCCGGGCCAGCGCCTCCCGGTCGAGCTTGCCGCGGGCGTTGCGGGGCAGCGCGTCCAACGCGAGCCAGCGAACCGGCACCATGGCCGCCGGCAGCGCGGCTCCCGTGTGGGCGCGCAGTACGTCGGCCTCGGCGTCGCCGACGTAGTACGCGGCCAGCGCGGCATCCGACTCGCCGGCCCGGTGGACGACGACGGCGGCCTCGCGCACACCGGGATGGGCGCCGAGAACCGCCTCGATCTCGTCGAGCTCGATCCGCACCCCGCGCACCTTGACCTGCCGGTCACCGCGACCGAGATAGATCAGGTGGCCGTCGTGCCGCCGGCGGACCAGGTCGCCGGTGCGATAGGCGCGGGTGCCCGGCGCGCCGGCCGGGTCGGGGCCGAACCGGTCGGCGGTCGCCGCGGCGTCGGCCAGGTAGCCACGAGCCACCTGGGCGCCGCCGAGATACAGCTCGCCGGGCTCGCCCGTACCGGCCGTCCGGCCGTCGGCTGCCCGCACCCGGACACCGACCGCGGGCAGACCGGTGCCGATGGTGACCAACCGGCGGTCGGCCGGGTCCTGCTCGGCGACGGTGGCGTAGGTGGTGGCCTCGGTCGGGCCGTACAGGTTGACGATCCGGCCGACGCCTGCGTCTGCCAGCTCCCGGACCAGGGCGGCGGGCAGCGGCTCGCCCGCCAGGTTCGCCACGCCGACGCCCGCCGGCAGGCCGTCGGCGACGAGCTGGGCTGCGATCGAGGGCACCGTGTTGAGCAGGGTCACGTGCTCCCGCTCGGGCAGGCGCGGTAGTCGCAGCGCATCCTCCGCGATGATCACGGTGCCGCCCGCCGACACCGTGACGAGGAGTTCGAAGACGGAGAGGTCGAAGGTGAGCGGGGTGCCGGCCAGGACGCCGGCGAGCTGGCCGGCCGGGTACGCCCGTACCCCCCAGCCGATGAACGCGGCGAGGTTGCGTCGGGTCATCGCGATGCTCTTCGGCTGGCCCGTCGACCCGGAGGTGAACAGCACGTGGGCCAGTTGCTCGGGGTGCGGGGCCGGCCCGGCCGGGGGCCCGGCGCCCGCGAGGTCGCCGTCGTCGAGCAGCAGCACGGGCCAGCCGGCCGGCACCTGGCCCACGGTGGCGCGGGTGGCGAGGGTGAGCGCGAGGTGCGCGTCGCGCCGGATCGCCTCCAGCCGGGCGGGCGGCAGCGTGAGATCGACAGGGCAGTACGCGCCACCGGCCCGCAGGATGCCGAGCAACGCGACGAGCAGCTGCGGTGTGCGCGGCACGGCCACGCCGACGCAGACCTCGGGACCCACCCCGCGCGCGGCGAGGCGGGCGGCGAGCCCGTTGGCGTGCCGCCAGAGCCCGCGGTAGGTGAGCGCCGACGCTCCCTGTCGCACGGCGACCGCATCCGATCGGGAGTGCTTCCGGATGCGGTCCAGCACGTCTTGGAAGGGCCCGGCATCCGGCAGCGGATCGGTGCCGGTGCGTGCTCCGGTCACCAACGCAGACGGGTCGGCCACGGCGCTTCGGAGGGTGGCGACGTACTCGTCGAGCATCGCCGCGGCCGTCGCCTCGTCGAACCGGTCGGCGTCGTACCGCAGTGCCACGACGGTGCCCGCCTCGGTGTCCCCGACCTCCACGGTGAGCTCGACCGAGCTGCCGGTTGGTCGCAACGGCAGCGTCTCCGCCCACAGGCCGCCCAGGTCGAGCCGAACGCCGGACAGGCCGAGGGCGAGGCCCACGGTGCCCGCCGGGGCGAAGGCGGGCGGGCGGTGGTAGACGAACAACACGTCGAACAGTGGGTTGCGCCCATCCCGGCGGGAGCCGCCGGCTGCCTCCACGATCTGGGCGAACGGCAGTGCCTGGTGGTCGAGGGCGGCGGTCACCGCCCGGTGCGTCCGGCGGACCAGCTCGGCGAGGCTGCCCGCCGCCCCGTCGAGGCGCAACGGCACCGAGTTCGCCAGGAAGCCGACCACTCCGCGCAGGGCCGGTGAACCCCGGCCCGCGACCGGCGTGCCGAGCACGACGTCCCCGCCGCCGGCGTAGCGCGCCAGCTGCGCGGCCAGCACGGCGACCAGCACGGTGTACGCGGTGGTGCCCAGCCTGGTGGCCACGGCGGCGAGCGCGTCGCCGGGCAGGTCGGCGGCCGTGCGCCGCACGACGCCGACGTGCTCGGCCGACATCCCGTTCACCGGGTGGTCCGCCGGGAGGACGGCGCGCCCGGCTTCGTACCCGTGCAAGGCCGCGGCCCACCACTCGCGCAGCCGCTCCCGCGCCTCGATGTCGCCCGGGCCGGACAGCCGGCCCGGCTCGGGCAGCACCGGCTCGGCACCGGAGCGCAGCGCGCGGTGGATCTCGGCGAACTCGGCGAGCAGCAGTGCGGCCGACCAGAGGTCCACCGCCGCGTGGTGCACCGCGACGGCGAGAATCCGGCCGGCGTCGGTGTCGACGAGCGCGGCGCGCAACAGCCCGGCGGCGGCCGGTTCGAAGGGGGCGTTGGTGACCTGGTGGATCGCCGCATCGACCGCTTCGGCCCGGTGTCCGCGCAGGTCGATGCGGGTCAGCACCGGTGACGGCGGTGGCTCGCCGGCGGCTGCGGCGGTCGTGGCGCACAGGGCGGGATGTCGGTCGAGCAGCAGGCGCAGCGTCCGCTCCAAGGCGTCTGGATCCACGTCGCCGCTGAGCCGAAACGCGCGGCCGAGCACGTGCATCGTCGTGCCGGGGTGGTACCGCTCCAGGTAGCGGATGCCGTCCCCGTTGGCATCGGCCATCGCCGCGCCGCCGGCGGTGCTCGTCGCGGTCGCCGCGACATGCCCTGCGGCGATCAGCGTGGCCAGTGCGGTCACCGACGACACGGCCATGAGGTCGGCCACCGGCACCTCGATACCCCAGCGGGTGGCAATGTCGCCCTGAAGCTGCAGGAGCGCGAGCGAGTCGAGGCCGAGTTCGAGCAGGGAGACGTCGCCGCGCGGCTCCGCGATCCCACCCACGGCCGCGACACGGGCACACAGCTCGGCCACGACCGCGGCAAGCCCCTCGGGTGCGTCGGCGGACGCCTTTGCGGTCCCGTCGGTGGGCCGGTCCTCGCGCAGCACCGGAAGCTCGCCGCGCCGGTACCGGTCCCGGGCGACGGACCTGCGGACCTTGCCACTGGTAGTTCGCGGGAGCCCACCCCGACGAACCAGCAGCAGCGCCGCCGGGCTCGCCTCGGTGGCCGCGATGATCGCGGCCCGCACCCGCGAGAAGAGATCGGCCGGCAGCTCCACGCCACGGGCCGGAGCCTCTATCGCGACGACGAGGTGCTCTCCCGCTGACCCGTCGGCCGGCTCGACCGCGAACGCGGCGGCTGCGGATCCGCGCAGCACCGGGTCGACGCCGCGCAGGATCTCCTCGACGTCCTCCGCGTAGATGTTGCGGCCTCGCACCACGACGATATCTTTGAGCCGGCCGGTGATGAACACCTCGCCGTCGACGATCCGGCCGATGTCGCCGGTGCGCAGCCCGTCCGCCCGATACGTGGCGGCGGTCTCGGCGGGCCGCCGCCAGTAGCCAGCGGTCACGCTCGGACCCCGCAGGACCAGCTCGCCGGACTCGCCGGGACCGGCCGGGGCGCCGGTCTCCGGGTCGAGCGCGGTGAGCGTCTGGCCGCCCAGCACCGACCCGTTGGACACGCGCTCGATCGCATCGGTCGCGTCGTCCGCCCGTACACACATGCCGCCGAGGCGCGCGCCACCGCTGACGATGAGGGTCGCCTCCGCCATGCCGTAGCAGGGGTAGAACGCCTCGGGCCGGAAGCCCGCGACCGCGAACGCCTCGGCGAACCGGCGCAGCGTACCGGCCCGGACCGGTTCCGCACCGGTGAACGCGACTGCCCACGCCGAGAGGTCAAGGGCGGCCCGCTGGTCGGCCGGGATGCGCTCGACGCACAGGTCGAACGCGAAGTTCGGGCCACCGGACACCGTCACCCGGCCCTCGCTGACCAACCGCAGCCAGGACAGTGGCTGGCGGACGAACGCCTCGGCCGGCATCAAGGTCATCGACATGCCCGACCACAGGGGCGACAACATGCCACCGACCAGACCCATGTCGTGGTAGGGCGGAAGCCAGATCAGGGCCCGGTCCGTCGGTGTGAGCGACATCCCGTCGGTGATGGCGGCGGTGTTGTGCGCAAGGTTCGCATGGGTCACCATGACGCCCTTGGGGATCCCGGTCGAGCCCGAGGTGTACTGCAGCACGGCGAGTTCCGACCCGGCGGGCTCGGCGTCCGCTGCGGCCGGCGGAGCCAGGCCGACCAGGCCGTCCGGCCCGAACGCGGCCACGGCGCCGGCGTCACGCACGATCGGGTGGTCGGCCAGCTCCGTCGTCCGCAGCGGCCGGCCGCCCCGGGGCGGCAGCGGCACGGCCACCAGTCCCGCCGCCAGGATGCCGAGGAGGTTAACCAGGTAGTCGAGGCCGCCAGGGATGGCGAGCACCACCCGTTGACCGGGCAACCAGGACTCGCGCAGCCGGGAGGCGACCGCCGCCACGCGGATGGCCGCGTCGGCATAGGTGAGGTCGCGCAGCGCCCCGGTGGCCGTGTCGAGATCGCGGTATCCCACCCTCGCCGGCTCGCGCTCCGCCCGCCGTAGCAGGGCGTCGATCAGCGGCCGGCTCGCGCCGGTCACGGCGCGCCCAACGGCCGCCCGCCGGCGGCAGCCAACGGGCGCGGATCGCCGGGCGGCTCGTCGAGCCGGCGGATCGCGGCGGTGAGCTGCTCCAGCACATCCTCGTGGTCGGCGAGCAGCAGACGGGTCCGGCGGCTCAGCTCCGCGGCATACCTGTCGCCGGTGGTGGAACCGTGCGCGCCGAAGATGCGCAGCCCGGTCCACTGGTGGGCCAGCCGGTCGACCTGCCGGCCGGCATGCACCAGCGCGTCGCAGCGTAACCGGTTCCCCGTCGCCCGTAGGAAGTCCGCGTGCAGTGCCGCCGCTGCCTGCGCCGCCCAGCCGACGCTGTAGAGCTCCGCCAGGGCGCCGGCCCGATCGTCGCGCCCGGCCACGTCGGCCAGCCAGTGGCGCAGGCCCGCCAACCCACCGCGGCGCGGGTCGCCGGGCTCCAGCCAGCCGCGGACGTTGTGTGCCACGACCTCGCCCACCCAGGCTGCGGTGGCCTTCGGTGCCGGACCGGTGAACTCGACGTCGATCCAGCGGTGCCGGATCCGGGGGCCGGCGAAGAAGTAGTCCCTGGTGTTGGGCCGGGCCTCGTTCGCCGAGCCCCGGGCCCGCAGGAAGTCGTCGAACGCGAGGGGCCCGCTGAACAGCGGCGGCGTGGCCTCCAGCAGGTACACCTCGCGTGCCTCGTCGTCGAAGCCCCATACCACGACCAGATGCGCGGCGTGTACGTCGCCGAAGGCCGGGCGGATGGGCATGTAGAAGTTGTCCACGGCGGCGAGCACCGGACGGCCATCCTGGATGGACGCCCGGATGCCGGCCCAGGCCTCCTGCGCGTCCACCGGTTCCTGCCACCGTGCCCGCACCGGGTGGAACGGGAAGAGGTTCTCCCCCAGGGTCGGCCGGGGTGCCGGGTGGTAGTACTCCTCCCCACGCACCTGCGCCGGGTCGTGGTGGAACTCCCATCCCGCCCCGAGCGCCTCCACCGGGTCGAAGCCCTGGCGCAGCAGCAGCGTGCCGAAGCAGTCGTGCAGGCAGTTGCCGAGGTCGTGGAACCAGAACGGGAGGTCCTTCAACAGCAGCTTCATCGGCTAGTTCCATCCGTTGGCGACGAGCGTCATCGCGAAGACGTGGATCGCGATGTTGTCCGGCAAGCGCAGGTATGCCAGCTCCTGCTGGCGGGAGATGGCCAGGCGCTGCTGCCAGATGCGCGGTCCGATTCCCGCCTGCACGTGCCGGGGAAAGTGGATCCGGCGGCAGGTGATCGCCTCGACCTCGCCGAAGTGCGGCGGCGAGGCGGGCCAGAAGTCGGAAACCCTTAGCCACTCCTGGTCCGCCACGCCGTCGCGGTAGTGCAGGTGGACGACGTCCTCAGCCCGCCGTTCCGAACAGGCGAGCAGGTAGATCCAGTCCCATCGGCCCGGCGGCAGGTCGATGCGCTGCCCGGCGCAGACCACGTTGTCGAGGCGGGCCGGACCGGTGCGCGGAAACCTGAACGGCACCTGGGTACACCGGAACAGCTCCGTCCCGTCGGGCAGTTCCTCGGCGGGAAAGGAGTTCTTCCAGACGTTGAGCCGGCCCTCGGCGAGACGGTCCCGGTTGGTGGCGCCAATATTGTTGAAATAGGCCGTCAAGTCAACGGGAACGGCAGATAAATTGGCTGCCCGAACGACGTTCTCCATGGGTGTCCCGATTCGCCTTCGAGAGTCGCGGGAAATGACGATGATACGAGTCTCAACCGGTCCCGCGAACCCGTCAAGATCTTATGGGGATCCTGAACCCGACGTCGTCCCGCCGGCGGGACATAGCCTTCGGGACAGCACGGGAACGCCGCCAAACAATGTCTTTCCGGCCGCCGGAAATCGTTAGACTGGCGCCGACCAACGACCGGGAGGTGACTTTCGGTGCAATCCTCCACCGCGCCACACGGCGCCATTCCCGCAGGATTGACACAAGAACGCTTCTGGTACATCGACCAACTGCTGCCGGGCACCGCCGTCCACAATCTCGCGTTCGCCGCCGACATCGACGGCGGGCTCGACGTAGCCGCCGTCGAGCACGCCGTTCACGCCATTGCCCGGCGACACGAGATCCTGCGTACCCGCTTCGCGGTGCGCGACGGCACGCTGTGCCTCGGCGCGGTCGAGCAGGCGGGTCCGAGGCTGGTCGTCTCCGACTGCCCCGCCGACGACCTCGACGCGGCCACCCGGAGGCTGGCCGCCGCGCCGTTCGGTTACGAGGCAGGGCCGATGGTGCGGGCGGCGCTGTGGAGGGCAGCCGGTCCTGACGCCCCGGCGCGGTATCGCCTGGTGCTGGTGGCGCATCACGCGATCTTCGACGGGTGGTCGTTCGGCGTGTTCCTGGCCGAGTTCGGCGCCCTGTATCGAGCCCATACCACCGGCGCGGATCCCGACCTGCCACCTCTGGGCGGCCAGTACCGCGACTACGCCGCTGCGCAGCGCGAACGGCTGGCGTCGGACGGCTTCGCCGGCGATCTCGCCTACTGGAGCGGGGCGCTGGCCGGGCTCGCCGACACCGAGCCGGTGACGCTGCCACCGGACCTCCCGCGGCCGGCCCGGCTCCGGTTCCGCGGCGGAACGCACCGCTTCCGGGTGGCTGCCGACGACCTCGCACGGCTTCACGCGGTCGCCGACCAGGAGTCCACCACCACGTTCGTGGTGTGCCTGGCCGCCCTGCAGACGGTGCTGAGCCGCCGTACCGGCCGCACCGATGTCGTCGTGGGCGCGCCCGTCGCCGGCCGGCCGGACGCCGCGGCCGAACGGTTGATCGGTCCGTTCCTCAACGTGGTCGTGCTTCGCGGCGACCTCTCCGGTGATCCCACGTTCCGGCAGTTGCTGGTGCGCGGCCGGGCCGTCACCGGCGACGCGTTCGCGCACGCCGACCTGCCGCTGCAGTACGTCGCCGAGCGGCTCGGCACCCGACGTGGGCCAGCGGCGGCGCCGTTCCGTGTCGCCCTCGCCCTGCAGAACACGCCCGCCGCGGAACTGGACCTCGGTGCCGGCCTGCGGCTGCGGCCCGTGCGCCTCGATCCGGAAACCGCGCAGAACGACCTGTCGTTGTTCCTCACGCCCACGGCGGACGGCATGGACGCGATGCTGATCTACGACCGCGACCTGTTTCGTCCGGAGACCGTCGCGGCGTTCGCCGCCGACCTGCTCGACGTGCTGCGGCGGGCCAGCCGGTCGCCAGACACCCCGGTCTCGCGGTGGCTTCGCCGGGCTCCCTCGGCGGCCGGGCCCACACTGCCGGCGGTCCTCGACGCCCTGACCGGTCATGCCGGGCCGGGACCCGATGCCACCCTGGTGGCACGGTTCCGCCGGTGGGCCACGGCGCAGCCCGAGCGGGACGCCCTGGTGCACCGCGACCGCCGGGTCAGCTACGGCGAGCTGGACACGGCGAGCGACCGGATCGCCAACGCCCTGGTGGCCCACGGCGTACCCGCCGGCACACCGGTGGCCCTGATGGCGGACAACCACCCGGCGGCCATCGCCGCGCTGCTCGGCATTCTCAAGGCCGGCGCGGCATTCGCCTGCCTGGACCCGCGCCAGCCCCCGGCACGGCACGCCGAGATCCTGGCCGACCTGGCGCCCGCCCTGCTGATCGTCGACGACCCGGAGCACCGCACCGGCCCAGTCCCGGTCCTGGCGCTCGACGAGTTGATCCGTGCCAGCCGGGCTGACCACCCCGGGCAACGACCGGTCGACCCGGAGACGTTGTCCTACATCGCGTACACCTCGGGCTCCACCGGGCGTCCCAAGGGGATCCCGCACCGCCACCGGGACCTGGCGCAGTTCGTGGCCTGGCAGAGCGAAGCGTTCGACATCGGACCGGGACTGCGGGTGGGTCAGCTCGCCTCCCTCACCTTCGACGTCGCCTACTGCGAGATATTCGGGGCGCTCTGCCACGGCGCCACGCTCTGCCTGCGGCCGCCCGGCGTCAGTGCCGACCCGACGCTCCTGGCCGCCTGGCTGGGCGGCGACAGGGTCCAGTTGCTCCAGGTCATCCCGCGGCTCTTCGACGAGATCCTCGCCGCGGCCGGCGCCGCCGGCCTGCCGGAGCTGCGCACCGTCATGTTCGTCGGCGAGGCGCTGCACGCGGAGCGGGTCGATCGGGTCCGCAGCCGCCTCGGCGATGATGTCCGGCTCGTCAACATGTACGGACCCACCGAGGTCGTGGCCGCCACCTTCCACGTGGTGCCGGCGACGGCGGCCGGGCCGCCGGGTGCCGTGGTGCCGATCGGCCGCCCGATCCCCGGGCGGCATCTGGTGGTGCTCGACGAGGCCGGCACGCCCTGCCGGCCGGGCGCGATCGGCGAGATCTGCGTCTTCAGCCCGTACCTGGCCGACGGTTACCACCGCGACGCACGGGAGAGCGCCCGCCGGTTCGTGCCGAGCCCGCTGCCGGATCGCCCGGGCGTCATGTACCGGACCGGTGACCTGGGCCGCCTGCACGGCGACACGCCGCTTCTGGAGTTCGCCGGGCGGCTGGACAACCAGGTCAAGATCAACGGCATCCGCCTCGAACTGGAGGAGGTCGAGGCCTCGGTCGTCGGCCACCCGCAGGTACGCGAATGCGCCGCCGCGGTGCTGACGGCCGGCGGCGGGCAGCGGCTCGTCGCGTACGTGACGACTGTCGACGGGGCGCCGGTGCCGAATCTCCGCGACCACCTGCGACGCAGAGTCCCGGCACACCTCGTGCCGGCCGAGGTGATCGTGCTGCCGGCGCTGCCCCGTACCGTCAGCGGAAAGATCGACCGGGGCGCCTTGCCGGCACCGCCCACCGGGCCGACGCGGGCCAACCACGTCGCCCCGCGCACGTTCCTGGAACGAAACCTGGCGGCGCTGGTCGCCGAGGTGCTCGACATCGAACAGGTCGGCGCGCACGACGACTTCTTCGACATCGGCGGCAACTCGCTGCAGGCGGCCCGCCTGGTCAACCGGGTACGCGACGAGCTCGGCCTCGACCTCAGGCTGCAGGCGCTGCTGGACGCACCCACCGTGGCGGGAGCCGCGGCCGCCGTGCAGGCCGCCGCCGGTGACATCGACTACGACGCGCAACTCGCCGCCATCGAGCGGGAGCTCGACCACATGACTGCCGACGAGCTTTCCACACTCGTTCGCCAGCACCAGCCCTCGACCGAGAACCAGGGGAGCCATGACGACCGAGACAGTTGAGATCACGTTCGCCGACTACACCCTGGAGGACCTGCACGAGATCGCCACGACCCGGCCGCGGCTCGTGCTCGCCGGGGACGTGGTCGAGAAGATCGCCGAAGGCGCCCGATACATCGAGAAGATCCAGTTGCAGAACCGGCACATCTACGGCGTCAACACTGGATTCGGCTCCCTCTGCGAGACCCGCATCGACCCGTCGGCCATGTCGGCGTTGCAGCACAAGCATCTGGTGTCGCACGCGTGCGGCATCGGCGAGGTGGTGCCCGAGCTGATCTCCCGCCTGGCCATGCTGGTCAAGCTGCTGACCTTCCGGGCCGGTTACTGCGGCATCTCGCTCGACGTGGTGGGGCGGCTGCTCGACCTCTGGAACACCGGCGTCATCCCCGCAATCCCGAAGAAGGGCTCGGTGGGCGCCAGCGGCGACCTGGCACCCCTGGCCCATCTGGCGCTGCCCGTCATCGGTCTAGGCCGGGTGTACCACGACGGCGAGCTCGTCGACGCGGCGCCGGTGCTCGCCGAGCTCGGCTGGAAGCCGATCACCCTGCGTCCCAAGGAGGGCCTGGCGCTGACCAACGGCGTGCAGTACATCAACGCCATCGCCACCGACTGCATCGTGCGCGCCGGCCGGCTCGTGCGCACCGCCGACGTCGTGGCGGCCCTGAGCCTCCAGGCGTTCAGCTGCTCCGAGACGTTCTACGAGCAGATCCTGCACGACACCTCGCGACACCCCGAGCGCGGCGTGGTGGCCGCGAACCTGCGCACCATGGTCGAGGGCAGCAACCACTTCACCCTGCCGGGCTGCAACGTCGCCAAGGAGGACCCGTACTCGTTCCGTTGCGTGCCGCAGGTGCACGGCGCGGTGCGTCAGACGTACGGCTTCGCCCGCACCATCGTCGAACGGGAATGCAACAGCGTCTCGGACAATCCGCTGTTCTTCCCCGAGCACGACCGGGTGATCCTCGGCGGCAACCTGCACGGCGAGTCCACGGCGTTCGCGCTGGACTTCCTCGCCATCGCGATGAGCGAGCTGGCCAACATCTCCGAACGGCGCACCTACCAGCTGTTGTCCGGTCAGCACAACCTGCCGGACTACCTGGTTCCGGTGCCGGGACTGGACTCGGGCCTGATGATCCCGCAGTACACCTCGGCCGCCCTGGTCAACGAGAACAAGGTGCTCAGCACCCCGGCCAGCGTCGACACCATCCCCACCTGCCAACTGCAGGAGGACCACGTCAGCATGGGCGGCACCAGCGCGTACAAGCTCATGCAGATCCTCGACAACTGCGAGTACGTCCTCGGCATCGAGCTGACCACCGCGGCGCAGGCCGTGGACCTCAACAAGGAGCTGCGACTGGGCCCGGCCTCCCAGCGGGTCTACGACGAGTTCCGGTCGGTCGTCCCGTTCCTGGACGCCGACCGGCAGCAGTCGCTGGACATCGAGGCTGCCCGGACGCACGTCCGGGCGCAGAGCCCGGCCTGGGCCGTAGGACTCGCCTGATGCCGGCCGATCCGACGCCGGCGGTGACGTCCCGGCGTGCGCTCGCCGAGGAGCTGCTGCGGGCCCGGCTGCGCTTCGGCGCGGAGCGGACGGCCCCGGTCCGGCACCGGGGTCCGGCGCCGCTCACGTACCCGCAGGAGCGACTCTGGCTGGTGGAGCAGATGCACCCCGGGCGCGGCGCGTACCACGAGGTGTTCGCCGCGCGGTTGGACGGGCCGCTGGACGCCGACCGGCTGGAGCGCGCACTCGCCGCGGTGGTTCGCCGGCACGAGGCGCTGCGGACCTCGATCCGCTGCCCCGACGGGCGGCCGGTACAGGTGGTGACGGACGACGTCACCGTCCCGCTGGAGACGGAGTCGTTCCCGCAGCCCGGCATGCCCGCGCGGGAGGAGGCCGCGCTCGCCGCGGTGCGGGCCCGCGTCGAGCGCCCCTTCGACCTCACGGTCGCGCCGCTGATGCGCGCATACCTGGCCCGCCTGGACGCCGAGCGGCACATCCTGGCGCTGGTGATGCACCATGTCGTCACCGACGGCTGGTCGTTGCGGATCCTGCTGGACGAGATGCTCACGCACTACGTCGCCGAGGCTACCGGTGCGGCCGCGGCCCTGCCGGCGCTGCCGTTGCGGTACACCGACTACGCACACGAACAGCGAGACCGGCCGCCGGAGGAACGGTTCGCCGAAGGGCTCCGGTACTGGGCCGAGCACCTGCGTGGCGCGCCCAGCTCGCTACAACTGCCGACCGATCGCGACCATCCGGCCGTGCCGACGTACGTCGGCGGTGAGCATGTGTTCACTGTGCCGTCTCCGCTGACGGCGGCCCTGCGGCAGCTGGCCCGCCGGGAACAGGCCACCCTGTTCATGGTGCTGCTCGGCGCGTACGCCGTGCTGTTGTCCCGCCTCGGCGGTCAGGAGGAGGTCGTCGTCGGCACGCCGGTGGCCAACCGGGGGTCCGTGGCCACCGAACGCCTCGTCGGCCTGCTCATGAACACGATCGCGATCCGCACGTCGCTGGCCGGTGAACCCACGTTCCGGCAACTGCTGGGGCGGGTACGCACGGTGGTGGCCGCCGGGCTGCGGCACGGCGACGTGCCGTTCGAGAAGGTGGTCGAGGCCGTCGGCGCCGACCGCGAGGTCCTGCGCAATCCCCTGTTCCAAGCGATGTTCGTGCTGCACAACGCCCCGTTCGCCGCCCCGGACCTGCCGGGCGTCACGGTCACCGCGCTGTCCGGATTGACCGGCACCGCCAAGTTCGACCTGACGCTCGGCGTCGTCGAGGCGGGCGACGCGCTGGAGTGTCATCTCGAGTACAACTCGGACGTCCTCGATCCGGCGACCGCCGTCCGGCTGGCCGGGCACTACCGGTCGCTGCTGGCCGGTGCCGTGGCGGACCCCGACCGCACGATCTGGGACCTCGACCTGCTCGACGCCGGGCAACGGGCGACGATCGAGGCGGACTGGTATCCGCCCACGGCCGCCCCGATGCCGGTCGCCTGCCTGCACGACGCCTTCGCCGCTCAGGCCGCGCGCACACCCGACGCACCCGCGGTCGTCGACGGGGCCCGCCGGGTCACCTACGGTGAGCTCAAGTCGCGGGTGGACGCCCTGGCCACGCGGTTACGGCGGCACGGCGTCCGCCGCGGCACGCTGGTCGCCCTGCAACTCGAGCGCGGCCTGGAGCAGGTGACCGGCATTCTCGGCGTGCTGACCGCCGGCGGCGCCTACGTTCCGATCGATCCCGACGAACCGCCGGAGCGGCTGCGCTACATCCTTGCCGAGACGAGCCCTGTGGTCCTGCTCGTCCGGCAGGCGCCGGACGCGGCGGCGTACCCGGACGGTCCCCTGATCCTGGCCGTCGACGGCGACATCACCGAGCCGGCCGGCCCCACCGAGCCGGCCGACGACGGTGCCGCCACCGAGCCGGCCGAACCCGGGGACCTGGCCTACGTGATCTACACCTCGGGTTCGACGGGCCGGCCCAAGGGCGTGCCGGTCGCGCATCGCAACGTGGCCTGGCTGTTCCGCGCCGCCCGTGAGCGGGTCCGGTTCGACCCGGGTGACGTGTGGACGATGTTCCACGCCTACACCTTCGACGTGTCCGTCTGGGAACTGTTCGGCGCGCTGCTGCACGGCGGGACGCTGGTGATCGTGCCGCGGGAGGTGAGCCGCTCCCCCGCGGCGTTGCGTCGCCTCCTGGCCGAGCAGCGGGTGACCGTCCTCTGCCAGACACCGACCGCCTTCTACGGTCTCGCCGACGCCGACGCCGACGCGGGCGGTACCGCGCTGGACGCCCTGCGCATGGTCTTCGTCGGCGGCGAACGGCTGGAGTTCGGACGGTTGGCCGGTTGGTTCTCCCGGTACGGCGACGAAGTGCCGCAGGTCTTCAACATGTACGGCCCGACGGAGGCCACCGTGTGGACGACCTGGCGCGACATCGTCGGAGCCGACACGGGCATCGCCCGCAGCCGCATCGGCAGGCCCCTGGCCGGGGCGGGCGTCCTCGTGGTCGACCACCGGCTGCGGCCGGTGCCACCCGGCGTGCCGGGTGAGCTCGTGCTCGGCGGGCCCCCGCTGAGCCAGGGATACCTGAACCGGCCGGAGCTGACCGCCGAACGGTTCGTCGCCGACCCGCTCGGCGGCGACCGCCGCGGCTACCGCACCGGGGACGTGGTTCGCCGCCTGGCCGACGGCGACCTGGAATACCTCGGCCGGGCCGACCTCCAGGTGAAGATCCGCGGGCACCGGGTGGAACCCGGCGAGGTGGAGGCGGCGATGCGTGAACACTCCCAGGTCGCCGAGGCGGTCGTCGTCGCCGGGCCCGACCCGGCCGGCGGCGACAGGCTCATCGGATACGTGGTGGCCGCCGGCGACGCCGCACCTGCGGCCGGCGAGCTGCGCGACTTCCTGCGCCGACGTCTTCCCGCCTACATGGTGCCGTCGGCGTTCGTGGCGATCCCCGCCATCCCGCTGACCACCAGCGGCAAGACGGACCGCCGGGCATTGCCGCCGCCCGACGCGGAGACGGTGCGGACCGGCCCGTACGTCGCCCCGCGCACCCCGGTCGAGCGTCTCCTCGCGACGATCTTCGCGGAGCTGCTCGGCGTCGCCCGGATCGGCATCGACGACAACTTCTTCGATCTGGGTGGTCACTCGGTGCTCGCGCTGCGCCTGCACCAGCGGATGCGGGCGGAGGCGCTGCCCGTCGAGGTCATCAGCATCTTCCAGTACCCGACCGTGCGCACCCTGGCCGGCCTGCTCGATCGTGATCCGGCGGGAGCTGCCGCGCTGGGCCGCGCCCGCGACCGGGGAGCCGAGCGTCGGACCGCCCGGACGGGGCGCGCGGTCACGGGGCCACCGACCGGCGGCACGACGAGCGAAAGGCGCGAACCATGACATCATCCCCCGGCGCCGACGACGTACCGGTACCGGAGACTGCCATCGCGATAGTGGGTATGGCCGGTCGGTTCCCGGGCGCCTCCTCGGTCGCGCAGCTGTGGCGCAACCTGTGCGACGGCGTCGAGAGCGTCACCTTCTTCACTCCGGAACAGCTCGCCGCGGCGGCAGTGCCCGAGCAGGAGTACGCCGACCCGGCGTACGTGCCCGCCCGCGCCATCGTCGAGGGTGTCGAGCTGTTCGACGCGGAGTTCTTCGGCTACAGCGTGCGGGACGCGGAGATCCTCGACCCGCAGCAGCGGCTGTTCCTGGAATGTGCCTGGCACGCGCTCGAGGACGCCGGGTACGACCCCGAGCGGTACGACGGCCAGATCGGCGTCTTCGGCGGGTCGGCGATCAGCATGTACCTGCTGGGCCTGCTGGCGCACCCGGAGCTGGTCCGCACCGTCGGCGGGTACCGCCTGTTGCTCGCCAACGACAAGGACCATCTGACCACCCGGGTGGCGCACAAGCTCAACCTGCGCGGCCCGGCCGTGACCGTGCAGACCGCCTGCTCCACCTCGCTGGTCGCCGTGCACCTCGCCGTGGACTCGCTGCTCTCCCGTCAGTGCGACCTGGCTCTGGCCGGCGGGGTCGCGCTCAGCCTGCCGCAGTTGGCCGGGTACCGGTTCGAGGAGCAGGGCATCATGTCCCCGGACGGGCACTGCCGGCCGCTGGACGCCGCGGCCGCCGGCACCGTTCCCGGCAACGGTGCCGGCATCGTGGTTCTCAAGCGCCTGGCCGACGCGCTCGCCGACGGGGACACCGTGCACGCGCTGCTCCTCGGCTCGGCGGTGAACAACGACGGCAGCCGGAAGGCCGGGTACACCGCGCCGAGCGCACAGGGCCAGGCCGAGGTGGTCGCCGAAGCCGTGGACGCGGCCGGCGTCAGCCCGCACAGCATCGGGTACGTCGAGGCGCACGGCACCGGCACGGCGCTCGGTGACCCGATCGAGGTGGCGGCCCTGGCCGAGGCCCTCGGCCGGGATGGGACGTCCGCGAGCTGCATGATCGGCTCGGTGAAGTCGAACATCGGCCACCTGGACGTGGCGGCCGGGGTCGTCGGCGTCATCAAGACGGCCCTGGCGCTGCGGCACGGCGTGCTGCCGCCGACGCTGCACTTCCGGGCGCCGAACCCGCGCAGCCGGCTCAGCGAGGCCGGCTTCGTGGTGAACGCCGCCGTTCGCG
Organism: Micromonospora sp. NPDC048898; assembly: GCF_043198035.1. NCBI lineage: Bacteria > Bacillati > Actinomycetota > Actinomycetes > Micromonosporales > Micromonosporaceae > Micromonospora > Micromonospora sp. NPDC048898. Next base: position 27,840 of record NZ_JBICUF010000013.1, read on the forward strand.
ACTGGCCGGCCGGCGACGGCCCGCGCCGGGCCGGGGTCAGCTCGTTCGGCATGGGCGGCACGAACGCCCACGTGATCCTGCAGGAGCCACCGGCGCCGCCGCCGCCCGTCCCCGGCCGCACCCGGCACGTGCTGACCCTGTCGGCGACGAGCCCGGCGGCACTGACCGAGCTGAGCGACGCGCTCGCCCGCCACCTGAGCAAGGAGCCGGAAACGCCGCTCGCCGACGTCGCCTACACCACCCAGGTGGGCCGCCGGGTGCACCGCTACCGGCGGGCGGTGAGCGGTGCGGACGCGACCGAGCTGTGCGCCGCGCTCAAGGCCCGGCCGGCCACGGGCGACGGCACCGTCGGCGGTCGGGAGGTCACCTTCCTCTTCCCCGGGCAGGGTTCCCAGCGCCGGGGAATGGCCGCGGTGCTGTACCGCGACGAGCCGGTCTTCCGGGCCGCAGTCGACCGCTGCCTGCGACTCGTCCCGGCCACGCTCGGCTGCGGCCTGCGCGCCGCGCTGCTGGACGACCCGGGCGCGCCGGACCTGCGCGACACCGCGCTCGCCCAGCCCGCGCTCTTCGTCGTCGAGTTCGCGCTGACCGAGCTCTGGGCGGCCTGGGGCGTACGGCCTGCGGCGATGATCGGCCACAGCGTCGGTGAGTACGTCGCCGCCTGCGTGGCCGGGGTCTTCTCGCTGGAGGACGCGCTGACGGTGGTCACCGCTCGCGGCCGGCTGGTGAGCGGCATGCCGGACGCCGCGATGCTGAGCACCGGCTGCTCCGAGGACGAACTGGCCGAGCTGATCGACGGCATCGGCCGGCCCGGCGTCGCCGCCGAGCTCTCGGTGGCGGCGATCAACGGACCCCGCCTCACCGTGCTTTCCGGAACGACCAGCGCGATCACAGCCGTGGCGGAGCAGGCGGCCGCCCGGGGTGTTCCGGCCCGACGCCTGTTCGTCTCGCACGCCTTCCACTCCTGGCTGCTCGATCCGGTGCTGGCCACGTTCGAGGCGGTGGTGGCGGGCGTGCGGCGAAACGCGCCGCGGATCCCCTACCTGTCCAACGTGACCGGCCGCTGGATCACGGCCGACGAGGCGACCAGCCCTCAGTACTGGGCCGCCCACCTGCGCGGCACGGTGCGCTTCGCCGACGGGGTGCGGAATCTGCTGGCCGATGGTCCGCGGGTGCTGCTGGAGGTGGGGCCCGGATCCGGGCTGGCTGGTCCGGCCGTCCCGCCCGGGGCGGACCGACCGGTGCTGATCAGCACCCTGCCGGCCACCGGTCCCGGCGGGCTCTCCGGTGCGGCCGTACCCGACGCGGCCGGCGGACTCTGGGCCGCCGGTGTCGACATCGACTGGTCCGCCTACCACGACGGCCCCGGACGTCGGCGGGTGCCGCTGCCCGGCTATCCGTTCCAGCGCCGCCGGCTGTGGATCGACGGGGGCCCCGGCCTCGGCGGCCACCGCGCCGCCGACAGCGAGGCCCCCGCCCAGGCGCCGGCCGACCCGGACGGCGATCCCGCCGTCACCGAGGTTGAACGCGTGCTGCTCGGCCTCTGGACCGAGATGCTCGGTGCGCAGCCGATCGGGCTGCACGACGAGTTTCTCGCGCTGGGCGGCCACTCGTTGCTCGCGACGCAGCTCACCACGCGGATCCGGGAAGCCTTCGACGTTCCGCTGACCGTCGAGCAGTTCTTCGAGCTGCGCACCGTCGCACGGATCGGCGACCACATCGAAGAACTGCTGTTCGCGAGGCTGGCGGCGCTGGACGACGACGAGGTGGAACGTCTGGTGTCCGGGGAGGCGCCGTGATCGCCCTGCGCGACGAGCAGCGGCTGTTCGAGCACGAGCTGCGCGAGTTCTTCGCCACCGCGGAAATGGCCGCGGCTGTCGCGGCGGCCGAGGGCGCCGGCCCGGGCGCCGGGGAGCCGCTGCACCTGGTGCACCGCCTGCTCGGCCGGCGGGGCTGGCTCGCCGCGGGCTGGCCGACGCGGTACGGCGGCGCCGGCCGGGGGCCCGTCGAGACGGCGTTGGTACACCGCGAACTGGTCCGTCACGGTGTGCCCGACCTGCTGTTCGTGGTGTCCATCTGCTACGTGGGCAACCTGCTGCTGGCGGCCGCCAGCGAGGCCGTCCGCGCGGCTTTCCTGCCGCGCCTGGCTCGCGGCGAGCTCACCGCGTGCACCCTGTACAGCGAGCCGTCGACCGGGTCCGACCTCGCGTCGCTGAGCTGCCGCGCCGAGGCGGTGCCGGGCGGCTTCCGGCTCTCCGGAACCAAGGTGTACAGCCAGGCGACCGAGCACGCCGGGTATGGCGTGGTCGCGGCGCGCACCGCAGATCCTGGGGACACGCCGCACGACGGGATCACGCTGTTCTGGATGCCGCTGGACGCGTCCGGCGTGACCGTGCACACCACGCCGTGCCTCTCGGCGAACCCGTTCAGCCGGGTGACGCTGGACGGCGTCGAGGTGCCCGCCGAGAACGTGATCGGCGCGGTCGACGAGGGCTGGCCGCTGCTCAATGAGGCGCTGTCGATGGAGCGTACCGGCCTGGAGGCCCACCTCAAGGTGCGCCGCTGGCTCGACGACATCGCGGCGCACGCCCGGGCCGGCGGCGCGGGCTCCGACCCTGGCGTGGCGCAGGCGCTCGCCGCGCTCGAGAGCGAGGTCTCGGCCGGCGGGGAGCTTGCCTGGGAGATGATCGGCAAACAGGCGCAGGGGCGCCTCGACGGCGTGGGCGCGGCCATGTCGAAGTGGTACAACACCGAGGTCGGCCGGCCATTGGCTCGACTCGCCCTCGATGTGGGCCTGCCGGGCGCCGGTTCGTTGCTGGGCGAGGCGCCCGGCCTCACCCTCTCCGCGGGCACCTCCGAGATCATGCTGTACGCGATCGCGGGCGGCCACCTGCGGGTACAGACTCCCGACGCAGCCGCCGAACCGCTCGACGACCCCGACGCCCGGCTGCGCCGGAGGCTCCGGCGCTTCGTGGAGTACACCTTCCCCGGCGCGCTGCGAGCCGCCGGTGACGATCCCATCCGTACCGGACCGGTCGACGGCGGCCCCGGACCGGACGAGGTCTGGCGGGCACTTGTCGACAGCGGCACGGCCGGCCTGACCCTGCCCCGGTCCGCCGGTGGCTCCGCCGCCGGCCTGGCCGACTCCGTGGTGCTGATGCAGGAGCTGGGCCGGCTGCTGATCGCCGGACCGCTGGCGCCCACGCTCGCCGTCGCGGAGCAGGACGGGCCGGCGGCGGGCGACCTGACCCGGACGGTGGCGGTCGCGCCGCCGGCCGGCGGCCACCGGCCGACGCTGGCCGACGGTCGGCTGACCGGCGACGCCGGGCCCGTTGCCGGCGCTGAGCAGGCCGATCGGCTGCTGGTGCTCGCCTCGACGCCAGCCGGGTCGGCGCTGGTGGTGGTCGACGGGGACGCGGACGGCGTACAGATCGTCTCGCGCGGGGAACTCGGGATTGCCGAAGTCGGCTTCGCCGACGCGGCGGTGCCCCGGCAGCACGTGGTGTGCGCGGCCGGTTCGCCCGCGTACTGGTGCCTGCTGGACCGCCTGTACCTGCGGCAGAGCGGGTACCTGCTGGGCCTGGCGGGGCACGCGTTCGAGCTGACCCTGCGGTATGCCAAGGCTCGCCGCCAGTTCGGCCGCCCGGTGGCGACGTTCCAGCATGTGTCGTTCCGACTCGCGGCACTGGCGACCCGCCTGCACGCCGCGGGCCGCCTGGTGCGCGCCCTGGCGGTCAGGCACGACGCGGGCGGGGGCATCGGGAGCGCGGCGGCCCTCGCCCTGGTGTCGGAGCTCGCCCGGGACGTGACCGCGGAGGGGGTCCAGCTGCACGGCGCGTACGGCTACACGCTCGCCGCACCGGTGGCCCGGTACTACCGCCGGGCGGCGGTGGAGACAATCCGCTACGGCACCCCGGTCGCGTTGCGTGCGCAGGCTGCGGCTCGGCTACCGGGCTGACGTCACCAGGATGGGTCGGACCGCGGCGACCACCGCCTCCGCCGTGATGCCGGCCTGCTCCAGCAGGTGTGCGTGGTCGCCGCACAGGGTGAAGAACCGGTCCGGTGCGCCGATCCGGTGCACCGGCCGCGGGTCGGTCGCGCTCAGCCACTCGGCCACCGCCGAGCCCAGCCCACCGCTGACCCAGTGCTCCTCGACGCTCACCACCGCCCTGGCAGTCCGCGCGGCCCGGCTCAGGGTCGCGGTGTCCAGCGGTTTGACCGTGTGCATGTCGAGCACCGTCACTCCGGTGCCGGCCGCCGCCAGCGTGTCGGCCGCCGCGAGGGCCGCAGACACCGGCCACGGGCCGCACGCGACGATGAGCACCTCGCCGCCGAGCGGGCGCAGCGTCCGGCAGTTCCCCCACCGCACCGGCTCCTGCCCGCCGGGCAGTGGCGGGGTGGCGTCGCGCCCGAGCCGCAGATAGCTCGGGCCGTCGAGGGCCGGTGCCTGACGTAGCAGGGTGAGCGCGGTGTCCGCGTCGGCCGGCACCGCCACGTGCATGCCGGGCAGCATGCGCATGATCGCCATGTCCTCCAGCGCGTGGTGCGTGGGACCCAGCGACGCCGCGGACAGGCCGGCGTGGGAGGCCACGATGTGCACCGGCAGGCCGGCGTACGCGAGGTCCACCTTCACCGCCTCCAGCGCCCGGGTGGCCGCGAACGTGGCCATCGTGTGCACGAACGGGATCAGCCCGGTGCGGGCCAACCCTGCGGCCACTCCCATCATGTTCTGCTCGGCTATGCCGAGGTTGAGGTAGCGCGCGGCGGCCGGGCCGAAGTCGATCCGGGCGAAGGCCCCCGTGTCGCTGTCGAGACAGACCACCCGGTCGTCGGCGCGCATCAGGTCGGCCAGTTGGTGAGCGCACGCCTCCCGGGCCGTCCGGCTGTCCGCGACGGCGGTCACGACGGATCCCGCGGTTCCGCCAGGTCCAGTGTGGAGGTGGCGCGCCGCAGTTGCGCTCCACGCAGTCGCGCGAAGTGACTGTGCACCTTGTTCTCCACGTAGGGCAGGCCCTTTCCCTTGACTGTGGCGGCAAGCACCACGGTGGGACGGCCCGGCGTGGTGGAGCCCAGCGCCCCGCGCAGGCTCGTCGCATCGTGCCCGTCCGCCGTGACCACCCGCCAGCCGAAGCTCTCCCACTTGCCGGCCAGCGGTTCCAGACCCACGACCGATTCGGTAGCTCCGGTGATCTGCAGGCCGTTGCGGTCGACGACGGCGGTCAGCCGGTCCAGGCCGTATCCGCCGGCGGCCATGGCCGCTTCCCACACCGAACCCTCCTGCAGCTCCCCGTCGCCGAGGATCACGAAGCAGCGTCGGGCCGAGCCAGTCAGCCGCAGGCCGAGCGCGACGCCGACGCCCAGCGGCAGGCCGTGGCCGAGCGCGCCGGTGGGCGCCTCGATGCCGGGCAGACCGGGGGTGGGGTGCGCCATCAACCGGCTTCCGGGCAGCCCGTACGACTCCACCAGCGCCTCGGGCAGAAAGCCGCACTCGGCCAGCACCGCGTACAGCCCGATTGCCCCGTGGCCCTTGCTGAGCAACAACACGTCCCGGTCCGGCCGCGCGGGCCGGACCGGGTCGACCAGCATGACGTCGCGGTACAGGACGAGCAGGATCTCGACGAGCGACATCGAGCCGCCCAGATGGCCGCCGGTCGGCGACGCGCACATCGCCACGATTCGCCGCCGTACCCGCAGAGCGGCGGCGGCGAATTCCGTCGCGGCGGTCACGGCCGGTCTCCCACGGTGAGCCGCTCGCCGAGCCCGTCGAGCGCGTCGACGAGCACGGCGATGGCGCGCAGGTAGTCGTCGAGCGGCAGATGCTCGTCGGCACTGTGGTCCAGTCGGCTGTCGCCCGGCCCGTAGCAGGCCATCGGCACCGACCAGTAGCCGGCGAGGGTGTTCATGTCGGAGGTGGCCGTCTTGACCTTCAACGTCGGCCGTACGCCCTGCCCGTCGATGGCGCTGCTCAGTGCGCGTACCACTGGGTCGCGGCGACCGACCCGGCACGCCGGCACCGAACTCACCAGCGTGATCTCGCCCTCGGGCAACCGGTCGCGGAGCACGGCGAGCAGGTCGTCCGGGGCGAAGCCGAGTGGGCTGCGCACGCTGAACACCGCCTCGGCGGCGTCGAGATCGCCGCGGATCTCGTGCAGCGTGGTGCCCGGCAGGTCGAAGACGGCGTGGCTGAGCCGGGGGCCGACCGCGTCCTGGAAGGTTCGCCATGCCGCGGCGGCGAGTTCCGCGGCCCGAGGGGTGGGCCGGGTGGAATGGCCCGGCGCGCACCGCACCCGGTAGCGGAAGTCCGTCCGGCCCTTGTAGCCGAGCACCACGGAAGACCAGCCGCTGGGCTCGCCGATCAGCAGCGCGTCCGGTGCCGGATGGGTCCGCCCGAGATGGTGTGCCCCACGGGAGCTGGGCATCTCCTCCTCGACGGCGCCGACCACCACCAGGCGGCCCGGAAACCGGCTCGCCGCGGCCGCACAGACCATGGCTGCCAGCGCGCCCTTGGCGTCGACCGAGCCGCGTCCGTACAGCCGGCCGTCACGCACCGCCACCGGAAGAGTGGCGCCCTCGGTGTCGAGGTGGCCGACAAGCATCACGGTCGGGCCACCCGGCGGTCCGATCTCGCCCACCGCGTTGCCGACCGCGTCGACCCGCGCCGAGAAGCGACGCGCGGTCATCTCGGCGACCAGGAGCTGGGCGATGCCGCGTTCGCCACCCGAGGGCGAGGGCGTCTCCACCATCCGGCGCAGCAGCCCGACGGGGTCCAGTGCGCTCATCGGGCCGCCGCGACCGGTGCCGGCACGATCCGGCTGCCAGCATCGGCCAGGGCCGCGGTGACCGGCGCCGGGACGCGGGCGTCGGCTATCCGCACCGACGGGATCCCGGCCTCGACCGCCGAGCGGGCGGCCAGCAGCTTCACCGCCATCCCGCCGGTGACGCCCGGTGGCAGCGGGCCCGCGCCGACCGGTACGACGCGGCGCAGCGTCCTCTCGTCGGTCGCGTCGGCGAGCACCCCGGGCGCGCCGGTGAGCAGCACGAGGGCGCTGGCCCGCAGGGCCACTGCGATGGCGGCGGCGGCCCGGTCGGCGTTCACGTTCAGCGGCCGGCCGTCCTCGCCCAGGGCCGGCGGCGACACCACCGGCACATGGCCGGCGTGCAGCAGATGAGTGAGCAGTTCGGGCCGCGCGCCGACCAGCCGGCCGGAGTGGTCGTCGCGTACCACGACTGTGCGTCCGTCCAGGACTGCCCGATGCGCCGCCACCCGCCGGGCCCGCAGCAGTCCCGCGTCGAGGCCGGTCAGGCCAACCGCCGGCACGCCAGCGCACAGAAGGCCCACCAGCAGGCGTGGCTTCGCTGCCCCGGCCAGGGCGAGCAGGGTCACTTCCAGGGTGGCCGCGTCCGTGTACCGGCCGACCGACCCGTCCGGTGCCAGCAGTTGCCGCTGTGGCACCCCGAGCCGGGCCGCGAGCCGGGCGATGTCGGCGGATCCGCCGTGTACGAGCACCACCCGCCGGCCGGCCCCGGTCAGGGCACCGACGTCGGCGCAGATCGCGGCCACGTCCGCCGTGCCGTTACCAGCGCACTTGACCACCACGATGTCCGGCATGGCCCTCCCTCAGTTCGGATGCAGACCGGTGAACTCCAGCCCACGCCTCTCCGGCAGCCCGAAGCGGATGTTCATGCACTGCACCGCGTTGCCGGCGCCGCCCTTGACCAAGTTGTCCAGGGCCGCGACGAACATTCCGGTACGCCTCGGCTCGTCGACGGCGAAGCCGACGTCACAGAAGTTGGAACCGATCAGCAGCTTCGGCTCCGGCAGCCGGTGCAGCCCCCGCCGCTCGGCCACCACCCGGACGAACGGCTCGTCGGCGTAGCGGGTGCGGTACGCGGCTCGCACGGCTCGCAGGTCGGCACCGTCGGCCAGCGCGGCCCTGCACACCACCTGCACTCCGCGCACCGCCTCGACCCCGGTCACGGTCATCCGCACCGGGCAGTCGACCGCCTGTTCGATCTCCGCCTCGTGCCGGTGCCCGAAGGGCGCGACGATTCGCATCGCCCCGGAACGTTCGGCGTGCACGTTGGCCTCGCTCGGCAGCCGGCCCGAGCCGCTCGATCCGGTGCGGGCGTCGACCCAGACCTCGCCGGTGACCAGGCCGGCCCGCAGCACCGGCCGGAGCGCGAGTATCGCGGCCGTCGCCATGCAGCCCGGCACGCTGATCCGAGCCGCGTCGACCAGTTGCTTGCGGTGTGTCTCGGGCAGCCCGGTGACGAATTCGGCGAGCAGGTCCGGGCGTAGCTGCGGCTCCCCGTAGTAGTGGGCGTACTGCAGCGGATCGGCGAGGCGGAAGTCCCCCGACAGGTCGATCACCGTGGTGCCCGCACGGAGCAGGACCGGCAGTTCCCGCATGGCGCGGCGGTGACCCCACGCGGAGAACAGCACCTCGCAGCGCCCCGGATCAGCCGCCCCGGCGAAGATCAGATCGGTCACGCCGCGCAGGTTGGGATGCACTCCGTCCACCCGCCGGCCGGCCGATCCGGTCGACACGGCCGCGGTGACCTCGACGTCCGGGTGACCGAGCAGCAACCGCAGCAGCTCGCCGCCGATGTAGCCGGCCGCACCGACGACCATTGCCCGGATCATGCCCCCACCTGCCGCATCAGGTGGTCGGCGATGCACTCGGCGACGTTCACCCGGTCCGCGTGCGCGGCCTGGAAGCCGGCGAACTCCACGCGGTGGTTCACCTCGATGACCCGCAGCTCGCCCGCAGCGTCCTCGATCAGGTCGACGCCGGCGAGCTCGGCGCCGACCGCCTCCGCGGCCGCGACGGAGAGCTCGGCCACCTCGCTGGTGAGGGCGCAGCGCACGCTCGTGGCGCCGGTCGCCACGTTGGCCCGCCAGCCCTGCGCCTGCCGCCAGGTCACCCCGAGCGCCTGGTCGCCGACCACGACCACGCGCAGGTCCCGTTTCGCGTCGGCGATGAACTGCTGCACGTAGACCAGCCGGGCCAGCGGTGCGGGCAGGGCGGCCACGTAGTCCAGCACCGTGACGGCGGTGGCGCGGTCCGGCAGCAGGCTGACCAGCCGACCCCAGGACCCGACCAGCGGCTTGATCACCGCCGGGTAGCCGATCTCGTCCAGGGCCGCCAGCGCGGCTGCCGGCGTGAGGGCGAGCGCCGTGCGGGCCGTGGGCAGGCTCCGATCGTCCAGGGCGAGCGAGGTGAGCCACTTGTCGCCACAGGTCGCGGCGGTGGCCGCGGTGTTCACCACGAGGACGCCCCAGGCCTCCAGGCAGCGGGCCGCGTACACCGCCCGGGTCAGGCTGATCTCCCGGTTCAGCACGAGCGACCACGGGGCGGGCGCGCGGTCGAGGGGGAAGTGGAGCGCGGCGGTGTCGACGGGCACGGCTTCGACACCGCGACGGCGCAGGGCGGTCAGGATGTCCCGTTCCTCGGTCCGGATCCGGGCCGCGAGCAGGCCGACGCGGGGCCCGTCGGCGACGGTATCGCCGGTCACGGCCGACGCGCCGATGCGGTCGGCCCGGTCTGGCACTGTCGGCGCAGCCGCTGGTAGACCGGTGCGTGATGGTCGAGGTACGCCTGCAGGTGTGGGACGTCATCCAGCACCACGCCGTGACGCGGCGAGCGGTTCTCGAACCCGGTGGTGCGCGCGACATCCCGGTGCCACCGCTCGGATGCGCGCCATTCCGGCCGGTCCCCCGCGGGCCAGGACATCGCCGCAGGCAGGAATGCGATGCCAGCGTCCGCACAATAGCGTGCGGCCGTGCCGCTCGGATCGGCTACGAGGTCGGCGGCGTCGATCACCAGCGGCGTGCGGCCGGTCAGCTCCCGCACCCGCAGGAACAGCCGCTCCAGGTGCTCGAAGCCGATCTGGTCGCGGCGCACCCGCGGATTGACCGCGTAGTACGACGCGATGGTCTCGGCCGGGTCCCGGATGAGAAACGCGCTGTGCGCCCGCGACCGGAGGAACTCCGGATCGGCCAGCACTCGCGGGTACTCCTCGTCGGTGGTGTCCTTGACGAACACGCGTCGGTGCGGCGGCAGGGTGGTCAGGGTGTCGATCACCGCTCGTTCGGTGCGGACCGTGCGCCCGGCGACCTCCGCGACGCCGTCCGCGGCAAGGGTGGAGAACGGCTCGTGGACAGCGACGACGTCACCGCGCTGGAGCATCATTCTGAAGAAGGCCGTCGAGCGAGCCCGCGGCACGCTCCACAGCAGCAGTATCTTCCCGGTGGCCGCGATCATTCCGGCTCCCTCTCCTCGTTGGTCTCAGCACCCGAGCCGGTCGGTGTGCGCGAGCGGGTCGGTGTGCGCGAGCGGGTCGGTGTGTCCGTCCGTGACGAGCGGGCCATCGCCACAAGCACGTCGCGGTTGGCCCACAGCTTCTCGAACGCGTCGGCGAATCGCCGCAGCAGCGCGCCCGTGCCGGGATTGAGCTGGGCACGTTGGATGACGAACGAGTCGTCCACGACCGCCCGGCACACATCCACGTCCATAGTCCGATAAGCGACCCCGCCGTCGCGGAAGACCGGCTGCTCGGACAGCGGTACGGACTGGTACCGCGATACCGGCACGCCTTCACCGCGCAGCACTCGGGCCACCGCGGCCCGCAGCGCCGGTGCGTACTCGTGGGAAAGGCCGAACGCCTCGGCACGCACCCGGAACCGCAGGATGTGCCACCCGTGCTCGCGGTCCTCGGGGCAGACCGGCACGGAGAAGCCCGGCAGCGCCCCCACCTGGTCCAGGAACGGCCGGACGGCACGGTCACGCGCCCCGCTCACCTCGTCGAACCGGCTGAGCTGGCGGCGGGTGAACGCGGCCTGGATCGCGCCGAGTTTGGCGTTCCAGCCGATGCTTCGGGATAGGTAGGACCGCTCGCCTCGGGCCGGGATGTCCTCGCCGAACTGCCGCATCCGGCCGACCTGTGCCGCCAGCCGGTCGTCATCGGTGGTGACGAGACCGCCCTCGCCACACGTCGGCAGGTTCTTGGAGGCGTTGAGGCTGAAGGCTCCCAGTGCGCCGATCGAGCCGGTCACCCGGCCGCGGTAGGCGACGCCGTGCGACTGTGCGGCATCTTCCACGACGGCCAGGCCGTGCCGCCCGGCGAACGCACAGATCTCGTCCATCTCGGCGGGCAGACCGTGCAGGTGCACGGGCAGCACGGCGGCGGTCCTCGCCGACCGCGCCGCCGCCAGCGCGTCCGGTGCGAGGTTGAAGGTGACCGGATCGATGTCGGCGAAGACCGGCACGGCGCCGAGGTGCGCCACCGCGAGAGCGCTGCCGACGAAGCTGAGGGCCGGAACGATGACCTCGTCGCCCGCCGCCACACCGGCCGCGCAGAGGGCGAGGGACAGCGCCACGGTGCCGTTGGCCACGGCGAGGCAGTGCGCGGTGCCGACCCGGCCGGCCCACTCCCGTTCCAGAGCCGGTATCTCCTGCTCCCCGGCGGCGACGCAGGTGAACCGGCCGGAACGGAGCACCTCGGCCACCGCCGCGCGCTCGGCCTCGGTCACCACCGGCCACTCGGGCGCCGGCGTCCCGGCCGGCACCGCCGGCTCACCGCCGAGCATGGCGAGTCTGGACATGGCATCCACTTCCCGACCGGCCGCCGCTACTCGCCCCAGTCCTCCTCCACCTGCGGCGCCAGGGCGAGCACCACCGGTGCGGTGGCTATCACCTCCAGTTCGCCGCGGCACTCTCCACACTCGACGATCTCGGTGACCACGACCGTCGACCGAACCGAGACCTTGCCATCGCACCCTGGGCAAACCACGTCCAGCATCGTGCTCATCAGGCTCTCCTCTGATGGCGGATTCGGGGGGCTGCTGCCTTTTCTACCGACCGCGCGAGCGGGGCGACAAGGGCGATGAAGGGGTCGGAGCACGGCTGTCTCGCCGGCGAGACAGCCGCCGGCACGGCCGCCGTGCCGGCTGTTGCGCCTGCCCGAAACGCGCCTACACACTCATCGATGCATGCGATTCCACCGGCGGACGAAGGAGGCCACGTGCACAGATCTCTGCGGACCGCGGTGGTGCTCGGCTCGGTGACCGCGATGCTGGCGGCCACGGCGGTCCCGGTCGTCGCGGTTCCCACCGGAGTCGCGGATCCCACCGGCGTCGCGCCGAGCGGTGGGCGGCTGGGCTGCGCGACACCCACCGACCCCACCGACTTCCGCTGCTTCGGCCACCGGCGCGCCGCATCGGCAACGCTGCGTTCCGGCGGCAAGCCGGCCGGATTCGGCCCGGCCGATCTGCGCTCGGCATACCGGCTGCCGCGCTCGTCGACCGACGCGACGATCGCGATCGTCGCCGCCTACGACAACCCGAACGCCGAGTCCGACCTAGCGGTCTACCGCGCGACCTTCGGTCTGCCGCCCTGCACCTCGGCGAACGGCTGCTTCCGCAAGGTCAACCAGCGGGGGGCGCCGGCACCACTGCCGGCCGCCGACGCGGGCTGGGCCGGCGAGATCTCGCTCGACCTCGCCATGGTCTCCGCCGCGTGCCCCACCTGCCGCATCCTGCTCGTCGAGGCCGACGACGCGTCAATGAACCTGATCACGGCGGTCGGCACCGCGGTCGGGCTGGGCGCGCCTTACGTGTCGATGAGCTGGGGCACCGCCGAGGAGCCGCTCGAGGCGGTGATCGACAAGCAGGTGTTCGACCATCCCGGGGTCGTGTTCACCGCGGCCAGCGGCGACAGCGGCTACGTCGCCGGCCCCGTCTATCCGGCATCCTCGCCCAGGGTCACAGCCGTCGGCGGTACCACCCTGGTGCGCTCGCACACACCACGCGGCTGGACGGAGAGTGCCTGGCCGGGCAGTGGTAGCGGCTGCTCGGCGTACCTGGCCCGGCCGTCGTTCCAGCATGGACGCACACCGTGCGCAAGCCGGGCCACCGCCGACGTGGCGGCGATCGGCGACCCGGACGCGGGCGTGGCGGTCTATCAGACGTACGGCGACACCGGCTGGGGTACCGACGGCGGCACGAGCGCCGGCGCGCCCTTCATCGCGGGCGTCTACGCGCTTGCCGGGGCGGCCGGCCATGCCAGAACCGCGAACAGCTACCCGTACCGGGCGCGCGCCGGCCTCTTCGACGTGGTGAGCGGCAGCACCGGCGACTGCGCCGAGACCCGACTCTGCACGGCGGTTCGCGGATGGGACGGGCCGACCGGCCTCGGCACCCCGAACGGCATCGCGGCGTTCGCACCGCATCGCTGAGCGGCGGCAGCACCGGGGGTCGACCCGGCCACCCCGGGGCGGCCCGCACGTTCCCGTGATCAGGATTTTCCCGCGCAAGGAGGCGAGCATGTCCGTCGACACCCCGTTGGTGAGCGTCATCGTGCCCTGCTACAACGCCGGCAGGTGGGTGCGCCACGCCGTGAGCAGCGCCCTGCGCCAGACCCATCCGAGGGTCGAGGTCATCGTGGTCGACGACGGCTCGACCGACGACAGCATGGCCGTACTGGCGGAGTTCGGCGACCGGATCGACGTGACGTCCATTCCCAACGGCGGAGCCTGTCACGCCCGCAACGTGGCACTGGGCCGGGCACAGGGCGAGTTCATCCAGTTCCTGGACGCCGACAACGTTCTCATGCCAACGAAGATCGAGCGGTCGCTGGAGAGGTTCCGCGCCGAGCCCGGCCTCGACCTCGTCTTCACCGCCGTGCACTACCCCGACGAGTACGAGTTCACCGATGAGCCGGCGTTTCCCGAGGACGAGCTGAAACGCAGCGTCGAGGGCATGCACGACTGGGTCTACTCGCTTGTCCTGCCCGGCACCGGTGTGCCGTCCCTGGAGACGTCCCAGCCGCTGTACCGTCGGTCGACGCTGGATCAGTTCGGCACCTGGGACGAGAGTCTGCGCTGCATGGAGGACATCGAGCTGTCCGCCCGGCACGCGCTGGCCGGCGCGAAGTCCGCACCGCTCGAGATGGTCGGGGTGATCTACCGCAACCACCCGGGCGAGCGGGCCACCCAGCAGATGCGGTTCGACAACGAGCAGTACTTCACGTCGGTGCTGAAGATGCTCGATGTCGCCCGCACCCACGGCCGAATGGACGGGCCCATCGAGGAGTTCGCAGTCAACTTCCTGGTCTGGATCGCCGCTCGGGTGTGCATCGCGGAGCACCGCTACGGCAAGGCGCGCACGTATCTCGCTCTGGCCCGGGAGATCCGGCCCGAGCTGCCCGGCCCGCTGCCGTTCCGACTGTTGGCGAGGGCGATCGGTGCGTTCCCTGCGCTCGTCGGCGTCCAGGTCGCGCTCACGCTGAACCGCCGGGTGTTCCGGATCCCGCTGGAGAGCGCGGAGAACCTGGAAGCGACCACCCGGATGTCCGACCTGCTGCGGCCGCTGCGCGGCGGCCGCCGCTGATCCCTCAGTGTCCGCTGCTCTGGTACCGCCGAAGCTCCCGGACCCAGATCGTGTACGCACCCGCGAGCAGCAGACAGCCCACCAGCGGCGAGCCCGCCGCTAGCCATCCGGGCACGCGCAGCTCGCCGGTGCGGTTCATCAGCACCGTGCCCGGCAGATAGGCCACGAACGCGAGCGGCAACACGAAGGTCGACACGAACTGCGCCGTGCCCGAGAAGATGTGCATCGGGTACCCGCCGAAGGTGTTGAAGACGGTGTCAATTGTCGACCGCAGCGCCTGCGTCGAGAGGGTGCGAAAGGTCAGGGCGCCCAGGCCGAGTTGGATGCCGAATTCCACGCAGGCGCCGCCGAGCACGGCGAGCACGACATACGCCACGGCGGCCACCGACCAGTCGATCGGCGTTACCGCTGACGCGGCGGCCAGCAGCACCAGGCCGCCGAGCAGGTCGCCGGTCGGCATCAGCGACACCCGGTAGGTCAGGAAGTACAGCAACGGGTTGCCCGGCCGTACCAGGAAGCGATCGAAGTGTCCCTCGCGCACGATCTCGTCGATCGACAGCAGTTGGTTGAACGGCGCCACCCACATGCCGTGCGCGGTGAGCCGGAGCGCGTACAGGAACGTCACCTCGGCGACGCTCCACGTGCCCAGGTCACCGAACCGGTGGAGCACCACCGCGATGGACGCGAGCCCGACGCCCTGGTAGACGATGCCGGCCAAAATGGTGACGACGACGTTGACCCGGTACTGGGCCTGCGCCCGGACCGCGGCTCGGGTCAGCATCCACCACGCGCGTACGGGAGACATCGACACCTCCTGGGAGTCAACCACCCTGAATGACGACGCGGTGGACCGCCCGCGACCAGACCAGCCGACCGCCGAGCCACAGCAGAACGACCCAGAACGCCTGCAGGGCGAGGACGCCGGGCACGTCGGCGGCAGTGGCGTGGCCGAGATAGATGGCCAGTGGTGCGTACGTCACCGCCTGGAACGGCAGTGCCTCGGCGACCAGGCGCAGCGCGTCCGGCATGAACCACAGCGGGACGAGCGCGCCGGAGAAGAACATGAAGACGACGCGGTAGATGACGAAGATGCCGGTCGTCTCCATCGTCCAGAACGCGATCATGCCGACCAGGACGGAGAGCATGGCGCTGACGAGATAGGCCAGCACCATGCTCAGCGCGTAGCCGAACGCGGCCGCGAGGCCCGCCGGTGCCCGTCCCCCGCCGACCAGCACGGCCAGCGGCAGCGTCGCGGCCACGAACGGGGCGGTGGCGAGCGCCCGACCGACCTGACGCGCATGGATCTGCGTGGTGAAGCCGATCGGCCGGGTGAGGTCCCCGGCGATCTGCCCCTCCCGCACACGCGGCGGTATCAGCGAGAACTCCCACGGAGAGGTGACCCAGGTCTGCACGTTGGCGAAGGTGGCGTACGTGATCATGATGCCGAGGCTGACCCCGGCGACCTCGGGACGGCCCTGATAGACGGCGGTCCAGAGGATCCGCAACAGGTACACCTGGAAGATCACCGCAACCACGTTCACGAGGTAGTTGGCGCGGTACACCAGCGAGGTGCGGGCCTGAATCGCCATCATGCACCGGTACCGGCCCACGGCGCTCGGCAAGCGGACACCAGGCACAGCACTCCCAACTGAGCTGGTCGGTGGGAAACGGCCGAGAGGCGTCACCATTGTCGCGTGGGGCCGGAACCACACGGAACAGCTGTCACGCGGGCTGCGTCTCGCTGGCGGGACGCACCGGCGGGCCTGCCGTCCCGTACAGGCGGTGCACGACGTCCTCCAGGCTGGGCTCGAGGATCGACAGGTCGGTGACCGGATACCGGCCGAGCACCGTGCCGACGAGCTCGGCCACGTTGACCGCGGCCGGATCGAACCGCAGGACCCAGTCGCCGTTACCGCGCGGCGAGACCTCGACACCCGCCAGTTCCGGGGCCCTGGTGCACCCGGGCATCCGCACCACCAGCTGCCGGTAGGTGGGGAAGGTCGCCTTCAGCGAGGCGAGGTCACCGTCGTGCAGCAGGCGGCCGTTGTCGATCAGCAGGAGCCGGTGGCACAGGCGCTCGACGTCCGTGAGGTCGTGCGTGGTGAGGATGACCGTCACGCCGCGGTCGCGGTTCAACTCGTGGATGAACGTGCGGATCCGGTCGCGCGCCAGCACGTCGAGCCCGATCGTCGGCTCGTCCAGGTACAGGATGCGCGGCTCGTGCATCATCGCGGCAGCGAGCTCGCCCCGCATCCGCTGGCCGAGGGAAAGCTGGCGCACGGGCGTGTTCAGGAAGGCGGACATCTGCAGCAGGTCGGTGAACCGGCGCAGGTTCTCCCGGTACCGGGCCGGGCGTACCTCGTAGAGACGGCCCACCAGGTCCAGCGAATCGCGCAACGGCAGGTCCCACCACAGCTGCGAGCGCTGGCCGAAGACCACGCCGATCTGCCGGGCGTTGCGCACGCGGTCGAACCACGGGCGGACGCCGGCCACCTCGACGGTGCCAGATGTCGGCGTCAGGATCCCGCAGAGCAGCTTCACCGTCGTCGACTTGCCGGCGCCGTTGGGGCCCAGATAGGCGACCATCTCGCCGGGTTCGATGTCGAAGCCGATGCCGTCGACGGCGCACACCACCTCGCGCTGGCGGGTGAACAGGGTGCGCAGGGCGCCCCAGCGTCCTGTGATCCGCTTGCTCCGGTGGTACTGCTTGACCAGGTCACGAACGACGATGACGGGCATGGCCGCGACGATTCCAGCTGCGGTCACGAGGCGACAAGCTCCGCACCCGACCACCGGTGCACCCCGCGCTCAACTGTTGTGTGACGTCCCACGCCGTGATGCTCTGGTGGTCGGTCGAAGTGTCCACGTGTCCTATGTAGACGGCTGGTCTCACTGCCGCGATGGAGGAAGGCGATGGCATCAACCAACCCCAAGGCAGGCGAACACGTAGTCCTCGGTGCCGGCCCGTGCGGCCTGGCGGCAGCGCGTGAGCTACGCCGCGGCGGCCGTACGCCGATCGTCGTGGAGCGCGAGGAGTCGGCCGGCGGGCTCGCCTCGTCGTTCAGCGACGATCGCGGCTTCGTCTGGGATCTGGGCGCACACGTGGCCTTCAGCCCGTTCGGCGACTTCGACGAGCTGCTCGACGACATGATGGGCGACGACGTGCTGAGGCACGAGCGCTCCTCCTACGTCGTGTACGGGGGCCGCTGGGTGCCCTATCCGTTTCAGCACAACCTCGCGATGCTGCCAACGGACGAGGCCGTGGAGTGCATGGTGGACCTCATCGAACGACCCCGGCAGGCGGTCCGGACGTTCGACGACTGGATCATGACAAACTTCGGGGCCGGCGTCGCCAACAGGTTCATGCGCCCCTACAACGCCAAGGTGTGGACAGTTCCCTGCACCGAGATGTCCGCGGACTGGATCGCCGAACGCGTGGCCACCGTGAACTGGCGCACGGCGCTCGCCAACCTGGTGCATGGAAGGGTGACGCCCGGCTGGGGGCCCAACAGCACGTTCAGCTATCCGGGCAGAGGCGGCATCGGCGAGCCGTTCCGCCGGCTGGCCGACCAGTTGCCCGACGTCCGGTACGGGCGAACGGTGACCCAGGTTGATCCGCACGCGCGCACGGTGACCCTCGGCAACGGTGATCGCCTCGGCTTCCATCAGTTGATCTCCACGATCCCGCTGACCGCTCTGGTCGCCGCGCTGACCGACTGCCCGGTCGAGGTGCGGGACGCGGCCCGGGCGCTGCGGCACAACCAGGTTCTCGTGGTCGGCGTGGGCGCCACGGGCACCGTGCGGACCGACTGGCACTGGCTGTACTTCCCCGAGCAGGTCTACCCGTTCTACCGGATCACCAACATCGGGTTGTGCTCGGCGCGGAACCTGCCCGAGCCGCACGACGGTCACGTCTCGTTCATGGCCGAGATCGCACAGCCGGCCGGCACCCCCTGGCCGGACGCCGGTGAGGCCACCCGGGACACGATTCGCGGGCTCGTCCGCTCCGGGCTGCTGCCCCACGAGAGCAGCGTGGTATCCACTTTCGTCCGCCGGGTACCGCTGGCCTACCCGATACCGACCCTGGACCGCACCGAGGCCGTAGCGACGATCCTGCGATACCTGGAGAGCCACCAGATCTACTCACGCGGCCGGTTCGGTGTGTGGATGTACGAGCACGGCAACATGGACCACGCGGTGCGCATGGGCAAGGACGTCGCCCGCTACCTGCTGTCGGGAGCGGAGGAACTGGTCCGCCTGCCGCACATGGGCGCTCCCGCGCCCACGGAGCCGGCCGACCTCACCGGGACCCGTCGATGAGGGTCCTGGTCACCGGCGCCATGGGCTTCATCGGCGGCCATGTCGCGCGGGTGTTGCTCGACGAGGGCTTCGAGGTCGCAGTGCTCGACGACCTGTCGAGTGGCCGGCTGGTCACGCTCACCGAGCTGGTCCGCCTGGGCCTGCGCGAGGAGAACGTCTTCGTGACCGACGCCACCACCGACGAGGCCGCCCGCGCGGTGCGGCGCTGGTCGCCTGACGGCCTCGTCCACCTCGCGGCCCAGCCGCGCGTGATCGCATCGACGCAGGATCCGGTGCGGGACGCCCGAACCAACGTGCTCGGTACGGTCACCATGCTGGACGCTGCGGCCCATTCCGGGCAGTGCCGTGTGATCCTGGCCTCGAGCGGGGGCGCCGTATACGGCGAGCAGGCGGGTGCCGCCGCAGCGACCAGCGAACGGGTGCAGCCCCGGCCGATCAGCCCGTACGGGCTCAGCAAGGCGACCGCCGAGTCGTACGCCGGCGTGTACGGCGCGTTGACCGGGCTGCCGGTCTCCGTCCTCCGGCTGGGCAACGTGTACGGCCGCTACCTCGACGGCAGCCCTGGGCCCGGTGTGCTGACCCGGTTCGCGCGGGCCGTGGCCGCGGGCGAGGCACAGCAGGTGATCGGTGACGGCCGGCAGACGCGCGATTTCGTCCACGTCCATGACGTCGCGGAGGCCTTCCGGCTGACGGTGACGACGACCGCGCCGGTCGTGCTCAACATCGGCTCGGGGCAGGAGACGAGCGTGCTGGCAGCCCTGCAGGCCGTGTGTGACGCGCTGGACGCCCCTGCCAAGCCCGTACACGTCGCGCCGATCACCGGGGAGGTGGGGCGGGTGTGCCTGGACGTGTCGGCCGCCCGGACCAAACTGGGCTGGCACGCCACGGTGCCGCTGGACGCCGGGATCCGCGATCTCGTCAAGAACCCGGCGGGCGCCGTTGCGGATTGACGCCGACTGTCGGTCCCCGCCGGCGGTTCCTCGTCGGCCGCCCACGGCCGGGACTTCCCGGGCCACGTTCAGGCCGAGTGCCGGGCGTGGTGGAGCACCTCCGTGACGAGTCGCCTGGTGGCCTCCCCCTGCAGCGTGTAGGTGACCTCTCGCCCGCGACGCTTGCGCCGGATCAACCGGGCATCCTTGAGATACCGCAGGTGGCGGGCGACGATCGTCGAGTCTGCGGACAGCGCCGCCGCCAGGGATGCCGGCGTCTGTTCGCCGTCCTGCAGCAGCACGAGAATGCGTATCCGGTGCTCGTACGCCATGGCGCGCAGCACGACGACGGCGCGGTCCAGTGCCCGACTCGTCTCGTCGACGGGTGCGCTGCTCATGCCGCGAACGCCCGCAGGCGGGCGGTGGCCGTGGGCCTGGATTTGACCAGCCGGGACAGCACTGTCGACACGGCCAGGATCGCGGTGGCGGTCAGGGTGATGCTCGCGCCGGCGGCGACGTCCCAGCGGCTCGACGCGTACAGACCGCCGAGCCCACTGAGAGCGCCGAGTGTGACGGCCAGGGCGGTGATGATGCTCAGCCGGTGCGACCACTGGCGCGCCGCCGCTGCCGGCGCGACGATGAGGGCGAGGGCGAGGATCGTGCCGATAGCAGGGACGATCGTGACGACCGCCACCTGGATGGCCAGCAGCAGTACGACGTCCCAGACTCCGGTGGCGAAGCCGGCCGCCTGCGCGCCGGCCCGGTCGAAGCCGGTGTAGCGCAGCGGACGGGCGCAGGCCAGCAGGACGGCCGCGACGACGACGAGCACGACCGCGGTGGTCCCGAGGTCCTGTGGGCTGACGGTGAGGATCGATCCGACGAGGAACGAGGTCAGGTCCCGGCTGAAGCCGTTCTGGGTGGCGACGAGCCCGGCACCGAGCGCGAAGCCGCCGGAGAGCAGGACGCCTGTCGCCGCGGCCGTGTTCTGGCTCCTGTGGCGGCTGAGCGCGGCGACGCCCAGCGCGACGATCGCGCCCGCGACCACGCCGCCGACGACGATGTTGACGCCGATGACGGACGCCGCCACCACCCCGGGGAACGTGGCGTGGGTCAGTGCCATGGTGAAGAAGGACAGCCGACGTAGTACGACGTGGACGCCGACGAGTCCGGCGAGCGCGCCGGCGAGCAGCACCTCGGCCGTGGCCCGGTGCAGCGCGTCATCCCACCAGTTCATGCGGGGACCTCCTTGCCTCGGAGGAGACGACCCGCCCGTGGTTGCGTCTCGACCGCAGCGCGCCCAGTGGGAGCAGCAGCAGGTAGGCGAGCACGAGCAGCAGGACGACCGCGGAGGCCGAGGTCAGGGAGATGCCGTACTCGACCGACGCCGTCCAGCTCGTCAGCAGGCCAGCGTATGCGGCGACGAGGATGAGCCCGGTGCCGATCACCGCCATCAGCGGCAGGCGGGTGGTGAGCATGCGAGCGGTCGCGGCCGGCACGATGAGCAACGCCACCACGAGGATGGTGCCGACGGCGCGTACCGCGGCGACGACGACGAGCGCGACGATGATGTTGAGCAACAGATCAAGCCCGGCGACCCGGAAGCCGGCGGCGGCCGCGCCGGCCGGGTCGAAGGTCCGGAACACCAGAGCGCGGGCGCTGATCAGCAGCAGCCCGAGGATGACGACCGCCAGCACGGCGGTCTCCGCGATCTGGCGCGGCGTCACCGTCAGGATGCGCCCGAAGAGGAACGACGTCAGATCCGAGGTGTACGAGGAGCGCCGCGACACGAGCACCACGCCGATCGAGAACATGGCGGTGAGCACCACGGCGGTGGCGGCATCGTCAGAGAGCGCTCCGCCTCGGCTGAGCAGGGTCAGCGCCACCGCGGTCACGACGCCGGCGACGAGCGCCCCGACGACGATGCCCTCGATGCCACCGGCCAGGAACCCGATGACGACGCCGGGAAACACGGTGTGCGTCAGCGCGTCGGACACGAACGACAGGCGGCGGGCGAAGACGAAGACACTTACCGGTCCGCAGACGAGGGCGAGCAGCGCGAGCTCAGCCAGGGCGCGCCCCATGAACGGTACGGTGAACGGCTCGATCACGGCTCCACCAGCACTGTCCGGCCGTCGGCCACCTCGATGGCGTGTCCGCCGTACGCGCGGCGCAGCGTGTCGGCGGTCAACGTCTCATCGGGCGGACCGACCGCCCACTGCCGGCCGTTGAGCACACAGACCGTGTCGGCGAGTTCGTGCGCGACCGTCAGGTCGTGGGTGCTCAGCACCAGGGTGGTCCCGGCCGCGCTGAGTTCGCGCAGGACGGACAGGATGGCGTCCTGGCTCACCGCGTCGACGCCGTTGAACGGCTCGTCGAGCAGCAACAGCCGTGGTTCGGCGGCGAGGGCGCGGGCCAGCAGCACCCGCTGGCGTTGGCCACCGGAGAGCACGCCGAAGTGTGTCTTCGCCTGGTCGGCGAGGCCGAGGCGGTCGAGCGCCTCGTGGACGGCTCGCCGGTCGGCGGTGCGGGTGGGGCGCCACCAGCCGATGCGTCGGTAGCGGCCCATCATGACGACCTGGCCCGCGGTCACCGGGAAATCGGCGTCGAGGGAGTCGGTCTGCGGAACGTATCCGGTGCGGGTCCGGGCCTTGGCCGGCGCGCCCCCGAGGACTGTGGACGTGCCGGCGAGGATCGGCACCAGGCCGAGAATCGACTTGATCAGCGTGGACTTGCCGGCGCCGTTGGGCCCGATCAGGGCCAGGCGCTGCCCGGGGACCAGGGCGAGGTTGACATCGGTGAGCACGGGCGTGCCGTGGTAGCCGACGCTCACCCCGGTGAAACGAACGGCGGCGCCGGCCACCGCGACATCGCCCATCTCAGCCGCCCAAGGCCGTGACGATGACCTGGGTGTTGTGCCGCTCCGCACCGAGGTAGGTGCCCTGGGGCGTGCCCTCGGCGCCGATGCTGTCGCCGTAGAGGGCGTCCGCACCGCCGATGACCTTCACGCCGGCCTGGTTGGCGATCGCCTGCGCGCTCTTGGGCGGCAGCGACGTCTCCGCGAAGATGGCCCTCGTACCCGTGGCCTTGATCTTCGCGACCAACTCGGTGAGCTGCTTCGCGCTCAGCTCGGCGGAGGTGTCGAGGCTGGGGATGACCGAGCCGACGAACTGCAATCTGTACCGGTCGACGTAGTAGCCGAAGGCGTCGTGGTTGGTCACGAGCTTGCGTTGATCGGCAGGGATCCGCGCGAAGGCGGCCTCGTTGTCGGCGTCGAGCTTGTCGAGTTCGGCCGTGTAGGTCTTCAGATTGCTGGCGAAGGCCGCCGCGTGCGTGGGGTCGGCCGCGGCGAGGCTCTTCTCGATGTTGGCGACCATCGTCTTGGCGTTCAACGGGTTGTGCCAGATGTGCGGGTCGTGCTCCTCGGCCTCGTGCCCGCCCTCGCCCTCCTCGTGGCCGCCCTCGCGCAGGGTGACGCCCTGGCTGGAGTCGACGACTGTGCCCTTGAAGCCGGCCGACTCGATGGTCTGGTCGAGCCACCCCTCGAGGCCGACACCGTTCTTGACGACGATGGCGGCCTTGCCGATCGCCTGGATGTCGGCCGGCGTGGGCTCGTAGTCGTGCGGGTCGACGTTCGGCTTGATGATCTGGGTGACGGTGACGTCGCTGCCGCCGATGGTGCGAACGAAGTCGGCCACCTCGGGCGTCGTGGCGACCACGGCGAGCCCGGTACCAGCCGAGGCGTTGCTACCGCCCTCGGCCGCGTCGTCACCCGAGCCACAACCGCCGAGGAGAACAAGCGCGGCGGCTGCCGCGGCGGCGATGATCGTGCGCTGTCCATGCTTCACGAAAACACTCCATTCCTGAGATCCGGAACGGTAATCGTTTTCGCTAAGTATCGTCTAATAGCGAGATGGCCACACGTGCATGTGTCGCCCCCGCAGCGTCCGGGGGCCGGGCGGTCGGCCCTCAGGCCACGGCCGCCAACGCCGCGTGCCTGCCACATCGCCAGAGAATCCCGGCCTCGTCGAATCCGGCCTCACGAGCAGCGGTGGCATGCCAGGATCCCGAAGCACTGAACTCGGCCGGCAGGCGGTTCTCGAAGATCGCCGCCCGCTGCGCCAGCAGCGGGCGCAGTTCCTCCACCTCCCCGATGTCGTTCCACCACTGCGCCCAGGCCAACTCCGCGGCGGCTCCGTCCGGAGCCGGGTCCAAGGCACTCATCAGGGACGGAAGTCCCTCGTCGGGCATGAGGTCCGCGACGATGAGCAGCCCACCGGGCGCCAGGTGACGACGGGCGTCGTCGTAGAACGCACGCACCTGAACAGGTGGTAGGTAGTGCAGCGTCATCACCACCGTGATCAGGTCATAGCCGCCACCCGCACGGTCCACCCAGCCCTGCGTCGACAGGTCGCCCTCCAGCGACCGCACCTGATCGGCCAGGGCACCGCGTGCCAGCGCGAGCAGCACGGGATCGATGTCCATCAGGGTGACCACTGCGTTGGGCCACCGCCGAGCCATCCGCTCGGCGAGCAGCCCCGGCCCGCCGCCCAGATCGAGCACCCGACCAGGCTTCCGACCGCGCACAGTCTCGGCGACGCGGCACAGCGTCTCCTCAAGGCTGGCGAGGTGCGGCACGAAACCTTCCATGACCGCAGACCACGCCTCGCGCCACCGGACGGCCTGCGCGCGGTCGAGCACAGCGCCGGGAGCGCGGACGGTCGTTGCCATAGGCGCACTCCGGGACGACGCGTGGACAGGAAGGCCACCCGATAACGGAAGCCATTTCCGACAGAGTAGGCGATCCGAGACGACAGAACCGGCATATCGCGGTGTGTGTCGGTCAATCCCGGTCAAGCTCCGCCAGGACCGACAGGAGTCGGTCCACCTCCTCGGCAGTGTTGTAGACGTGCGGGCTCACCCGTACCGATGCCGTCTTTTCGCCCTGGTCGCCCTGACAGTGACCGTCCGCGCGGACCAGCAGTCCGTGCGCGGCCAGGATGAACCCGAGGTCGTTCGAGCCGATCAGACGGTGGCGAAAAGCCACGATGCCCTGACGCTGCTGCGTCGGGACGTCGGCGGCCAGGCTGCTCTGACAGCCCAGCACCTCAACGTTGGACAGCGTGCACAACCCGTCGGTGAGCCGGGCGCCGAGCGCGGTGTTCCACCGTGCGACCCGATCCAGGCCGACGGCGTCGAGCCAGTCCAGCGCGGCAACCAGGCTGATGATGCCACTGGTGTTGGGCGAGCCGTTCCAGCCGACCGGCGCGTACGCCGGACCGCGTTGATTGCGCGCCCAGATCGCGCCGATACCCGGCAGTGCCATCGTCTTGTGCCCGGAGAACACCACGAAGTCGACATCGGTCGTCGTGGTGGACAGCGGCAAATGCCCCACGCCCTGCGCGGCGTCGAGGCAGATGGGAATGTTCGGTCCGGCGGTCGCGCGCAGCCGGTGCACGTTCATGTCGTTGCCATAGACATGGTGCACGTGGGTCGCGGCGATCAGGCGCGTCCGCTCGTTGATCATCGCCGCGAGCCGGTCGGTGTCGTAGTCGTGGGCGGCGTCGTAGGGCATGGCCCGAATGCCGATGGACATGCCCTGGTGACGCAGCAGCTCCGCGGTCTCCAGCCAGGGTGCGTTGTTGGCGGCGTGGTCGGCGAACGGCACGATGATCTCGTCGCCGTCGCGCAACTGCGGGGCGAGCCAGTCGCGGGCGATGGCGCGCAGGCCCTCGGTGGTGCCGCTGACGAAGTGCACGCCCGAACGCTGTGGCGCGGGATCGTCGAGGAAGCGGCGCAGCCGGTCGCGAGCCTCCTCGATGCGGGTGGTGGTCCGGTTCGCCCACGGGTAGGTGCCCCGGGCGGCGTTGGCGTTGCCCGTCGTCAGATAGGTCAGGACGGCGTCGAGGACCGCCTGCGGCTTCTGCGAGGTGGCGGCGCTGTCCAGGTACGCCACGTCGGGGTTGGCGGTGATCAGCGGGAACTGCGCCCGCAACGTCTCCTGCCACGGGCGCAGCTCGTCGAGAACACCCACGTCAGTCGCGCACAAGCTCGGCGCCGGCGTCGCGCCAGGCGATGATCCCGCCGTCGAGCGAGCGTACGTCGGGATGGCCCATCCGGGTCAGCAGAGCGGCGTAGCGGGCCGACTTCTCCCCCACCGGGCAGACCAGCAGCACCGGCTGGCGGCGGCCGAACGGCAGCCCACCGTGCAGCAGTTCGGCGAAGAGTTCGTCGACGATGTTGATCGAGCCGTCGATGTGCAACGCCTGGTACGCGAACGGGCTGCGCAGGTCGACCACCAGCCCTCGACGCTCGGCGATCCACCGCTCGGCTTCCGCGACGCCCACGGTCGCCGCCTGCCTCGCGTCCGCGTCGGTCACCGTGCGGACGGAGTTGCGCCGCGGTGGTCGACCGAACAGCTCGGGCCGCCGCTCCCGCAGGTAGCTCATG
This sequence comes from Micromonospora sp. NPDC048898, assembly GCF_043198035.1. Classification (NCBI taxonomy): domain Bacteria; kingdom Bacillati; phylum Actinomycetota; class Actinomycetes; order Micromonosporales; family Micromonosporaceae; genus Micromonospora; species Micromonospora sp. NPDC048898. The sequence continues at coordinate 53,925 of NZ_JBICUF010000013.1, forward strand.
TAGCTCTCGACGCGGTCACAGACGATGAAGACCGCCGTACGGCGTTCGGTGAGCTGCGCGTCGATGCCGCGCAGATGGCGTACGGCGCCCTGGTAGGCACCGCCACCGGTCGGTCCGGCGAGCGTGCCGCATTGGCGCACGAGCGTCAGCAGACCGTCGATGGCGTCGTCAGCGGTGATCGTCTCCACGGTGTCGTAGACGTCGGGGTCGAAGAGGCCGACCTCGTGCACCTCGTCGAGGGTGCGGATCCCCGGAATGAAGTCGGATTTGTGCGCCACCAGCCCGACGACGCGCACGTCGGGGTTGTGCTGGCGCAGCGCGGCCGCCACGCCGGTGGAGGAGCCGGCCGTTCCCACGCAGGCGATGAAGTAGTCAGGGGCTCGGCCGTCGAGGTCCTTCACGATCTCCGGGCCGGTGCCGTTGAGGTGCGCGTCGACGTTGAGCTCGTTGAAGTACTGGTCGGTGTGCAGGTAGCCGCCGCCCGATCCGGTGAGCCGGTGGTACATCCTGGTCAGCGGGTCGTCGGTGTCGGTGGGATCGAGGCACTCGGCCTGGCCGGGCAGTTCGTCGATCTCCGCGCCGAGCAGCAGCAGCAGATCCTTGATCTCGGCGACCTTCATGCGATTGGTGACGCTCTTGAACGTCAGCCCGTGCATCCCGGCGATGACCGCGAGGGCCTTGGCCGTGTTGCCGCTCGACAATTCGACGACGGTGTCACCGCGTTCGACGGCCTGGGTGAGCAGGGGCCGGGCCATGTTCCACGCGGCGCGGTCCTTCAGGGACCCGAACGGGTTGAGCAGCTCCATCTTGGCGTACAGGTCGATGTTGCGGAGACCGTGCACGGCCGGGTCGATGCGCACCAGCGGGGTGTTGCCGATGGCGTCGGTCATGCTCTCGAACCTCATGGCGCCTCCGCACAGTGGTGAACGGGCCAGTACTGCTCGTCGAGGCACCAGCGCCACGCGCCGTCGTCGCGGTACAGCGCTACCTTGCGGCCGATCGGCTGGCGCAGCGCGTGCGTGGCGCTGAAGTCCATGAGGTAGCCGGCGGTGTTGACGAAGGCCAGCAGGTCGCCGGGGCGGGGCCGGGACGGCAGGAAGACCTTGCGCCGGGTGATGAGATCCGCTTCGAGACAGAGGTTGCCGAACAGGTAGACCCCCACCGGTCCCGGAGCGGCCGGGGCCGTGCGGTGCACGACGACCGGGTCCATCAGGACCCCGTGTTCCTCAAGGCTGACATCGCGTGCGTTGCAGTCCAGGCGCACGATCGTGTCGCCGTTGGCCTCGTCCCGGACCTCGAGAACGCTGGCCAGGACCAGGCCGCACTGGTCGAGCAGGGCCCGGCCCGGCTCGACGTGCAGGTCGTACATGTTGTCCAACAGCAGTGTGCCGAGTGGGCGGCGCTGCTCGGGCGCGGTTGTCCGTAGCAGCCGATCGAGGTACGCGGGCCCGGAGACGGGCCGGTGGGCAGGGTACAGATTCAGCGAACCCCGAACATGGCTGCCTTCGGCGCGCAACCCGTAACCGTCCCCGTTCCAGGTCAGTGGTGCCCGCCTGCCGAGCACCGCCTCGGTCAGGGCGGAGGTGTACCGCTCCCACTGCGTGCCGTCGGCGAGGTAGTTCACGCCGAACCCACCGCCGATGTCGACCGACCGTGGCCGCAGACCGCGTCGGCGGCACTCGTCGAGTGCGCCGAGGCAGCCCTCCAACGCGACAGCCTTTTCCGGCAACCCGATCGTGTCGAGGTGAAACGCCACTCCGACCAGATCCAGGGCGTCGGCGTGTTTCTCGACCATGTCGAGAACCTCGCTCACTGCGGCGGCCGACACCCCGAAGCGGCTGCGGCGACTGCCGGGCTGCACGCCTGTCGAGGTGAAGCCCGACAGGCGTGCCATCACCGGTACGCGCGGCAACGACCAATCCGTGACCAGTGCGGCGAGCGCCGCCAACTCGCCGACCGAATCCGCGCCGACGGTGACTCCGGTGCGGGCGCACAGCCAGAGGAACTCCTCGTTCTTGGGCCCGGTCGCCATGATCCGTTGCGGTAGGAAGCCGGCACCGAGCGCGTGCTGCAACTCGGCGAGCGATGCCACGTCGATGCCCGCGTCGGTGGCGGCGAGTTCGCGCACCAAGGCGCTGGACCGGTTGGCCTTGTGCGCGTAAAAGATCTGCCCGGAGAGGCGGTGATCGGAAAGGACCGAACGGAATGCGGCGACGTTGCCCGCCAATTGCTGCGGCAGAATCACGCCGAGCGGAGACCCCAACGCGTCGGATAATTGTGTCAACAGGACGGCTTCGTCGAGCGCCGACTGCAGTGTCGGATCGATTCGCGGAGACAGGAAAAGGGGCAATGCGACTCCTCAGGTGAGTCGTGGCGCCACGGCGCCGCCACCCCTCTTGCCGAAAAACCCTCTGTGACGACGGCCTGCTTCAACGTAACCGATGTTCCGGCGCCCGCCAAGAGGTGGCAGCCGAGCGACTGGACGCTTCACCCCACATATACGGGTGTGCATATAAGGCAGTGGCCGTCAATGCAATGCATCCGTGGAATATCCAGCTGTGGTTGACGTCGGTGAAGCGCTATGCCACTCATGGCCACGTCCCTCGGGTCCGTGTCACTTCCGTAGCGGCGTGGCAGCCTCGTCACCGAGACCGCCACGCCTCCCCTGGTCCGCCCACCGGAGGTAGACCGTACCTCAGCGGACCGTCGAAATGATAACCAGTTCGGTTTAGTGCAGAACTTTCCGCCCCCGCCGGCCATCCAGGTCTCGCCGCCTGGGGCTGGCGAGTCGATCCGCCCTGCCCGGAGGCGGAGGTATGCCCGCCGTCCAGGCGATTGCTGGCCCGGAGCCGCGCCTCCCACGACGTCACAGGTGTAATGCCTCGTTAACTCTGCGCAGGTAGATTTCCGGAATGTCCGCCCTCAAGGCATTCCGGCATGATCTTTCCGCATCGATCGTGGTTTTCCTGATCGCGATCCCGTTGTCACTGGGTATCGCTGCGGCGTCAGGGGCGCCGTTGCTGGCGGGGCTGGTCGCCGCCGTCGTGGGCGGTATCGTCGCGGGCGCACTCAGCGGGGCTCCGCTGCAGGTGAGCGGGCCGGCGGCTGGCCTCACCGTGATCGTCGCGGGCACCATCGTCGAGTTCGGCTTCGCCGGCACCGCCGCGATCGTGGCCGTCGCCGGAGGGGTGCAGATTCTGCTGGGCGTCACCCGCCTCGGCCGAGCAGCGCTCGCACTGTCACCGGCAGTTGTGCACGGCATGCTCGCCGGCATCGGGCTGGTCATCGCACTGAGCCAAATTCACGTGGTGCTCGGCGGCGCGCCCCAGAGCTCCGCGTGGGCGAACCTGCGTGATCTACCCGGTCAGATCGCCGGTCACCACGGGGTGTCCGTCTTGCTGGGTGCGTTGACCATCGCGTTGTTGCTGATCTGGCCACGTCTGGTCAGGACGACTTTACTCCCGGCGGCACTGATCGCGGTGGTTGCCACCACCGTTCTCGCGATGGCCCTGCGCGTCGACGTGCAGCGGGTAGATCTGCCCGCCGAGCCGCTCAGTGAACTGACCACCGCCCGCTGGCCGGAGGCACCGCTGCGCGAGATCACCGTGGCCGTTATCACCATCGCCCTGGTCGCAAGCGTGGAGTCCCTGCTCTCTGCGGTAGCCGTCGACCGGATGCACGACGGGCCACGCGCCGACCTCAACCGGGAACTCATCGCCCAGGGCGCCGCGAACGCCGTCTCGGGCACGCTGGGCGGTCTGCCGGTCACCGGCGTCATCGTACGCAGTTCGACAAATGTCGCGGCCGGCGCCCGCACCCGAGCCTCGGCCATCCTGCACGGCGTCTGGATCGCTGTGTTCGTGCTGCTCTGCGCTGCGGTGCTGGAGATGATCCCGATAGCCGCGCTCGCCGCGGTCCTCGTGGTCGTCGGCCTGCGGTTGGTGAGCCTCGCGCAGATCCGCACTTATGCCCGGCACCGGGAACTGCCCGTGTACCTGATCACCGCGACCGCTGTCACCGCCACCGACCTGCTCACCGGCGTCGGCCTCGGCATGGCAGCAGCGGTGCTGTTCATGCTGTGGCGCCTCGCCCGCTGCGAGATCCGGACCACGCAACCGGCACCCGACACGTGGCTCGTGTCGATCTCCGGAAGCCTGGCGTTCATCGCCTCGGGGCGGCTCACCCGCCGACTCGCCGCGCTACCCGCCGCCCAGCACGTGGAAGTCGAACTGCATCTGGACTATCTCGACCACGGCGCCTACGAAACCCTCCGCGACTGGCAGCAGTCCTACGTTCGATCCGGCGGCGACGTCCACATCAGCGAGGTGCACGACTCCTGGTTCCACCGCGCCGCCTCCGACCGACTCGGCGCCGGCAAGAGCACCCCGCGCTTCCTCGGCTCCTGGTCGCGGTGGCAGGGTGCCGACCGCGACCGCCATGACGCCATGGCAGCCGGCATCCGCGAATTCGAACGCAGCGTCGCGCCGCTTGTCCGACCCGAACTCGCCGAACTCACCCACAACGGCCACGCACCCGACCAACTGTTCATCACCTGCGCCGACTCACGCCTGGTACCCAACCTCATCACCGCCAGCGGCCCGGGCGACCTGTTCTGCGTGCGCAACGTCGGCAACATCGTGCCCGCCAACGACGCCCCCGACACCTCGGTCGCCGCCGCGATCGACTACGCGGTCACCGTCCTCGGCGTCACCACCATCACCGTCTGCGGACACTCCGGATGCAGCGCGGTACGAGCCCTGATGAGCGGCACGACTGACACCGACTCGGCACTGGGACGCTGGCTCGCCCAGTCCGGTGCGCACTTCGACGACCCGACCGACGAACAAGCCTGCTGCACCGCCAACATCACCCAGCAACTAGCGAACCTGCGCACCCACCCCACCGTCAACGCCGCCGTCGCCGCCGGCCGCCTCACCCTGACCGGCATGTACTTCGACATCGCCCAAGCCCGTATGTACGCCGTCGACTCCAACCGCCGCCACCACCCCATCTCCACCTGAGCCAGGTACTACCCGACCGGCCCACACAGTTGAAGCGTGGCGCTGACGAGAACCAGAGCCGCGTTCTTCGATCCGTCGATCGCTCAGCGGACGCACTCGGCGCAGGTGCCGAAGATCTCCAGGGTGTGGCCGACGTCCACGAACCCGTGCTGGGCGGCAACCTGGTCGGCCCACCGCTCCACGGCCGGACCGGCCACCTCGACGGTGCGCCCACAGTCTCGGCAGACCAGGTGGTGGTGGTGTTTGCTCTGGCTGCACCGGCGGAAGAGTTGTTCGCCGCCCGGCAGCCGAGTCGAGTCGATCTCGCCGGCATCCACCAACAGCTGCAACGTTCGATAGACGGTGGTCAGGCCGACCCCCGCCTTACGCGCCAGCAGCATCTGGTGCAGTTGCTGCGCCGAGTGGAAGCCCTCCACCTCGCGCAGCAGCGCCAGCACCTCTGCCCGCTGTCGGGTGTTCCGGGTCACATTCGGCATCGCCTGGTTCACCGTGGCCGCCATCCTCCCGTGATTTCGGGCGCCGCCGGCCTGCCGCTTCCGACACGTCGCCTCGCTGCCCGTCGGACCATTATGCGTCGTTGCGCATGAGCGTCGCCCAGCCGTCTCTCGACCCCGCCTTCTGTGCCATCGCGGGGCAGTGCAGATGGACCCTCCGCAGGTCGAGCGGCGGGCGCACGCTAACGGAAACCAAAACGAGTGCCGATAGGGTGGCGAGGGCGACAGTGCCGCAGCACCGACGGGCCATGGTCTCTACCGTCGACCTGCTGGCGGAGCTTGCCTGCGGAGGCCTGGCCGGCGATCCGGTCCGGTCGACGTCATCCGCGCCGTTCGCTCGGCACGACGCCCGTCTGCTGCTGAGCTGCCACATGCCGAGCGACGAACCGCCGCCCAACTGCTGCGGCGCGGTGCTGACCGATTCTGGTCAGGGGACCGTCCTTCGAGGTCATGGCGGTCGATCTCATCCTCGTCGGGAAGGGAGGCACGCGGACGATGTCACGGAGAGATCACAACGTCGAACCATCTATCGACATCGACTACCAACACCACGAAGGATCGCTCACGCGTGCCCTGTCATCTCAGGGCCCTGTTCTCTGGAGGAAAGAGAACGTGAGTAGACCCCGCAACCTGAGCAGGCGTACCTCGGCCGCGCTCTTCGCATCGGTCCTGGCGGCCGGTGCCATGACCGTGACGAGTGGTGCCACCACCGCAAGCGCCGCTCCCTCCACCCCCGACACTCCGGCGGCCACCCCCGCCGAGGCGCTGGGTTCGCACGACGCCAAGCTGCTCGCGCAGGCCGAGGCGAAGCACGCGCCGACGGTCACCCTGATCGTCGCCGCCGAGAAGGGCCAGAGCAAGGCTGTCGTCGACGGCGTCGAGGCCCTCGGCGGCGCGGTCAACCGGCGCTTCGACCAGATCGGCTACGTCCTGGCCACCGTGCCCACCAGCAAGGTACTCAAGGCCGCCAAACTACCGGGCGTCGCCGCCATCGACCTGGACGAGGTCATCCAACTGCCGGACCCCACCGCCGGTGCCGCGGCCTCCGGTGCGAAGGCCGCCACGCAGGGCGCGACACTCAGCGGTCCCGGCGCGGACACCGGCGCGGTGAACCCGTACATGCCGACCAACGAGACCGGCGCGGAGTCCTTCAAAGCGGCTCATCCGCAGTGGGACGGCCGCGGGGTGACCATCGGCATCATGGACTCCGGCATCGACCTGGATCAGCCGGCACTGCAGAAGACCACGACCGGTGAGCGGAAGATCGTCGACTGGGTCACCGCCACCGACCCCGTGACCGAGAACGACGGCACCTGGCGGCGCATGGTCACCGAGGTGACCGGGCCCTCGTTCGGCGCGGGCGGCGCGACGTGGACCGCGCCGGCGGGAACCTACACGTTCAACCTGTTCCGCGAGTCGATCACCGCCCCCAGCGACCCGGCGGGTGACGTCAACCGCGACGGGGACACCACCGACGCGTGGGGCGTGCTGTACAACCCCCAGACCCACGACATCTGGGTCGACGTCGACCAGGACAACAGCTTCACCGACGAGACGCTGATGCGCCCGTACCGGGAACGCTTCGACGTCGGGCACTTCGGCACCGACAACCCGGCCACCGCCGTACGGGACCAGATGCCCTTCGTGGTCGAGTACCGCGAGGACGTCGACATCGCCCCGGGCGACGGAAAGCCCGGCCCGTACGCCGACTACGTCAACATCGGCATCATCGAGGCCACCCACGGCACCCATGTCGCCGGCATCACCGCCGCCAACGACATGCTCGGCAACACCGCCTTCGACGGCGCCGCCCCCGGCGCCAAGCTCGTCTCCGCCCGGGCCTGCTCCTGGGGTGGCGGCTGCACCGCCGCGGCGCTGACCACCGGCATGGCCGACCTGGTCATCAACCGGCACGTGGACGTGGTCAACATGTCCATCGGCGGCCTGCCGACGCTCAACGACGGCGCGAACGCCCGCGCGCAGCTCTACAACGACCTGATCACCACCTACGGCGTGCAGTTGTTCATCTCCGCCGGCAACTCCGGACCGGGCCTGAACACCGTCGGCGACCCCTCGGTCGCCGAGAACGTCGTCAGCGTCGCCGCGAACATCAGCAAGGACACCTGGCTGGCCAACTACGGGTCGGTGGTCACGAAGAAGAACGCGCTGTTCAACTTCTCCTCCCGCGGCCCGCGCGAGGATGGTGGCTTCAAGCCGAACATCACCGCCCCCGGGTCGGCGATCTCCACCGCGCCGACCTGGCAGCCGGGCATCCCCGTTGCCGAGGCCGGTTACGCGCTGCCGCCGGGCTACCAGATGCTCAACGGCACGTCGATGGCCTCCCCCCAGGCCGCCGGCGCCGCCGCCCTGCTGCTCTCCGCCGCCAAGGCCACCGACAAGGGTGTCACCCCGGCCGCGCTGCGCCGGGCCATCTACACCTCCGCCAAGCCCATCGCGGACGTGGCGACGTACGCGCAGGGCTACGGCATGTTCAACGTTCCCGGCGCGTGGAAGCTGCTCGCCAAGACCGTCGAGACCCGCTCGTACGTCTCCGACGCCCCGGTCTGCACGGAGCTGTCGGAGAACCTCACCCGCTACGACCGCGACCTGAGCCGGTTCGTCCCCAACCCCCACCGCGGCGCCGGCGTCTACAACCGCTGCACCCCGGCCGAGGGCGGGCACAAGGTCGGCCAGAGCCGCACCTACCCGGTCAAGGTCACCCGGACCAGCGGCCCGGCCGGAACCATCAGCCACAAGCTGGCCCTGCGCGGCAACGACGGCACCTTCACCGCGCCCAAGACTGTCGCGCTCCCGTTGAACAAGACCGTCACGATCCCGGTCACCGCCAAGCCGTCGACCACCGGCGCGCACGGCACGATCCTGACCGTGGACGACCCGAAGACCTCGGTACTCGACTTCGAGGTCTCCGCCGTCGTGGTGGCCGCCACCACCGTCACCAAGCCCGGCTACTCGTTCTCGGCTGAGGGCTCGGTGGCACGCAACAGCTTCACCTCGTACTTCGTCACCGTGCCGGCCGGCGCGGGGGCGCTACAGGTGAACCTGTCCGGCATCGCCACCGGGTCGCAGACCCGGTTCATCGCCATCAACCCCTACGGCGTGCCGGTGGAGAGCACGGCGAGCACCGCCTGCTACACCAACTACTCCGACGCCGCGGCCTGCAAGCCGCAGGAGCGCGACTACCAGAACCCGATCGCCGGGGTCTGGGAGATCGAGGTGGAGGCGCGGCGGACCTCCCCGGCGTTGCACAATCCGTTCCAGTTGCAGGCCCGGGTGCAGGGCGTGCGGGTCGAGCCGGCCGTGATCGAACTGCCGGCGGTCACCGCCGGTCAGCCGACCCCGGCGATCTGGACGCTGACCAACACCTTCGGCCCGGTCGCGGTGACCGGTCAGGGCGGTCCGCTGTCCAGCGTGCACGCCGAGCGGCCGACCATCGCCGAGGGCGCCCAGCAGGAGTACCTGGTGGACGTTCCGGCCGGTTCCAGCAGGTTCACGGTCCGGATCGGCAACACCGCCAACCTGGGCGCCGACCTGGACCTGGCGGTGTTCCGCGGCGACGCGCAGGTCGGCCTGTCCGCCGACGGTGACTCCGAGGAAGCGGTCACCATCGCCAACCCGCCGGCGGGCACCTACCGGGTCGTCGTCGACGGGTACGCGGTCGACGGACCGAACACCAGCACCGCCTACGACTACCGGGACTCGTTCTCGGCGTCGTCGCTGGGCACACTGGACACCCCGCCGACCCCGCTCGCCCTGCCCAACGGCGCCACCGCCACCCTCACCGGGACGGTGACCGCTCTCTCCGCCCCGGGCACCGGACGCGAGTTGTACGGCGAACTGGCCATCGTCACCAACGACGGCGCGGTCGTCGGACGCGGCGCCGTCTCCATCGGCTCCGTCAACTGATCCATCCGCACCGCGGGGAGCCCATCTCCGATCTCCTGGAATGGGCTCTCCCGCGGTGCCACACGGGGACCACCTCAACGCCAGAGGTCGGGCACTCACATCAACGCCAGTACGGGTAGGCGACCGCCGTATCCACCGGCCCAGAGCAGAGAGGGGGCGGCGTGGCCGCATCCGAGCCCACCACCTCGTCGAGCACGAGCGAGGCCCCCGACGCGGCCGTCGACGCACGTGGCACGCCGCCTGGACTCGACCCCGCTCAGCACGACCACGGTCACCTGCCCCGGCTTCCCTTCACCGGCCGGATCGGTTCGGTCGAGATCCTCGCCGCCGTGCTGGTGCTGCTCGTCTTCCTGCGCGACCCCCTGGCGAGGCTGCTGTCCGCGCCGTCGCTGGCGACCTGGACGACGGTGTTCGTCTCGGTGATGGTGCAGGCCGTGCCATTCCTCGTCTTCGGGGTGCTGCTCTCCGCCGTGATCGCGGTCTTCGTACCCCGCTCGTTCTGGGCCCGGGCCCTGCCCAAGCATCCGGCCCTCGCCGTCCCGGTCGCCAGCGCCGCCGGGGTGATCCTGCCCGGCTGCGAGTGCGGGGCGGTGCCGATCGCGGGCTCCCTGATCCGCCGCGGCGTCACACCAGCGGCGGCACTGGCATTCCTGCTCGCCGCGCCGGCGATCAACCCGATCGTCCTCATCGCCACCGCCGTGGCCTTTCCCAACAACCCCGAGATGGTCCTCGCCCGCGCGGTCGCCAGCCTCATCGTCGCCATGATCATGGGCTGGCTCTGGCTGCGACTGGGCCGCGCCGACTGGATCCGACTCCCGCGCCGACCCGACCTGGACGGGCTCCAACGCGCAGAAGCGTTCTGGTCCGCCGTACGGCACGACGTGGCCCACGCCGGCGGTTTCCTCGTCATCGGCGCGATGGCCGCGGCCACCATCAACGTCGTCGTCCCCGAGCGGTGGCTGCAGACCCTCGCCGAGCAGCCGGTGCTGTCCGTGCTCGCCCTGGCCGGGCTCGCGGTGCTGCTGTCGATCTGCTCCGAGGCGGACGCGTTCGTCGCCGCCTCGCTGTCGCAGTTCTCCCTCACCGCCCGGCTGGCCTTCCTGGTGGTCGGCCCGATGGTCGACCTGAAACTCATCTCCATGCAGGCCGGCATCTTCGGCCGCCGCTTCGCCGCCCGATTCGCGCCGGCCACCTTCACAGTCGCCGTCGCGGTCGCCGTCACCACCGGGATGGTGCTGCTGTGAACCGGATGGCCCAGGCCTGCGTCATGACCTTCCTCGGAGCCGCGGTCCTGCGGGCCAGCGTCACCGACCTCTACCTGCGCTACGTCAAGGAAGGGCTGCGACCGTTCCTCATCGCCGCCAGCCTGCTGCTGATCGCCGTCGCGGTGATGACCCTCTGGTACGAACTACGTCCCTACATCGACGGGCCCGAGGACCGGCGCAACCCGAACGAACACGCCCACCACGAACCACGAGTCGCCTGGCTGCTCCTCCTCCCAGCCCTCGGCCTGCTGCTCGTCAGTCCACCCGCCCTCGGCTCGTACGCCGCCGGCCAAGCGGGCACCGCGCTCACCGCTGAGCAGGACTACGACTACGACTACCCTCCCCTGCCCCCCGGCGATCCGGCGACGACCACCGTGTTCGACTACGCCTCCCGCGCCCTGTTCGACAAGGGCCAGTCGATCGGCAACCGCCGGGTCCAGCTCACCGGCTTCACCACGCCGGGACCCGACGGTCAACCGATCCTCGCCCGCATGATCCTGTCCTGCTGCGCGGCCGACGGCCGACCCGTCAAACTCGGCATGGCCGGCAACGCCCCCACCGGTCTGGCCAACGACACCTGGATCCGGGTCACCGGCCGCTACACCGACCGCGTCACCCACGACCCCGTCAACGACGAAGAGATCCCCTATATCGACGTCGAATCCTGGCGACAGGTGACCGCCCCCAAAGACCCGTACGAGTAGTCGATCGCGCCCCGGACGAGTGAGGGCCGCCAGAGCGCCGCGAAGACTGCGCGACGTTCGCCTATACCGTCTTCGCCGGCATGTGGGCCCTGCAGGCGATCGCAGCGCGAAAGCAGCGCGGAATGTGGGAGCTCCTCCGCCCCGCCTCCGCGTCGCCAGACAGGACGGGCCGAGCGGGGTGATCCGTTGGAGCGGGTATCGGGTGGACCTCCGTGTCGGCGAGGTCAGCGCAGCGGTCAGATACGCGAACGTGGTGGTGCAGCCGAGGCACCGCGAAAGCGACCCACGTGCCACTCATGCCGAAGCCGAGCATCAGCACGGCAAGGAGTCCCGAGATGATCCCCAGCAGCACCGCTGCGACTCGACGAAACCTGTCGGGCTGAGGTCGGCAGCAGGCACGGAGGTAACGATCTTCGCCGTGGCGGGCCCGCGCACCGCGAACTAGGTAGTTCTTGCCGATGTGCAGCAGTTTGCGTCTTGGCACGATCGCTTCTGCCGGGTGTGGATCTAGCGGCTCGCTCGTGCCCGGCGTTCCGATCACCAGTGACCGCAGAAGGGCTTCACGATGGAGAACATTACGGACACCGACGAGGCCGGCATCGACGTGTCGGCCCCGGTGGTCAGCCGCCACAGCGTCACGGTGACCGCGTCGGCGGAAGCCGTGTGGCGGATCCTCACCGACATCGACGCATGGACGACCTGGCTGCCAGAAATCCCGTACGTACGCGTGGAAACACCCGGTCCGCTCGCCCCGGGCTCCGTGTTCCGCTGGTCGGCCGCGGGCATGGAGATCGAGTCGACGATCGTTCAGGTACGGCCGCGGGAACGCCTCGTGTGGCGGGGATACGGTGACGGACCGGACGGGGTCCTCGGTGTCCACGTCTGGGCGCTCACTCCGGCCGGCGACGGTGTGGAGGTGTCGACCGAGGAGTCCTTCGCGGGTCCGCCTGTCGATGCCGACCCTGGGCCGTTCCAGGAGGGCCTCGACACGACCCTCGCCATGTGGCTGGAACGACTCAAGGGCACCGCCGAGGCGGTGGCCGCCTCATGAAGAATCGTGTGTTTGCCGTCGCGACGGCGGTGGTCGTGGCCGGCCTCGTGGGCACCGCAGGTGCGCCGGCTCGGGCCGAGGTCAGGCGCGATGTCGGTGCCGACCACGCGACGGTGCAATGTGCGGGAAGGACTGTCGACACCGCGGCGAAGATTCGCTATCGGACGGAGACGACGATCGACGCTCCGCTACGGACCGTCTGGAGGTTGCAGACCGACGTGGAGCGCTGGCCGTCGTGGCAGAAGCCGGTTTCCTCCAGCAAGCGGCTCGATCGTGGGCCACTGCGTCCCGGTTCGTCGTTTCGGTGGACGACACCGGTCCCCGAGACCGCGCTGAATCCCGCCACCACCCTCGTCGTCACGTCCACCGTCCGGCAGCTCCAGCACCAGCGGTGTCTTCGGTGGGACGGTCCGGCGATCGGAGCGGGGCTGCGCATCGACGAGGGGGTGCACGTGTGGACGTTCACCGAGATCGACGGTCGGGTTCTCGTGCGTACCGAGGAGACGTGGCGCGGTGACCAGGTCGAGCAGGACGTCGATTTCTCCACCGTGGCTCTCGGCGAGGGCCTCAAGACGTGGCTGACCGAGCTGAAGACGCGTGCCGAACGGGAGTGTGATCACGCCCGGCGCTGACGTGACCCAAGGGCCCCGCCGGTCTGGTACCGGCGGGGCCCTTTCGTCGCTCGGTCGGCCCGGCTCCGTCAGCGGAGTAGTTCGCGTAGCTGCCGGCGTGAGGTGATGCCCAGTTTGCGGTAGAGGTTGCGCAGGTGGGCGTCGATCGTTCGCGGGCTGACGAACAGCAGCGCGGCGACTTCCTTGGTGCCTGCGCCGGAGGCGACCTTGCGGGCGACGAGTAGTTCGCGGGCGCTCAGCCCCGCGAACGGATCGGCGTCGTCGGCCAGGGTCGGCTCGCCGATGGCATCCAGTTCGCGGGCGGCGCGGCCGGCGAACCCGCGCGCGCCGATGGTGGAGAGCAGTTCGTGCGCGGCGCGCAGCTCCACCCGCGCCTCGGCGCGACGGCCGACCCGTCGCAGCCACTGCCCGTAGAGCAGTCGGGCACGCGCGTAGTGGACTCGCATCCTGCTCCCGGCGAACCGGCTGATCGCGGCACGGTAGTGGTCCTGCGCGCCGAGCCCCGGGTCGAGCAGCGCACACGCCAGCAGATGCGCGCCAGTCGTCCACGCGTTCGGGTTGACCCGTGCGACATCCCCGATCCAGTCAGCCGATTCCTTGGCTTCTTCGGGACGTCCGACGAACGCGGCGGCCTCGACCAGCTCGTGGTGGAAGGCGGTGACCGCGTACGCGCCGCGCCGGTGCTGGTCCCGCACGAGCAGCAACGCGTCGAGCGCGGAGTCATGGTCGCCGCTGCCGTTGCACAGCACGCCCTCCGCGTAGTGCAGCGCGGTGAAATTCACCCCCACCCAGCCGCGCAGCTTCTCCCGGATCTCCCGGAACCGGTCGACGTCCCCGCTCCAGGCGGCAAGCATCAGGTCGGACCCGACGAGGTTGGACGTCCCGGCGGCCTCGTCGACCGCACGCGCCTCGATGATGCAGACCTGCGCGTCGGCGAAGCGGCCCACGATCGTCCGGGCTGCCGCCTGGAAGCGCAACGCATGGGGAAGGATCGCGTAGGCACCCTGTGCCCGGGCGAGTTCCACCTGACGGTCGGCGATCTCCTCCATGGCGTCGCTGTCACCGAGGTCGACGCTCAGCACGCAGGCGCGTTCCATCCACCACGGATCCGCGTCGGACGTGCGGGCGTGGTCCCGGAAGGCGTCGACCGTGCGGCGCATCAGGGGCATCGCCTCGTCCACCGGGCGGAGGTGCTGCTCGACCAACGCCTGCAGCAGCAGGTCGACCGGGCGTGGCGGCTGACGCTGGGGCACCCGTTCCCGGATGTGCAGGGCGAGCCGCCGCAACCTCCCCGGCTCGTCGACGCTGAACATGAGCGATGCGAACGCCTCCAGGTAGGTCTCGCGGACCTCGTCGGGCCCCATGCCGTCGGCCGCCTCGATGAGCGCGATCGTCGCCGGGATACTGCGCGCCACGTGATAGTCGATCGTCGCGCGTAGCAGTCGCGCGGCGCGGCGGTCGACGGCGTCCGGCTGGAGACGCTCGGCCTCGTCCACCAACTCCCGGGCGGCAGAGGGCGCCCCCGAACCCAACCGCGCCCGGGCCGCGGCCAACAACCGGCGGGCCTGCCGCGACCGGCCGGGTGTCAGTCGGGCCGCGCGCTCGAGGAACGCGGCCACGGCCGCGAGTCCGCCGCGGCGCTGTGCCCGCCCGGCCGAACGCTCCAGCTCGGCCGCGGTCTCCTCATCCGGGCCGGTGATCGCGTTCGCCTGGTGCCAGGCGCGACGGTCGGGATCGACGTCGACGTCCGTACCGGCGGCGAGCGCCGCATGGGCCTGCCGTCGCGCTTCGGCGCCGGTCGACAGGTACACCGCGGAACGCGCCAACGGATGCCGGAAGTGCACCCGGGGCCCGGTCACCAGCAGGCCGCTGTCCTCGGCCGCGGTCAGGTCCACGGCGTCCAGCCCCTGGATCGCCATCGCACGCCGCAGCAGAACGAGGTCACCTGTCGGCTCCGCCGCGGCCAGCGCCAGAACCGAGCGCGTGGGTGCCGGCAGCCGCAGGAACCGACTCACGAACCGGTGCTCCACGGCGCGGTGCCCGGCGTCCCCGGGTAGCCCGAATGGTCCGGCGTCGCGGGCGAACTCCACCAGGGCGAGAGGATTGCCGGCCGCTTCGGCGAGGATCCGTTGCACGATCGCTGCCTCGTGGCCGAAGGGTGCCCGATACCGCAGCAGGGTGAGGGCTTCCGAATCGGAGAGCCCGGTGAGAGTGAGGGCGGGTAGGCGACCGAGCTCCGACACCGAGGCGACGTCGCGGGCAGCGAACACCATGGCGACCCGCTCCACCGCCACGCGTGCCGCGACGAATGCCAGTACCTGCCGCGAGCCCGCGTCGATCCACTGCACGTCGTCGACCGCGCAGAACACCGGCCTGCGCCGGCCTGCGGCACTCAGCAGGCCCAGGACGGCCAGGCCGACGAGCATCGGGGTCGGCCTGACCCCGGCGTGCAGCCCGAACACCGCGTCGAGCGCGCTCCGCTGCGGTACGGGGAGCCCAGCGCGGTGGTCGAGCACGGGCGCGCACAACTGGTGCAGGGCCGAGTAGGGCAGTTCGCTCTCGAACTCGACACCACCGGCCCGCAGCACCTGCCATCCGTCGAACCGCGAAGCGACCTCACCGATGAGCGTCGACTTGCCGATCCCCGCGTCACCGAGAACGAGCATCGCCCCGCCACGGCCCCGCGCCGCGGCTGCCGTCAGCGAGGCGATCTCGC
The DNA here is from genome assembly GCF_043198035.1 of Micromonospora sp. NPDC048898. NCBI lineage: Bacteria > Bacillati > Actinomycetota > Actinomycetes > Micromonosporales > Micromonosporaceae > Micromonospora > Micromonospora sp. NPDC048898. Next base: position 69,732 of record NZ_JBICUF010000013.1, read on the forward strand.
CCAGCTCCGCCTCGCGAGCGACGAACAATCCCGACCTGATATCTGTCATCAGCTTCTGCGTGTCGCCGGACGAATGGTGCCCTCCGGTTGTTCGGCCCCACCTATGGTATCCGGAGCAGCGCACCGACCGGGACGGGCGCCGGGTCCGGAGTCGGCGCTCCTACGAGGGCAACTCGAACAGTTCCAGCTGGATGCCGTCGGGGTCACGGAGATAGAGGATCTTCGTCCCGGCCAGCGCCCCCGCTTCGACGCCATCGCCGTCCTGGAGCACGACCGGGTCGGCGTTGACGTGCACGCCCCGCTCCACCAGGTCGCGGTGCGCCGAGTCGAGGTCGTCGACCTCAAAACACAGGTGCATCACTCCAACGTCAGAGTTGCGCCCGGTGAAGGGCCTCGGCTGCGGGCTGTCGTACTGGATGAGTTCCAGCAGGACGTTGTCACCGGCCAACGCGAAGGATGCCCGCATCGACGCGTTCTCGACCTCGACAACCGCACCGATCGCCGGGTTCGTCGCCGAGATCGTCACGCCGTTCGGCGCGATACCGAGGACGTCCTCGTACCACCTCACCGACCGCGCCAAATCACTGACTGGCACTCCGATGTGATGCATTCTGGTCACTTTGCTCATGATCCCCATCCTGAAGGGCCGAGCCAGCGCTGTGGAAGGCACAGGTCTTCCGCGTACCGCTGGTACCACCCAGCTCCCCGGAGGTCCGATGGCGGATCATGGGGCTCATGAATGACCTCGGAGCCGCGTTGCGGACCTGGCGGGATCGCACGGACCCGGCCGCGGTCGGTCTCACGAACGCATCACCTCGCCGCGTCGCCGGGCTACGACGCGGCGAGCTGGCAGCACTGGCCGGCATCTCCCCCGAATACGTGGCACGCCTCGAACAGGGCCGGGCCGCCACACCGTCGGCACAGGTGTGCACCTCCCTGGCCCGCGCGCTACGACTCTCCGACGACGAGGAGGCGCACCTGATGCGCCTTGCCGGCTTCGCCGCGGCCCCGGACCGGATACCCCACCTGCTCCCCGGCAGCCTGCACCGCGTCATCGACCACCTCGGCGACACCCCGGTGGCCGTCTACGACGCCGTGTGGCGGCTGCTGCACTGGAACCGGCTGTTCGCGGCCGTCTTCGGCGACCCCACGGGCGCCACCGCCGACGACCGCAACGCCCTGATCGTCCAGTTCGAATCCCGAAACCCCCGAGTCCGCCAGACCGACGCCGAGCGCGCCTACTTCGAGCAGTCGTTGGTGGCCGACCTGCGCGCCACCAGCGCCCGCTATCCGAACGATCCCGACGTGACGGCACTGATCTCGCGGATGGCCGGGAACGACAGGTTCCGCCGCCTCTGGGCTCTTCGCGCGGTGGCCCATCACGAGAGCGCGCACAAGACCGCCGTACACCCGGACGTGGGCGCCATCCCGCTCGACGCCAACGTCCTGACCACCCAGAACACCGACCTGCGCCTCGTGGTCCTCACGCCTCGGCCCGACACCAACGCTCGCGAGAAGTTGAATCAACTGGGCTGACGACACCGACTCCGGTCTGGACCACGGTCTCTTGACCAACCAGGGAGCCAGCGGCGTCTCACCCGCTCCACGGGCTACCCGCAGCGGGAGTCTGCCCGGGGTCCGGCCGATCGCACAGAGGCCACGACGGACCGGACAACGACAGCCGACTAGGCAATTCCTACCGATGCGATGCCGAGCCCTGCCAGCGGATGATCTCAGTGTCTGACACCTGGTCACGACATCGAACGGGGATACATCCATGACTGTCCACGTTGACCTGCCCGTCGACGCCACGACCGCCACCAACCCGACCCGCTGGCAGGATCGCACCGGGCGGGTGCTGATGGCGATCACCGCCGCAGCCACTCTGGTCCCGTTCGTCGAGGGCGTCTTCCGCCTCGGCAGCCTCCCCGACGACCTGGTGCTGACGGAGTTCTGGCGGACGTGCGCGTACATCGTGTTCGCCGGTATGTGGGCCATGCTGGCGATCGCGCCGCGGAAACAGCGCGGCATGTGGGAACTCCTCCTTTTCCACAAGATCGTGGTCACCGTGCAGGCCGCGTTCGTCCTCGACATCCCGCACGCGACGCGGACCCTGTTCGCCGACGGGCTCGTGTCGCTGACCACCATCGGCGCCTACCTGCTCTGCCGGGGGTGGCACACCTGGCGGCGCGGAGCGCTGGGGCCGAGCGACAACCGATGACCCGGCCCGGACGGGCAGCCCATTGACCATGTCGATCGATGGAGGATCTGACGTGAACGCTACGCGCAGGCGGCTGGCCGCGGTCATCGCGGTGACGACGGCCGACGTGGCTGGCCGTCGATGACCGGGCTCACGGCGCGGGGCAGCCGATGGATCTGAGGCACGATGCTGACTTCCGTCAATCTCCAGGGTTTCTGACCGGGCGTGGGCCCGAACTCGCGGAGCTGTGGGACGCCGTACAACGGCTGCGTCTCGGCACCGGCGGCGTGGTCTGGATCGAGGGCGAGCCGGGGATCGGCAAGTCGTCCCTCGTGGCGGCCGCTGCCCACGTTGGCAGAGAGCTGGGCTGCCAGGTGTCAGAGGGTGTCGCCGACCAGCTGGCTCATCCGCCACTCCTGGGCGTGCTACTCGACTGCCTGGAAATCAGGCCGCGCTCGACCGATCCCCATCGGGCGCGGATCGCGGAGTTCCTGACCGACAGGCGATCCGTCCTCGATCTGGCCGACGCCGGTCACGCCGCGGCGGCCGTGGAGATGGTCGTCGCCCTGGTCGACGAATTGTGCACCGCCGGCCCGATGATGCTCCTCGTCGACGACGTGCAGTGGGCCGACGACGCGTCCATCGATGTGTGCCGCCGTGCCGGTGCGCCTGTCGTTCGGGTCGCTGTCCGGCGTGAGGCCGACCGACTTCTGCCGACGGATATGCCCCACATTCCGTTGCTGCCACCTGTGACGTTGCGCCAACCCCGGGTGTAGTACGGGATGCCGATGTTGATCCGCCCGGCCTGCATCGCACCGCGCGCGTCGTCCGACACCCGTGCCATCCAGTCCCGGTTCGCCTCGGCGGCGGATCCGATGCTGCCGTAGTGGTCGTTGGCGAAGGCCGGCGTGGCCGGACCGGCGACAGCTGTCGCGGTCGTCGCGACCAGGGTCATGACGAGCAGGGCGATCGCTGGCCTCGGCTGTCGGGAGCGCCGTGGCCACCGGAGAATCGGCTTCTTCGCCGGACCCGGTGGGGCGGATGCTGAGTGTGTCGTCGGCATGGCAGACCTCCGGCAGGCGTGATCGCGCGTGCGATCAGATGACGACGATCTACGCTGATGACGACGAGGGTCCCGCGGGGCCTATGCGTCGTGTAAGAGGAAGTCGGTCACGAAACAGGTGATCTCTCCGCGCCGCGTGCGGCCGACCCAGGTCTGATAGGTCCCGTCGCCCTCTCCAGCGGGAAACGCGACCAGGACGTTCTCGTCACCCTCGTCGCCGGGACAACCATCCACCTCCGAGCGCGGTATGACCGTAGGTCCCTCGCGCATCCAGGCCAGATCCTCCAGGAGAGTCAACTGCCAGCCGCCGCCGGACAACTCGGACAGCTGGCGGAAAGTCTGTTCGTCAGTGAAACACCCTGTACCGGCATTGACGTCGTACCCGGCGACCTCCGCATCGCTGCCGTCACGGAGGCTCGCCGGCAACGCCTTCTCCCAGCTCGCCGCCAGCTCGTCCCGGACACACAGCCGTGCCGCAGCGACGAGTCCGTCCATCACCAGAAGGTCCACCCGGTAGCGGCCGGCCGGCACCACCTGGACGAAGGGGGCCGGCAGGTCGTCGTACCGTCCCCCGAGCGGATCCGTGGCGACAACTCGACCGGTCGGCAACAGAAGCCACGTACGTTCGATCACGCACCCCGCACCGTCGACTCCCGGGCCAAGCGCGAACCTCTCGTCGTACTCGATTGGATCGTCCTGCATGCACCCACCCTCTCCGCTCGATCGCCAACGTGCGCCATGCCCGACTTGCACAGCAACCCGTACAGCCGCCCGCGACTCATTGTTGTTTCTGGCCAACCCCCCGCTACACCGGGCGGCAGGTCTGGAACCGTCAACGCACCGACCGCGATGCCCTCCCCCGGCATGGTCAGCGTCGCCGTCCAGGCAATCCAGAGCGCATCGACCTCGGCCAACGGCCTCCCCCGCTGCTGTGTGTTGGCCGGAGTGATCTGCTGCGGCGTGTGCGGCCGGATCATGGACTCCCACTGGGTCCACGACCGTGCCGGCTACCGATGTCGACACGGCAACACCAGCACCCGACCCACCTCATCGAGACGACAGAAGACCCTCTACGTCCGAGAGGACCTGCTATGGCGGCACCAACCACCATGGACCCTGACCGAATACGAGCACACGCGCCTGGCTCGGCATCCGGTTCCCGCCGGAAACGCGCCGCCCGGGTCCCGTCCCGCGGCGCGTGGCCGTCATGCTCTGCGAGTGGCCGAAGGGGGCAGCCCGGACGGCCGAGGTGCCGCGAAGAAAGCGGCCCACCGGTCGTCAGCCCCCGGAACCCACGGAGTCGGTAGCAGACCGTGCCCCGGCATGCACCCGGGCAGCCAGGAACGCCTGAGTCTCTGGATCCGTGGAATAGAGCAGCACACCACGCATGCCCCGGGTCATCAGCACCCGGTAGGTGTTGCGAATGAGGCGGTCGGCGACTTCGTCACTCATGGCCGCACTGGTGCGGAACACCGGATCCTTCGACGCTGAGGGGCGGGTGACCAGTCGGCCGTCACGGGCGACAAGGTCCGGACCGATGATGACGCCTGCCCAGTCGTAGTCGAAACCCTGAGCGGTGTAGACGGTGCCGATCTGACCGAAGCCGTTGAGGTCGGTTGCCCAGAAGGCGGAACCGGGGGCACCGCCGACGCTGCGCTCACTCCTGGCGTTCCAGGGCCGGGCCCACCCGTCGATCTGCACGTCCGGCACGAGCGAACCGTCCGGGCGAGGATCGCTCCAGGGCCAGCAGTAGCCGGCCGACAATCTCGCCGTCTCGCCAGCCGCATGCCTGCCGGCGAGGAACGCCTCCATCTCTTCCGGCGAGTCGGCCATCCGCAGGTCGAAACGACCGTCCCCGCTCCACGTCATCGGCTCATCATCATCGGCGCTGAGCAGGGCTTCGGTCCACTGGACGTAGGTGCGACTGCCGCCCGAGCGGAATTGGTCGTGCAGGGAGACAACCTCGATCTCCAGGTCGTGCTTTCTGGCATACCGGGCGATGAGCGTCAGGCTACCCAGCTCGCCAGGCCGGACCACCTGATCCTCGTCGAGGAGGAAGACCGGCACCCGGGCGGCTTCCATCAACTCCTCGATCTGCGGTCGATGCCGGTCCCGCCGACTTCCGCGGGTGAATCGGTTAACCGAGGTTGCCCGTATGCGATGGGCCTCGTCACAGATCAGCACGTCGAGGCCGTTCGGCTCAGCTTCCATGAAGCTGTTGAAGTAGTGGAACAGGCTCCGGAGCCGCTGATTTCCCTTAGCGGCGTACTGGCGCAAGGTCTGCGTAAACGATCGCGACCCGGTGGCGTGCATGACCGAATGGCCCTGCCGGGCCAGCTCGCCGAGCACTGACAGGCCGATGACGCTCTTGCCGCTACCTGGCCCACCGGACACCACCACGACCGTCTTACGTTTCGCGATGCGGGCGCGCTTCACCGCACGCAACACCATCTCGTACGCCATGCGCTGCTCGTCGAGCAGCCTGAAGTGCGAGCGCTCCCGCAGCTCCTGGCCGGCGTATGCCAGCAGGTGCCTGCTGGGGCGTACGGCACTCGCCAGCAGGCGGTCAGCGGCGCCCGCTCCGGAGGAGGACCCAAGGTGAGCGCTCAAGTAGTCGAGGAACTGTCCCCGTCGTTGCTTGGTGAAGACCCGGCCATGGTCGTCAGCACGGCCGGTGAGTAGGTCGCTGACGTCGCGATCCACGGCCTGGTACAGATAGGCGGCCCCTCGGATCGAACCGCCCCCGTCAGCGGCCAGCACACCGAGAACATCACTCAGGTATTCGCAGTAGGCGCCAACTTGCACACCCGGATGCAGGCTCGGTACTCCTGCACGCCCGACCACCACCAGCGAATCAGAACTCGCTACGAACTGCGCATGCGTCCACGGCTTCAGCTCAACAACCACGTACGCAGGACGCCCAGTCTCCGGATGCACACCGGCGAGCACCACGTCGACCTGCCTGGTGCTCTGCGGGAGTTGGAACCCGATGATCATGGAGACCGCGCCGAGCCCAGCCTTCACAAGCTCCTCAGCCAACGTGGCCACCCGGCGCATCGCCGCGCGAACTGCGGCCGCCACGATGGGATCGGAGTCGGGATGGGCGTGCCCGATGACTGCCCCAGGCAGAGCGCGCTTGGCGACGAGTCGCGTCAACTCGGCGGCAGAGAGAACGAATGTGACGCCGTCGAGGGACACCCGATCGATCTCCGGGTCCGGGGAAACGCCCGTGGTGGCGGTGCGCGGATCGACGCGGTCAGTAGAAGGTCGGGGCCGCGGGGCGCCAGCCGTCCCCGCCTGTGCCCCGCCCCCGAGGAGCACGGAAACCTCGGCGTTCGTCGGACCAAAGCGTGACTTGGCTAATGCCGACTGCACATCCTGTGGCGGCACCGGAGGATCCTGGCGGCGGTCCGAGAGCACCCACTCATTCCAGTCCACCAACCAGGAGAGGGCATGAGGGCTCGAGAACAGCATGACGCGCCGGAGGCAGGCACTGAGCGCCGCACGATGCTCCGGGCGGGGTGCCGCCCGCAGCGAGCCAGAAAACACCCGCAGCCGGCCACCGGACAGGACCTCGACGCTGGGCGCGGTGCGCAGCGCCGCACGAAGCCGATCCCACGAACACCGCAATTGCACCTGCCCATCCGCCTGATCCGGCAAGGCCAGGGTCACGACATCTTTGGCCGAGGTGACCATGAATGCCTCACCCGCCCGCCCGCCCGAGGTGGTGCCCCCGGCGCTGAGCATGGCGGCGAACTGCTCGACCTCGTTGATCGGCACCGTAACGCGAAGCGACGCCGCCAGCGGACGAACAGCCTGCACCGGCAGCGGAACACAGCGATCGGGGAGGTCCACCGACAACTCCCGCGACGCAAGGAGAAGCTGGTTCATGACAGCGGACTCGACGGCCGCTTGCGGCTCGCTGAGCGCGTCGGGCAGCAGCGCCTCGCCGGCAGGCACAGCCGCGACGAGGTTATGAGCCTGCTGGTAGCTCTCACCGGTGTAGCGGCTACGGGCGCGTGCGAGATCCTTGACCTGGACGCGGGTCACCGCGTACGCCGACCGCTAGCGGCACCCACCGCGTCTCGGCTCCAGGTCCGCAACTCGCACAGCAGTCGGACCGCCAGGTCACCGTGCGACTGGGGCCTTACCGCCACGAGGAGCAGGATCGGCGCGATACACAGCGCTAGCAGCATGATCGGAATGTGGGCGATCGCGACAATCAGCGGTCGCACCACCGTGGCCGGCACAGCCGCAAGGTCGAATGAGGGCACGCTCGTCTCCCGTTCCGCTGCCCGGCCAACGGCAATCGAGATAACGCACCTACAACGACAAGTGTGTGACGCGCGGAGGGTGGCACACCCTTCAGTCGCCCTCACTGGACCCCAGCCGGGAGGTCCATGACGACTTGGTCACCGTGATTGACCAACAACAGAGTAGCGGTCACGTCAAGTCGAACTTCGACATGCCCATGGTCCCAGCAACTGGCCAGCAGGGACCGATAGGAAACTGTGGAGGAAACGCTGAGCACCGTCGAACGCGCCGTCACCATCAGCCAGGTTGCGGCGCTCGCAGGGCCTCCACCGGCACGGCCTCCAAGGCGCTCAACGGCCGCGGCGCGCTACGGCCGGAGACCCGGCTACGGATGCAACAGGCCGCCGATCAGCTGGGTTCCAAGGAGCTGACCGTGTGTCGCCCTCGTAACCAGCGCCTCACGACGGTGACTCTGTCGGTGAGTGCCATCCCGCCGCTGCGCCGCTCGCGATGGATCCACCCCATCGTCTCGGGCAAGTCACCCGGCTGGAACTGTTCGTCGACCTCATCGGGTGCATGCGGGTGGATCCCTGGGCCCGGGGTTGCCAGCGGAGTTGACCGGGGAATCCCGGTCACGTTCAGGTGAGGCGGTAGGTGTTGGCCCGGTCGGGGCTACCTCGCTCGGAGGGTGAGCAGGGTGATCTCGCTCGGCGCGAAGATCCGGAATGGCGGACCCCAGAAGCCGGTCCCCCGGCTCGTGTAGAGCTGGGTCTGGCCATGCCGGCTGAGGCCCTGCACGACCGGCTGGTCGAGCCGGACCAGGTAGTGGAACGGCCACATCTGGCCGCCGTGGGTGTGCCCGGACAGTTGCAGATCCACGCCGGCCGCGACCGCGTCGCCGATCTGCTTGGGCTGGTGCGCCAGCAGCAGCACGGGCAGCCGCGGGTCGGTGCCGGCGAGCGCCGCGGCGTGGTCGGCGCGGTGACCGGCGACGCCGGACGAGGCGGCGGTCACGTCGTCCACCCCGGCGACGACGAGCCGGGCGCCGCCCCGCTCGACCACAAGGTGCCGGTTGTGCAGCGGTTCCCAGCCGAGGGTCCGCATGTGCTCGACCCAGCCCTCCGCCTCGCCGTAGTACTCGTGGTTGCCCGTCACGTACACCCGGGCCAGCCGGGCCCGGACGGCGCCCAACGGCGCGGCCTGCGCCCGGCGCTGGTCGACCGTACCGTCGGCGATGTCGCCGGTGTGGCAGACGATGTCGGCAGCCAACCCGTTGACCACCTCGGTGGTCCGCGCGGACCAGCGGGCACGGTCGATCGGTCCGTAGTGGGTATCCGTCAGCAGCACCACCCGGACCCCGTCGAGACCCGCACCCAGCCGATCCACGGTGACGTCCACCCGCCGGACCCGGGGCACTCGCATCGCCTCGGCGTACCCCCAGACGGCCAGGACGACCGAGACGACCGCCGCACCGACCGCCACAGCCCGCGACCGCACCGGATCGGCGACCCCCGCGGCGGCCAGCGGGAGCCGGGCCACATTACCGAGCAGCGCCCAGACGAACAGGATCCAGACCAGGCCAAGGAGTGTGTCCCCCGCGCGGGCCGCCGCGTCCAGCCGCCGGCGGCCGTGCCCGAGATACATCAGAACGGGGAACGCGACAAGCGCGACGACGAACACACTCGTGCCGGCGGCCACCACCGGCGCCGGCCACCGCGCCGCCACCGTCAACGTCCACCACGGCAGCCCGAACAGCAACGCCAGGAGCGCGACCAGCGTCGCCCCGGACACCAGCGGTCGCAGCGACCCTCGCGCCGGCCGCACCTGTACGGCATCGCCAGCAGCCATCGTCGTCCTCCGTTCGGGTCTGTGCAGCATGACACGGTCCGGGCCGGATCGACCATTGCCCCACCGCCGATGACACTCAGCGCCACTCTGAAGCTCGCGCACGTCTAGCTGTGCTGGTCCACTCTTCGACGGAGCCGAAGAGTGGACCAGCCTGAAAGGCCCTCATGACATCGCTCGTGGGATCGGCGTCTCAGATGGCGGACCCGCAGCACACTTCCGCCCCCTCAACTGCAATGCCCTACATCGATCGACAGCACTTCGGCAGGGTGACGTTGGGCGACTCGGGACGCCGGCCGGTGCCAGCCATCCCGGAGCTCAGGACCTGTACGTGGGCCATAAGATCCACGTCTATGGTCCGCACCACACCTCCGCGTCCTCTGGACATCGCGGCACTCTTCCCTGAACTGCGGGAACATTCCATCACCGCTACCCGCCTGCATCCCCGACCCGGCGCTCCGACCATTACCGACAGTTCGGTCGGCGGACCGCTGCTCTGGCCGGCCGACGAGGTATGGCCGGTCTGCGACGACGCCGGGGCGCACGAGCCATGGAACCTGACGACCCCGGCCGCCCTGCACCGCAGGCGGGAGATTCTCGCGAGCGCCGAAGCTCGGGAGCCGCTGCCGGGCGGAGACTTCTTGACTGCGGAGGAGCGGGCCGAGCTCGATGCGGCCGACGCTCTGGACCTGGACGACCTGACCAAGGATCCCATCCCGTTGGTCCCGGTCGCGCAGTTGTACCGACGAGATATCCCGGACTACGCCGGTCCGGACGGCACCGACCTACTCCAGGTGCTGTGGTGCCCGGTGGACCACTCGGACCGGCACTACAGCCCTCGCGTCTTCCTCTACTGGCGCGACAGTTCCGCCGTTGGCCCGCTGCTCGAAGCACCTCCCGAACCGCCGGTGATCAGCGACACGTACCTGCCGCTTCCGTGCGTGGTGCACCCCGAGCAGGTCCGCGAGTACCAATACGCCGCCCTGCTCCCCGACGCCCTACGCGAGCGGCTCGACGAGTGGGATGACGACGAAGACGAGAGCCGGCCCCACTACCAGAGCGACTTGTCGCTCGCGCCGGGATGGAAGGTCGGCGGGTACGCGAACTGGTCACTGACCGATCCGTACGTGATGGACTGTGCTGCCTGCGGCACCACGATGACCCTGATTCTCACGGTCGACTCAAGCGACTGGAACGGCATGCATTGCAGCTGGCGCCCGTCCGAGGAAGACCCGACCGCGTCCCCAGACACCGTCGGCGTGCAGATCGGGCGCGGCTACTCGCTGTACACCTTCCGCTGTCCCGAATCAATCGATCATCCCCCGGCCACCGCTATGCAGTGACGCGACCTCCCGCCATGGCGTGCCGACAAGCTGGCCGCCCGATACGAAGCCACCATCCAACTCGCGTGACGCCCGATCCGCCCGACTGGGCGTTACCGGCCGCACCCGGGTCGCCGTGAGCCGAGCGCCGCCGACACGGGCGAGCGTGATTCACCTCGCACAAGTTTGCCCCTGACGTCAACGTGAGGTTTTAGCCTGGCGATATGCAAATCAACGGATCAACAGCTCTCGTGACCGGAGCTAACCGCGGCCTCGGCAAGGCCTTCGCCGAGGCCCTCCTCGCCCGGGGCGCCACCGTCTACGCGACCGCCCGTCGCCTGGAAAGCATCGACATCCCCGGTGCCATCGCGCTCCAGCTGGACATCACGGATCCCGCGTCCATCGAGGCCGCCGCAGGCAAGGTGGGCGACCTCGACATCCTCATCAACAACGCCGGCACCTCCACTGAAGCCCCGCTGCTCGGCCCCTCCACGGAGAACATCCGCCGCGACCTCGACACCAACTTCTGGGGCACTCTCAACGTCACCCGCGCCTTCGCGCCCAGGCTGGCCGGTGGCGCCATCCTCAACGTCATCTCGGCGCTGAGCTGGTACACCTTCAGCCCCGGCACCAACGGCTACGCCGCCTCCAAGGCCGCGGAGTGGTCCCTGACAAATGGCATCCGACTCGAGTTGGCCGACCAGAAGACTCTGGTCACCGCCCTGGCGCTGGCGATCGCCGACACGGACATGATGGCTGGCTTCGACATCCCCAAGCTCCCGCCCCACGAGGTGGTCGCCCAGGCCCTCGACGGACTGGAAGCAGGCAAGATCGAAGTCATCGCTGACAAGCCCACCGCCAACGTCAAGGCCTCACTCTCCCGCGATCCCGCCGACTTCTACGCCGACATCACCAGCAACCTCTTCGCCTGACTTCACCGGTAATCCGCCTGCCGGAGTAAGCGGCTTGGTCAACAGGCGTACGCCAGGCGGACGGCCCGGATTCTCCTGAAGCCGGGCCTCCGCCTGACCGCCGCAGGGATGCGGACGTCGAGCGAAGCCCCACCGCTCCACACCTACGAGGTGAGCGCGGTGGTTTCCTCGGGATAGCGCTGAACGAGGAAGCGCGGGTGGGGTGGGCTCTTTGGCCCGGCGGCGCGCACAGCGGTGGTGCCGACGACTTCGTCGCCCTTGGTCGCGACGAACAGGGCATGGTGGTCGGGACCGAGGTAGGTGCCGGCGAGGTCGATGACGTCGTGGTGCCAGTCGGACCGGTAGCCGTAGCCGAAGTCGCGGTAGAAGGTGTCGAGCATGACGCTGCGCGCCCCGTCGACGTGCCGGTGCTCGGCCGTTTGGAGCTCGTACGGCCCGACGCTGCGGTGCTGATGCATGATTCCTCCGGTCATGAGTTCGATGGTGCCGTGACGGTCGCCGCGTCGGGGTGGAGAAGCGCGCGGGTCAGTGGATGTTGTGCGTCGGTGAGCAGTGCGGCGGCGGGGCCACGGTCGACGACGGTTCCGTGGTCGAGAACGATGATGTGATCGGCGAGGCACGCCACGACGTCGCGGTCGTGGCTGATGACGATGAGAGTCAGTTGCAGGCTGCGCCGCAGGTCGTCGAGCAGGGTGAGGATGTGGTGCTGGGTGAGGCTGTCGAGCCCGGCGGTCATTTCGTCGCAGATGAGCACACGGGGCTCGCTGGCGAGAGCGCGGGCCAGGGCTGCGCGGTGCAGTTCGCCGCCGGAGAGCCGGTCGGGACGCTGGGTAACGGTGTGCTCTGCCAGGCCGACCCGTTCGAGGAGCTGGAGGGCCGTTCTGCGTGCCTGGTCGGGGGTCGCCTCACGCAGCCGTTGTGCGGGGCGGGCGGTTTGGTCGAGGACCGGGCGGTAGGGGTTGAAGCTGGCGCGGGCTGTCAAAGGCTCGGCCTGGCCGGTGCCAACAGGGCCGGCGGCGAGAACGTCATGAGGTCAACGCCCGTGTTCCCGGCCGGGTGCCCACCACCCGACGCTCGGCACCCAGTAGCCGCGCCACATGCTGCGCGAGTGCCCTCGGGACGTCGAGCCTGGCAGAGTAGGCGATCACGCGGAGCCCTCTCGAAGACTGGATTCTGTCGCAAAAGCCTGTCTATCGATGGCTCCACGCCCAAATCCAACACCGCCCGGTATGGACGTTACGCCCGCATCATCCCCACTCAGCCGCCGGACCTTGCTGAGATCACCTCATTCGACCGACGCGGACCATCACCACTCGGCATGCCACTGAGACATGAATATGTCTCAGTGGCATACCGCTTTCACCGAATAGCGCCTCCCGCCAACCCGCAGGCCAACCCATACCCGCACACGCGGGGACTTGCTGCGGCTCGCCTACTCAACTACTGCTGCTGCAGTACCCGAGGTTCGCTCAGAAGGCCGGCGACGCCGCGGATGTGGTAGGTGCTCATGAAGTCGTAGACGTCCAGCGCCCTGCCGAACTCATCCTCGATCTTCGCAAGGACCTCGACCGCAACAATCGAGTCGCCGCCGAGGTCCAGAAAGTCGTCGTGCACGCCGATCCACTTGAGGTTCATGGTGCTGGCCCAGATCGACAGGAGCCGCTCTTCGACGCCGTCGACCGGACCTTCGAACAGGGTGCACGTGCCGGCGATGACGGCGGACCGGACGTATTCGGTGTCGAGTGTGTTGCCGGCGAGCGGCATGGCGTCGACGAGCAGCACACCGTCCAATCCACAGCCCGCACCGAGCCGGTCCCACACGTAGCCACGAAGCTCCGGCCCGCTTACGTACTGGGAAAACTCGACCACGCCGATCGTGACGTCCCGATCGTCGTGGCGGATCGTCGTCGCCCGGGCATCACGCACGGCCGAATGTCCCAGCAGGGTGGATGCGAGCTCTGCCAAGCCAACCATCAACCGCTCCTTTGGTAACGGCGGCAATCCGAGCCGTCGGCGCGGATTGACAACAGTCGCCAATGTGCCACGGAAGCTTGAGTGGCCCCAGAGAAGAATCGGCAGAAGTTCCGGAAGTGGTTGCCTGCCGTTGCTTCTTGCCGCCTATCCTTGCCCGCGCCGGCCGAGCGAACCACAATTCTCCCGAGGGTGGCGAACCTGCGACTGTTCGCTATTCGACGCCATATTGTCGCCGGCCAGGGGGTAATGGACGATGAACGAGATCAACTATGCACAGTCGTCGCTCGTCGAAGAGGACAGGCCAAGCACTACTACGGAGCGGGTCATCGCCGAGGTGTGGGCCGAGGTACTGAATCTCGACGAGGTCGGGCGACACGACAACTTCTTCGATCTCGGCGGCCACTCGGTGCTCGCGACGCAGGCCGTGGTCAGGTTGTGCGTCGCCCTGGACCGGCAGCTGCCGGAGCGGGCCTTGTTCGACTGGCCGACCGTCGCGACTCTGGCCTCGGCCCTGCCCGGCTACCCCGTCGCCGAACAGACTGCGCCCATCAGGCGGCGGTGAGCGACAGGTCCGGTGGGCTCCGGGACCGAAGCAGCGCTGCCTCATCCCGCGGGTCGGACAAACCGATCAAGCCGGAACCACACGACATGCCGGATCCTCACGACATCGAGCGACCAAACTGTCGTTCATAATTTACCGGGGTTTCGTCCGTCACAGGTCATCAGTAAGACGATCTGTAACCGGTCAAGCCGCCTCCCGACGAATTGAGGTTACTCGCGGCATCCCTGCTCCGCGGCCCCGCTCGAGTACGCCCGGTTGCCGCCCGAACTTCCGGAACAAGCGTGATCGATGATCGTCGTTACGTGATACCGTATGCTGGCCGACATGGTGCGAGTCGAGTTCCGGGTTCTCGGAACATTGGAAGCCGTGGTCGATGGTTCCCCCGTGCCGATAACCTCCCCGCGGCAACGTATAGTGCTGGCCAATTTGCTGATGGCCGCCAACCATGTCGTGACCGTGGAAAGGCTGATCGGCGCAGTTTGGGACGATTCCCCGCCGACCAGCGCGCGTGGTCAGATCCAGATCTGCATCTCCGCGTTGCGCCGGGCTCTCGGCAGTCCGGAGATCATCGACACCAGCCCACTCGGGTACTCCATCCGGGTCGACCGTCAGCAGCTCGACTACCTCATGTTCGACGACGCTCTCGCCCGGGGCCGGTCCGCCGCAGCCAAAGGCCGGCTGGACGAGGCGCTGACGCACCTGGACCGCGCGATCGACATCTGGTCCGGACCGGCGTTGGGCGGAGTGCCCGGCCGAGCCGCCGAAGTCGTCTCCCACCGTCTGGAGGAGCGGCGGATCATGGCGCTGGAGGACCGCGCCGAGATCCGTCTGGGCCTGGGCGGTCATCGGGAACTGGTCGAGGAACTGGTCGAGTTGACCACAGACCACCCCCTGCGGGAACGCCTGTGGGGGTTCCGGATGCTCGCGCTGTATCGGTCAGGACGGCAGGCAGAAGCGCTGGCGACGTACCGTACGGCCCGCACCAACCTGGTGGGCGAGCTCGGCATCGAGCCAAGCCAGTACCTGCGCAAGCTGGAACGCGCGATCCTCAGCCAGGACAGCAGCATCAGCGGCGAAGTGGACGACAGGCGAACCGAGACCGCCACGAGCGTGCACCGTCCGCAGGAGTTGCCCGCAGATCTGCCGGACTTCGTCGGCCATGCGGCGCTGATCGGAACCCTGACCGCCACGCTGACCAGCGAGGACACCAAACAGGTGCCGATCGCGGTCATCACCGGCGCGCCGGGCTGTGGAAAGACCTCGCTGGCCCTGCACGTCGCGCACCTGTTGCGCGCCAAGTTCGTCAACGGCAGCCTGTACGCCTGCCTCTACGGGAGCACCACGCAGCCACGCTCGACCGAAGCCGTACTGAGCGACCTCCTGCACGGACTCGGCGTCGCCCCGGCGGCGATCCCGGTCGCACCCGGCCAGCGGATCAACCTACTACGGAGCCAGCTCGCGACGCGGCGGCTGTTGATCGTGCTGGACGATGTGGGCAACGAGGACCAGATCGCCGACCTGCTCCCCGGCGTGCCAGGCCCGGCGGTGCTGATTACCAGTCGCCGCCGGCTCGCCGGTATCCCGGGCGCCCGAGCCGTCGACGTCGACATGATGTCGGCCGACGAGAGCCTTACCCTGCTCGGCCAGATCTGCGGAGAGCAGCGGGTCGCCGCGGCGCCCGAGGCCGCAGCGGCGCTGACCGAGATGTGCGGTGGCCTGCCCCTGGCCGTGCGGATCGCCGGGGTCCGACTGGCTGCGCACCCGCACTGGGCCGTTGGCACCCTGCTGGACCGACTGCGCGACGAACGGTCTCGGCTGGACGAACTGTCCCACGGTGACGTCGCGGTCCGCTCGCTGCTCGCTGACGTGTACGAGTCCCTCACCGTACCGGCGCAGACCTTGTTCTGGCTGCTCAGTGCATTGGAGCTACACGAGTTCAGCGCCTGGACCGCGGCGGCTCTGCTGGACTGCGATTCGAGGCGGGCCACGGCGCTCCTCGACGAGCTCGTGGACGTCCGGCTGCTGGAGGCCCACCTTTCCGCGCTCACCAAGCAACCCCGATACCGATTCCACGAGCTGGTGCGGGTTTTTGCGAGCGAGCACCGGCTGACGCAGGACGACCGGGAGACCTGTATAGCGGCCGTCACCCGATCGCTCGGTGCCCTGCTCGCCTTCGCCGAGGAGGCTCATCATCGAATCTACGGGGGGCGATTCGCGGTTCTGCACGGCTCGGCACCCCGATGGGCCGGCGCACGTGCCGAATTCGACCGCTTCCTCGGCGATCCCACCGCATGGTTCGACGAGGAGCGCATCACGCTGGAGGTGGCGATCCGCCAGGCGGCAGAGCTGGGGCTGGACGAACTGTGCTGGGAGTTGGCCACCGTATCGGTTGCCATGTATGAAAGGCGCGGCCTGTTCGCCGAATGGCGTACGACTCACAACATCGCGCTGGAGGCCACCAGCAGGGCCGGCAATCGCCGGGGCAAGGCCGCCGTGTTGGCGTCACTCGGCTCGCTGGGCGTAGCCCAACACGCCGAGGACGATTGCGAGAACCTGCTGCACGCGATGAGCTTGTTCGATGCGGTCGGCGATCAGGCCGGGGTGGCGTTGACGCTGCGCAACCTGGCGCACCTGGACCGGATCCAGGGTCGACCCGACATGGCGGTGCTGCGTTACGGGCAGGCGTTGGAGAAGTTCCGGGCAGTCGACGACCTGGGCGCACAGGCCCACGTACTGAGTGGACTCGCGCGTAGCCACCTTGATCTCGGGGCCCCCGAGCGGGCCGAGATCCTGGCGAAAGAGTCGCTCGCACTGGGTGAACAGCTGGGTAACCGGCGCCTTCAGGCCCAGGCGTTGTACCGGCTCGGTGAGGTGTTTGCCGACTCAAAGCAGTCGCTGGCTGCGAAGGCTGTCTTCCAGTCGGCGCTGGATCTGGCTCGGGCACAGGACGACCGTATCGGCCAGTCCTACGCCCTGATCGGCCTCGGCGGGGCCGTGTTGGAGCAGAACGGGTTCACCGATGCCGAGATTCACTTCAGCGAGGCGGTCGAAATCTGCCGGATGACGCAGGAGCGGAATGTTCATGCACACGCCCTGTTCGGCCTCGGCCGGGTGTACCGGGGCCGGGGTGAGTTCGATACCGCGGAACACTTCTTCGTGCAGGCCGCGAACGCGTTCGCGATGCAGGAGAACAACCCTTGGCACTCACGTTCCATCGACGAGCTGGGCGCGCTGCGCCGGGCCGCCGGCCGGCTGACGACACAGAGCAACAAGAACGAGCCGGCCGGCGAGGTGGAGACTCAGCCCCGCTGGCCGGCCAGCCGCCACCGTTCGAGCTTCCCGGCGGCCGAGCGCGGCACCTGATCGACGAACGTGATCCGCGTCGGCACCTTGTAGTTGACCAGACCAGCCCGGCAGTGCGCCATCAGCTCACCGGTACTGACCGAGGCTCCCGGTCTGCACACGACGTAGGCGCCGACCGTAGAGCCCAGCACCTGGTCCTCGGCCGCCACCACCACGGCGTCCAGCACCGCGGGGTGTTCCAGCAACTGCGCCTCGACCTCGTTGGGGTAGACCTTCTCACCGCCCACGTTGATCACGTCGTGCCGACGGGGGGCGAGGAACAGATAGCCATCCGCGTCGAGCCATCCGAAGTCGCCGACGCTGGCGAAACCGTCGGCCGTCGTTTCGAGCACCTGACTGCCGAGGTAGGCGTCTCCTCTGGAGACCCGACCGGCGCGCATGAACACCTTGCCGGTCTGTCCCGGGCCGAGCCGGTTCCCGGCGTCGTCCCTGATGCTGATCTTCGTGAAGAATCCCCGGCCCACCGTGCCCGGCCGCTGTTGCCATTCGTCCCCCCGCACCAGGGTGCCGCCGATGTTCTCGGTCGAGCTGTACACCTCGTACAGGTGTTGCGGCCCGACCATCTCGATCCACCGCTTCTTGGTGAACGAGTCGCACGACGCAGCCGTGTGCATCACCGTACGCACGCTGGCGAAGGACGCCGGGTCGGGCTGGCGGAGCATCAGGATCGTGCGCATGTGTGCCGGGGTCAGCTGGATCCATTCCACGGCGTAACGCTCGACCAGCTCCACCGTCCACCCCGGCAGGAAGTACGGCGGCAGAATTGTGGTGTTGCCGTCGAGGAGCCCGTCCAGCAGCGTGGTGAACGGGGCCGCGTGGTGCAGCGGGCCGAGAATCAGTTGCCGCTGACCGGCCCGCCAGCCGGCGCGACGGCGCAGGGGCAACGGCACCTGGTGCGGATCGTAGCCGAGTGGTCCGGGCCGAATCGCGATCTTCGGCCGGCCGGAGCTGCCGCCGGTGGGCAGCAGGTAGGCGATCCGGCTGGCCATCGCCGCCGGCGACCGCGCCGGTCGTCCCGCGTCGGCGTCGGCGTCGGCCTCGGCGTCGATGAGTTGGGCCCGTCCGTACGTCTGACCGATGAAGTTGAGGAGCTTTTCCCGCTCGGGTACGGGTGAGGCCGGGTTCAGCGGCAGCAGTGGCAGTTCCGCGGAGAGGACGGCCACGATGTCGACCACCGACTGGATCGTGTTGTTCGCCTCGATCGCGACCACGCCCGGACCGGTCTCCCGGGCGGCGGCGTCCACCAGTGCGTCCGCCCGCCGGCCGCTCCGCTCGGCCAACTCCCGCCACGTCAGCACCTGCTCGACGAAGTTCTCGTCGAAGCCGACGACCGCAGGCCGATCGGCTGACATCTCCGCGATAGCGGTGATCCGCTGACGGATCGATACGCTCATTCGAGCCTCCCACAATCGAGTGCGTCGTCATCCACCCAGCGGTCGGCGACCTGCCGGATGAGCCGGCCGAGTGGACGAAACGCAGACCCACCCGGCAGACCTGGCCGGCGCACACATGATGGACGCAGGTCGATGATGGCCCGCCAGGGCCGGCACACGCAGAGAACAACCGGCAGAACAACGCACAGGACCCAGCCCCGAGTCGCTGCCGGTCCTTCTCTACTGCGCGGCGTGCAGCGCTCAATAGCCTGGCGCACATGGTCTCACCAGGGCACATCGACAGTGCCGCGCCGAGCACCCGGACGACGCGGACCCACCAGGCAGCCGGAACCCGCGCGCCCCGGCGTCGGGGGCGATCGGTGAACCTGGTCCCACGGCCACCGGTGACCGTGCGGTTCCACGGAACGCGATCGGCCGAGGGGCCCCTCAACATCGGCCAGTACAACATTCTGCAGTGGCTGCGTCGTGAGTCGGAGCAGTTCTTCGCGGCCGTCGCGGGGGAACTCGACATTCCGGCCGCGACCGTGGTCGATGACGTCGCCCGAGTACTCGCGGTCCTGATCGAGCGGCACGAAGGACTACGTACGACCTACGTGGACGGCTTCGAACCGCAGCAGTTCGTGCACGCCACCGGCGAGCTTGTCGTCGAGGTTTACGCAATCGAGGCCGCTGACCCACAACTCGTCGACCGGGCCAGCCTGGCCAGAGACCTTACCCGGCGGTTGCGCGCCGCGGGGGCGTACCGCATCGGCGAACTGCCGGTCCGGGTCGCCCTCGCGGTGTCGTCCGGTGACGCGTCCACCAGCTCCGCCGGGGTGGTGCAGGCCGCGGTGATCGGCTGCTCGCATCTCGCGGTCGACTATCAGGCCATGGAGATCATCAAGCGGGAGTTCGCGGACCTGATCCGTGACCGCGATGCACGACCGGCCGGCGGACCACCAATCCAGCCGTTGGACCTGGCCGCCCTGGAACGTTCGCCCAAGGCCCTGCGGCACGAGGAATCGGTGCTGAGCTACTGGAAGGACCGGTTCGCCCGCATCCCGCAGTGCCTGTACCCGGTCCCGCGGGTCGCCGCCGGCACCGGGTCGGTCTCCGTCGAGATGACCTCCACCGCAGCCGGGATGGCGTTGCGAGCGGTGACGGCGCGCACCAGGACGAGTCGCGCCAGCGTCGTGCTGGCGGCGATCGGCGCGGTGCTCTCGCACCGGACCGGCGTACGGGAACTCGTGCTCCCCACCCTGTCGGCCAATCGTTTCGAGCCGCACCTTCGGCAGCACGTCGGCAGCCTCGCGCAGCTCGCGTCGATCACGCTCACGATCAGTGACACCACCTTCGACCGGCTGGTCCGGCAGGCGTGGGCTGCTGTGGTCGACGCGAGCCGGCACGGCCGTTACGACGTGGACCGGCAGAGTGCCATCGCACGCCGCATCGAGCACGAGCGCGGCGTCGTATTCGATTGCGAACCGCTGTTCAACAACCTTGTCATCGAGTCCGGTCGGGCGGCGGGACGGTTCACGGCACCGGTACCCACGCCGGATGAACTGGTCGCCGCGCGACGCGCGACGCAGCTGCGGCGGCAGCCGATGCCCGCCGGGACCACGCTGATCCGCTTCGATCTCTACGGCACCGACGGACAGTTGCGTCTCGGCTGTTGGAGCAGCGACACCGGCCGTATCCCCGACGACGAGGTCGAATCGCTGCTCCTGGCGGTCGAGAACCTGTTGATCGCCGCCGGGTCCGCTGACCTCGGCGCCCGAGGGATCCGCGACTCGATCCCGCTCAGCCCGGTACAGCGGGGCCCCGGCTGGCTGCTCGTGGACGGCTGCTGGATCGAGGTGGCCGAGGTGCAACGGTTGCTCGACGACAGCCTGCCGTCGACCGGTGCCAGGATCTTCGCGGAGGTGGACGGCCTGCCGTTGGTCGCTCATCTGGCGCGGACCGAGGCCATCCGCACCCCCGAACAGGCGCACGCCGCTTGCCTGGCAGCGGTGAAGGCGTATCCGACGGCGATGACACCACGGCGCTACGTCATCTGCGAACGCGTCCCGGACAACCCCGACGACCCGGCCGCCTGGCTCGACGTGTGCCGCCAGGGATCCGGCCGACACGTCGGAGCCGGCGACCCGGAGCCCTGTTGATCCGACCCGACCACCAGATGCAATGAAGGGAGCCGACGGTGACCACGAGCAACGTCACGCCCGTACGCCACATACCCGTGGTATCAAGCGATGAGTCGATACTGCCCGCTGTGCTGACCGCGCCCAGCAGTGGCGTACCGGCCGAGAGTCAGATCGACGGGATCCGGGACTCGGTCCGTCGGCAGCTGCACACCCACGGCGCGGTCCTGCTGCGCGGCTTCGACATCGGCAGCGTCAGCGGGTTCGAACGGGTCGTCCGGGCGGTGTCCGGTGCGCCGCTGTCCTACGCCGAGCGGTCGTCACCGCGTAGCACCATCGAGGGCCAGGTCTACACCTCGACGGACTACCCACCGACCGAGGAGATCTTCCTGCACAACGAGAACTCGTACCAGGCGACCTGGCCGCTGACGCTGTTCTTCTACTGCATCACCCCGCCCGACACGCAGGGTGCCACGCCGCTGGCCGACACCCGCCGGATCCTACAGTCGATCGATCCGAGCGTGCTGGAGGAATTCACCCGGCGCGGCTGGACGGTGGTACGCAACTTCACCGAGGGCTTCGGGGTGCCGTGGCAGCAGGCGTTCAACACCACCGACCGGGCGGAGGTCGAGCGCTACTGCGCGAGTAGCGGTGCGGAGGTCCGGTGGGTCGGGCGCAACGGCCTGCGTACGACAGCCCGCCGCCGGGCGGTGCACCAGCACCCGGTGACCGGCGAGACCGTCTGGTTCAACCACCTCACGTTCTTCCACGTGACCACGCTGCCCGAGGAGGACTGCGAGGGGCTGCGGGAGATGTTCGACGAGGCGGACCTGCCCACCAACACGTACTACGGCGACGGCGGGCGAATCCCCGACGAGGTCGTGGCGCACCTGCGCGACTGTTACCGAGCCGCCCAGCGCCGCTTCGACTGGGAGCGCGACGACGTACTGATCGTCGACAACATGCTTGCGGCTCACGCCCGTGAGCCGTTCACCGGGCCACGCAAGATAGCCGTGGCGATGGCCGAACCATTTCCGACTTCGTGAGGAAGGTGGCACCTGACCGACGGAGGGACACCGCTGCGGCGGCCCTCCGTCGGCCTGCCCGGGAGAGACTGATCAGCCCCACGGCGTGTCGCCGGCAACAGCGACCACCGACGTGGCCGACGAGACGATCAGGCGCGGACCGGAAACCGTTGAAACCAGCAACTCAGTACCCCTTGTCTGCTTCGGTTCTTGTGCCGGCTGCCGCCGACAGGAACGAAGCTATGGCCGGCCGTTTTCGGCTCCCCATCACGACGCTTTCCTCGCCGGCGGCTGCCTACCCGATCGGTGATAGCGGTGTGGAGGTGCCCGGGACGACGGTTGGGCAAGAATTGCCTACTCTCCGTCAACGAAGGCGACCCTCCTCATGGCCTCATGGTTGGACCAGCGGACCGCTCCGCATGTCGGCACCGCAACGCTGATCTGCATACCCAGCGCCGGTAACGGTGACTTCCAGTTCGACCGATGGCCCGACACCGTCGGCCCGTGGTGCGTTGTCCGCCCGCCGGTCGTGGGCGACCTGGGCGGCGAAGCACCGGGAACGCGGTCTGCGGCCCAGCCCCCTCCAGGGTTGCCGGAGCGGGCCGCGGAGCTCGTGGCGGACCTCAGGCGCCGAGGGGTCGAGAAGTTCGCGTTGTTCGGCCACGAGGGTGCCGCGCTGCTCGGCTACCAGGTCGCGGTCGAGCTGGACCGGCAGGGCGCGCCGGCACCGCTGCGCCTGTTCATCTCGGGCTGTCCCGCACCCCAGTTCTTCAGCCGCTATGCCGGCGAGGCGCACACCGAACCGACCGACGACGAACTGACCGAGCGGGTGCTGGCGACCGCAGTGGCCATGGGCACCATCCCGCTGCCGTCGATCGTCGCGGCCGGCGCACGGGCGCTCCGGGCCGAACTGGCCGCGTTGCGGGCCTATCAAGTGCCCCACCCGGCGCCGCTGCGCTGTCCGCTGACCGCGATTCGGTGGCTGGACCAGGGCATCGAGGCGGAGGTGGTGGCCGGCTGGTCGGCGTACGGCGACACCGATCTGGTGCAGCTGCCCGGATCCGGATTGAGCTATGCGACCGAGCCGGCCGATCTGTTGCGGGTCATCGGTGACCGGATGCCGGCCGCTGACCGCCGTCGGCCAGCCGAGTGGTGACGACGGCACGGTCGCCTCGCCCGCGCAGCCTCCGCTGGTCGGCTGCCGGCCGTCGAAACGACCAACCGCACCCGAGTGACACGTCGTCCGTGGCTGCACGCCGGTGTGCACCCACGCACGACGGGCTCAGATCAACCCGGCCGCTACCCCACAGGCCACGGCGTGGGCGCGGTTGCGAACCTGCAACCGCGCCATCATGTCGTAGATGACGTTCTTCACCGTGTGGTTGGAACACAGCAGCGACCGGGCGATCATCGCGTTGTCCTGGCCCTCGGCCATCAACGCGAGCACCCTCGTCTGACGGGGCGTCAGCGGTGACCGGCCGGCCGTCCAGGACGTTTCGGCCTGGTTCGGCGTACCGGTGCCACCGAGCACCCCGACCAGCACCTCGTGCGGCAGCCGGACCTCCCCGTCCCGGGCGGCCTGCACCGCAGCGGCCAGTCGGCTCGGTGTGACGTCGGCGAAGCGGAGCATCACCAGAGTCCCCGAACGCAGTACGCGTACCACGTCCGTCGGTGAGAAGCGGTCGGCGACCAGCAGCGTCCGCTGCGCCGTGGACCGCGGCCGCGCCGGGCAGGCCGTCAGCGCCTCATGCACCGTGTCGACCGCCGTGAGGATGACGGTGTCCGGTGATTCGTACGGGTCGGGCACGGGTGTGACGCCGGCACGCCGCAGCGCAGCCAGCACCTCGGCCCGGATGGTCGCGTTCGGGGCCACCACGTGTGCAGTCGATGCCATCATTATCTTCTCCTGTTCGCCGTTCACAACATCCCGGCCCGCAGGGCGAAGGCCACCGCGTGGGCCCGGTTGCGCAGCCGGAATCGTCGCGTGATGTCATGCACGACACTGGTCACCGTTCGCGTCGAGTAGCACAGCTCCTTGGCGATCTCACCGGTCTCCCGGCCCTCGGCGATCAGCCGCAGCACCGCGCGCTCGCGGTCGGTGATGTTCGACGCCAGGGTGCCGGCCGGAACCGCCGGCGCGGCGAGCAACCGGTCGAGCATGTCCGGCGAGACCGTGCAGTCCCCCTCACCGGCGGCCAGCACGGTGCGGGTGAGCCGCTCGGCGGTCGCCTCCCGGCGCCGAAGCAGGCCGCGCGCACCCGCCGCGATGGCTCGCAGCGCGTCAGCCGGCTCCACCTCGGGCACGACGAGCACCACCTCGGGCCGGTCCGCGCCAGTGCGGACGGCCCGCACCGAATCCAGCGCGTCCTGGCCCAGATGGTCGACCACCAGGACCGTGACCGCCGCCCTCTCCCGCGTTGTCACCACCACGATGTCCGGGCACCCGAGCATCGCGCTCGTCACGCCCGCCTCCAGCACGGGGTCGGTCGCCATGACGTTGACCCACATCGGTTCGCCCATCACGCCTCCTTCGTCGTCACGCCGAGGCGTGGCGTGGCGTCGGAATGTCCTGGCCGGATGGTTCCGCGACGAACTAACAGGTCGCTGTCGACTCGCTGTCGACTCGCTGTCGGCCGTCGGCGCAGCCTGATAGCGGAGCATCGACGTGCATCGTCGCGTCAGCGCCGGTCGTCCTGCCCGTCGGGCGACGGCCGGCTGCTCCGGCGGCCGGCCGGTGGCGGCAGCCTTCCCGTATGTCTGCCGACTCTTCTCTGCAGGCGATCCGTGTTTCCGTGGCACATTGACAACCGTTGTGGATCCGTGCCGAGAACGTCGATTGCCGCCGTTACGGAAGGAGCGGTTGATGGAGGCCGTCACCTCATCGCCGGCCCTCCCACCTGGACGGACACGAATCGGAAAAGCAAGGGTCGGTACCGACAAATCGCCGAATCAGCAGGACGTGGGTGAACCAGTGATTAGTTCTGACGTCAGTGACATCGCCGCAGACCTTGCGGCGAACGCCACTCTTCTGGAGATCGCCGAGAATCTGGGACTTTCGCCGCTACTCGATCGCGGGACGCCGTTCACGCTGGCCGAGGCAACGACCGCGACCGGCGTTCCCGAAGCTCGCGCTCTCCTCTTCCTGCGCGCCATGTCCGCCGCCGGGCTGCTGGAGCGCGACGCCGAGACCGGGCCGTTCACGCCCTGCGCGGAGCTCGCGGACCGGCGGTACGAGGCGGGCTACCTCTCCTGGTCGCTCAGCGCGAACCGGCCGTACATCGATCACGCGGAGCGGTTTCTGCGTGAGCCGGACGCGGCCGGCCGCCAGTACCAGCGCGACGGCAGACGAGTGGCGGTGTCGTCCCGCTGGATCGGCTCGCGCGGTTTCTATCCCGGAGTGCTGTCCGAGATCATCAGCCGCAAGCCCCGACACATCGTCGATCTCGGCTCCGGCGCGGGCGCGCTGCTGATCCGGCTGCTGACCGAGCTGCCCACCAGCACCGGCGTGGCCCTGGACCTCAGCCCGGGAGCGTGCGAGGAGGCCGAACGCGCCGGCCGCCACGCCCAGGTGGACGATCGGCTCACGGTGGTCAACCGGTCCGTCGAGACGCTCGTCGACGACCCCGCTCCACTCGACGGCGCGGACATCATCCATGCCGGCTTCGTCATGCACGATGTCGCTCAGCATCCCGAGGTCTTCGCAGGCGTCCTGCGGGCCTGCCGCGAGCACCTCGCCGACGGCGGCTGCCTGGTGGTCACCGACGCGGTGCCGTACGTGGACACGCCGGGCGAACGCGCCTTCAGCGCCCTCTTCAGTTACCTGCACGAGAGCTCGATGGGCGTACGGCTGCC
This sequence comes from Micromonospora sp. NPDC048898, assembly GCF_043198035.1. NCBI lineage: Bacteria > Bacillati > Actinomycetota > Actinomycetes > Micromonosporales > Micromonosporaceae > Micromonospora > Micromonospora sp. NPDC048898. The sequence continues at coordinate 95,635 of NZ_JBICUF010000013.1, forward strand.
GACCGAGGACCGGTGGTGCGAACTCTTCCGGCAGGCCGGTTTCTCCGAGGTGGCCAGCACCGCCCTGGGAATGCCCGGCAGCCGCCTCTTCGTGGCCACGCGATGAGCCGGAGCGGCGGAGCAGCGACGATGGCGGAGCACGACGCCGAGCGCATGGCCATGGCCCTGTACGAGGCGCGGAGCAACCGCGTGCCGATCGCTCCGTTCACCGACGCCTGCCCCACGCTCGACGCGGCCGGCGGATACGCCGTGCAGCGTCGGCTGACCGAACTGCTGATCGCCGACGGCGAACGGGTGATCGGCTACAAGGCCGGGCTCACCTCCGCCTCGATGCAGGAGATGTTCGGGGTCCACGCCCCGGACTACGGCCCGGTGTTCGCCTCGACCGTCCGCGCGGACGGTGCGTGCTTCGCTCGCGGCGAGTTCATCTCGCCGAAGGTGGAAGCCGAGATCGTCTTTCGGCTGGCGAGGCCGTTGACCGGTCCTGGCGTCACCGTGGAGCAGGCCCACGCGGCGATCGGAGAGGTCATCGCCGGTCTCGAGATCGTCGACTCCCGGATCACGGATTGGCGCATCCGGCTGGGCGACACGATCGCCGACCTCGCCTCGAACGGCGCGGCCGTGCTGGGACGCTCGATCCCGGTCAGCGCGGAGCTGGACTACCGGCTCGTGCGAATGGCCTTCCGTCGCAACGGGGAGTTGGTCGCGTCCGGTCAGGGCGCCGACGCCCTGGGCAACCCGGTGGCGGTGGTGGCGCTGCTGGCGAACCTGCTGGGCGACAGTGGCGTCACGTTGGAGGCCGGCCAGTTGATCATGACCGGCGCCCTGCACGCCGCGGTCCCGTTGAGCCCCGGTGACACCTACACCGCCGAATTCGATCATCTGGGATCGGTCACTCTGCACGTCACCAACACATAGTCCCGACGCGGATAGGAAGGCGATCTCCTCGATGAATTCAGAACGACGGCTGTCAGCTGGAGTGCTCGGCGCCGGGCTCATCGGCGTCGACCTGGCGGTGAAGGTCGAGCGGTCCGCTGCACTGGACCTTCGCCTCGTCGCTGGCCGGACGGCCGACAGCCCGGGCCTCAAGCGGGCCGCTCGGCTGGGGCTGCCGGCCGCCAGCCGGGGTCTGTCGTCACTTGCCGACCTCGACGAACCGCTCGACGTGGTCTTCGACGCCACCAACGCCGGCTCGCACGCCGAGCACGCCGAGGCGCTGGCACCGCTCGGCACGCTGCTGATCGACCTCACACCCAGCCGGATCGGGCGCATGGTCGTCCCCACAGTCAACGGCGCGGAGGCCGCCGCTCACCGCGACCTGAACATGGTGAGTTGCGGTGGGCAGGCATCGGTGCCGATCGTACGAGCGATCACCCGAGCGCACCGCATCGACTACGTGGAGGTGGTCGCGACCGCCGCGACGCTCAGCGTCGGCCGCGGGACCAGGCTGAACCTCGATGAGTACGTGGAGACCACTCAGGACGCGCTCCGCGAGTTCACCGGCGTCGGGGACGTGAAGGCCATCCTCAACGTCAGCCCGGCTCGTCCTCCGGCGACCTTCAGGGTGGCCATGTCGCTGGTCGGCGAGGGCCTGACCCACGAGTCGGTGCACCCGCTCGTGGCGTCCGCCGCCGCCGACGTCCGTGCGTTCGCCACCGGCTACCGGGTGACGAGTTGCATCGTGAACGACAACAAGGCGTTCATCGCCGTGGAGGTGACCTCCGCAGGCGACCAGATACCCGCCTACGCGGGCAACCTCGACATCATCAACTCGGCTGCGATCCGGGTCGCCGAGCGTTGGGCGGCGCAACGCCGACCGATCGAGGCCATGGAGGTCGTGTCATGAGCCAGCAAGCTGCCGAAAGTTCGCCGAGACAACCCATCCTGATCCACGACCCGACGCTGCGCGACGGGCACCACGCCGTCCGCCACCAGCTCGGGCGGGAGCAACTTCGGGCGTACGCTGCCGCCGCCGACGCTGCCCGGGTACCCGTCGTCGAGGTGGGACACGGCAACGGCCTGGGCGCCTCGTCCCTGCAAGCCGGCCGAGCCCTGCTCAGCGACGAGGCGATGCTGTCGGTGGTCCGGGATGCGTTGACCACCACCAAGCTCGGCGTCTTCATGCTGCCGGGCTGGGGCACGACCGAGAGCATCCGGCTGGCCGTCTCGTACGACGTCGACCTCGTCCGTATCGGCACCCACTGCACCGAGGGCGACCTGGCCGAACGGCACCTCGGGCTGCTGCGCGACGCGGGCGTCGACGCACACGGCGTGCTGCTGATGAGCCATATGGCCAGTCCGGAGCGCCTGGCCGAGGAGTGCGCGCGGCTCGTCGAGTTCGGTGCGACAGGCGTCGGCATCCTCGATTCCTCCGGCCACTATCTGCCGCAGGACGTGAGCACGCGGATCGCGGCCATCCGGTCCGCCGTCAGCGTGCCGGTGATGTTCCACGGGCACAACAATCTCGGTATGGCGGTGGCGAACTCCATCGCCGCCGCCGAGGCGGGCGCCACCATCCTGGATGCCTGCGCCCGGGGGTTCGGCGCGGGGGCCGGCAACACGCAGCTGGAAGTTCTCGTGCCCGTGCTCGAACGGCTGGGCTATGACACCGGCATCGATCTCTATCGGCTGTTGGACGCGGCGGACATCGCCGAGCGGGAGCTGATGCCCGCGCCGCCCACCATCGACTCGATCGGCGTGGTGAGTGGTCTCGCCGGAGTGTTCTCCGGCTTCAAGAACCGGGTGCTGGACGTCGCCGCCCGCGAGGGCGTCGACCCGCGCGACGTCTTCTTCGAACTGGGCCGCCTACAGGCAGTGGCCGGGCAGGAGGACCTCATCGAGGACGTGGCGCTCGCGTTGCGTGCCGGGTCCACGGGTCAGCTTGAACGGACGGCGAGCCATGTTTGACCAACTCAAGACCATCCTGGTCGAGGATCTGCAGATGCGGACCGAGGACGTCGTGGCCACGGCCGATCGCGTCGAGGTTGGCCTCGACTCCCTCGCCGTGGTCGAGCTGTCGGACCTGCTCAGCAAGCGGCTGGACATCCACGTCTCCGACTACGAACTGCTGGAACTCGCGACGGTTGGCGATATCGCCGAGCTGGTCGCGGAGCGCTGTCGTGCGTGAGGCCGCGGGGCCGACCGCCGGAACGTCCCATGCCGTCACCCGGGCCCTGTCGCGCAACGAGTCACCGCACGGCCCGTTGCCGGACATCGTCGCCGCGGTCGCGGCGAGCAGCCGGGACGTCAACCGCTATCCCGACCCGGCGTGTACCGACCTGACCGTGGCGCTCGCCCGGCGGCACGGTGTCGAACCGGATCGGGTGGCCGTCGGCGCCGGATCCTGTGCGTTGCTCCAGGCGGTGTTCCAGCTCGCCGGGCCGGGTACGACGGCCGTCTACGCCTGGCGTTCCTTCGAGTACTACCCGATCCTCGCCGGCCATCTGGGGGTCCACTCGGAGCGGGTGCCACTCGCCGACGACGTGCACGACCTCGCCGCCATGGCCGATCGCATCACCGCCACGACCCGGCTGGTCGTCATCTGCAACCCCAACAACCCCACGGGTACGCTGCTCGGCCTGGACCGGCTGCGCGCGTTCCTCGATCGCGTCCCGCCGACCTGCCTGGTCGCCCTCGACGAGGCGTACTTCGAGTACGTCGACGAGCCGATGGGAACCGGCGGTCTCGCGTTGTACGACAGGTATCCCAACCTGGTGGTCCTGCGCACGTTCTCGAAGGCGTACGGCCTGGCCGGGCTCCGGGTCGGCTATCTCATCGGCGCCGCGCGCATCGTGGCGTCGCTGCGCGAGATGACGCTGCCCTTTGCGGTGAGCGCGCCGGCCCAGCATGCGGCGGTCGCCGCCCTCGCCCTTGAGGACGTGCTCCTGACGCGGGTCCGGCAGACGATCGCCGAGCGGACCCGGGTGCGGGCTGCCCTGCTGGCCGACGGCTTCGCGGTCCCGGCCAGCCAGGCCAACTTCCTGTGGCTCCGGCTCGGCGAGAACGCGGGCCCGTTCGGCAGTTGGTGTGCCCGGGTCGGAATCGAGCTGCGGGTCTTCGACGGGGAGGGCGTCCGGGTGTCGCTCGGTTCGCCCTCGGACAACGACGCGTTCCTCGCGGCGGTACACCAGTGGCGCGTCCGCAACGCACCGGAACCACTCACGACTGGAGCGCTGAGATGATGCCCGACAACACAGCCCTTCACCGGAAGGTGATCGTCGCGCCGGGAATGTGCAGCGGCGGCTCTCTGATCTTCGGGCGGATCGGCGACTGGACGTGGGAATCGGTGGCCGAGACCTGCCGCACCAACGTGCACGCCGCCCGTACCGCCGAAGGCCAACCGACCTACCTTTCGTTCTACTACTACCGGGTCCGGGGCGGGAAGGTCGTTCATCCGCACGGCCTGGCCTTCGGTGACGAGCTTGAGGTGACGTCGAGGGTCTTCCAGTTCGGCGGCGGCTCGGTTCTGACGTTGCACCGGCTCGCGCCTGCCGGCTCCGGCCTCGGCACCGCGTTCCTCGATCCGGCGGAGGTCTACGAGACGCCGGACCCGGAGTGCATGTACGCGGAGACGCTCAACCGGTGGATCGCGCGCGGCAATCCGGGCAGCAACCGGGTTCTCTCCGAAACCATCCCCGCTGGTTTCGACAACGCCGACCTGCCGCGACTGCCCAATCAGTTCTCACCGCGTACGCTCGTCGGCCGCGCCCGCGGTGCGGGCAGCTTCCTCACCCCGGCCCCGCCGGGATTCGCGGTCGCCGGGGGCGAGCTGTCCTTCGAGTACGCACTGGACGCCGTGCGGGACATCAACGGCGCCGGTCTGGTCTACTTCGCCTCCTACTTCTCGATCTTCGACACGGCGCTGATGCGTCTGTGGCGTGGGCTCGGCCGCACCGAGCGGCAGTTCCTCCAGCGGCGGGTGATCGATCAGAAGGTGGGCTTCTTCGGCAACGCCGACCTGGGCTCGCTCTTCACCGTCACCGCCCGGAGGTGGCAGAACGTCACCGACCCGCTCTCCGAGATCGCCGACCTGGAACTGCGGGACTCCGCCAGCGGTCGGCTGCTGGCCGTCGCGGCGATCGAGACGGAAACCCCGTCGACGCTGGCCTGAGGAGTGCTCGACCCGACAGACTGCGAGCCCGGCCGGCACCCCACCGGCCACCCTGATGGGCGCGGTTGCGAACCTGCAACCGCGCCCATCAGCGCATGGCTGAAGCTACGCCCGCGCGATCGTCGTCGGAGGACCAGGCACCAGGGCGCTTCCTCCGCGTCATCACCCGGTGATGTCCGGGCCGACGTCGGCCCGGACATCACATCCTTCACGTATGTCGGGTGAACCGTTCCGCAAGGAAACAACCTTGGTTCGCGGGCACTGGGCCCGAGCGGGCTACCGAGCAGCTGCCGCCACAGGCTCGGGCTGCGGGCTGGTCAGCGTCACCGGATCGAAGTGCCGCAGTGCCACCACCAGGTTGACCGCAGCGAGGGTGGACAGGGCCGCGAGGACGAGCAGGGTCGTCGTCACGCCGAAGCGGCCGATCGCCATCCCGCCGGCCAGAAAGCCCAGCGGGCCGGCGATGTTGCTGATGGTCATGACCGCCTGGATCACCTTCGCTCGGATGTCCGCCGCGAACCGGGTGGCCAGGATGCTGAAGAACGGAGCGTTGGACAACGGAAGCGCCGCACCGGACACCGCGAGCGCGGCGACCAGGACCGGCACCGGCACGTCGAACAGCAGCACCCACCAGGGCAGGACAAGCTGGAAGGCGGCCAGCCCGAAGACCATCGTCGGGGACAACCGGCTGCCGATCAGATAGCTGACGGCCGCCCCGGCGACCGCGCCGGCACCGAAGCCGGAGAGCAGCAGCCCACCAACCCTGGCATCGCCGGCGAAGCGGGCGAACGCCAGCAGCGGCAGCGCGAGCATCAGGACCCGCATGAGGAAGCCGAAGCTGACGGTCGTGACCATCACCCGTCGCAGGAAGTCGTCCCGGAGCAATGCGCGTACCCCGGCCAGGATTCCCGAGTGGTCCGGGGTCTGCCGCTCCTGCGGTGCCGACGTCGCCGGCTCCGTCCGCCGCGAACGCGGGACAGACCACCACAACAACAGACCCGACACCGCCGAGGTCACGGCGTCGAACAACAACACCTTCTCCGCGCCGAGTGTCGCGATCAGCACGCCCGCTATGGCCGGGCCGGCCAACGCGGCGATGTTGAAGCACCCTTCCAGCACGCTGTTCGCCCGCATCAGCGCCTTCGGGTCCGGACCGGCGAGTTCGGTGGCCAGGTCACGTTGCGCGGCGAAGTAGGGCACTCCGAGTACGCCGATCACCGCGACGATCGTCAGGAGCAGGGGAAAGCTGAGCAGGCCCACCGCGGCCAGCGCAGGTATCGAACCGATGGCCACGAACTGCGCGAAGTCGATGACCACCATGGTTCGGCGTGCGCCGTACCGTTGGATGACCTCACCGCCCGCGAATCCGAGCACCGCCATGGGGAGCACCGACACGGCGAAGACCAGACCCGCCCGCGGTGCCGAGCCGGTGCTCTCCAGCACCAGCCACGGCAGCGCGAGCGTCGTCATCTGGGTCCCGACGGCGGACCCGGCGCCGGCGGCATACACCGCCGCAAGGGCCCGTCTGGTGGTGCCCGGTGCGGGAGACGGCGCGGTCGACATGCCGCTCACCGTCGACCGGCCGGCTTGTCGATCAGCCCCGTCAGAATGCCGGCGAGGTCCGCCACGTATTCCTTCATGACCGAGAAGTGCTCACCCTTCGCCCGGTGTACCCCCAGCCCGGCGGTCCGCTCGCGCCACCGTTGGAGGTAGTCGTGGTAGCTCTGGCCGGAGCTGACGACCTCGTGCTCGCCCAGCGCCAGCTCGTCGCTGACGATCAGATCCAGGTGACCCGCGTACGGGCGGTCCCGGTAGGACAGCACCATCTCCATCACCTCCTCCCACATCCGCGCGCCGGGCAGCCACATCGTTCCCGCGCCGCGCTCGGGAAGCGTGATCCCGTCGTTGCCGACGACGTCGTCCACGATGTGTTCGAGCAGCGCCAGCGTCTCCTGCCGGAGCACCGAGGTGTCCTCGTCCGGCGGCGCCGCGTCGAGCCGCTCCAGGTTCGTCACACACTGCTTGATCAGCCCGTACTCCGACCAGAGGTGCTCCTTCTGCCAGGCGTCCTGCCCCGGGTCGAGCAGGATGAAGGTGACCTCCTCGCCTTCGGCCATCAGTTGGCTGGCCATCTCGGTGCTCACCCCGCTGCCACCACACCAGCTGAAGATCCGGTACGGCCCCTGCGGGACCGCCTCCCGCAACTCCGCGAGGTAGCGGGTCGCCATGTCCTCAGTGGACGGCACCGAACCGGTCGACGGGTCGCGGCCCGGCCATTCGAAGGCAACCACCGGCAGACTGGGATCGAGGTGCTCGGCCAGCCGCCGGTACCAGTGCGCGCTGCCGCCGCCGGGGTGCACGCACACCAGTGGCGGCTGGTCGCCGGTCCGGCGCAGCCAGAGCAACGCCGTGACCGGCTGCCGCTCGCCGTCGATCGACGCGGCGAGCGCCGCGAGCGTGCGGTGCTCGACGAAGGTTCGCACGGTCGTCTCGATGCCGTGCCGGTCCCGCAGCATCGCGATCGCCCGCAACGTCAGCAGCGAGTGCCCGCCGAGGTCGAAGAAGTCGTCGTCACGGCCGACCCGGGGCAGGTGGAAGACCTCGGTCCAGACCTCGGCGACGGCCACTTCCGTGGGCGTACGCGGCGCGCTGTATTCCCGTACCGACGTTCCCGCCGCCGGCCGGGGCAGCGCGGCCCGGTCGAGCTTGCCGTTGTTGTTCAACGGGAGCCGGTCCAGGCGGACCCAGGCCGTCGGGACCAGGAAGCCGGGCACCCTGCTGCGCATCACGTCACCGAGCCGGGCGGGGTCGGCCGGGCCGCCCTCGTCGAGCACGACGTACCCGACGAGCTGCTTGCTGCCGTCCACGCCCAGGTACGCCGCCGCCGCGGCAGCCCGCACCGTGGGCAGCTCGGCGATCGCGGCCTCCACCTCGCCCAACTCGACGCGGTGTCCACGAATCTTCACCTGGTGGTCGCGCCGCCCGATGAAGTGGATCGTGCCGTCCGGATCCTGGCGGACCATGTCCCCGGTGCGGTAGAGCCGGTTTCCCGGCGCGTGTCCGGACGGGTCCGGTACGAAGCGTTCGGCGGTCAGGTCCGGACGGCTCTGGTATCCGCGCGCGACGCCCGGGCCCCCCAGCAGCAGCTCCCCCGGCACGCCGAACGGGACAGGGTCGAGGTTCTCGTCGACGACGTGCACGTAGGTGTGATGGATCGGCTTCCCGATCGGAATGACGTCGGTGAGCGCCGGCAGTGGGATCCGTGGATGGACGGTGGCGAACGTGGTGCTTTCGGTCGGGCCGTACCCGTTGCTGACCAACACGCCGTGTTCCATCGCCTTGCGCACCTGCAGCGGCGGCAGCACCTCGCCACCGACCACCACTTCCCGTATCCCGGCCAACGCCTGCGGCCGCACGTCCATCATGGTGGTGAAGAGGCCGGTGGGCAGGCACAGCACGGTCACCCCGTGCCGGCGCAGGAGCTCGTCGAGCTCGTCGGCGGTCGGCGTTTCCGGGGAGACGACCAGCCGCGCCCCGTTGCACAGCGCGCCCCAGACCTCGAACGTCGACGCGTCGAAGGCGAGCGTGCCGGCTTGCAGCATGACCTGGTCGGCGTCCAGCTGCGCGTAGTCCTGGCCGTGCACCAGCCGGACGACGCCGCGGTGCGGGACCAGCACGCCCTTCGGACGTCCGGTGGACCCCGACGTGTACGTGATGTAGGCGAGGTTCTCCGGTGACAGCGTCACCTGTGGCGCGGTGGTCGGCCGGCTGCCGTCCGACCACCACCCGGAGTCCAGGTTCAGCGTGGTCAGCCCGGCACGCGCCGCGAAACGGTGGGCGTGGGTCGGCCCGCTCACCAGGACCTGGGCGCCGGAATCGTCGAGGAGGTACTCGATGTGGCCGTCCGGATACTTGGGGTCGAGCGGCAGGTAGCAGCCGCCGGCCTTGAGGATGCCGAGCAGCGCGACCACCGCGTCGATCCCCCGGTCCATGCAGACCGCGACGGGCGTTTCCAGGCCGACGCCGTGCTCACGAAGCGCCCACGCCAACTGGTTGGCCCGGGCGTCGAGTTCGCCGTAGGTCAGGCGCGAATCGCCGCACTCGAGTGCGACGGCGTCCGGCCGGGCCTGCGCCCGGGTCGTGAACAGGTCGGTGACGCACGCCTCGGGCAGGGCGGGCCAGTCCTGCTGCGGCTCGGTGAACCGGTGCGCCGGGGTCGAGCTGAGGTCGACCGGGTTCGCGCCGTCGTCGGCGATCATCGCGGTGAGCAGTTCGAGGAAGGTCTCGCCCAGGGCGGTCAGCCGCTCCTGGGTCGCCCAGCCGGCCCGGCACTCCAGTCGCAGCTCGCCCGGGAAGGTCAACGTGACCAGGGTGAACTCGTTGGGGCTGTCGTCGACGACCGCGCCGAAAACGTCCTCCTGCGCGTCGAGCACGTGGAAGTCGAGGTAGGAGAAGATGCTGCTGATCAGCGGCGTACCGGTGCCCCAGGCGCGCTGCATCGCGGGGATCGGGTAGCGCCGGTGCGGCCAGACGGCAAGCTCCTCGGCGAACACGGCGCGCACGAGGTCGCGCCACCGGGGCGTACGCAGGTCCACCGCGAACGGCACCGTGTTGAGGTACATCCCCATCACCTCGTCGCCGCGCAGCAGTTCGGGCCGGCCGTTGACGACCAGACCACTGAAGAACCGCCGCTGGCCGGTGACGACGCCGATCATCGCGAGGTGCGCGGTGTGCAGCACGGCCTTGAGCGAGGTCTGCGTCCGCGCGGCCAGCTCACGCAGCCCCGGTTCGAGATGCCGCCAGGACATCCGCAGCTCCGGCACCGCGCCGTGGCCGGCCGGGGCGGTGTCCGCTGGCAACGCGATCCGATCGTACTCGCCGACCCGGCTCCGCCAGAACCGTTCGTCCGGCCCGGCCGACAGCGATCGCCGTTCCAACCTGACGAAGTCGGCGTACCGCCCCGGGGGCGGGGGCTTCAGCGCATCGGGGTCCGCGTCCCGGATCGCCCGGTAGGTGTCCCGCAGCTCGGCGATGAGGGAGTGGTGGCTCCAGCCGTCCAGGATGGCGTGGCACTCGGTGTGGGTCAGCACCCACGTCCGCTCCCCGGTGCGGTGCACGTGCCAGCGCAGTTGCGGCGCGTGATCGATGGGCAGCATCGCCAGCTTCATCGTCTCCCGGTACCGCTCCAGGATGTCCTGCTGCTCAGCTTCCGGGAGCTCGCGCAGATCGTCGAAGCCCACCTCGACCCGCGCCTCGGCGTGGACGAGTTGCATCGGCTCGGTGTAGCCGGACACGTCGAACGTGGTGCGCAGGATCTCGTGCCGGTCGACCAGCCATTGCGCGGCCTGCTGCAACGCCGCCAGCGAGAACGGGCCGTCGTCGACGATGTCGAAGCTGGTGACGTTCTGGTATGCCGGGTGCGAGCTGTTGACCAGCATCTCGTACACCATGCCGGCCTGCACCTGACCCATCGGGTAGGCGTCGACCAGGCCGTCGGGGAGCCGGTCACGGTCGGCCGGGTCGAGTTGCTCGAACGGGCCGACCGGCAGCTCGTCCGCACCGGTCGCCGGCCGGTCGGCGAGCGTCGCCAGCTGCGCCGCGGTCTGGTGCGTGAAGATGTCCTGCACCGACAGGTTCAGCCCGCCCCGGCGCAGGGTTCCGATCGCGCGGATGGCACGGATCGAGTCACCCCCGACGTCGAAGAACCGGTCGTGCACACCGATCCGTTCGATGCCCAGCGCCGCCGCGAGCGCCTCGGCGACGACGCCTTCGGCCTCGGTGCGGGGGGCGACGTACGCTCCGGCCGCCCAGGCGCGGCCAGGTGTCGGGGCCGGCAGCGCGCGCCGGTCGGTCTTTCCGCTGGTGGTCAGGGGCAGCGCGGGCAGCAGCTGCCAGTGGCTCGGGATCATCGCCTCGGGCAGTCGACCGCGCAGGAACGACGCCACGTCGCTCACCTCGACGCCGGCGTCCGTGTCCCGGGCGACGAGGTAGCCGACGAGCTGGCCGTCGTGCACCGCGACGGCGACCGCGGACACTCCCGGGTGCTCCGCCGCCACCGCCTCGATCTCGCCGAGTTCGACGCGGTGCCCACGGATCTTCACCTGGTCGTCGAGCCGGCCGAGGTAGTCGATCCGGCCGTCCGGCAGGTACCTCGCGAGGTCACCGGTGCGGTACAGCCGCCCTCCACCGCCGGACTCCTCGAACGGGTCGGGAACGAACCGCTGTGCCGTGAGCCCCGGGCGGCTGAGGTATCCGCGGGCCAACTGCACGCCGCCCAGCAGCAGCTCACCCGGCACTCCGATCGGGACCGGTCGCAGGTTCTCGTCGACGATGTAGGTGCGCGTGTTGGCGATCGGCCGTCCGATGGTGACAGGCGTCCCGGGCACGCACCGCACCGCTGTGACGTCGACGGCCGCCTCGGTTGGCCCGTAGAGGTTGTGCAGCTCGCAGCCGATCCGCTCGTGGACGGCGGCGACCAGGTCGGCAGGGAGCGCCTCGCCGCTACAGATCATTCGGCGCACCGACGGCAGCGGCCCGAACGACTCGGCCAGGAACACCCGCAGCATCGACGGTACGAAATGCAGGGTGGTGACCTGCTCGGTGGCGATCAGGTCGGCCAGGTAGTGCGGGTCGCGGTGGCCGTCGGGCCGGGCGATCACCAGCGTGGCCCCGGTGATCAGCGGCCAGAAGAACTCCCACACCGAGACGTCGAAGCTGTACGGGGTCTTCTGCAGCACCCGGTCGGAGTCGTCCAGCCGGTAGGCGTCCTGCATCCAGCGCAGCCGGTTGACGATCGCGCGGTGGGTGACCACGACGCCCTTGGGCCGGCCGGTCGAGCCGGACGTGTAGATCACGTACGCCGGGTGGTCCGGCCCCGCCGGGGTCGTGCTCGCCGATGCCGATCCGCTGCCGGTGATGACCGGTTCGCCGTCGGTGAGCACGATGGTGACACCGGCGTCGGCACACATGTAGTCCCGGCGCTCGGCCGGGTGGTCCGGGTCCAGCGGCAGGTAGGCGCCGCCGGCCTTCTGGATCGCCAGCAGGGCCACCACCAGCTCGACACCGCGTCGGCGGCACACGCCGACGATCGACTCCGGCCCGACGCCTGCGTCGACCAGGTACCGCGCCAGTCGGTCGGTCCGCCGGTCCAGCTCGGCGTAGGAGACGTCCTCGCCCTCGAAGCGCAGGGCGACGGCGTCCGGGGTCCGGGCCACCTGTCGCGCGAACAGCTCCGGCAGGGTGCCGGTCGGGTACGCCACCTCGGTCTCGTTCCACGTCCGCACCACCAGCTCCCGCTCCGCCGGTGGGGACTCGACCAGCTGGCTGATCGGTGCGTCCGGCGTGGCCGCGATGCTGCCGACGAAAGTGGTGAAGTGGCTCGCGAACCGCTCGACGGTGTCCCGGTCGAACAGCGCGGTGGCGTAGTTCAGGAAGCCGGTGAGGGTGCCGTCGGGCTGGTCGACGACCACCAGCGTCAGGTCGAACTTGGCGTCGCTCTCGCCGACCGGCAGTTCCTCGGCGCGTAGTTCGCCGACGCGGCGGGCCGTGGAGTCCCCGTTGGCCCACAGGAACATGGTCGAGAACAGCGGGGTCCGGGACGCGTCGCGCACCGGGGCCAGCTCGTCCACCAGCCGTTCGAACGGGAGTTCCTGATGGGCGTAGGCGCCGAGCGCCATCTCCTTGACCCGCCGGAGCACCTCGCGGAAGGACGGGTCGCCGGACAGGTCGGTGCGCAGCACCAGCGTGTTGAGGAACAAGCCGATCAGGTCCTGCACCTCGGCCCGGTCGCGACAGGCCACCGGGGTGCCGATCGTGATGGTGTTGCTCCGGCCGAACCGCCCCAGCGTGATCGCGTACACGGCCATCAGCGCCATGAACGGCGTCGCGCCGGACTGGCGGGCGAGTTCGTGCAGGGCTCGGGCGTCCGGCGCGGACACCGCGATCGGGACCAGGTCGCAGGCGCTGTCCCGGACCTGTGGGCGGGGCCGGTCGAGCGGCAGTTCCACCGCGGTGGCGCCGGCCAGCGCCTGCCGCCAGTAGTCGAGCTGACGGTCCAGCTTGGCACCGGACATCGCATCGCGCTGCCACGCGGCGAAGTCCGCGTACTGCACCGGTAGGGGCGCCAGCGGGGACGGCCCGCCGGTCAGCGCGGCGGTGTACAACCGGTCGAGCTCACGCCACAGCACCTGCTCGGACCAGCCGTCGAAGGCGATGTGGTGCAGGGTCACCACCAGCGCGTGCTCCTCGTCGGCCAGCCGCGCGAGGGTTCCGGTCAGCACCGGGCCGGTCGCCAGGTCGACGGGTGCCCGGTCGTGGGTCATCCAGCCGGCGATCCGTTCGTCCTGGGCGGCGGGGTCGAGGCCACGCAGGTCCACCTCGTGCAGCGTGGCCGGCTGCGGAGGGTCGATCACCTGGCCCGGTTCACCGTCGACCACCACGTAGCGGGTGCGCAGCACCTCGTGCCTGGCCACGATCGCGTCCAGCGCCGCCCGCAGTGCGCCGGGTTCCAACGGCCCGAACAGGCGCAGGCCGGCGCTGGCCAGATACTCCGTACCGCCCGGCCGGACCTGGTCGAGAATCCACAGCCGGCGCTGCGCGAACGACAGCGCGGGCGGCGTCTCACGCGAGACCCGGGTGATCCCCTCGTCCGGCGCGGCGTTCGCGGCACCTACGAGCCTGCGCCGAAGCAACTCCGCGCGTAGACCGGCTCGATCGATTGTCTCAGTCACAGGGCACCATCCTGGGAAAGCAGTTCGCTCATCTGGGCGTCGGTCAACTCGTCGAGTTCCGCCGTGATCAGGTCGGTCACCACCACCGCCAGCTCGGCCACGGTGGTCGCCTCGAACAGGCAGCGCAGCGGGACCTCCACGGCGAAGGCCGCCCGCAGCCGGGCCAGGACCCGGGTGGCCAGCAACGAGTGGCCACCGAGCCCGAAGAAGTCGTCATCGACGCCGACCCGGTCGACGCCGAGAATGTCCGACCAGATCCCGGTGATGGTCTCCTCCGCCGGGTCCCGCGGTGCCACGTACCCGCGGGCGCCGTCGAGTTCGGAAGGTTGTGGATCTGGCAGCGCCGCCCGGTCGACCTTCTTGCTCGGTGACAGCGGCAGGGCCGCGACGGTGACCCAGGCCGACGGGATCATGTACGAGGGCAGCGACTCTCGTAGGTACGCCCGCAGCTCGTCGAGGTCGGGTCCGGTGTCGTGGGGCCACTCCAGGTAGGCGACGAGCCGCTTGTCGCCGGGCCCGACGTTCTTCGCGACGACGGCGGCCGCGGCCACCGCGGGGTGCCTGGCCAACACGGCTTCGATCTCGGCGAGTTCGATCCGGAAACCCCGAATCTTCACCTGGGTGTCGAGGCGGCCGAGGAAGTCGACAGCGCCGTCCGGCCGGAGCCGCACCAGGTCGCCGGTGCGGTAGAGGCGCGTTCCCGGTTCGGTGGCGAACGGATCGGGCACGAAACGCTCCGCGGTCAGCTCCGGCCGGTCGTGGTAGCCACGGGCCAGGCGCACGCCGCCGAGGTACAGCTCGCCGGGTACCCCCACCGGGAGCGGACGCAGCTCCGCGTCGAGCACGTACACCCGGGTACCGGCGGCCGCACGGCCGATGTGCAGGGTGGCCGTGCTGCGCTCGTCGGCGAGATCGCCCGACACGGGGTTGAACATGCAGGTGACGGTCGCCTCGGTCGGCCCGTAGGTGCAGAGAAACCGGCCGGGTAGGCCGGTCGCCGCCCAGCGTTGGGCGTCGGCGACGGTCACCACGTCCGAGCTGACGTTGACGAGCTTCAGCCCGGTGAGCCGGTCCACGCCGGACTCCATCATCTCCCGGTAGTACGCCGGGGTGATCTCCATGATCGTCACGCCGTACTGCGCCAGCTTGGCCGGCAGCTCGCTCGGCGCCCAGAAGACCGGGTCGCTCACCACGATCGTGGCACCGGCGGCCAGGGTGGCGCCGACCTGATCCATCGCGACGTCGAAGGTGAGTGCCGAGAGCAGCACGACCCGTTCGCCCGGGCGGATGCCGTACTGGTCGGCGACCACCCGGCAGTGGTGCGCGTACGCCCGGTGCGAGATCTCCACGCCCTTGGGGCGGCCGGTCGACCCGGACGTGTAGATGATGTACGCGAGGTTGCCCGGAACGGTGACCGATGCCGGGTCGGCCGTTGGCCGGCCGCTCGCCCGGTCCCCGTCGTCGACGACCAGCACCGGCCGGTCGTGCCCGGCGAACCGGTCGGCGAACGCGCCGGTGGTCACCACCAGGTGCGCTCCGGCGTCGGCGAGCATGTAGCGCAGCCGCTCCGGCGGATGTTCCGGGTCGAACGGCACGTACACCCCGCCGGCCTTGAGCACCGCCAGCAGCACCACGACCGGTGCGATCCCGCGCTGCAGGCACGAGCCGACGATGACCTCCGGACCAACCCCCATCGCACGGAGCTGGTGCGCCAGCTCGTTGACCCGGGCGTTCAGCTCGGCGTAGCCGAGCCGCTCGGCACCGAACACCACGGCGGTCGCCTCCGGAGTCCGGGCCGCCCACTGTTCGAACAGTTGCGGTACCGAGAGGTGCCGTTCGCCGGGCGGGTCGAGCAGGTCCAGCCGGTCCGCGTCGGGGTCCGCCCATTGGTGCACGATCGTGTGGCGTTCGTCGGCCGACAGCAGATCCAGTTCGCTGATCCGGGTCTGCGGGGCGGCGGTCACGCCGCCCAGCAGGCGCAGGTACTGGCCTGCGAGGCGTTCGATCGTCGAGCGGTCGAACAGCGCCGTGGCGTACTCGAACCAGCACTCCAGCCGGCCGTCCGGCTGCTCCATCACGGACAGGGTGAGGTCGAACTTGGCCACCGACAGGCCGCTGTCCAGGCCGGTCGCGGCGCACCCGGCGAGGGTGGACGTCGCGTTACCGGCACCGGTGTGCTGTACCTCGAACATGATCTGGAACAGCGGGTTGCGGGACAGGTCGCGGTCCGGTTGCAGGGCGTCGACGAGGTGTTCGAACGGCACCTCCTGGTTGGCGAACGCCTCCAGGGCGCTCCGGCGGACCCGGTCGACCAGGTCGAGGAAGGTCGGGTTCCCGCCCAGGTCGGCCCGGACCACGAGGTTGTTGACGAAGAAGCCGACCAGGTCCTCGGTCTCCGGCCGCGTCCGACCGGCGACCGGGGTGCCGATCGCGATGTCGGTGCGGCCGGTGTGGCGGCTCAGCAGCACGTCGAACGCGGCCAGCAGCACCATGAACAGGGTTGCGCCGGTCTGGTTGCCCAGCCCGCGTACTGCTGCTCCGGTGTCCTGCGGTATGTCGACGATGAACAGTTCGCCGCGCAGGTCACGCCCAGGCTGGCGGGGCCGGTCGGGGGTCAGCTCGACCGGAACGAGCCCGGCGAGCCGGTTTCGCCAGTGCTCGATCTGGTTGCCGATGGTGCCGTCGGCCTGCCGGTCGCGTTGCCAGGCGGCGAAGTCGGCGTACTGCACCGGAAGCGGCTGCGTCGACCAGGGGGTACCGGTGAGCCCGGCCAGGTACGCATCGTTCAGCTCGCGCAGGAAGATGCCCAGCGACCAGTTGTCGAAGGCGATGTGGTGCAGGGTGATCGCGACCAGGTGTTCGTCGGCCGCCGTGTGCACGACCGTGACCCGCAGCGGACGCTCGTGGGTGAGGTCGAACGGCCGGGCGCTCACCGCTTCGATGATCGTCCTGGCGTGCTTCGCGGCCTCCGCGGTGCCGGTCAGGTCCACCACGTCGAAGGGCACCGGGCCGGGGGGATCCACGAGTTGCAGCGGAACACCGCTGTCCCCGACGTAGCGGGTGCGCAGCACCTCGTGCCGGGCGCTGACCTGCTCCACCGCGCGGCGCAGCGTCGCGGTGTCCAGCGTTCCGGTGAGGTGGTACACCATCGGGATCAGGTATTCCGCGCTGCCCGGTTCGAGCTGGTCCAGGAACCACAGTCGTTGCTGGCCGAACGAGGTCGCCAGGGTGCCGTCGCGGGGTACGGGCACGATCTGCGGCTCGCCGTCGGGTGTCGTGCCCGCGTCGATCGCCGCGGCGACCCGCTCCACGGTCCGTCCTTCGAACAGGGTGGCCACCGTCAGCTCCAGCCCGAACCTGCGGCGCAACCGGTGCGCGAGCCGGATCGCCAGCAGCGAATGCCCACCCAGCGCGAAGAAGTCGTCGGCGACGCCGACCCGCTCGACCCCGGTCAGCTCACCCATGAGGGTGGCGACGGCCCGCTCGGTCTCCGTCCGTGGGGCGACGTGACCGGCGGCCACGTCATCGGGCTCGACGTGATCCGGGTCGTCGCCGGGTGGGCGGCTGCCGGGGGGCGGCAGCGCCGACCTGTCGACCTTTCCGTTGGGCAGCGACGGCAGCGCGGCCAGCGGGACGATGCTGGCGGGAACCATCGCGGCGGGCAGCCGCGTGCCGAGGAATCCAGACAACTCGTCGGTCTCCACCGTCGCCCCGGCGGTCGGCACCACGTAGCCCGCGAGTTCCAGGTCACCGGTGACGGACCGGTACGAGGTGACCACGGCCGCCGCGACCGACGGATGCGCCCGCAGCGCGGCTTCCACCTCACCGGGTTCGACACGCACCCCCCGCACCTTGACCTGCGCGTCGAGGCGGCCGACGAACTCCAGGACCCCGTCGTCACGCCACCTGGCGAGGTCTCCGGTGCGGTACCACCGCTGGCCGGGCCGGGTGGCGAAGGGGTTCGGGGTGAAGCGTTCGGCGGTGAGGTCGCCGCGCCCGGCGTAACCGCGGGCGAGGCCGACACCGCCGATACACAACTCACCCGGTACGCCGATGGGCGCGAGCCGGCCGGCGGAGTCCACCACGTACAGGTCGACGCCGGGCAGCGCGGCACCGATCGGTACCGTACCGTCGCTCTCGCCACGCGCGTAGCGCCACGCGGTCACGTCGATCGAGGACTCGGTCGGGCCGTAGGTGTTGTACAGCTCCACCTCCCGCACGCCGAGCAGTCGCTCGCACAGTTCGGTCGGCAGCGGCTCGCCGGCCGAGCAGACCAGCCTCAGCGCGTCGCAGGCGGCCAGTTCCGGCTCCTCGACCACGGTGCGCAGCACGGACGGGACGAGTTGCACCACGGTGATCCGGTACGCGGCGAGGGCACCGACCATCACTGCGGTGTCGCGGTGCGCGTCCTGCGGCGCCATCACCACAGAACCGCCGGACACCAGCGGCGCCAGGAACTCCCACATCGACGCGTCGAACCCGATGGTCGTCTTCTGGAGTACCCGGTCGGTACTGGTGAGCCCGAACCGGTCCACGGCCCACAGCACCCGGTTCCGGATCCCGCCGTGACTGATCACGACGCCCTTGGGGCGACCGGTGGAGCCGGACGTGTACATGACGTAGGCGGCGTTCGCGGCGTCGCACGCCACCGGCGGCGGTGGCGTGGCGCGTGCGATGTCGTCCCACTGCTCGTCGAGCACCACCACCGGGGTCTGCTGCGGGATCCGCTGTCGCAGCGCCGTGTCGGTGAGCACCAGTTCGACGCCCGCATTCTCGATCATGAACTCGAGTCGCTCGTCGGGCAGGTCGGGTGTGAGCGGGACGTAGACCGCGCCGGCGGTGAGCGAGCCGAGCAGCGCGACCACGAGATCGGTACCGCGGTGCAGGGCAACGCCGACGGCGGTTTCCGCGCCGACTCCGCGAATGCGCAGGAAGCTGGCCAGGTTGTCCGTCCTGGACCTCAGCTCGGCGTAGGTCAGCTCGGTGTCACCACAGACCACGGCCACCGCGTCCGGCGTGGCCTCGGCCTGCGCCCGGAACAGGTCCGGCAGCAGCGCGTCGGTCGCTCCGCGCGGTGCTGGGTGCCAGCCGAGCAACTGCCGCTGTTCCGCGCCGGTCACCGTCGGCACGTCGCGCAGCGGCGTCTCCGGCGCCGCCGCCAGGTTCTCCAGCAGCGCCACGTAGTTGTCGGCCATCCGCTGGATCCGGGCCCGGTCGAAGAGCGCGGTCGGATAGGTGATCCGGGCGACCCAGGATCCGTCCGGCTCCTCGGTCATCTGAAGCGACATGTCGAAGGTGGCACTGCGTACGGGGGTCGGTACCCAGTCGACCTCGATGCCGGGCAGACTCAGCGGCTCCCCCTGGCCGTTCAGGACCGCGAACCCGACCTGGAAGAGCGGGTTGCGGGACAGGCCGCGGTCCGGCGACAGTTCGGCGGCCAGGCGTTGCAGGGGTACGTCCTTGTGTTCGAAGGCGTCCAGGGCCGTCTCGCGGACCCGGCCGAGCAACTCGACGAAGGTGGGATCGCCGGACAGGTCGGTCCGCAGCACCACCGTCTGCGCGAGCGAGCCGATCACCGGTTCCAGCTCGACCCGGTTCCGCCCGCTTGTCGACACCCCGACACCGAAGTCGAACTGGTCCGCGTAACGGCTGATCAGAAGCTGGTAGGCGGCCAGGAACACCATGAACGGAGTCGCTCGGGCGGCGCGTCCCACGGCGCTGATCCGGGCCGCCAACGGGGCCGGCACCGCGAACGCCACCACGTCGCCGGCCGGTTCCCAGGCGGCGGGGCGCTGCCGGTCCGTGGGCAGTTCCAGTGACGGCAGTCCGGTCAGTCGCTCACGCCAGTAGTCCAGTTGCCGGACGAACGCCGCGTCGTTCGCGTCCCATCGGCTCCGCTGCCAGTCGGCGAAGTCGGCGTACTGCAGCTCCAGCGGCGCCAGCGGCGACTGCTCGCCGGCGGCATGGGCCGCGTAGAGCACGCCCAGTTCCCGGGCGAGGATTCCCAGCGACGGGCCGTCGAAGGCGATGTGATGCACCACCAGCATCAAGATCGCGTCAGCGGGGGAAAGCTGCACGAGGGTCAGCCGCCAGGGGGCTGATCCACGCAGGTCGATCGGCGTGGTCACCGCCGCCTCGCCGATCTCCCGTACCCGTCGGTCCTGTTCAGCTGCCGGGTGCCCGGTGAGGTCCACCACCGTGAGGTCGGCCGCCACCGGCTCGTCGATGATCTGCACCGGCTGTCCGTCAACTGTCGAATAGCGGGTGCGCAGAATCTCGTGCCGGCCAGCGATGTCGGTGAGGGCGGCGGTCAGCGCCACCCGGTCCAGCGGCCCGCGCAGCCGGAATCCCCAGTGCAACAGGTACTCCTGGGTGCCGGACCGGACCTGGTCGAGAAACCACAGCTGCTCCTGCTCGAACGACAGTCGGAGCTGGTTGTCGGTTTCGAGGATGTCGGTCATGCGCACACCTGCTGCTTCGTCGGTAGGAAGTCGTCCAATGTGGTGCCCAGGCCGCGGTCCGACGCCGCACGCCGGACCAGGTCGGCCACCGCCAGGTCCAGGCAGCCGAGTCCGAACGGAGAGAACACCGTCACGGCTTCGTCGCTTCTGACGTACCGCTCACCGGCCACCAGGACTTCGCCGAGCGAGGCGGCGATGAAGTCGCGGTGGCCGGCTTCCTGTTGGGCCAGATCCAGCGAGGTCGCAGCCCGGCACACGTGGTCCGCGTCGTCGACGATGTTCACGCTGGAACGGATCGAGTCGGTGGTGAGGTCACGCAGGGACAGATGCAGCACCAGCGTTCCCGGGCGGCAGTGCTCGGTACCCAGGTGCGGGGCGCTCGCCGTCGTAGCCAGGCAGACCAGCTTGTGGCGCGACATGGCGTCGGCCGCGTTCTCGGCCACGTCGATCTTCAACGTCGGCCAGACCGACCGCGCCTCGGCGGCGAAGGACTGCGCCCGTTCGACGCTGAGGTCGTACAGGGTCACCGTGTCCAGCGTCGGCAGCACGGTGCGCAGATACCTCAGCACCTCGAAGTTGATCGGACCGCAGCCGACGAGCGTCACCGCGGATTCGGGGCTGGACGAGGAGAGCGTGGACGCCGCCAGGGCGGCGCTCGCGGCCGTACGTCCGGCCGAGATCGCCGACGCTTCGAGGATCGCCTCCGGCACGCCGGTGTGTACCGAGTTCATGATCATCACGGCCGAGGCCCGGTGCATCCCCCGCTGGAGGTTGCCGGGGAAGGATGACACCCACTTCACCCCGCAGGTCGGCGTCTCACCTCCCAGATAGGCCGGCAGCGCGATGATCCGCTCGCGCTCTCCGTCGGGGAAGCGGAGGAACACCGACTGCGGTACCCGGGTACGGCCCAACGCGTGCGACCGGTACGCCGCCTCCACCGCGGACACCACATCGCGCTCGCCCCCGTCGAGGACGGAACGGACCTCACCTGCTCCGAGAATCAGCATGGCGCCACCTCCATGTCGGGCTTGGTCCACAGGTGCGACACGTCACCGAAGTACGTCATGACCCAGTCGTCGTCGTAGATGGTGTCGAGGTACCGCTCACCGCGGTCGGGAAAGACCATCGCGCAGGTGGCCCCGGGCGGGATCTGATCGCGCATCTGCTCCAGGCCCGCCACGACGGCACCCGACGAGCCACCGACGAGAATCGCCTCGCGGGCGGCCAGCCGGCGGCACGCCACGATCGCGTCGAGATCGTCGACTCGGACCACGACGTCGGCCAGATCGCTGCGGTACAGCTTCGGACGCACCGATGCGCCGTGGCCGGGAATCATCCGCCACCCCACCGCTGGGCCGAATATCGCACTGCCCAACGCGTCCACCGCCACGATGGTCACCGGCAGTTGGTGCGTCCGGATGTATTCGGCGCACCCGCGCAGGGTGCCGCAGGAACTCGTGGCACAGAACAGGTAGTCGATGTCCGGCAGGGCGCGCACGATCTCTCGTACGGTCGTATGGTGTGCCTGCGGGTTGAGCGGGTTCGAATACTGGTCCGGGCAGTACGCGTGATCGATCGTAGCGACGAGTTCACGCACCCGACGGATACGGACGGGCAGGTACTCTCCGGTGGCCGGATCGACATCGGTGACCACCTCGACCTGCGCGCCCAGCGCCCGCATGATGGCGATGTTGTCCTTGTTGGTGCGCGGGTCCACCACACAGATGAAGCGAATTCCGTAGTACCCGCAGACCTGTGCGAGCCCGATTCCGAGATTGCCGGAACTGGACTCGATCACCACCGATCTTCCGGGTACGAGCCGCCCGTCGTGTATGCGTCCCCGCAGCATCTCCAGCGCCGAGCGGTCCTTGATACTGCCGCCCGGATTGTGCGACTCCAACTTAGCGAACGTCCTGAACGTACTCTCGGGGTCGAGCTTCACCAGCTCGACGATCGGTGTCGCTCCGATGGTCGCCAGCACTCCTGACCCGGTGGGGGTTTGTTCGGTCATAGAGCCGCTCCTCGAATTGCATCCGCCGCGATGCGCCTACTACGAGATTCCTCCGCACCACCGAGACAGCGCAGGGAAGAACATGCAGACTCACCGGTTGACGCCGGCAGCAGTTCTGCCGGAGGTTCTTCTGTTTTCTTCGTACTGCTGCGGCCGGTCGCGCCGTTTCCACCCGAAACGATCACCACCGCACGGCCGGCAGATCCGTGCCGTAGCGCGCCGGCCAGCGCTACCGCACCGCTTGGTTCCGCGCTGACACCGGCTCGGCGAAGTTCACCCAGCGCGTGGGTGATCGCCTCGTCGGTCACGCCGATCAGGTCGTCGACCCGGTGCCGAATGATCGGCCAGGGAACCGCACCGGGTCGTTGCCCGCGCAGGCCGTCGGCGATCGTCATGGACGGTGGCAGCTCCGTCGGCGCACCCTGGGCAACGGAAACGGCGTAGCGGCGTGCGGACATCGGCTCCACCCCGACGACCCGCACCCGCCGGGACAGCGCCGACGCCGCCAGGCAGACGCCGGCCAGCAGGCCACCACCGCCGGTCGGTACGAAGATCGTCGTGAGGCCCGGCACCTGTTCGAGCACCTCAAGCCCGACCGTGCCGGCCCCGGCCACCACCAGTTCGTCGTCGGAGGAAGGCACGAAGACCGCCCCGGTCGCCGCGGCGATGTCCGCGGCCCGGCGGTCGCGTTCGACCACGCCGCCGGTCACCTGGACCACGCTGGCACCGAGTGCCCGGATCGTCGTACCGGTTCACCCCGATCCGCTCCAGTCCGGGCCTTGCCGTCGCTGGCCCCAGCAGCCATCACGATCGTCACCCTGATGCCCAACGCGGCACCGAGCATGGCGACGGCGATGCCGTGGTTACCGGAGGAACCCGCCACCACCTCGTCGGCGTACCGGGTGAGCATCGCGTTCGCCGCGCCCCTGATCTTGAACGAGCCGCCGCGCTGGCGGTGCTCGGCCTTGACCAGCACCCGCGAATCCAGCGGCAGCACCGGAGTGCGATCCACCAGACCGGTGATCCGGTCGGCGGCCAGGCGCACGTCCGCGAGGGTGGGCCCGACACCTGTCGTCCTCATGGCCCGTCCACGGTGACCGCCCTGCGGTCGGTCTTGCCGCTGACCGTCGTCGGCAGGCGGTCGATCCGGGCGAACCGTCGCGGGATCATGTAGTGGGGCAACGTCAACGCCAGGTGGGCGCGCAGCGCTGCGTCCGTCACCTGCGCCGACGCGGCGGCGACGTGCGCGACGAGGAAGACCCGGCCGCCGGCATCGGTACCCGCGGTGACCACCGCGCCGGTGACGGCGCGATGGGCCAGCAGCGCGCCCTCGATCTCGGCCGGGTCGATCCGGTAGCCCCGGACCTTGATCTGCCGATCGGTGCGGCCGAGATACACGAGGCCACCGTCGGGCAACCGACGCGCCAGGTCACCGGTGCGGTACATGCGCGCGCCGGGCGCGCCGTGTGGGTCCGGCAGGAACCGGTCCGCGGTCAACACCGGCCGGCCGCTGTACCCGCGCGCGACACCACATCCACCGATCCACACCTCGCCGACACCGCCGTCCGGCACGGCGTGCAGCTCGTCGTCGAGCAGATGCACGCTCACACCGTCGATCGGTGTCCCGATCAGGTCGACAGTCGTGTCCGGGACCGGCGGCACGGCGAAGCGGGTCGAGGTCATCGTGGCCTCGGTCGGGCCGTACTGGTTGATCATCCGTCCGGGCACCCGGTCGCGGCCACCGGCGACGAGGAACGGTCGCAGCGACTCACCGCTGGACACGGTCAACCGCAGGTCGGGCAGATCGCTGCGCCGCAGCGACGTCAGGAAGGTCGGAGTGGCCGACAGAATCGTGTTCACCCCCCACCTGCGGAGGGCCGCGACGAACTCACCGGCGCGCAACAGGGTGGAGCGCGGCACCAGGACCACCTGCCCGCCGGCGACGAGCGGGGCGAACGTGTCGCGGATCGAGGCGTCGTACCCGAACGGCGCGAGTTGCAGCACCACGGTGTCCGGACCGAGTTGGTAGTCGTCGACGATGAACCGTAGGTAGTTGGTGACGCCGCGGTGCTCCAGCAGTACCGCGTTCGGCGGCCCGGACGAACCGGAGGTGTGACTGACGTAGGCCAGCGATCGGGGCGACAACTGTCGCAGGGGTGCCGGCGCGTCAGGCGCGTCGACGAACACGGTCGGGCCGTCGATGGCGAGGTCGTGCTGCCCGGCCCGGGCCGGTGTGGTGACCAGGAACCGGGCCTGGGCGGTGCGGACCATCGCCGCCAGTCGCTGATCGGGCAGCTCGGTGTTGAGGGTGAGGAAGGCGCCGCCGGCCCGAAGCACGGCCGCCATCGCGATGACGGCCTCCGGGCCCCGGTCAACCATGACCGCGCAGACCTGCTCCGGTCCGACGCCCCGGGCGACCAGCGCCCGGGCCAGCCGGTCGGTCCGGGCGGCGAAGTCCTCGTAGCACAGGGCGGTGTCCGGGGTGACGATCGCCGGTGCGTCGGGCCGGGTCGTGGCGTGGGTCAGGATGTCGTCGAGAAACGTGGTCACAGCCCCGCTCCGCCGCTCGGGCTGTCGACGGCGCACCACTGCAGGACCGCCCGGGCGCTGTGGTACTTGTTCTCGGCTTGGGCGAAGGCGATGCTGTCGGGCCCGTCGAGCACCGCCCCGGTCACCTCCTCGCCCCGATGTGCCGGCAGGTCGTGCATGAACACCGCGCCCGGGCAGGCCGCCATCAGAGCCTCATTGACCTGGAACGGGGCGAACTCGGAACGCCAGTCGGGCGTCGGCTTCGTCGAACCCGTGGTCTGCCAGCGGGTGGTGTAGACGACATCCACCGGTGGCAGGCCCGACAGGTCGTGCCGCTGTTCGACCCGCGCGCCGCTACGCCGGGCGGACACCGCCGCCTGGTCGAGGTACCGCCGCTCCACGCCGTACCCGGGCGGGGTACGCAGGTGCAGCTCGGCGCCGGGGTACCGGGACAGCGCGAGGGTCAGCGCCGAGGCGGTGTTGTTCCCCTCCCCCACATACAGCACCCGTACGCCCTCGACCCGACCGAAGTGCCGGACGATCGTGGTGAGGTCGGCGAGGGCCTGAGTCGGGTGTTCGACCGCACTCATCGCGTTGATCACCGACATGCGCTTCTGGGCGGCGTACGCCCGAAGCTCGGACTCCGGACCGACGGTGCGGGCGACCAGGACGTCGAGCATGCCGGAGAGCACCGCGCCGGTGTCCTCCACCGACTCGCCGGTGGCCAGTTGCAGGTCGTTCGGGCCGTACGTGATCAGGCCGGCGCCGAGACGCAGCGCACCGGCGGAGAACGCGGTCCGGGTACGGGTGGAGGTCCTGCGGAACAGCACGCCGACGACCGCCCCGGACAGGGGCTGGTCGGCTCCCGCGGAACCACGCGAGTACTCGGCGCCGCGCTGGACGATCCAGCGCAGTTGGTCGTCGGAGAGGTCGTCGATGGAGATCAGATGGCGTCGCTCGGTCATGCCGAGCCCCCTTCCAGGTGGCGATCGGCCGTGAGCCCAGAGCCTGCGCGAGGTGCGGACCGTCGAACAGGGACGGAGCCGCACGACGCGTCTGCGTGTTCGTCTCTATGGACGGCACGCGTAGGCCCGGCAACATCGGGCTCAGCTATTCGGATCACCCGACCATGCCGGAGGGGTCATGACTGACGACGGTGTCTACCGCGTCGTGCGCAACGACGAGGAGCAGTACTCGATCTGGTGGGCCGACCGGGAGCTGCCGCTCGGCTGGACCGCCGAAGGGACGTCCGGGTCGAAGCAGGAGTGCCTGGACCACATCGGGAAGGTGTGGTCGGACATGCGGCCGCGAAGCCTGCGGGAGCAGATGGCCCGGGCCTGAGGCCGAAGTCCTTACCGCACCACACTTCATGCCGCCCCGCCCCGCCCCGAACATGGCGTGCGGCGGGGCGGCAGCACAACGCGCCGTCGCCGAGGGCCCGCAGCTCAGGGCCGTGGACGCAGGCAGCTACATCGACGCGGCTCCGAAACCGTGATGGACGGGCAGCTCCAACTCCGAGGAGACATCATGATGGCCCCCACTATCGAGTCAGAGGTCCGTAGTTACTGCCGAAGCTGGCCGATCGTGTTCGACCACGGGCGTGGCAGCCGAATGTTCGCCGACGACGGCCGCGCCTACCTTGACTTCTTCGCCGGCGCGGGCGCCCTCAACTACGGCCACAACCATCCGATCCTCAAGCGAGCCCTGCTGGACTACCTGGAGCGGGACGGGGTCACCCACAGCCTCGACATGCTGACCGCCGCCAAGCAGGACTTCCTCGCCGAATTCGCATCGCAGGTACTCGCCCCCCGCAGCCTGGACTACCGCGTGCAGTTCACCGGACCCACCGGCACGAACAGCGTCGAGGCGGCACTCAAACTCGCCCGCAAGGTGACCGGACGCCACACCGTCGTCGCCTTCACCGGCGCCTTCCACGGCATGTCACTCGGCTCACTGGCCGTCACCGGAAACGCCACCTTGCGCGCAGGTGCCGGTGTCCCACTCGGAAACACCTGGCGCGTCCCGTACGACGGCTTCGCCGGTGGCCAGGTCTCCGGGCTCACCCTGCTCGACACCATGCTCGCCGACAGCAGCAGCGGAATGGACCTACCGGCCGCCGTCATCGTGGAGACCGTGCAGGGCGAAGGCGGCATCAACCCGGCCCGCGCGATCTGGCTCGCCGACCTCGCCGAGCTGTGCGCCCGCCGCAGGGTGTTGCTGATCGTCGACGACATCCAGATGGGCTGCGGTCGCACCGGCCCGTTCTTCAGCTTCGAGCACGCCGGAATCACTCCCGACATCGTCTGCCTTTCCAAGTCCATCAGCGGGTACGGCCTGCCGATGTCCCTCACGCTCTTCCGCCCCGAACTCGACGTGTGGCAACCCGGCGAACACAACGGAACCTTCCGCGGCAACAACTTCGCCTTCGTCACCGCGGCGGCCGCGCTCAAGGAATTCTGGGTCGACAGCAAACTGGAGAAGCAGACAGCGGAACGGGACATCCTGCTTGAGGCGAGGCTTGCGGAACTCACCGGTCGGCACCGGGCGCACGCAGTGACGTCACGCGGCCGGGGCCTGGTCTGGGGTCTGGCCTTCCGGGAACCGCAGCTGGCCCGACGGGTCGCCCAGGAGGCGTTCGCCCGTGGGCTGCTGGTGGAGACGTCCGGATCCGCCGACGAGGTGGTGAAGCTGATGCCGCCCCTGACCCTGACGGATGAGGAACTGGCCGAGGGCCTCGACATCCTGGAGCAGTCGGTGACGGCAGCGGACGACCGCTAAGTGGTCCCGGTCGTCAATCCTTCGGGGGTCATGCGGCCTGGGCGTCAATCCTGGCGGTAGTCACCGCTGGTGACCGTCGCAGCCTGTTCGTGGCCATGGAGGTAATCGACGACCCGCGGGATCCACGAGGCCGGCGGTATCGGCTGGTCAGCGTCCCGACGACGGTGGTGTGTGCGGTGCTGGCCGGGGCGTGCGCGTTCGCCGCGGTCACCGACCGGGTGCGTTTCCAGGGCCGGTCGGTGTGGGCTCGGGTTCCCCGGTCGGGTGCCCGCCGCGACGACGGTGTGGCGGCTTGAGGGCAAGCTTGGCGATACGCTCCTTCTCCTCGATGAGGACCGCGTCACGCGCCGCCAGCGCGGGCTCGAACCCGAGCCGCTCGACCGGGATCGCCCCACCATGGACCCGGCGCAGCACTCCGGCGCGCTCCAGGATGGTGAGATCGCGCCGGATGGTCTCCGACGTCACGTTGAGCTCGTCGGCCAGGCCGGCCACCTCGACCCGGCCCACGTCCCGGGCGAGACGAAGGATCTCCTGCTGTCGTTCTTCGGCGGGCAGCCGGAGAGGTCAAGCACCGTCGCCATGCAGCGAAGTACATATCCCCTGAATGCCGGACCAGGAGCGGGAAGCGGTGTGACGACGTTTCGGTCAGACCGTGCCTGGCAGGCGGGCGAAGCGGGGTACCGCCGCGGCGCCGACCCGACTCCGCCGGCCGGTAGACACCCAACGCTCGTGGCAACGGAGCAGCGACGTCAACGCGAGACCGTCGAAGGGTCCACCGTCACGGACCCGTTCGTCGGCGGAAAGCTCACGAAGCAGGAGGCGACCCGGTTGGTCCCGAGCCGGGGTCGTCACGTCCAGCACCTTGAAACGGGTGCCGGGCAGGAACAACACCCGATCAGCGGCGTGCTGGTCGCCCGGCGGCTCGAGCAGCCGGGTTCGGCGCGCGGTCATCGACCAGAGCAGGACGTCCACGTTGCCCAGAACGTTGATCGGCGGCTCGGCCATCGCGTGGGTGAAGCCCCATTCCGTCAACGTCCCCCGTACCGCGATCTCCCGCAGGTCGTCGCCGGAGAGCGTGGCGGCCAGGCAGGCTGCGCCCCGATGCGCCGGCAGCCGGGCCAGCCCGGCCGCCACGCACCTGGCGAAATAGACCCCATCACCGGCCGCGCCGGAGCGCAGCGCCGAGTCCACGGCCTCGCCTGGGGCCGACAGGTAGAGACGTACGGCGACCGTGTCGATCAGCGAGTCGGCACACCCGTGTAGACGGGGATGCTCGGCGATCAGCCGGGAGATCGAGCTGGCCGTGGCGTCGAACTCCGTGCTGAACCGCTGTCGTAGCCACGACCGCTCCGCGTCGAGCCCGGCCGAGGTGGGCAGTCCCTGCGCGTCGGGCGCGGGCGTGGTCTGAAACCGCACGGGCCGCTGGTCGGCGGGTCGAAGGGGCGCGTGCTCCGGCGACGGTTCGGCGGACGGTCCGGGCGGGGGCTCTGTCGGAGCAACCGTTTGCGGCGTGGCCGAGCGGTCGGCCCCTCGTGCGAGCGAACGGTCCGCCAGCGACACGACAGGGGTGACGGTAGGGGTACCGATGGGTTCGGGCCGGTCCCGGAGCAGCGCGACGACGGGGGGATTCGTCGTGCGGTGGGGCGTGACCCGGATCGAGGCCGGCGGAGGCGTGGCGATCAGGGGGGATGGTGGGGCGACCGGTCGGGTCGGTCCGTTCACCGAGCCGAGCGTGCCCTCGGCGTTGGCCCGTGTGGCGGTCTGCGGAGGCGGCCTGCCGAACGGGGTGGGTCCGACTTCCGGCCGTCCCGCCGCCGCGTCGGGCTCGGCCACGAACGCCGCGGCGGCCGAGGTCGGCACACCGGCTGCCGCCCGGGTGTCCGGCGTCGCCGCGGGTACCCAGGACGGGGATTGTGGGCCGGGAGCGGCCATCGTCGCGAGCGCCTCGGCGGGTGGCAGCGCTACCTCGATCGACTCCTCGATCGCCAGGTCGGCGGCGGTGAACCGGTAGGTCAGTCCATTACCGGGGTCGCCGTCGGCGCGGCCGGTGGGTTGTCCGCGGCGGTCCGCGGCCACCGCCGACGCGAGGTGCAGGGTGCTGCGGGCGCGCGTGGTCGGGTCGAGCCGGTCGATCAGGTCCTCGGCGAGTTCACGCAGGCGCGGTACCCGGGACGGGATCGTGTCGTCGATGATGAGGGCGTATCGGCTCGGATCGGCCGGACGGGCCCGGATCCGGCTGGCGATGCGAGCCGTGTCGTCGGCGCGTATCCAGAGTCCGGACTGGACGATCTCGACGACCGCGTCCGGTGCGTAGCGGTGGGTCATCGGGCCAACGGATTCACCGAGCAGCGCCGGGGCCCGGTGGCTGAGGATCCGCGGCAGCCTGGCCGCGGCGCCGGGCGCGGGGCGCGGGGTGAAACAGAGCTCCCGGACGAGGACCTGCCAACCCAGCCGACCGTCCGGGGTGACGGTGTACATGTGCGTACGGTCGGGTCGTCCGACGGGGACGCCACCGAGACAGACCACCGGTGATCCCAGCACGTCCGCCAACCGTTGGCCGAGCACCTCACCGGCCGGCAGCTCCACCGGCCCGTACTGCACGAACCGAGCGTGTCGCCGGCCGTCCGGGTCGAGCTCCCGCCAGAAGCGGGCGATATCGTCGACGGCCAGGGGCGGTGTGTCCGGGCAGCCGAGGACGACAGTCATCGCGGCGGGTTGACACGGCACCGCGGCCACCAACCACTGCCAACGGCTGTTGAGCACCTCCGGGTTGCGGATGTCGCGGATCCAGACCCCGGCGGGGATCGGTTCGACGGCGCCCACCGCACTGGTCGGACGGAACCGTGCGGCAGCGACGTCCCAGGGTGGGGCGGGGTAGCGTTGGGATTCCCAGGCCGGCGCGCGACCCGGGCGGTAGCGCACCCAGCCACTGCCCTCGGCAGTGTCGCCGAAGAGGTTGCCGGCCGCTGCGCGGATGGTACGTCCGTGCGGTGTGACGACCGGACGGCGGAGCCGGTCGCAGAGCCACTGCGCGGCGAGGGTGCCGGTGTCGGCGGATGCCCCGCAGACGACGAGCCGGATGCCCCCGCGCCGGCGCCGCTTCAGCGCCGCCGCGACCGACCACCAGGTGCCGATGGGCAGCCCGTCGTGAAGGTCGAGGACGACGATGTCGTTGTCGGGATCCTCAGCGACCGCCAACGCCAGCGACCGGGCCTCCACACTGAGCCGCTCGTGGGGGTGCAGGACGAACGCGTTGCCCACCTGATGCTGGGAGATCCCCGCTGACGCCCGCTCGCGACGGAAGCGCATCGCCCTCGTCACCGGTCCCCTCACTTCGGCCCGCGACCGTACCGGTCAGTGGAGATTGATCTCGACATCGCCCATCTCTTCCTGAGCCAGGGTGGCCGCATTGGCCGCGGCGGCACGGATCGACTGGGCGATCGCGTCCTGGAGGGCAGCCGTGTCACGGTTGTCGAACACGGCGGGGCTGACCTGCACGGCTTTGAGCTGCCCGAGGCCGCTGGCCAGCACGGTCACGGTGCCGTCGGCGGAGCGGCCGGTGACCAGCGCCGTGTCGAGGCTGGCCTGCGCGCTGCGCAGCCGCTGCTCGAACGCGCGTCCAGCCTCGATCATCTCGTGGCGCGTTGGTTGCTGCGACATGGATTCTCCTCTCAGCCGACCGCGGCGAGGCCACCGATGTGGTGGGCCGTCCGGACGGTTGGATCGGTGCGGCCGGCCAGCCCGTGCACGTCGGCCAGCGCGAGGGTGCGGGACCCGGTGGCCCGGCTCAGGCTCCGGGAGAGCAGGTGCGCGGCGTGTACGGTTCGCTCGGGTGCCCGTGCGGCCAGCCCGGTGAGCGCGGCCCGGACGTCGTCGGGGATCTCGTGCCCGCGCCGGACCAGATGCCGTGCCACCACCTCGGCCACCTCGGTGACGGTGAGTTCGGGGATGCTCCAGTCCTGCCCGAACAGTTCGGTGAAACCGGGTACGGCAACCCTGAGTCGGGCCAGCACGGCCGGCTCCGCGATCATGACGACGAGCGGGTCCCCCAGCCCGGGGCGCATCTGCTCGACCAACGCCTCGGCGATCTCCGGTGGGCCACCGGTGCCCTCGTCCGCGTATTCGATGATCAGGGTGCCGCCGGCCGCGTCCTGGAGCGCGGCCCGAACCAGGCTGTGGGTCTGACCCGGCCACTGGGGTGCGAGATCCCTGGCGGTCGAGACCCGCACCAGGTGGCCGACCGGGACCAGGTCCAGCTCGGACAGAGCGGCGGCGTAGTGTCGGACGAACTCGCTGCGACCGCTGCCAGCGACGCCGGAGAGCAGGACATTACCGTGCCGCCCGTAGGAGCGACGGCGGTTGCGCAACTCACAGAGGTGCAGCAGGGTCGCGCCGACCGCCTCACGGGCGTCGGCGGCGCCGACCAGTTGGCCGATGCGCTGCCAGCTCTGCGTGGCGTTTATGGCACCAGCGGGGTTCTGGCTCGGATCCGGCTGGCTCTTCTGCTCGACCGGTAGATCGGCCAGCTGCTCCAGCTCGGGGGCGAGATCGTCGGCGGTGAGCCGGTTGATCTGGGTGTCCTTGGTCGGCGGGGTGACCGCCAACCGGGACGCCTGATTGTTGATCATAGCCTCGAACAGTTTGCGGGCCACCCGGCCGTTACCGAACGTCGACGTCCTCGGTATCCGCTCGAAGTAGGCGGTCAACGCCCCGGTCGCCTCGTCGGTCAGCTCGAAGTAGTGCTTACGGCACAGGTTCGAGGTGATGGTGACCAACTCGTCGACGGAGTAGTTCGGGAACTCGATGGTTCGGGTGAACCGGGAGGCCAGACCGGGGTTGGATGCCAGGAACTGTTCCATCAGCTCCGAGTACCCCGCCACGATCACCACCAGCTCGTCGCGCTGGTCCTCCATGATCTTCATCAGCGCGTCGATCGCCTCCTGGCCGAAGTCCGGGCCCGACCCGCCGGAGCCGGCCGACAGGGTGTACGCCTCATCGATGAAGAGCACTCCGCCGATCGCCTTGGTGACCAGTTCGGTGGTCTTGATCGCGGTGGAGCCGATGTACTGGCCGACCAGGTCCGCCCGGGCCGCCTCGATCATGTGCCCCTTCGTCAGGACGCCCAGCTCGGCCAGGAGGGCACCGTAGAGTCTCGCGACTGTCGTCTTGCCGGTGCCGGGTGGGCCGGTGAAGACCAGGTGCCGGCTCATCGGCGGCATCGGCAGACCCATCAGCTGCCGGACCTGGGACATCTTGATCAGGTTGATCAACGCGGTGACCTCCTGCTTCACCCCGCGCAGACCGATCAGGCCGTTCAGCTCCCGCAGCGGTCCACTCAGTTCCCCGTCCGCCACCTCCGTGGCGCACGGCTCCTCCGGGTCCGCGACCGTCTCGGGCGCGTACCCGGAGCCCGCCGGCGCCGGGGAGGCGGATGTCGGCGCCCCGGCGGCCCGTCCCCTGGTCAGCGAGGTGATGGTGAGGTTGGCGTCGTCGGCCTGACGGACGTCCTCGCCGCCGCTGTCCCGCACGACGCAGCCGATGATCGACACTGGTTCCGCGGTGTCCACGTCGAACCCGGCGGCGCCACTCCCCAGCACCTCGCAGTCTGCGAAGGCGCCCCGAGAGCCGCGCTCCAGCCGTACCCCCGCCTGGCGGGCCCGGTGGATCCGCAGCCGGTTGGCGGTCACCGCGCCGGACGCGCCGACCTGTAGGCCGTCCCCCGCCACGTCGGCAAACTCGGTGTCCCGCAGCCGTAACTCCGCGTTGTCGGCCACCCGCACTCCGGCTCCGTGCAGCACCGCCGACCGCAGCGTCA
Source organism: Micromonospora sp. NPDC048898 (assembly GCF_043198035.1). Classification (NCBI taxonomy): domain Bacteria; kingdom Bacillati; phylum Actinomycetota; class Actinomycetes; order Micromonosporales; family Micromonosporaceae; genus Micromonospora; species Micromonospora sp. NPDC048898. The sequence goes on from NZ_JBICUF010000013.1 coordinate 129,068, forward strand.
ACGACGCGCCGGAGCCGACCACGACACAGGCGCCCGCCGTACCGCCGATCCGGGCGTCGTGGATGATTCCGTGCGCCGATTCCCGCAGGTCGAGCGCGACGGCGGCGGCGGCGTCGATCACCAGGTCGGTGCCGTCGAACCCGGCGTCCCCGGTGACCAGCAGGCCCGCCCCGGCGGTGACGCCGAGGCGCAACCCCCGCACTGTCATCACGGCCGTGCCGGTCACCAGCGCCGCCTGCTCGCTGCTGCCCTGGATCGTGACGCCCTCGAATCGCGGCGTGCTCCCGGCCTCCACTGTCAGCCCGATCGGAGAGTCCGTGAAGACGCAGTCGGTGAACGTCGGTTTCGCCTCCCCGGTGACGTGCGCGGCGCCGCGTCCGGCCGAGCCGAACGTGCAGCCCCGGAAGATCGGCGCGGCGCCGCCGGCGATGTGCACCGACTGGTAGAGCGCGCCGATGAACTCTGAGTCGGTGACGACCGCGTCGATCTCGCCGCGCATGAACACGTCGACGTTGGCGCTCTCCCGCACCCGCAGGCGATTGATCCGGACGTGGCCGCGTTGCTCCACCACGAGGGCCGGCTTCCCGGCGGCGGTGATCTCGCACTGCTCGGCGACGAGCCGGCCGTCCCCGTTGACACAGATGCTGTTCGCGCCGGCCCGCTCCACCGTGCAGCGGCGCAGCGTCAGCGATCCGCGTTCGCTGACGACGATTCCGGAGGTCGCGACGTCGCGGATGACGGTGTCCTCGACGGTGCTCACGCCCGGGGCCGTCACCACGATCGCGGCACCCGAGGAGGAACTGATCTCGCAGTTGCGGAGGGCGACCGTCCCCTGTAGCCGGGCCAGCAGCGTCACCCAGGCGGCGCCCGCGACGCGACAGCCGTCCAGGGCCGCCTCGCCGGCGTACGCGTCGACCGCCGCCAGTTTCGGGTCGGCGCTCGACAACGAGATTCCCCGCACCTGGGCGCCCTCGCCATGTACGGCCAGCACGCTGCCCTCCTCCACGTGCACCTCGACGACGGCGCCCGGCTCGGCGGCGATGGTGATCCGGTTGCCGACGACAAGCCTCTCCGCATACCGGCCGCCGTGGACGGCGATGGTGGCGCCCGGTTCGGCACGGGCGAGGGCCGCGCCGATCGTGGCGAACGCGCCGGGCTGTCCACCGCCCACCGTGAGGACCTGACGACTCATCGCGGAATCAACCCTTCTTGCCGATCGGCGGGCGGACCAGGCCGGGCAGCACGCCGAAGCGGCTGGCCGAGGCCGCGCCGACTCGTGTGCGGCCGTCCGCGCCCGCCCATCGGTCGAGGCTGCGGCGCAGGGACGTGACGGCCAGTTCGTCGAGCGACAACCGCTTCTGATCGACGCGGCCGTCGTCATCGATCTCGTTGGCGCCGATCTCGCGGAGCAGGATCGTGCCGCGCCGCCCACCGTCGGGATCCGCCGTGTCCAGGATCTTGAAATGAGTACCGGGCAGGAACACCACCCGATCCTCGACACGCTCGTCCCCCTCCGGCTCCAACAGTGCCGTACGGCGGGCGGTCATCGACCAGATCAGCACCTCGGTGTCGCCGTCCTGTTGGGCGCACGGTGCGGTCAGCATCGTGACGAAGCTCCAGTCGGTGACCAGTCGCCGACCCCGGTACAGACGCCACTCGTCTTCGGTCGGCGAGATGCGCACCACGGTGCTTCCCCGGAACGACGGCAGCCGGGAGAGGCCGGAGACCGCGCAGCGGGCGAGTGGAACGTGGGGACCGATCGCGCCCGACCGCAGGCCGGCGTCGATGCCCGCACCCCGGCGAGTCAGGAACAGCCGGGTCGCCACCGAGTCGACCAGGATGTCGTCGGCGGTGCTCCCACCACCGGCCTGCATACCGGGGTGTTCCGACATGATCCGGGACACCGAGCTGGCCATGGAGTCGAAGTCCCGGCTCAGTGAGCGGCGAAGCCAGGCCCGTTCCTCCGTCAGTCCGCCTTGCGGAGGCGGCAGGGCGGAGGCGTCCGCCGTCAGCACCGGCTGAAGCCTCGAAGCGGACGATCCGCTGTCCTTCGCCGGCTCGGCCGGACGAGCGGTCGGGGCCGCCGTCGGCGTGGGCGCGGCCACGACCGCTGCCACCGACACCGGCACCGGCACCGCCGGTGGAGGCGGTGCGGGCGCCGCCAGCGGCTCGGCAGGCCGGGATGCCGCCTCGGGCGACGGGGCTGAGCCGATGGCGCCGTCGGCGGGTGGCGGTGGTGGTGGTGCGGCCCCGGCATCCACGAGCGGCGCAGCCTCGGGGGCGGCGACGGGTGGGGACTCGGTCGGAATCTCCACCGGAGCGGGCGGAACCTCCGCGACGGACGGCACGGGTGGGAGGGCCGACGTCGGCCCTCCCACCGAGATAGCCGGCACCGCCGGGACCGGGTGAAGCTCGATCGGTCCGGGGATGGCCGTGACACCGAACGTCGCCGCCGGGGCCCGCGGGGCGGGAGCGGGCACGGGCACGGGCACGGGCACGGGCACGGGCACGGGCGGTGGCTCCGTCGTCAGGGTCAGGTTCGCCGCGGCGTGACCGCCCGGCTTCTGCCCCGGCACCACAGTCGACGCCGGAAGGAGCGCGCTGGGTTGCCCGACACCACTGTCGATCCGGGCCGCCAGGTCCGCGGCGAGTTCCCGCATCCGGGCTGTCCGCCTCGGCGCGGTGTCGTCGAAGATCAGGACGATCCCCTCAGGGTCGAGCGGCGTCGCCCGGACCCGTTCCGCGTTTCCCGGTTCCTCCGCCGGGCGGACCCAGAGCCCGGACTCGATCACCTCGACCACCGCGTCCGAGGCGTACCAGTACACCCGGGGCGCGATCTCCTCGGTCCAACGCAACGGGCCACGGTGGCTGAGCAGGGTCGGCCGGCGGGCCAGCGAGTTGGGATGTGCCCGAGGCGCGTAGCCGAGTTCCTGGGCGAAGGGCGGCCAGCCCAGGACGCCGTCGGGGCGCACCGTCCGGATCTCGGACCTGCCGGGTGCGCCGATCGGCACTCCCGGGTAGCAGACGACCTTGGCGCCGAGCTGGTCGGCGAGCGCCTGACCGAAGGACCCGCCCTCGGGCATGCGCACCTCGCCGTACCGCACGAAGCGGGTCCGCAGCCGGCTGTCGGTGTCCAGGTCCCGCCAGAACCGGACCACGTCGTCGAGCGAGAGTGGTTCGGTGCCCGGGCAGCCGAGCAGGACGGTCATCGTCTCCGGCTGGCAGGGCAGGTCGGCGACGAGGCGACCACGGTGCTCGGCGACGACCTCGGGCGCCCGCACGTCGTGGATCCACACCCCACCGGGCAGGGGCTCGATCTCCCCGGTGGAGCTGGAGGCCCGGCGTTCGGTGGCGGCCGTGTCCCACACCGGCGTCGGATACCGCTTGGCGTCCCACGCCGGCGGCCTCCCGGGCCGGAAGCGTACCCAGCCGCTGCCCGGCCTGGAGTGCACGAACAGCGCGCCGGCCGACCCCCGGATCAGGTCACCGTCGGGGGCGATGACCGTCCGGTTCAGCCGCTCCGACAGCCACTGCCCGGCCATCGCCGCCGTGTCGTTGCGCTGCCCGCAGGCGACCAACCGGATGCCGCGCCGGCGGCGTGGCAGGACGGCGGCCATCGACTCCCAGGAGCCGATCGGAATGCCGCTGCCCAGATCCAGCACGACAAGGTCGTGCTCGCTGTCCGGCACGACGGAGAGCGCGAGCGACTGGGCCTCGTCGCTGATCTCGTCGGGATGGTGCAGGACGAGCGCGTTGCCCACGGTGTGCTGCACCACGTCACCGGGCTCAACGCGCCCACCGCGCCACAGATCTCGGATGGATGCCATCGACGTCACCCCCTGGTAGGACCATTGACGGCCGTACGGCTGAGCACCGGGCCCGGCGGCACCGCGGCCAGCAGGCCCCGCGGAAACGGAATCGCCGCGACCGAGGCGAGTTTCAGGGCGGCGACGGTGTCCGGGTCGGCGAGCCGGTACGCGATGCCGTGGTCCGAGATCAGCACCACCTCGGCGGTGGAGCCGGCCTTGGGTACCGGCGTCACCGTCATGCCGGAGCCCGGTGTGGCCACCACAGTCGGCGTGCCGTCGTCGAAGACCCCCGCGACGTACCGCTCGGCGAGCACCACCTCGCTGACCACCGTCTCCGGGTTGACCGGCCGCTGCCGCAGGCAGAGCACCCGGCCTGCGGGATCCTGCCACCGGTGGTCGGTCAGGTCCGGCAGCCGTTCGGCAAGGGTACGGTCGCCCGAGCGGGGCGCCTCGGCGACGTCGGCCGCGTCCAGGGTCACCGGCGCCGCACCGCCGCGCACCGCGATGAGGGCGAACTCCATCCGGTTCACGGGTGCCAGCCCGTCCGGGCGGAGCACGAAGAGTTGCTCCGCGCCGGCGGCCGGCTGCTGCCGGAACAGCGTGCCCACCGGGTGGACCCGCCCGCCGACCGGTGGGCCCGGGTTGCCGGCGTTCGGGATCCGGGCCGGGCCGAGTGTCACGCCGGTCGGCAGCCCGTCCAGCCAGGCGGCCGGCGCGGCAGGCACCCGCGCGTTGGCGGCGCCGAGGGCGACCAGCACCGAATCGTCTGCCACCGGGAACTTGAACGGCCCGGCGAGCAGGTAGGTCACCCCATCCGGCCCGCGGACCACTGTGAAGGTGCCGCCGGTCAGCGGCGTGGCGGCGGCTCGCGGATCGAGATTCACGCCGAGCCCCACCCCGGGGCTGTCCACCACCGAGCCGGGCAGGCAGACCAGCCACGGGCCGTGAACCAGGGCGTCGGTGGTGGGGATGGACTCCGGCGCGTCGGCGACGCCGAGCTCCGGACCACGGGGCAGGTCCCTGAGCGAGTGGCGTGAGATGAGCTTCACCCTGGCGGACGGCCCCTGCAACAGCATCGCGGAGGTCATGTTCGGCGTCGGATGGAGTACGCCGGCCCGGTAGATGTACCGCGCGCCGCTCTCCTTCTCGACCAGGATCGCGCCGGCCTGCCGGTACGCCCGGCTGCCGCCGGGGACGATCCAGCCGTAGACGGCGAAGCCGCCGCCGACCAGGAGCATCACGATGGTCCCGATCAACAGGCCGGTCAGCGCCCGCTGTCCGGGGATCTGCGCGCTCGTCGGATCGCCCTGGACGAGCGCCGAGCTCAGCCGCCCGGTCATGAAGCTGTGGGCGTGCACGTGGTCACGCTGGGTCTGCATGGCGGTTACCCGAACAGCCCACGGGCCCAGGCGTAGCCGCCGAGCACCTGCACCAGGATCGGCAGCACGGCCACGCCGGTGACGACGTCGAAGAAGGTCGCCGTGTACTCCCAGAACGGCAACATTCGCCGCGGCCAGGGCCGCAGCGCCGCCATCACCAGCGGCACCAGCAGCCCGACGAGCGCGCTGAGCAGAACCCAGCGCCAGGCGGGCGACAACAGGTCGGCAAGTTTCGTGATGACCATGAGGTAGCCGACCGTACCGACGGCAACGAGCGAGCAGCGCTGCCAGAGATTGAGGAAGGCACGCGAGCGCAACAGGAGTGCACTCGCGACCACCAGCACGAGACTCCACCCCGCCCAGCCGGGCACCCGCATGGTGAGGTGGAACAGCACCGGCAGCACCAGAGCCGCCGTGACCATCGCGACCGTCAGATAGGTGTCCGCGTCGTCGGTCCGCTGGTGGACCTGGTCGGAGGAGGTGGGCTCGATGTCGTACGACATGTCCGCGCTGGTCTTCGGCAGTTGCGGACCGCGCAGCCGGGAGAGCTTCACCGCCACCCGGGGGGCCAACACGATCACGGTGAAGATCAGCAGGATGGCGAGGGCGGCGGTTCGTCCGATGGTCATCCCGCTGCTGGCACGCGTCAGCAGGATCACCGTGGTGACCAGGCCGGTCAGCACTGTCACCAGCAGCGGCAGCAGCGGCAGGTGCGGGGCGAAGGTCCGTTGCGCGAGCACCAGGATCGCGGAGACGGCGAGGACGGCGACGGCGGCGGCGAGGATCGCCGCGCTGGTCACCGCGATCCGCTCCGGGTCGCCGTCGACGGCGCTGCTGGCGGCGACCGCCGCGAAGCCGGCCGCACCACCTCCGAAGAGCAGCGAGAACGCGCCGTCGTGCAGCCGGCGGCCGCAGATCAGCGCCGCGACCAGGAGCGCGCTGCCCAGCACCGCACCGGCCACCACCTGCGGCAGGGCCGGAGCGTGCGCGGTGAGCACTGTGGCGACGGCGCTCATGACGACGGCCGACAGCAGAATGAACAGGATCCGGCGATACTCCGGCTGCCAGCGGTCGTGACGCCGGTTGACGGCGGTGGCGATCCCGTCGGCGAGGTCGTCGAAGTCAAGTTCCGGCAGCGGGTCCTCGGCCGGGCGGAGGTACAGCTCCTCACCTTCGAGCCAGTCCGAACTCTCCGGGGTGCCGGCCAGTTCGAGTGGCGCCTGGCCGAGGCGCTGCAACACCCACGCTCCGTCGCCCGCACCCGCATCGGGGCGCTGGCCGCTGTCAGTGGTCTGCCGCACCAGTAACGGCAGCAGGGAGGCCACCGTCGTGGTCACCGGGACAGCCAGGTCGACCCTACGGGCCGGACCGACAACGGTGACCCGGCAGATGTCAGCGGCGTGCGTGGCGCTCACCAGTGCTCCCCTCTCATGCGACATGTCCGGTCTGGATGAGCCTGACGCTGCGCCGGGTGACCAACTGGGCGCGGCCGGGAGGAAGCCTGCGTGGGCCGGCCTCACCGAGGAACTTGCCCTCTTCCTTCGGGTACGACAGCAGCGCCGCCGGAGTGCCCAGTTCCCACATCCGGCGCAGGACCGGGTCCATCATGGCCCGCACGGCGCCCGAGGCGCTGCGCGCGATGATCACGTGGAGTCCGATGGAGACACCCTGGGCCAACAGCGGTAGCACCGGGTCGAGCGCGGAGCCCATGCCGGTCGAGCGGGTCATCAGGTCGTAGTCGTCGACGATGACGAACAGCTCCGGCCCCTCCCACCAGTCCCGCCGGCGCATCCGCTCCGAGGAGATCTCCGGGCCCGGCACCCGGCGGTTCATCGAGACGCTGGTCTGGCCGGCCAGCTCGTGGAGCCGGTCGCCGGTGAAGCCGAACCCGACCTGGTAGTCGGGGCTGATCGCGGTGTCGAGGTCGCGCCGCGCGTCACCGAGGACGACCTTGGCCTGGTCCGGCGTGTAGTGCTGCTGGATCGCCCGCAACACCAGCCGGAGCAGGTTCGACTTGCCGGTCTCGTTGTCGCCGAAGACGAGCAGGTGCGGGGTGGTCAGGAAGTCGTGCCACACCGGGGCCAACCGCTGCTCGTCCCGCCCGAGGCACACCTTGAAGACCGGTTCCGGTATCGGTAGCTGCTCCACCGGTAGCTGGGTGGGCAGCAGTCGGACGCTGGGTGCGGCCGGACCGCTCCAGAACGTGCTGATCTCCTCGACTGTCGACTTGGTCGCCTCGGCGAGGTCGTCGACGGACGAGCTGCCGTCCGTTCTCGGCAGCGCGCCGAGGAAGTGCCGGCCGGCACTGGTCAGGCCCCGTCCCGGCTGGTGGGGCACGGTGGCCGCCTTCCGCGATCCCACATCGGACTCCATCGAGTCCGCCAGGCGCAGCTCCAGCCGGGTACCCAGCAGGTCACGCAGCCAGGTGCGCATCTCCGACCAGCGGGTGGTGGAGACGATCACGTGGATGCCGAACGACAGCCCGCGGGAGGTCAGCTCCTGGAACCGCGTCTCCAGATCGGCGAAGTCCTGCTTCATCGTGTACCAGCCGTCGACGATGAGGAACACGTGCCCGTACGGGTCGTTGATCTCGCCCCGGTCCTGGGCCGCACGGTAGGCGCCGATCGAGTCGAGGCCACGGCTGGCGAACTCGTACTCGCGACGCTCCATGACCTGCCAGACCTCCTCGATGGTCCGGACGACCCGGTCGCGTTCCATCCGGGTGGCGATGGAGCCAACGTGCGGCAGACCGGCGATCGAGGCGAGCCCTCCACCGCCGAAGTCGAGTCCGTAGAACTGCACCTCGCGTGGGGTGTTGGTGAGCGCCAGCGCGAGGACCACGCTGCGCAGCAGCGTCGATTTGCCGCTCTGCGGCGCGCCGGCGATGCCGACGTGCCCGTCCGCCCCGCCAAGGTCGATGGTCAACAGTTCGCGGAGCTGTTCGGCAGGACGATCGACGACGCCGACCGGCACCCGGAGCCGGCCCTGCGCGCCCGGGTCGTCCACCGTCATGCCCCGTAGCGGATCGGGTACGACGCTGGGCAGGAGCGTGTCCAGACTGGGAGCGGTCGACAGCGGAGGCAGCCACACCTGACGGGCCGGTGGGCCGGATCCGGCGATCCGGTCGAGCAGCACCTCGACCAGGCTCGGCCCGGCAAGGTTGTCGGTCTCCGTCACCTCGTTCTCCTCGACCGGGTCGACGACCGGGACCCGGCCCGGATCGTGCCGGACCGCGACCTGCCCGGTGGTGAAGGAAACGATCTCGGCGGCGATCCGCCCGATCTCGTCATCGGCCGCGCGGGGTGGTCCGCTGCCCCGGTAGGGCCCTGACACGTAGGCGGACTTGAAGCGGACCAGGTTGGTGGTGTCGATCTTCAGGTAGCCGTTGCCGGGCTCGGGCGGCAGGTCGTACGCCTTGCCGACGCCGATCACCGACCGGGACTCCATCGAGGAGAAGGTCCGCAGGGCCAGTCGGTACGACAGGTGGCCCTCGACCCGGTTGATCCGGCCCTCGTCCAGCCGCTGCGAGGCGAGCAACAGGTGTACGCCGAGCGACCGACCGAGCCGCCCGATCGAGACGAACAGGTCCATGAACTCGCCCTTGCTGGAGAGCAGTTCGCTGAACTCGTCCACGATGATCAGCAGGACCGGGAACGGCACCAACTGGGCACCGCCCGCCCGGGCCTTCTCGTAGTCGAAGAGCGAGGCGAATCCGCTGGCGCGCAACACCTCCTGGCGGCGGTTCATCTCCCCGTTGAGCGCGTCCTGCATGCGGTCCACCAGCGGCAGCTCGTCGGCGAGGTTGGTGATCACGGCCGAGGTGTGCGGCAGCTTCTCCATGCCGAGGAAGGTCGCCCCGCCCTTGAAGTCCACCAGCACCAGGTTGAGGATCTCCGAGGAGTGGGTGGCGGCCAACGCGCAGACCAGGGTCCGCAGCAACTCGCTCTTGCCGGATCCGGTCGCGCCGATCAGCAGACCGTGCGGTCCCATCCCGCCCTGGGCGGACTCCTTGAGGTCCAGCTCGATGACCTCGCCGCCCTCGGTGACACCGATCGGCACCGTGAGCCGGTTGCGCTGCGGCACGCGGCTGCGCCACAGTGCCGCCACGTCGAAGGTGTACGCGTCGCGGATGCCGAGCAGGGTGGTCAGCTCGAAGTCGCTGTCCAGCGGCTCCTCGACGACGTCAAGGGTGCCGCTGGTCCGCTTGGGGCTGATGATCCGGGCCAGCGCCTCGCACTCGGTGACGCCCAGCCCGTCGCGGACCGCCGAACCGGTGGTCTCTCCGGCCGGGAACGTCAACGACGTCCCGTCCACCGTCAACCGGAGCACCCTGGGCCCGCCGGGCATCTGGCCGGTCAGGTCCAGCATGACCACGTTACGGATGCCCGCGCCGACCAGCCGCGAACTGTCCGGCAGCTCGGCCCGGTACGCGATGATCACGACGAACGGCTCGCTGGACGACGGGCGGGCCTCCCGATCATGATCCCCCCGGTCCGGGATCTCCGGGCCGAGCAGGTCCATCAGCTCCTCATGGCTGCCGGCGAACATCCGTACCGGGCCGGCCGCGTCGAACGCCGTCGGGTGGGCGTTGTGCGGCAACCATTTGATCCAGTTCCACGGGCCGCGGTGGACCTCCGGCGCGAGCACCGCCACCCGCAACTCGTCGGGCGCGTGCAGGGTCACCAGCGCCGCCACCATCGCCCGGACCAGGTCGACGGCCGGGTCGTCGTCACCTTCGAACTCGACGCTGGTGAAGCTGCGCAGGCCCACCGAGGTGGGTACGCCGGAGACCGTCCGATATGCCTCGGAGAAGCGGCGCAGCGATATCGACGCCAGCGGTTCGAGGTCCTCGATCGGCTTGGTCTGCGGCGGGACGAACCGCAGCATCGCGTTCTGCCGGCCGAGCCCGATCCGGACCCGGCCGAAGTCCTCGTGGCTGGGGCGCCGCTCCCAGAGCCGGCTGCTCGTCGCCACCGACCAGAGCCAATCCGGCTGCGGATTGTTCCAGATCATCACCGCACGCTGCTGCTCGGCCGCCTTGCGCGCCTGGCGGCGAAGCTGGGCGATGTAGCGCAGGAAGTCGCGGCGTTCGCCGCGCATCTGGCGCTTGCGTTCCGCGGCGGCCCGACCGATCTGGAGGAGGCCCATGACCAGCATCCCGCTGGCCATGGCCCCGCCCATCACGTACATCACCGGGGCCCGGCTGTACAGGCCGAACATCGCCATCATCGCGCCCATCCCGAGCCCCATCGGCACGATCATCGCGAAGGAGCGGAAGTCCAGCGGCGCCTCCTCCGCCATCAGCGGCGGTTCCTGTAGCTCGACCTCGCCGTCCGGTGTCGCCGGGCCGCTCGCACGAGGCGGGCGCTTGACAGTGACAGTGCTCATGCCGGTGCCCCGTCCACCCTCACCGAAGGCCCCGAATCGACTCCGCCGCCCCACGCCGAGTCGTCCTGACGCAGCAGGGTGACCGCGTACCGGTCGGTGCGACGTCGCCCAGCGGCGAGGTGGTCGTCCTCCTCCCCGGTAGGCGTCGGCGGGCGACGCCTACCGGCCTCGCGCGTATCGGTCTCCTCCCGCGCCCGGCGGGCCGCCTCGTCCATCGCCCGCTGCCTCTCCCGCATCAACTCGAGACGTTCCGCCGAGGTGTACTCCGGGCCGCCGCACATCATCGGTCTGCTTCCGCCGGACGGTGTCGTCGGGCGTTCCCGCTTCCACGCCCTGATCGGCACCGGTGCGATCTCGTCAGCCACCGGTCACCCCCGTACCCTCGGGCTCGCCGTGCAGCCACCACGCGCCGGTGGTGTCGTCCCAGCCCGACGTGTCGGCGCCCGCCTCGGCGGTTCGCACGATCGGGACCCGGTTCTCGTCGAGCCGCGACTCGACCCCGGTCCAGGTGGGTCTGTCCTCGTGGAGCGGTTCGCCGGCGTCCAGGCGGTCGGCCGGCGTCCGCTCCTCGTCCTCGGACACCGGTGCCGGCACCCCGACCACCGCGGGTGGAGTCGCCCTGACCGGGATCGTCGCCGCGATCGGCGCACCGGCCACGGGCACCGACCCGGTTGCGGCCTCGTCCGGTTGCCAGGCCGTTCCCTCCGCCGCGAGCAGGTCGGCGGCGTCCGAACGCGGGACGGCGTTCTGGTCCCGCCCACCGGCCGGCGGCGGGGTGGGTGGAACCGGGATCATCGGCGGTGCGACGTAAGGCACGACCGCCGGCGCCGGCACCGCACTGGTGGCCGGGGCTGCGGAAGTGGCGCGGAGCAGACCCGCCCCTCCGGCCGCGGCGCCCGCGGGCGCCTCCGGTCCGACTGACGAGTCCGAGGCAGCGCTGCCCCAGTCGGCGGCGTCTCCCTCGACCAGGCCGGCGGCGTCCGGTCGCTCCGGCGGAGTGCCATCACCGGCACCCGCTCCCGGCGAACCCGGAGCACCTGGCATCGGCGGCACCATCGGCGCACCGCCACCCGGGACACCGGGCACCGGCGGCTGCCCGCCCGACGCCAGACCCGGCTCAGGTTCCTTGACTCCAGGGCCGCCCGGGATGGCGCCGCCGGGGGCGGACGGATCGCCGGACCCGAGCCCGCCGGGGGACCAGTCGTCCTGGTCTCCGTCGAGCAGCCCGGAGGCGTCCGGCCGCTCCGCCGCCGCTCCCCCGCCCGGTCCGGCTCCGGCACCAGGGGAGCCGGGCATCCCCGGCATCGGACCCGGTGCCGGCGCGGTTCCCGGCGGCGGAGTGGCTCCGGGCGGCTGGCCCAGGCCCGGCGCCTCTGCCCCACCGGGCAGGTCGACGCCGCCGGGAGGAGTCCCGCCGGGCAAGTCCACTCCGCCGGGCGAACTTCCGCCGCCGGGCAGGTCGACGCCGCCGGGCGGAGTCCCGCCGGGCACACCGGGGCCGTCCGGTGGGTCGCCGACCAACGGCGGAGCCGGCCGGGGGCTGTTGCCGCCGCCCGAGCTACTGGCCGCCGGGGGAACCGGGATCATCGGCGGGATGGGGCCACCTCCGGACACCGCGCCCCCTGGGCCGGAGCCGCCTCCGGGCGGATCACCGACGACCGGGGGGTCGAGACCCGGCAGGCCACCGGGTGGGCTGGCTCCGGGCGGAGGGCTGAGGCCCGGTCCGGAGCCCTCCGGCGATTCGACGCCGAGGTCGTCGGGGACATCCACAGTGGGCGGACCGGCGGTGGAGAGTGCGGGAGGATCCGAGCCCGGCGGCGGTTGCAGGGTCGGCGGGGGCGCGACCTCGGTCGGCGGCGGCGTCGGGATGGGTGGCGGCTCGTAGGGCGGTGGCGTCGGCGGCGACTCGTAGGGCGGCGGGGTCGGTGGCTCGTACGGTGGCGGGGTCGGTGGCTCGTACGGCGGCGGGGGCGTCGGGTCCGGCGGGGGCGGCGGGGGCGGCGGCGGTGTTGGCGCGGCCGGAGGTGGCGGGGGTGTGGGTGCCGGGCTGCCGTCGCCGTCGGGGGCGCTGACCGCGTCGTAGCTCAGCCGCGAGTACTGCTTCGCCAACTCCAGCGCGACCTGGAGCATCTGGTCCGTCATCGGGCGGGCGTAGGGGGTGGAGCTGATCGCCACATTGCCGCCGTCGGTCAGGTTGGCCTTGTTGGCGGCCGCGATCTTCGCCCACTCCACGTCGAGATAGTTGATCTGTTCCTGCGCCCACTTGAGGTAGCTGCCACTCATCATCAGCTCGTACGGCACGCTCACGGAGTCGGGCATCCCCGCACCGCCGAGCAGCCGGTCCGCCTGCCTGCCCAGGAACTCGCTGAGATAGTCCATCTTCGCCAGGAACGCCTGGGCGGCCTTGCCCTGCCAGGGCTTCTCCTCGCCGGCGATCGCGTGCGCGTGCAGGTTGACGAACGTCTCCAGCCATTGCAGCAGGTTGTACGTCTGCTGGAAGCTGTTGGCAGCCTCGATCAGGCTCGGATAGCTGACCAGGGTCGCGGCGTACGCGTACCCGGCTTCGCTCTCGATCGCCGATCCCCCGGTGACCGCCGCCTTGATCCGGCGCCATCCGGGTGGATCCATCCGTGCCCACGTCTCCAGGTCGTTGACGTTTTCGGTGCTCACCGCCAGCGGCGGAAAGGTCGCCACCGGGTCCGCGGAGTGACCCCAGGAACCCGCGTCTGCGTCTGCCATGCCCTACACCAAACCCCTAGCTGAATTGAGGACGCGATCGTGCGGCGTCGGAACGCCCGGACCAGGCGCGCGACACCTAGCTGTCGCTGCCGCCCGACGCGCTGCCGTCTCCGGCACCGGACTCGTCCTTGCCGCCCCGACCCGAGGACTTGAGGTCGCCGTAGTCGTCGATGTCGCCGATGTGTCCCCACGGATCGGACATGGCCTTGGCGAAGTCCTCTTCGCTCATCGAGTTGAACTCTTCGGTCTTCTCCTCGAAGTCCTTGCCGGTACGCGCGTTGCCGTCCTCGGTCAGCTCGTAGGAGTCGGCCATCTCGAGCAGGCTCAGCCGGAGGGTGTAGAGCGTCTGGTGGATCTTCGACAGCAGACCCTGGGTGTCGACCACCAGGCCGACTCCCCCACCCGCCCCGTGGATCTTCTGCCGCATGAGCTCGGCGACCGCGAACTTGCCGGGCAGGACGTCCAGATTGCCGAGGTGGTCGCCCACGTCGAGCATCATGCTGCCGCCCCGGCCGTCCGGGTTGTCGAAGAGCGCTCCGAGGGAGTTGGCGAAGTAGCGGATCGCCTCGGTGCTGACCTTCAGGTCGCCGTCCTTGTTGTCGCCGCCGGAATAGACCTTGACCTCCGGCGTGCGGATCCGTCCGTCGACCTCCAGCTTGTCGGAATCCCCGAACTCCTTCCAACCGAGAGCGTCCTGCGGAGGAAGGTCGTCCTTGAATTCCCGGACCAGTTCCTTCCAACTCTCGGTGTCGACCACCTCGGCCTTGTACCACTCCCAGGCGGCCCGCTCCTCGGCGGTGTAGTTCGACCAGTCGATCCGTTCCAGTCGGCTCGTGCCGGAACCGATCTCGGCCTGCACGCGATCGATGACCGCCTGGATCCAGCCGTCCGGATGCTTCTCGGGAAAGCCATCGATCTCACCGTTGTTGAACCTGTCGAGGATGCCGATGTGGTCGATGGCCCGTTCGTTGGGATGACTCAGATCGATGGAGGCCACAGGAGCACAACCTTTCCAGCACTGCCGAATCTGGGGATCGGTGCCTGGGACGTGCCGGCCACTGAGGAATACCAGACCCCGGCAGCCGGCCGGCGGTCAGCCGCCGCGGACGTCATTCCAGATCTTGGTGTGGCGCTGCTCGGTGGTCCCGTAGTTGTCCGAGATCTGTAGCAGCGTCTGGCGGGCCTGTTCGAGGAAGACCGTCATCTGGTTGGCGGCGTTGCGCCACTCGATCTTGGCCACGGCGTACTCCGCCCGCGCGTCGCCACTCCATTCCTGGGTGCTTCGCTCGACGTTGGCCTCCATCTCGTCAAGGGAACTCGAGATGCGCCCGTTGATGCGGTTCATGTCGTGCAGAGTGGCGTCGGCCTGGTTGAAATCGAACCGATAGTCGGACACGATCCGTCCTTTCGAGAAGATGACGAGGGATCAGACGCCGGGAAGCGCCGTGGCGAAGGTCTGGGCGCTCGACGAGGCGTCTTCCTCCGCGGTCCGGTAGCCGGCGGTCGTGGTGCCCATCACGTCCATCATGTGCAACAGCTTCTTGATGATGAGCTGGAAGGACCTCTCCCAGTTGTCCATCGCCTGGTTGAAGTTGTTCGATGCGGTACCGCGCCAGCTCGCCTGGAGAATCGCCATCTCCGTGTTGACGTTGCGCAGCTCCGTGGTGAAGCTCTCGGCCTTGCTGGCGAACTCGGTGGCCGCCGCCTGCATGCCCGGATTCGAGGTCTGGACCGGTTGCATTGCCACAACGGCACTCCTTTCGTCGTACGTGCCGTGGATGGCGGCGTCGAGCCTCCGGGGCTCGGCGTCCGCCACGCCGAACATTCCCGGTGACCGACGGCCGGCGGCAAGATACCCGCCGGACGGATGCCCGAATGACCGCCGGATTTGCCTCCTTCACCCCCGCACGCCCTCGGCCCACCCGGCCCCGGTCCACCTCGGCCGGTGCGGTCGGGAAGAAGCTCTGCACGTTCGTGCGCGGCGAGCGCCGCGCCCCTTCCGCGCCGGGCGGGGGCGGATCTCTACTGGAGCCCGTCCCGAAGGGAGCCGACCGATGACCCAGCAACGCCAACTCGAGGAGCTGTTCGCCGAGTACGAGCGTCAGCGCGGCAGCCTGACCGACCTCCAGGAGCGGATGGGGAGGGTGCGGGGTTCTGCCACCTCGCCGCGCCGCGAGGTGACGGTCACGGTCGGGCAGAACGGCGTGCTGAGCGAGATCAGTTTTCCGACCGGCGCGTACCGGCGGATGACTCCCACCGAGTTACAGGCCACCATCATGAGCTCCTTCGCCGAGGCGAAGGAGCAGGTCATGGAACAGGCGGCGGAACTGCTCGCGCCACTGCTGCCGGCGGGCATGGACGCGGCCAGGATGGTTCGGGGGGACGCCGGTCCGGACATGTACCTGCCGCCCGGGGGCCCCCGGATGACCAGCGCGGTCCGCGCGCTGCTCGGCCTCGACCCGGAGCAGCCGTGAGTCAGCCCAACGGGTACCTGCGGGTCGATCCCGAGGGCGTCATCGCGGTCGGCAACTCGTACGCCGCGCATGTCGCGCACTACCACGAGGCTCTTCGGCTGTTGGGCCTGCTGCGATCCACGCACGGGCGCGCGTGGGGCGATGACGAGTTGGGCGACGCGTTCCAGAAGCAGTTCGACGGGACGATGGACAGCGTCGAGAGCGCCGTCCTCGGCGTCCTGGGCTATCTGGAGTACGCCGCGGTCGGCCTGCGCGCCAGCGGGGAGGGCTACCGGCAGGCGGACGAGGACGCGACAGCCGCCGGACGTACGATCGCCGAGCAGTTCACGAAGCTACCCGAGCGGGTGGCGGCGACCGAGCCCGTACCCGACGGGCAGACCCCGCCCGCCCCCCGTCTCGCCGGCAGGCTTGAGCAGGGCGGGTTCCCGCTGCTGGCCGGCCGGACCGAGTACGCCGGCAATCTGCTGGCCGGCCGGACCGAGCACGCCGGCAATCTGCTGGCCGGCATCACCGAGCGCGCCGGGCGCCTCCACCAGAAACCCGTGGCCGGGGAGACTGCCGCGCCGACCCCGCGCCTCGCCGCCGCCGGTGAGCACGTGGAGCAACCGGCACCGGGGACGGGCCGGCGGCACGATCGTCTGCCGGCCGACGGCCCGATGCGGACTGGCATCCTCGACGCCAAACCGGTCGTGGGCGCGGAGTCGGGCCGGGAGGACTCCCGCTTCCCCGGGTCGTCGGCGCCAGCCGAGTCGACGGCCCGACCGCTGATCTCCGCACACCGGATGTCTGTCGACGACGGCCTTCTCGTCGACGGTGTTCCGATCCCGGCGGGCTGTGAACTGCTGACGCTCACCACCTTCCCCGACGGCACGTCGCGACTCGACGCCAACCCCTACGACTCGATCGTCCCGCTCGGTGACCGCCGGCTGACCACCGCCGACGGTGTCCCCATCGCGTCGGCCGACCACTTCTTCCTGGTCCGGCCGAAGGCGGACGAAGTCGTCGATCCCACCGCGCCCGACTACCAGCCGCTGCTGATCAGCTTCGACGCCCACGGCTCGGCCACGCCGTTGATCGTGGATCGGGGCTGACGTCGTCGCGATGGGTGACTTCCACATACCCAACGACCCCGCCTGGCAGTGGGCGTACGACGCGATCCTCTACACGGTCGGCGAGAAGTTCCCCAAGGGTGACCCGTCGCAGCTCAAGGCGCTCAGCGTCGAGTTGGAGCGGTTCGGCGCGTACCTGAACAACGGTATCGCCGCGACGCAGGCGCTCGGCCAGGGGCTGGAGGGCAACCTCGATGGTCCGGCCGCCGACGCGTTCGCCCAGTTCCAGTACGAGATCACCCGGCCGCTGCCCGGGGGGATCCGGCAGGCCCTCGTCGCCGGCAACGTCGCTGACCAGGCCAACCAGCAGATCGACTACGCCCAGACCCAGATCGTCGTCGCGGCCTTCATGATCGTCCTGGACATCGCGACGGCGATGGCCTCCGGCTTCGGCGTCGCGCTCGTGCCCGCGTACATCAATATCGGTCAGAAGATCACCCAGACGCTGCTCAACCGATTGCAGAACCGACTCCAGGAACTGATGGTTCTGTTGACGGTCCAGGGCGCCGAGGAGGGCGTGGAGGAGGGCGCGGAGAACGTCGCCGCCCAGACCATCGTGATCGCCAAGGACAACAAGGACGACGGGTTCAGCTCGTCGGACTTCTGGCAGTCGGTCGGCGCCGGGGCCGCCGTCGGCACCATCGCCGGCGGTGTCCACATCATCGGCGGCCGGTACTTCCCCCGATTCTCCGGCACCACCCACGGGCAAGCCGGGCTGAGCGCGGCGGGTGAGACGCTCGGCGAGTTCGCCTACCTGGCGATGATCGGCGCGATCACCGGCTTCGACGCCCTGGCCACCGGCGTCTCGGCCGCGGTCGGCACCTACGCCAGCCGGTACGCCCACGACGCCGGCGCGGCCGTCGGCGGCGGCCCGGCCGCCCGGCCCGACGCGTCCGGTCTGGGTGGCCCGGGCCCGTCCCGGGACCTGGCGGCGGGTGGCGGGCCCCTTCCCCCGCCAACCGGCCCTGTCGGCACCGACGGGCACGGCGGCACCCGTTCCCCACTGGACGATCCGACGAACCTGCGGGCCGGACCGGTGGGTTCTGGCGACACGTCACCCCCGGATGCCGGATCCGGAAGTGCTCCGCCGAACGGGAGCGGACCGCCACCGGTCGCCCCGTCCGCTCCGCAGCCCTCCGTCGCCGCGCCCGCGCCGCCGAGCGCCACCATCGATGGTGGTCACCCCGGACCCCTGTGGTCCGGTGATCCGCCGAGTGCCGGACCCAGCGCAGCGCCCCCCACCCAGCGTGCCGACCAGACGCCGCCGGCCAGCGCGGCCCCGGGTCCGGGACTGCCCGGTCTCGAGCCCTCGCCCACCGGCGGCACCGCCAGCAGGCCGCCGGACGGGGTCACCCCAATGCCCGGCGAGAGTTCATCCCCGGTGAGCCGTCCAGACCCGCCGGCCCCACCGGACGCGCCGCACGACCCGTCCGACCAACACCCCGGCCGGGTGGGCACGCCCGCCGGCCAGGCCCCCGACGCGGTCGGCACGCCCGCCGGCCAGGTGCCGGACCAGACGGGTGCACCGTCCGATGCCCCGGGTACCCTCACGCCGGGGCAGCCCTCGCCGGCCCAGCTCGCACCTGCCGCCGCAGGCGGCACCGCCACCCCCACCGCCCCACCAGCGCCTCCGGCGTCGCCGGAGGCCGCGGTTCCGCCAGGCTCACCGACCACAGCCGCGGCTCCGCCGGGCTCCCCACTCGCGACCTTCCCGTTGCCGCAGGCCACCGCCCCACCGGGCGCTACCCCACCGGGCGCCACCCCGGCCAGTGCGACCACGACCGCGCAGCCCTCCACCGCGACCACCAGTCCGGCGATCACACCGCCGACCGGCTCGCCCACCACGCCCGGCGCTGCCAGTTCCCCGCCGCCGACCACGTCGGAGGCGAGGACCGGATCGACGACCGGCCCGATCGACCGCACGGCGTCAACACCATCGGACCCCCCGTCCTACGGGGCCGCCGTCGGCCCGGTACCCGGGTCGGCCCCACCGCGATACGTCGATCTCACCCCTTCGCCGCCCCCCTACGGCTCGCCGATCCCCGTGCCGAAGGAACAGGGTCAGAGCGCTCCTGGTACGAACGCTTCCCCGGGTCGCCGCTCCCCGACCGGGATCCGCTCGGCCTCTCCCGCACCGCGAGAGGTGGAGCGACCGGTGACGCCTCGACCGGTGACGACCACTGTCGAAGGGCCAGCTTCCAGGAACCCGGCGCCGCACGACGAGGACGACGACCGCGGGCACGCGCGGGCTCCGACTGGCGCACGCCACATCGACGACACCGCGACGAGGCGCTCCGCGTCGTCGGAGACGCGTCGGGCCTCCCAGGACGAGATCAGCAGCCTTCGGGACCGGGGGCCGAAGGCGACAACGACTGTCGACGTCGTGCAGAAGCGGGCCGGGGACCCGGGCGGACTGGCCGAGGTAGCGCCGGCGACGGTGGCCAAGAGCACCGAGGAGACACCGACCGCCGGCGACCCCATCGACGTCACCACCGGCCGCATGATCCTGACCGAGACCGACGCCGTACTACCCGGCCTCACCCTCACCCGCACCCACCGCTCCGACTACCGATGGGGCCGCTCCTTCGGCCCCTCCTGGGCCAGCACACTCGACCAACGCCTCATCATCGACCACCACCACGTCCGCTACCTCGCCGCCGACGGCTCCATCCTCACCTACCCCCTCCCCGCCGAAGGCGAGGAAGCCCAACCACAACTCGGCCGAACCCTGCCACTGCGCCGCCTCACCGGCGGAGGCTGGCTACTGACCGAACCAACATCCGGACGCACCCTCGTGTTCACCAACGGAAACGGCCCGGAATCGCTGCTCAGCGACGTGGCCGTAGGCGACAACCGCTGGTCGATCCTGCGGGACAGCGCCGGCACGCCCACCGAACTGCGCTCCTCGACCGGCGCCCGGATCGGCTTCAGCTCCTCCGCCGGCCTGCTCACGGTGCTGTGGCTGCCCACCCCGTCCGGTGCCACGCAGCCGGCGTACCGGTTCGGCTACGACGGCGAGCGCAACCTCGTCGAGGTGGTGAACAGCTCTGGCGACGCCGAACGCTTTGACTACACGAGCGGGCGGATCGTGCGCTGGGAGGACCGCAACGGCGAGTGGTACACCTACCGCTACGACGAATCCGGTCGATGCGTCAGCACCGATGGCAAGGGCGGCTACCTGCGGTACCGGTTCGCGTACTCGGATGGTCTGACGGTCGTCACCGACTCGCTCGGCAACGTGCGCAGCTATGAACTCAACGACCGGTTCCAGGTGGTGGCGGAGACCGACAGCCTCGGCGCGACCACCCGGCACGAGTGGGACGACGGGTACCGGCTGTTGTCCCGGACCGACCCACTGGGCCGCACGACCCGCTACGAGGACGACGCCGATGGGCGGGCGCTCACCGAGGCCACCTCGGTGGCAACGAGTGGGGCCGAGACCCACTACACGTACGACGACCTCGGTCGGATCGTCGTCATCGGTACCGACGAGGGCAGCACGGAACTCGGTTGGACGCCCGAGGGCGACCTCGCCTCGCGCGTCGGCCCGGACGGCTCCCGACAGGAATGGCGCTACGACGGCGAAGGGAACCTAGTGGAGAGCATCGACGGAGCAGGTCGGGTGGTGCGGGTCGAGTACGGGCCGTTCGACCTGCCGACCGCACGGATCGACGAGGCGGGCAACCGCATGGAGTACACCTACGACACCGAGCTTCGGCTGATCGCCGTCGCGAACCCGGCCGGGCAGGTCTGGCGCTACACCTACGACGCCGCCGGCCGGCTCAGCGAGGAGACCGACTTCGACGGTCGCACCCAGCGATACACGCGCGACGCCGCCGGACAGTTGATCGCGCACACCAACTCCGCCGACGAGACCACCCACTACCGCTACAACCAGTGGGGACGGGTGATCGAACGGCGCGCGGGCGAGGTCGTGACGCGATTCGAGTACGACGGGCGGGGCCAGATCGTCGCCGTGGTCAACCCCGACTCGGTGGTCCGCTTCGAGCGCGACGCCCGGGGCCGGGTGGTCGCCGAGACGATCAACGACCAGACCGTACGCACCTCGTACCACGCGGAACTGGACACGGTGCAGACGCGCACCACACCGTCGGGTCGGTCGAGCCGGTGGACCTATGACGACGGCGGCCGGCCGGCGAGCCTGAGCGTTGGCGGCCACCTGGTGCGCTTCGCGCATGACGCCCACGGGCGGGAGATCAACCGGACGGTCGACGACGTGGTGGCGCTGCGACAGACCTTCGACGCCGCCGGGCGGCTCACGGTCCAGCAGATCGCCGGCGCCACCGAACGTGACTTCAGCTACGACGCCACCGGTCGGGTGACAGCGATCGTCGACACCCTCGACGGAGAGCGGTCCTTCGAGGCCGACGGGGTCGGCCGGATCCGGAGCGTGGTCGCCGACAGGACCGAGCGTGAGCGGTACGAGTACGACGCACTCGGCAGTCTGACCGGTACCGGAATCGGCCGGTGGGAGTTCGACGGCACCATGCTCGTGCGATCGGACGACGCCACATTCGAGTACGACGAGAACGGCCGGCTGGTCAGCCGCTCGGACGCGGCCGGCGTCTGGCGCTTCACCTGGGACGCCGAGGACCGGATCGTGCGGGTGGTCACGCCGGGTGGAGACCGCTGGCGGTATCGCTACGACGGCTTCGGCCGCCGGATCGCCAAGCAGCGCCTCGCCGCCGACGACAGCGTGGTCGAGCAGGTGCGGTTCGCCTGGTCCGGTGATCTGATGGTGGAGCAGAGCCATCAGGATGCGAGCGACACCATCGCCATCATGTCCTGGGAGTACCGGCCGGGCGGTTCGACGCCGGTGGCCCAGACCGACGACCAACTGCGCACCGTCGTCACCGACCTCGTCGGCACACCGACGCACCTCGTCGAGCCCAGCGGCACGCTGCGCTGGTGGGCGCGCAGTGACCTGTGGGGTCGGAGCCACGGACCGTCAGCCACCCCGCTGCGCTTCCCCGGGCAGTACTTCGATGCCGAGACCGGTCTGCACTACAACCGGTTCCGGTTCTACGATCCGGCGACGGCCCGCTACCTGAGCCCGGACCCGCTCGGCCTGGCCGGCGGGTCGAACCCGACGGCGTACGTCACGGACCCGCTGACCGTCGCGGACCCGCTTGGTCTGACGAGCTGCAAGGTCGCCCAGCCAGGACTGGATCCGCTCGCCGACAGCACCGCGGCGGGTACCCCAGCCCGCAGTGGTGAGCCCAGTCAGCTGCCGGCCCGCGCGGCCCCACCCTCGCCCGAGGCGCTGCACGGCGCAGCACCGGCGGCATCTCTGCTGGCCCCCGATCTCGACGGTACGGTCGCGCACTCCGACCTGTGGCACTCCGAGGTCGGGGCGACGCCCCTGTCACGCAGCGCCAGTGTCGAGGACGTCCGGGACCGGTTGCCATCGCTGCCCGAGCCGGGTTCCCGGCCGGGGAGCGACAGTAACCGTGACGCGCCCTCGACCGCACGGCGCAGGGGCCGGGTGGTGGCGGATTCCGGCACGACCCGGTTCGGGCCGATCCAGCCGGTGTTCACGCCGGCCGGTCTGCGCATGCTGCACGAGACCGACGTGGTTCACCAGACCCACGCCGATTCCCTCCCGGTCGGCCCCGACTACAAGCTGGCGGTGGAGGGTGTCGACGGCGAGATCGTCGCCGGCGGCCACGCCTACGATCCGGACGTCATCGGTGGTCTGATCGAGAACGACCCCGGCTGGAACAACCGGCCGATCACCGTCGTCGCCTGCGACGCGGGTCCACTCTTCGCCGTCAACCTGGCGAAGCGACTGCCGAGCGTTCCGGTCACGGCGGCCCGGACGACCGTTTTCACCACGGGCAGAGGGCACGTCTTCTCCGACGATGCCTGGGTCACCTACACCGCCGAGCCGGACGGACGGGTCACGGAGGTCTTCCACGACCAGACCCACATGCCTGGTGGTCCGGTCCCCTCCGCCGCCGACATCGCCGCCGCCGACACCCACTGGCGGATAGCCACCGAGACGGAGGTCGGCGTCCAGATCGGCGCGCTGAACCCGCAGTTCCCCCTTCATCTGGGAGAGGCCATCGCGCGGGCGCCCGGGCTGGTCTTCAAGATCGACAGTCAGCAACGCACCCTCGGCAATCAAACTGGCATCGTCATGATCGTCGAGGTGGTCTCCGGGCCGAGCCGGGTGGAGCAGTGGGAAGAAAGCGCCGCAGATCCCAACGCCGTCCGCGAGGCACGAAACGCGGCGATCAACGCGATCCTCACCGTTCCGGAAGGGCGGCACTACTCGCTCCGAGACACGCTCAGGGACGTGCCGGGGATGCAGTACGTGACCCTTGGAGGTGTCTCGGCGGGCGATGCCGTCGGTGTCCTGGGCGGCCAATTCACCGCCCCGTACACCCAGTGGACGGTGGGCATGCACAACCACTCCCTGCCAATTTTCCTCAGGTACGCCGCCACCCACTACCCCCCTACGGCAAACCAGACCCCCCGACGACTCGTCGAGAGTGGTCTCGCCCTCGGGAAAGAGGTCGTCGCTGATTTCCGCCAGCACACCGGGGGTCGGGCCCTGCCCTGGCACGAAAGGCGCCTGGAGGGGCATCTCGCCATCGCGTTTCCTGCTATCGCGGCGGAACTCGTGGCTACCCTCGAGGGGACGAACACCGGCAGCCGGGTACTGCGCAAGCACTTCCTTCTGCTGGCACCCCGCAAGGAGCTCCGGGACATGCGGGACGCTCTGCCGCAGGTGGTCGCGACCTATGTGGCGGACCGAGCCGACCACATCAAGCAGCTCATGCATCGACACCTGGAGGGCTTCGACCAGGGACACCAGTACGCCATCCAGCAACATCTCGTCAATTTCGAGACGAACCACGTCGACTACTTCAGCAGCCACCACTTCAGGGACGCGGCGAACAACCTTCTCCACGGGCATCGCTATCCAGACGGCACCGACGTGCCGTTCTTCGGTCTTTATCAACAACTGGGCATCAACCCCACGACAGACGGCATCGATCCTCCGGGCATCGTGGGCGGGGAGTTCCGCTACCTGGCTGACAAGAACTCCGACCTGGACGGCATCGATCGCCAGTCCGACGATCTGTCGGCCATGGTGCGATCCAACGCCGCGCCGCCCCCGCTCACCTCGGCCGTGGCGCACCAGATCATTCAGGCAATCCGCACCGAGGACGGGCAGATCCGCGATGCTATTCGCCAGATAAAAGACGACCTTCGGCGAGATCGCTCGCCGGGCCGGGTGCCAACCGCGCTGACGGGCCTGCTCGATCGGGCGCAGACCGTGGCCGCTCGGGCGGAAACGAACGAATCCTACGCGGGCGAGCTGCGGGAAGCCGCCCAGGCCGCTTTCGCACAGAACGATCCCGCCCGACGCAACGCCAGGACGTACCACCACAACACGAAGGATCGAACCGAGGCCGCGAACGAACTCGTGAGTCGCATCCAGCGGCATCTCGACAACACTCCCGCGCCCGAGAGCAGCCAGCCGCCATATGGTGGAAACAGCGGCCCCGGCGGTGGGCAGTCGGGCTACTACCCCTACGCAGAAACCAGCTACGGCCCGGTCTCGTACAGCGATTATCCCGGCGGATCGTCGTCCCACTACGGCGGAAGCTCCGCCCCCTACGGCAGCGGATCGTACGACCCCTACGTCGGCATGGCCTTTGTCGACGGCACCGCGGCCGACCCGACCCAGCCCGCGCCGCGGGTGCTCGATCCCAACCTCGGCGTCGACGGGCGGCAGCGCATCCTCGACGACCTCTCCGCCCTGGCCGACGCGCGCACCGACGCCGTCCGCGACTTCCTGGGCCAGCACGAGTCCCACCCCGACCACGCCACCGCCACCGCGCTCTGGGACAGCTTCGTCTCGGCATTGGATTCCCGCGACCAGGCCGACCTGCAACCAGTCGTCAACCTGTACGAGCAGACCCACGACCGGCTGGACGGTCTCGACTCGAACAACCCGCTGCCGGCGATCGAGAGGACGCTCGACGACTCGGACTACCTCCCCCGCCGGCAACCCACAACGGTGGTCGCCACCGACGGCACTGTCCCCAACGACCTGCTCCGCAGTGTGCCGTTGACCAACGGCACGCACCTTCCGGTGCTCGCGAACAACGTGCACAGCACGACCGCGAACACCACCACGGACCTGGAGAACTTCGGCAACCGGAGCCTCGGCTGGGTCAACGAGATCGGCGCCGGCGGCAGCGGCCGCACCGGCATCGAATCCGCCCTGATGATCGACGAGTACCAACGGTCCGGGCGGGTCCTCGACCTACCGCCGACGTCGGTGCCGACCACCCTGGACGGCGTGCGCACGGCACATCCGGGCGGCGCCGTCAGGGAGGTCGGCAGTGTGCAGGGCCTGATGGACGCGCTCGGCGACCTGCCGAGGGGTAGCAGGAGCCTGGGCATCGTCGCCTTCCGTCCCGGGCCGGCCGGCGCTTCCGTGCACGTGGTCAACGTGATCAGGTACCCGTCGGGCCCGGTGGTCTTCATCGACGGCCAGCTCGGGGGCCTCGGCGCCGTTGCCACGATCGGCCCGGAGGGTTCGGTCGTCCTGATCGAGACGACGGAGCCGGCGGGCGGCACCGACGCCGCGGCCCCGGCTTCTCTCACCGACGTGCCGCCGGCGACGGTGGCCAAGAGCACCGAGGAGACACCGACCGCCGGCGACCCCATCGACGTCACCACCGGCCGCATGATCCTGACCGAGACCGACGCCGTACTACCCGGCCTCACCCTGACCCGCACCCACCGCTCCGACTACCAATGGGGCCGCTCCTTCGGCCCCTCCTGGGCCAGCACACTCGACCAACGCCTCATCATCGACCACCACCACGTCCGCTACCTCGCCGCCGACGGCTCCATCCTCACCTACCCCCTCCCCGCCGAAGGCGAGGAAGCCCAACCACAACTCGGCCGAACCCTGCCACTGCGCCGCCTCACCGGCGGAGGCTGGCTACTGACCGAACCAACATCCGGACGCACCCTCGTGTTCACCAGCGGGAGTGGCCCGGAATCGCTGCTCAGCGACGTGATCGAGGGCGATCTGCGCTGGTCGATCGAGCGGGACGAGGCAGGCACGCCCACCGAACTGCGCTCCACGGCCGGCGCCCGGATCGGCTTCAGCTCCTCCGCCGGCCTGCTCACGGTGCTGTGGCTGCCGAACCGGTCCGGCGTGCCGCAGACCGCTTACCGCTTCGGCTACGACCAGGAGCGCAACCTCGTCGAGGTGGTCAACAGCTCGGGCGCGGCCACCCGCTTCGGTTACGCCGACGCGCGGATCGTGCGCTGGGACGACCGCAACGGCGAGTGGTACACCTACCGCTACGACGATTCCGGTCGATGCGTCAGCACCGACGGCAGGGGCGGCCACCTGCGGTACCGGTTCACGTACTCGGACAGCCTGACGCTCGTCACCGACTCGCTCGGCAACGTGCGCCGGTACGAGCTGAACGACCGCTTCCAGGTCGTCGCCGTGACCGACCCGCTCGGTGGGACGACCCGGACCGAGTGGGACGGCGCTAACCGGCTCCGGTCGCGGACCGACGCCCTGGGACGCACGACCACCTTCGAGTACGACGCCGACGGCCGGTTGGCAACTGTCACCCGGGCGGACGGCAGCCGGTCCACGATCGCCTACGACGAGCTCGGTCGGGCCCTGTCCTGGACGGACTTCGATGGCGGCACGCGCCAGCGGGCCTTCGACGACGACGGTCGGGTGCTCGCCGAGACCGACGCCGCCGGCGAGGTGGTGCGCTTCGACCGGCCGGTCGACGACGGGCCTGGCACTGTCACCCAGGCCGGGCCGACGGCCATCGTCCGGGACGCGGCGCGGCAGGTCACCGCGATGATGACGGGAAGCAGCCAGACCAGTTTCGAGTACGACAGTCTCGGCCGCGTCGCCGCCATCGACGACGATCACGGCACCACCCAGGTCGGCTGGACGATCGAGGGCGAACTGGCCTGGCGGGAGAACCCGGACGGCACCGTCGAGGAGTTCGGGTACGACGGCGAGGGCAACCTGGTCGAGTCCGTCGACGCGGCGGGCCGCCGCACTCGCTTCGAGTATGGCGCGTTCGACCTGGTGACGGCCCGGATCGACGACGCGGTCAACCGCACCGAGTACGGCTACGACACCGAGCTGCGGCTGACCACCATCACCGACCCGGCGGGCCGGAGGTGGCAGTACACGTACGATCCGAACGGCCGGGTGACCGAGGAGACCGACTTCGAGGGTCGCACCCAGCGGTACGCGTACGACGCCGCGGGGCAGCTCGTCGAGCAGACCGACACGGCCGGCACCGTCACCCACTTCAGCCACGACCTGCTCGGCAGGGTGGTGGAGCGCCGCACCGGCACGGCCGTGACCCGGTTGGTGTACGACGCTGCCGGTCGCGTCGTCGCGGCCGAAGACGCCGACTCGACGATCGAGTTGACGCGGGACGCCTTCGGCCGGGTCACCACCGAGGCGGTGAACGGCCACGCTGTCGTCGTCTCTTACAGCGAGCGGTTCGGAACGGTCACGGCGCGGACCCGACCCTCCGGCGCGGTGACCCAGTGGTCGTACGACGAGTCCGGACGACCGATGATCCTGGTGGCTGGCGGGCAGCAGCTCCGGTTCGCCTACGAGGGTGGGCGCGAGGTCAGCCGCGGTTGGGACGCGGGGCCGACGATCGAGCCGCCCACCGTCCCCGGCGCGGGGCCGGACCAGCATCCGGGTGAGCCGGGCGAGATCGGGTACACGCTGGACCAGCTGGGCCGGGCAACCAGCCGCTCGGGTGCGTCAGGCGACTGGCACTTCACCTGGGACCACCAGAATCGGCTGGCAACGGTCACCACGCCGGGCGACGACCGGTGGCGATACCGCTACGACGCGTTCGATCGGCGGATCGCCAAGCAGCGTGCGGACGAGAAGGGCGTGGTGATCGAGGAGACCACGTTCGTGTGGTCCGGTGACCTGCTCGTCGAAGAGCACCACCGCGACGGCGACGGCAGGGTCACCACGACGGCGTGGGAGTACCACCCGACCGGAACGTACCCGGTCGCACAGGTCAGCGACGGGACGGCGCATGCCGTGGTGACCGACGACGCCGGCACCCCGGTGCATCTCGTCGGCACCGACGGCAGCCGGCCGACCGGCCCGGACGGCATCCCGCTGCGACGGAGCAGCCGGTACCTCGACGCCGAGACCGGACTGCACTACGACGGCTCCCGCTACTACGACCCGATGACGGCCCGTTTCCTGCCGCAGCCACGGCAGGCCCGGGTACCCGTCAACTGATCGCGAGCCTGCCCCGACCACCGCGGTGGTCGGGGCAGGCTCCAGCCCAGAAACGACAGAAAGGACCGAGCCATGAACGCCGACAGGGCACTCGCCCGGGCAAACGCGGCGCTCCGGCGCCTCGAACAGAATCGACCGGACGAGCCGCTGGCGCTGCTGCCGGAGTCAGCCACCGAACGCGGGTGGTGCTGGCTGTTCCCCTTCAACACCGCCCGTGCCATCAAAACCGGCGACATCATGGCCAGCCTCGCCACCGGGCCGCTGGTGGTGCCGAAGACCGGCGCGGAGCCGTGGGTGGCACCGTCGAGCGAGCCGATCGAACGCTGGCTCAACCGGTACGCCATGGAGGAGGACCTACCCCTGGCGTTCGAGCCGGCGCGGTCGGACCCGTTCGGTAGTACGCGGACATCGACTTCGCACGCGGCACCGCGACGGCCGAGGCGCTGACGGGTCGGCTGCCGGTGGAAGCCGCGAACCGGTTCGGCTCACCCATCGGATCGCCCGGCCCGGCTAGGTAAATTCTACCGATGCGGGGCGGGCGTCGCCTGCTGGACGATCGATGCTTTGATCGATCTCGAACTGGTCAGGCAGCGGCGCGGCTCGTCCAGTTCCGTCCGAGAAGGAGACATGATCGACACCGCGTACCGGGTGAGCCCACTGCGCCCGACCGACCCCGAGCGGATGGGTGACTACCTGCTCGTCGGTCGGCTCGGCCGGGGCGGCATGGGCGTGGTCTACCTCGGCGAGAGTGACGACGGCACCTTTGTCGCGATCAAGCTCATCCATCCGGACCTCGCGACGGATGCCGAGTTCGCTCGTCGCTTCCGTGGCGAGGTCGACCGCATCCGGCGGGTCCCGCCGTTCTGCACTGCCGAGTTCCTCCACGCCGACATCGACCATGATCCGCCCTACCTGGTCATCGAGTACATCGACGGCCCCAGCCTGGACGAGGTGGTGGCCGAACGTGGTCCGCTGCGTGGTGGGGGGCTGCACTCGCTCGCCGTCGGTGTCGCCAGCGCGCTGACCGGCATCCACCGCGCCGGCATCATCCACCGCGACCTCAAGCCGGACAATGTCCTGTTGCCTCCGGGCAGCCCCAAGGTGATCGACTTCGGCATCGCGCGACCGTTCGAGGTCACCAGCGCGCACACCCGGACCGACGCGATGGTCGGCACGGTGGCCTACATGGCTCCGGAGCGGTTCTCCGGCGAGTCGGAGAACCCGGTCACGGCCGCGGCCGACGTGTTCGCCTGGGGCTGCGTGATCACCTTTGCCGGCACGGGTCGAACGCCGTTCCACGGCGACTCGCCGTCTGCCGTCGCCGGGCGCATCCTCACCCAACCGCCGGACCTCGACGGGCTGCCGGAGTCCCTTCTTGAGGTGGTGCGCGCGGCCCTGGCGAAAGATCCGGCCGACCGGCCCACCGCCCCGGAGCTGTCCGCGATCCTCCTGGGTGACCAGGTCGAGGCCCTGGCGCCGAAGGTCGCACCACCACCACCGGCGGTGGTCCCCGAACGGCCGGTCCGTTCCCGGTCGGCCCGCCGCCGGCGGATGGCGCTGAGCGCACTGGTCGCGCTGCCGGTGGTGGTCGGGGCGACCATCGCCTACCAGAAGGCCAGCACCACCGACATCCCCCGGGACGAACGTGCCCCGTCATCGTTCGAGTCGCCGTCACCGTCGCCGCCCACGGGCGCGGTGCCACCGCCGACACCACGCCTCTCCGCGGCGACCGATTCCCCCACCGCGCCCACCCCGACTCGCGGGCGCGATGCGACGACCCTCGGCAAGACACCTGCCGGCCGGGCAACCACCTCCCCGGTCAGGCCCGCCACGCGGGGCTCCGCGAACACCTCCGGCCGTAACCTGGCCCTCGGCCAATCCGTGACCGCCTCCAGCGCAGAGGGCCCCTCCTGGGCTGCGGCGAAAGCCGTTGACGGTGACCCCGTCACCCGATGGGGCAGCCAGTTCAGCGACCCCCAGTGGCTGACCGTGGACCTCGGTGCGCTGTGGCAGGTCAACGAGGTGGTGCTGCGCTGGGAGTCCGCCCACGCCGCCGGCTACCGGTTGGAGCTCTCCCCGGATGGCCGGCGGTGGACGACGGTGCACAGCACCTCGGCGAGCCAGGGTGGGGTCGAGCGGATTCCCGTCGACGGCGCGGCCGGGCGCTATGTCCGGATGTACGGCACCCAGCGGGGCGGCAACTACGGATATTCCCTGCACGAGATCGAGGTGCGCTGAACCCCTTCACCCTCGGGCAACCGGTCAGGGTCCAGGGCCACGCCGTACTCGCCGAGGTGGCGATGGGTGCGGCGCAGGTCCCATCGGGCGCCGAACGTGGCGTAGAGGTTCGCCGCCTCGGTGCCGACCCGCGTCGCCGCGTGCGGGTGCCGACCGGCCGCCAGCAGCACCGCCGCCTCCTCCAGCGCGGCGGCCAGTTCCACCACCCGGCCGACCGCGCGGTAGTGCGCCGCCGCGGCCAACGCGGGCTCCGGATCACCGGTGAGCAGCGCCCAGCACCGTTGCGCCACCGGGCGTGCCCGCGCCGGCCGGACCTCCTTGGCCGCCTCGTCGGCACCGACGGCCGCCGCCCGCTCGGCGACATCACGTCGGTCCAGCTCCAGCGCGAGCCGGACGACATGGGGCAGCCACTGGTGGCGCATCAGCAGCGGGGCGTACGCCGGTGCCAGTAGTGGGTCGAGGATGTCCAGGGCCTGCTCCGGGCGACCCTGCTGCTCGGCGACGAGCGCGCGGGCGACCAGCAGGAAGTCGGAGCACTCGCGCTCGGCCTCGGTGGCCGGCGTCAACTCGGTCGAGTTCAGGTGCCCGCTGGCCAACACCGTGTCGTTGCGGCGGGCGGCGACGAGCGCGGCCACGCCGTGCAGCAGCATGGCGACCGCACTCGGCTCCCGGGCGCCCAGCAGTGTGGACCCGAGTGGGTCGTCGCTGACCGCGCTGACCGCGGAGAGCACGTCGTCCCAACGGCCCGACCAGTAGCGCTGCACCGCCGCGGCACCGTGCAACCCGGACGGTAGCCGGTGACGCACCGCGAGGAGCGCGGCCTCACGCAGCGTCCGCTCCGCCTCCTCCAGCCGGTCGAGGTTCTGCAGCGTCGACGTCCGGTTGTCCAACAGATCCAGGTACAGGCCGAAGAAGGCCGGGTGGTCCCGCATGATGTCCAGCGCGCGGTCGACGTACTCCAGCGCCCGCTCGTGGTCGCGCCGGTTGGTGTTGGTCCACCAGGTGGTCTGGAGGGCGGACGCCGCGTCGTACGGCTGGTTCGCGGCGAGCGCGGCGCGGTGCAGCGCCGCCGCCGTCCGGTCCGCCCGGTCGAGGTCGTCGAGCGGGCCCCGCTGGAAGGTGGCCCGCAACATCCGGTGCCGGGTGTGCCAGAGCGCGGGTACGGCGGGGTCGGCGAGCGCCTCCTCGACGATGTCGAGCGCCGCCGCGAGGTCACCACCGCGGCGGGTCATGGTGGCGAGGAGGTGACGCATCTCGGCCCGATCGGCCGGGTCCTCGGCGAGTCGAACGGCCTCCCGCGCCTCGTCGCGGGCCGGACGCTCATGGCGGAATTCGAGCCGCACCAGGGCGACCAGCAGACGCTCCCGCTGGTGCGGATCGGGCAGGTCGGTGCCGAGCGCCCGGCGGAGCAACTCGCTGGCCAGCTGCGGCGCCCGCCGTGCCAGCTCGACGTGCTCGGCGACGAGCCAGGACACCACCCAGGCGTCCATCGTCGTGGTCACCGCGGCCAGTTGCTCGGCCACTCGACCCACCGGGCTGCCGCCGTTCGCCAGCACCTCGGCGGTGTGCCGGTGCAGGGCCGACCGGGCCGGGGCGGGGATGCTCTCGTACAGCGTCTGTCGCAGGAACCGGTGTCGGAAGGCCAGGTCGGTGCGGGCGTCCACGACGACCTTCGCGGTGAGCGCCTCCTCCAGAGCGGGCACCAGATCGGCGGCGGGGCGCCCGGCCACCGCGCCGACGTCGTCGACCGAGAAGCGGTCACCCAGCAACGCAGCCGTCCGGAGCACCTCCTGGGTGTCGGCCGTGAGGCTGTCCATCGTGGCGCGGATCATCGCGAGCAGCGGACGCGGGGCCTCGATCGGGGTGTCCGGAGCAATCTCCGCCACACCGTCGGCCACCCGCACCGCGCCCCGTCGCAGCAGGGCCGTGGTCAGCTCGTGGGCGTAGCGGGGATTGCCCGCCGAGATGGTCACGACCTCGGCCAGGTTCGGCCCCGGGGGCGAGCCCACCAGGTCGGTCACCACCCGTTCGATCGCGGTCGCGGGCAGGGCGTCCAGGTGGAGCAGGTGACCCTGCCGGGCCTCGACGGCGCGGCGCAGCCGGGCCAGCTCCCGGGTGCCCGGCTCCAGTCGGGCGGCGGCCACCACCAGCAACGGCAGCCGGCGGGCGAGGGCGGCCAGTCGCTCCCAGAACGGCGTGACGTCGGGAGGGTCGGCGTGGTGCAGACCGTCGAGGACCAGCAGCAGGGGCGCGGTGGCGCAGGCGGCGCGCACCTCGGTCAGCACGCGTTCGGTCAGCTCGGGACCGTCGCCTGCGGCGACACCGCCGGGCTGCCCGGTCGGCAGGTCCGTGGGCAGCCCCCCGGTGGGCGGTCGACCTGCGGCACGATCGGTCGCCAGCCCCATCGCCCGGAGCACCGTCGAGATTGGGGCGTGGTGGTCCGGCTCCTCGACACGACCCCACGCGACTCGGCAGCCCCGGGCGACCGCGTCGTCGAACGCGGCGCGAAGCAGGGTGGTCTTGCCGATGCCGGATTCGCCCTCCACCCAGACGACGGCGCCCTGACCGGCGGCGAGCGTCCCCACCAGGTCCCGCAGCAGCCGCAGTTCCGCGTCGCGGCCCGGCAGAACCGTCGCATCCGACCCGCCGAGCGCCGGCCGCCGTGCGCTCCCGGCAACTGCCGGAACGTCCGAAGCCGACCGCGAATCGGACGGGCCGGCGGAGACGATCTCGTGCAGCCGGGTGAGGGCGGCCCCCGGCTCGACCCCCAACTCGGCGCGAAGAGCATCCCGGGCCGCCCGGTACGCCGCCAACGCCTCGGCCCGCCGGCCACCCCGGTGCAGGGCGAGCATCAGCACCTCGTGCAGGGACTCGCGCAGGGGATGGTCGCGGACCAGCACGACGAGCTCGGCCACCACCGTGTCGTCGCCCAGCTCGACGAGGATCCGGGCACGCCGCTCGGCGGCGCGGAGACGCTGCTCGCCGAGCCGGACCCGCTCCGCCTCCAGACGATCACCGGCGACACCGGCGTACGCCTCGCCGTGCCACAGCCGTAACGCCTCGTCGAGCCGGGTGACCGCTGCCGCACGATCGCCGGCCGCGTACAGTCGCTCCGCCTCGGCGTCGAACGTCTCGAACCGCGTGACGTCCAGGTCGTCGGGGCGCAGGCGGAGGGCGTAACCGCCCTTGCCAGAGGTCAACGAGCCAGGTCCGAGGCTGCGACGTAGCCCGGAGACGTAGGTGTAGACACTGCCCGCCGCGGTGGCCGGCGGCGACGCGCCCCACACCCCCGCGATCAGCTCGTCGCGCCCGACGTCGCGTCCCCCGGCCGCGGCGAGCAGCGCGAAGATCACTCGCTGCCGGGCGGCGCCCAGCGACAACTCCCGATCACCGTGCCAGGCCCGGACCGGTCCCAGGACGGACACCCGCAGCCGATCCTCCGGCATGGTCAGCGTGGACCCTCCGGGCTGGGGATCCCGAGGCGAGCAGCGCGGCGGACGGCACCAGCGGTCACGAGGCGATCGACCTTTCCCCGCCGACGAGGCCCGATCGAGAGATCTGCGGTTGGGTCGGGTTGCCCGGCAGGTCCGGCCGGATCCGGCCGAGCAGTGCGCGAAGCCGGTCGATCCACTGCGGGCCGATCCGACGTTCCCGCAGCGCCACGTGGGCGATCTCCGCTGCGGTTTCGACGTCACCCCGCCGCTCGTGGCTGTGCGCCGCTGTCCAGCGCATCTCCCCCGCCAAGTCCGGATCGGCGGTGCGCGCGGCGACCCAGCCGGCCTCGGACGCGGCGTTGTGCCGTTGGCGCAGCAGCAGTCGGGCCAGCCACGCGGTCAGCGTGAGCCGAAGGGCGGGATCGAGGGAGTGCTGGGCGTGCGCCTGGGCGAGGGCGGCGACGGCGATCCGTGGCGCTGCCTCGGCGACCCGTTCGACGTGGTCGGCCAGCCAACCGCCGAAGCGGTCGTCGACCGGGACCTCCCCGGCGAGCAGCAGCGCCACCACCCGCTCGGGGGCGGTGCCGGCGGCGGACAGCCGCTCGACGTACCCACGGCAGAGGGTGACCCGCAGCGCGGCCGGCGTGCCCTCGCACAGGGCGCGGACCACGACCCGGTGGTGGAAGCACAGCCGGTCCCCCGGCGCGAGGATCCCGGCGGCCCGCACCGGGGCCAGCATCCGGGCGAGCTCGTCGAGATGGTGGTCGGTCGCCGCGGCCAACTCGGCCATCGTGCACCCGGGCGGCTGCGTGCCGGGGGTCCGCACCTCGTACGCGCTGAGGAGGGCGACTGCCCGCAGCACCTGGCGGACATCGTCAGGATACGGGGAGAGGTGTGCCCGGACCGTCGCGGCCAGAGCGGCCGCCGGGAACGGGTCGATACCGTGCCGGGCGAGCTGACGCAGATAGTCCGGGTGCCCGCCGGCCTCGTCGAGGATCCGGGCCACCTCCAGGCGTTCGGGCGGTTGCGGAGCGACCGCCCGGACCAGTGCGCCGGCCGAGTCGGGGTCCAGGGGACCCAGCGTCACGACGTCGGCGGCGGACCGCTCGGCCGCCTCGTTCACACCGGGTCGGACGGCGGCGACCAGCAGCAGCGGTAGCTCGCCCACCTGCCCGCCCAGAGTGGCCCAGGCGCGCCGCGTGACCGGATCGGCCCGGTGCAGATCGTCGATGACGAGGACAAGAGGCCCGTCGGCTGCGGCGCGTCGAACGGTTCGCACCGCCTCGGCCGCCGCGTCGCTGTCCGGCACCGAAGCGGGGATCGGCGCCTGCGTCATGAGCTGGTGCGGTCCGGCCGCCAGCGCGGAGTCGAGACAATCGCGCAGAGTGCCGAGCGGGGTGTCCCGGGCGACCTCGCCCCCGACCGCCCAGCCGATGCGGCACCCGTCCGGGGCTGCGCTCAACGCGGCAGTGAGCAGTGCCGTCTTGCCCATGCCGGCGGGTCCTTCGAGCAGGATGCTGCCGCCCCGCCCGGTGGCGGCCTCCGCCACCGCTCGGCGGAGCCGGCGCACTGCCGGGTCGCGGCCGAACAGCAGGGCGGCGCCGGTACCGGTGCGCGGCCAGGGCCCGGCTGCCAGCACCCCTGCGGTACGCGTTTCCGGCCCGTCGGTCGGCTCCATCCGGCCGTTCGTCGACGGTGTGCCGCCCGTCGCGGCGGACGGGCTCGTGGTCTGGTCCGCAGGTGGCCGCATGGTGGCGAGTCTGGCCCGGACGTCCTCCCGGTGCGGATAGGCAGCGGCCAGATCGCGCAGAAGGTCAATGGCCTCCTCGTGACGTCCGCCCCCGACGAGCAGTTCGGTGTACCGCTCGGCGGTGGCGAGCCGCAGCTCGGTCAGGCGCAGCCGCTGTCGCTCGGCGAACGGTCCGGGAACCCCGGCGAGCGCGTCGCCACCCCACAGCCGCAGGGCCTGCGCCACGGTGGCGAGTTCGGCGTCGGTGTCTCCGGCGGACCGCTGCCGTCGGGCCGTCTCGCGCAGCGACTCGAACCTGAGAACATCGACGGAGACCGGCGGAAGGTGCAGCTGGTACCAGCCCCCGCCCGAGCTGACCAGTTGCCCCGCCGCCCGTCTGCTCCGGGACGGCTCCAGTGTCTGACGCAACGTGGAGACGTACGTGTAGATGTTGCCGGTCGCGCTGGGCGGCGCCTCCGCACCCCAGACGGCGGTGACCAACTGGTCGCGGGAGACGCTCTGCCCGGTGTGCAACGCGAGCACGCAGAGCACGGCCGTCCGGCGTGCCGAGCCGAGCACAAGCTCGACGCCGTTCCGACAGGCTCGTACCGGGCCCAACAAACGGAGATCGATCCCCACCTGCTCCGCTGACATTGCTGCCCTTAGCTCGCTGCCCTGAGTGACTGACGGTGTGACGCCGCCGGCAGGGCCCAGCCCTGCGGAACGGGCGGAATCTCCCTGAGCGTCCCACCCGTCCGGCTATTCCCCACCGAGGGATTGTCTACCATCCATGACCAAGCCGGCCACTCAGGACCGCATCACCCACTCGATCACCGTACCCAACAATCGGGTAGATCCCGCCGGGAGTACGGGCAGCGTCCTCGACGATGCTACCCGTCTCGCCCAGGGAGCTGATGCACTCGACCCGTGCCGACTGATCCGGATGCACCGTCGAGCCCGTTCGCCGGCGAGCTTCTGCTCGCCCTCGCCCGTCAGGGGCGGTTCACACTGGACGCGGCGCGGGCCGACCAGGCCATAGCCGAGCTGGAACGCACCCTCTCCGCGGTACGGGCCCGACTGCGCATCCTGCGTATCTGGGGGCACGTGCCGTTTCAGCGGGTGGACGAGATTCCCGACGATCTCGCCCTGGACGTCATCGACGCCGTCTTCGCCGACCAGCTCGCGCCCGGCCGGCTGGAGTTGGCCGCGACGGAGTTCCCCACGTACGTCGAGGCGCTGCGCCACGCCCGGCAGGTGCCGCCCGGGCCGGACCCCACATCCACTGTCGACCCCACTGGCGACGAATCTTCACGTGCCGAGGACCCACCGTGAAGACGGTGTGGAGATTTTCTGAAGGCCCCCTCCGCAGACTGCCACCGTAGTCCTCACACGCGGAGGTGACGGTGGAGAAGGTGCGACTTGTCCTGCAGGCGTCGGACCCGTTCAGCTACGCGGGGCTCGACAACTTCCTGCGGTCCTGTTCGGCGGTCGAACTGCTGCCCACCGACGACGGCGCCGGCGCGCAGGTGCTGCTGTTCGGCTGCGAGCAGCTCACCGTGGACGTCGTGACGATGCTGCGACGCTCGGCCGCCGCGAACGGCCTGCCGGTGGTCCTCGTCCTCAGGGAGATCACCGAAAGCGAGTTGCTGACCGCGGTGGACTGCCGCGTGGTGGCCATCCTGCCGCGAGCGGCGGTCACCGCCGAGCGGCTGGCGCACAGCGTCCTGGCCGCAGCCAACGGCGGTGGCGTCATGCCGCCCAACCTGGTCGGTGAGCTGCTCAAGCACATCGACCGGTTGCAGCGCGAGGTGCTCGCCCCCAACGGCCTGAACGCCGCCGGTCTCACCCTGCGCGAAGTCGACGTGCTGCGCCTGATGGCGGACGGATTCGACACCGGCGAGATCGCCGGCAAACTCTGTTACTCCGAGCGCACCGTCAAGAACGTCATCTACGGCCTCACCCACCGGCTCAAGCTGCGGAACCGTTCCCACGCTGTCGCGTACGCGCTGCGCGCCGGCATGATCTGACCGTGCGCGACGGCGAGTCAAGCCAAGTAGTCAGGGGTCCGCTGGATCGGGTGGCCGGCGGCGACCTGCCGTGAAGCCGAAGTGCGCGTTCGGACATCATCCGCTGAGCCGGCGGTGGGATCATGCGGTCGTCGGTGGCGACGAGATGCGGGCTGGGCTTGGTGCGCCAGGCCGGTTCGGTGATCTCGCCGCTCAGCGCGGCCACACCCCACGGGACCTGCGAGTCGGCCATGAGTCAAGGCGCGCCGTAGACGGTGAACGAGGCCCAGTCGGCGAGCCCGGCGAACGGGCGAACCGTACGGTACGTGGGAGCACCCGTGGACACCTGCCGGGTGGTGGCATCTGCTGGCAGCGGCTGGCCCTCGACGAGCCTGCCGAGGTGGCGCTGCCAGGTCACGAACGCGTCGATGTCGCCTGCTGCCCGGTGCGCCACCGCGATCGTGCGGCAGCCCAGCAGGGCGTGGTCGCCCCCTGCGGCCACCAGTTGGACACCGCGTGTGACCAGGTCGGCCGCCCTGGCCTCGCGCAGTCGCCGCTGGGCCCGGCCGAGGGCCGTGCCGACCTGCTCCGGCCCGAGCCGACCATTCGGGTCCAGCCCGTCGTAGAACCAGCCCATCAGCAGCGCCGTGGCCAGGTCGGGGACCGGCCGGATCGCCGTGACCAGGGCGCGGGCGCCGGACGCCAGTAGGGTCCGGCCCATCCCGACCAGTTCGTCCCCGTCGTGCACCTGGTGCCGTCCGCTGTCGCAGGCGCTCAGCACGACCACCGTGCCGTCCCAGTTCCACTGCGCCAGCCGGGCGAGGCTCACCAGTTCGGTGCCCCCCTCACCAGCGCCCGCCCCCGGTTGGGGACGGGTGGGCCCTGGGCCCGGCGGTTCACCGCGTCGCCGGTCCTCGTCGAGCGGCCACCTCAGCTGCGCGCCGTCACCTCGGTTCGCCGCTCCGGGTGTGGTCGAGGCAGCGGCCAGCACCAGGCCGCTGCGCTCGGGGCGCCGCCGGTCGAAGACCGCGTGGCAGGCCAGGTGTACCAGGCGCGGACGCTGGGGGCCGGCGAGCGCGTCGGCGAGCCAGGCCGACGTTACGGCGGCGCCGGTCCGCGCCGCACCGCCCAGCCGGTCAGCCACGTAGGCGCACTCGGATCGCGCATAGGGCAGGTCACCGAGGGGGTCGCCCGCCACGAGGACTCCGCCAGCGATCTCGCCACCCGTCCCAGCGGCGCGCGCGTCGGGTCCATCATCGACAGGGCTGGTACGTGCCGCGCTCGGTCGGGGTGCCCTCAGCAGGGAGGCGCTCGGCAACAGGTACGTCCCGGGCCGAACCCCGATCTCTGCGGTAACAGACTTAGCGACGTCACCAGCGGGAGCGGCACCACCGGCGGAGGCGGCGTCAGCGGCCGGCGGGAGCAGGTGCAGGGGGGCCAGGTGCAGGGAGCCGTGCGGCACCACGTAGACGGCCCGGCCCGGCGGCACCTCGACGATGGGGGCGGTCAGCACCGCGTGCACCGGGTGCTCGACAAGCCTCTGCATCCTGTCGCCGTCGGCCGTTTCGAGCAGGTCCTGCCAGGCCTCGACGTCGGAGGCGGCCGGAGCGCCGGGGAGGTCCGGGCCCAGTAACTGTCGGGCCGTGAGGCCCGTGCCGCTCAGCGTGAACGCCCATACGCCGGCCGCGCCGGTGAGGTACTCCACCAGGACCGCGTCGTCCGCGGCAGCCAGCAGCGGGGCCGCCTCGTCGGCCGTGATCGGCTCAGCCATCCGGTGAGCACGCATCGTCGGGTGGGTCGCGGCGAGTTGCCGCCAGAGATCGAGCAGCTCGGTGCGTACTCTGTGCTGGTCCTCGGAGGCCGCCATCCGGCGGGCCAACAGCTGCCGGCGCTCCTCGACCTCGGCGGGTCTGGGGCCGTCGTCCACGCCCGACGCGCGCAACCGGCGTAGCTCGGCCCAGAGGGCTGCCTCGCGCGCCACCAGCGGGTCCGCCGGGTCGGCACCGGTCTCGCGGTCGCGCAGCGTCTCCAGCAGCGCCCGCGACTTCGCGCGCTCCAGCAGCGCGAAGGCCTCCTCGACCCGACCCAGCTCAAGCGCCAGGCCCGCCGCCTCGACGAACGGTGGCGCGAAGATCGTGCCGAAGCCCGCCGCGTCGCTCAGGTCGGCGATGCCCCGGCGCAGGTCGTCATGGCCGTCGCAGGCGTCGCGTAGCACCCGCAACGTCTGATCGGTGCGCTCACCGGCGGCCAGCGCGACGAGCCCCAGTGCCGCGTCCGCGGGATAACGCACCGCGGCGTCTGTCGCCTCCCGGCGCAGCGCCACCAGCCGCTCGCGGAAGGGCGCGGCCTGCGCCGCCCGGCCCGATCGTGACCATTCCAGCACAAGTGTGCCGAGCCGCAGCGCCAGTCGATCCAGGCCCGCGAAGGGCAGCGCCGCGCCGTGCCGGTCGTGTGCGTGCTGCGCCGCGTCGATCGAGGCCAGCAGGTAGCGGTCGGCGAGCGCCGTCGCGCCGTGGTCGCGGGCCAGGCTGGCCGCGATGGAGTCCAGGATGCCGAGGTCGCCGGTGGTGTCGCCGGGGATCTGCACGGTCAGGAAGTCAACCAGCGCGCGGGCCTGTGCCACCAGCTCCAGCACGTTCAGTTCGGTGCGGGTCGGCTCGCGGGAGAGCAG
This sequence comes from Micromonospora sp. NPDC048898, assembly GCF_043198035.1. Classification (NCBI taxonomy): domain Bacteria; kingdom Bacillati; phylum Actinomycetota; class Actinomycetes; order Micromonosporales; family Micromonosporaceae; genus Micromonospora; species Micromonospora sp. NPDC048898. Next base: position 169,358 of record NZ_JBICUF010000013.1, read on the forward strand.
GGTGCAGAGATTCGTCAACGCGGTCAGCTCGGCGCGGGCGTCACCGATCTCGTGCGCCGTCCGCCGGGCCTGCTCCAGCAGCGCCAGCGCCTCGTCGTAGCGGCCGACTGTCGTGTAGAGCAGGCCGAGCGCCGACCAGACCGCCGGCAGCGCGTGCGAGGCGCCGAGATGCATCCAGAGCTCCTCGGCCGTGCGCAGCGAGCGCTCCGCCTCGCCGTAGCGGTGCTCCAGCAAGTGCCGCTGGCCCTCCTCGCTCGCCCGCCCCGCCAAGAAGGCGGGCGCGCCGACCGCGAGATCCCGCCGCATCCGTGGATCGGCCAGGCCGGCGATCATCTCCCGGAAAGCCGGGTGAGCCAGGCCCAACAGGTCGTCGCCCGCCCGCTCCCGGGTGGCCGCCTCAATGCGCTGCACCCGGGCCCGGAAGCCGGACGTGTAGTGCGCGGCGTCCACCTGGGAATGCAGGTCGTGGATGAGGTCGTGCGCCGCGGTGAACGTCTCGCCGGCCGCGGCCCGGTCTACTTCCCGGCGCAGCGTCGCCAGGTTGATCATCGCCTTGTAGGCGTCGTACCGCGCCGGCGAGTCGGCCAGCAGTCGCACCGCCTCCGCGGCTGCCTCGATCGCCTCGTCCCGCCGGCCCTGCCGCAACAGCTCCCGTGCGGCGTTGTCCAGCAGGATGCCGCGCCGGGGCCCGTCCACGCCTGGCTGGTCGAGCGCCCGCCGGTAAAGTTCCTCGGCGCCTACCTTGCCCTGCCGGTGCAGCACCTCGGCATGCCCGGAGAGGACCGAAACCAGCCCGGTCTTGTCGGTCACCATCTCGGCCAGTTGGGTGGCCATCCCGAAGAGCTCCGCAGCCTTGTCCAGGTGCTCATCGGCAATCTCCACAGCGGCCATCCCGGTGATCGCCGCGACCCGCAGGTCCAGGGCACGCTCCCGGTCGCTGTCCGGCATCGCGGTCGCCACCTCGAAGGCCGACGCGTAGGCGCGGCGGGCGTCGTCGAGCTGGCCGGCGACCCGTGCGCACTGGCCGAGTAGCCGGAAGACCAGAAAGCTGGCAGGGCTCGGCGAGAGGGCCCACGCGTGGCCGACCATGCCGCGCAACGCGCGGTCCGCCTCCGCCAACTGGCCGGTGTTGATGAGCCCGTGCGCCCAACTGGCCACAGCCATCAACACCTCCTCGGTGACCTCGTCCCCGCTCTCGGCACCGCCCGCGGGCGCGCCCCCGTCGGTGGGCTCGGCGGAGCCGGATCGGCGGCGGCGGAAGAACGGCATAGCGTCAACTCCCCAGACTGCGCAACAGGGTCGCCGGGTCGTCCTCGAACTCCGCCGCGGCGCCCCAGCCTGACTCGCCGTCGCGGGAGTGCCCGTCGCCGCGCACGGTGGAAACCATGGCGGATGCGCGCTCCACCAGCGCGACGTACTGGCGCTGGTACTCCGCGAAAAGCGCCTCCTGCTGCGGGCGGATCAGCTCGTCGGTGCAGAGCGCCCCGGCGGTCTGCCGCCACAGCACCTGGGCCGCCTCCAGGTCGCCGTCCGCGAGGTGCTGGCGGGTCCGTTGCCAGAGCTGGAAGAACGGCATCTGACGGTAGTCGTCACGGTGCCGGACCGCCTCGACCCGGACCAGGATGAAGTCGTGCTCCGTGTACGGCACGGTTGCGCCGTCGGCAGCCACCCGGCAGAGCCGGCCGCCGACCACCCGCAGCTCCGCCGGGGTAGCCTCGCCCGCCGGCCGGCGGATGATCACGAAGTGGGTGGACGCCAGCTCTGTCGGGCCGCTGGCCGCGCCGCCAGGGCCGGTCGGGGCGGACCAGGAGTGGTACGCGCCGACGCGCAACTGCGGCGCCGAAGAGACCACGAACGACTCGATACCGTCGATCAGTGCTCTGGCGATCTTGGTGGAACCCGCCAACCCTGCGAAACCGACGGCGGCACTCAGGTTCTCGATCAGGCTCAGCGAGCGCTCCAGCAGGTCCGACGTCTTCGCCCGGAACAGCGCCAGCAGCAGACTCACGTCGTCGCCCTCGTAGGGCACCGGCCCGGCCACCCGCAGGTTCGAGATCTCCACCGCGTCCCGCTCGCCGGTCACCTGCAGCCGCCGGCTCAGCTCAGCCGATCCAAGCAGGTGCGGCACGGCAACCCTGGTGCCGCCACGCAGGAACTCGGTCACCACAACGCCGAAGGGCAAGAACTCCCGCCACAGCTCGCGCTCATTGGCCAACCACAACTGGCTGACCCGGATCACCAGGTAAACCTCATCAGCCACGAACGGCACAGTCTCCGCGGAACCGTCCAAGGTGGGCACCGGCCGAGCGACGATGCCCTCCGCCTGCCGCGCAAGCACCCGTCGCACAAGATCCCGCAAGGCCATGAACCACCCCATTCAAACGACCCCGCCACGTTAACGCGCGACCGCAACGTGTGAGCGTCTCCCGCGCGTGAACTATTCGCCGGAACCGCCCCGCGCGAAGAGCGGCGGACCTGGAGTTGTCGGCCTCGCCGCCGGAGAGATCTGCTCGCACCTCGACAGGCTCTACAAAACTCTTTCCCACAGTGGCGACGACCCGGCGCATACCTGCAGGGCGTCGGGTGGTCACCTGCCACGGCCTGCGCGTCGAACCGGGTTGGCTGGTAGTGACCCCTACCGCCGGTGAGCACAGCCGAAGGCCACGTGCGGCACACCAACGGTCAGAGAACCACCCGTAGCGATGCAGCCGAGCTGACATCGGGCCCCACCACGGCGGCCCGGCTCTCGCGGCCAGCCGGTTGTGACATGGCTGATGCGCTACGTGTTCGGCGTCTCGGTGGCCGACCTGCCGGCCGTGTCACTGCCCCCGGGCGCAGACCCGGCCGGGCTCCCGGTCGGAGTCCAACTGATCGGTACGCCGGCTCGGACAGCAGGCTGCTCGGGCTTGCCCTCGCCTTCGAACGCGTACTCGGCTGAAGCCGGGCCCTTCGGATCGCTCACTCCAGTCGTCCAGGAACGTCCTCGGTGATCAGGGCGAGGGTCTGGAGGAAACGTTCGTAGGCGTCCGCTCCGACCTTGGCCGCGTACTCTCGCTCGATGTCCGCGACGATGGCGTCGGCCAGGGCCGTCAACCGCAGGCCACGTTCGGTCGGCACGATCAGCTTGGCACGGCGGTCCTCCGGGTCGGCCACCCGTTTGACGTAGCCCAGCTTCTCCAGCTCATCGAGGATGGCGCCGATCGTCTGTTTGTTCCGCCCGGACAGCCGGGTCAGATCGGTCAGCCGCAGACCGTCCTCGTCCAGATAGGCTGTCACCGCACCGTGCCGGGGCCTGATGTCGTCGAAGCCCTCCTCGGCGCTGCGCCGGAAAAGCTCGGACTGCAGTCCGAACAGCAACCGGGTGGACAGCATGCCGAGATCCGGAGTGCGCATGCTGCGACGCAATTTAACCCCCTGTGGTCAAAGCCCCAGGGTCTCATGCCGCCTACCGGCCCCGACCGACGGTCGGTCCACCTCTACCTCGGCTCGGCGACACCGGAACGCGCTGCGACCTCAGGGCTGCGGACCGTTAGGCCTCAGGTGTCGACCAGGCAATCCGTGGTACCGCCGGCTCCCCTGGTGCGGACACGATCGGCGTGTCCCTCCTGGCCGAGGTCCGCGTAACTCTGCCGAGCCGTCCGCCACGCGCTCGCGGCCTCCGCATGTCGTCCGGCTGCGGCCAGGACGTCGCCGAAGCTCTCCTCGTTGAGCGCGATCAAGGTGACATTGCCACCGCGGCCGAACCGGTCCCGGGCCTGCTGGAAGAACGTGATCGCAGCACCGAACCGGCCCCGGCCGGCCTCGATGCCGGCCATTGCCGCGCTGAAGCAGCCCGCGAGGCCGACGTCGCCGATGCTCAGGGCGATGGCCTCACCCCGACGGAGATCTCGGAAGCCACTCTCGATGTCTCCCGCTCGGCCGTGCTCTGCGCCGATCCCGATCAGAGCCAGAGCGGCCCCGCGGTCGTGACCGGCCGACTCGAACAGTGTCAGGGCGCGCTCGTACGAGCGCAGAGCCTCGCCATAGCGGCCCTGGAGGTGCTGAAGCCGACCGATGTTGGTGTGAACCAGGCCCTCGCCGGACGGAGAACCGGCCGCGTCGAACAACCGCAGTGCCTCGTCCAGATGCTCCCACGCAACCTCGAGGTTCGGGCCGTCCACCGGGAGGCCGAAGATTTCGGCACAGGCGCGCAGGCGGTGCATGACAGCCACGCCCTCGAGGTCACCGGCCGCCATGGAGGCGTCCAACGCCTGCCCGGCCGCGCCCCGCCATCGCTGAGTCATGGCGCGACGCTGGTAGTACGGCATGATCGTCTGAGCGAGCTGCCACGGCCGGAAGCCCCGCACATCGCGGACGGTCGACGCTGCCTCCAACAGCGCCAGCTCGTCGGCGAACCAGGCGGTCGCCGACCGCGGATCGGCGATCTGTTCCGGAACGACGCCCGGCAGCGGCGGTGGCGGCGTGCTCAGTGACACTGCCGGTGACAGCATTCTTCCCGCGGCGTAGCCGGTCTGCCACAGATGGTCGAGCAGACGACGCAGGGCGCCCTCCCGGTCGTCCCGGCCGTCGAGGCCGGCGCTCAGCTCCGCGGCGTACGTTCGGATCAGATCGTCGAATTGGAATCGGCCGGGCCGGTACTCGGTCAGCAGGCGGGTCCGGACCAGCTCGCGCAGCAACGCCCGCGTCGCCGGACGGGAGAGACCCGCCACCGCGGCGGCGACGGCCAGACCGAAGTCCGGGCCCGGGCCGACGGTCAACAGCCGGAACAGACGTGCTGCATGGTCGCTGAGCATGTGGTACGACCACGAGAACACGGTGCGAACGTCACTTCGGGGTTCCTCGCCGTCGAAGAAGTCCAGCGATCGCGCGTCTCGCAACTCGTCCGCGATCTGCCGCAGCGACCAGTCTGGATAGGCGACGGCTCGGGCGCACACGACAGCGACCGCCAGCGGGAGACCGCCGCACCGCTCGACGATCTCGTCCAGCGCCGCCTCCTGTCCCACGATCCGATCGGCGCCCAGGCGGTTGCGGAACGCCGTTCGATACTCGGCCAGCGATGGACGGTCCAGATTCAGCGGCACAGCGCCTTCCTGGCTGATCAGGCCGAGCATCCGGTTGCGGCTGGTCACCAGGACCAGGCTGCCCGCCGAAGCCGGGATCAACGGCCGGACATGTTCCTCGTCGCGGGCGTTGTCCAGGATCAACAGCATCCGGCGGTCGGCCATCAGGGTCCGGAACATGGCCTTGCGAGCCTCGACGTGGGGTGGGATCTCGGTGTGCGCCACACCGAGGGCCAACAGGAGGTGGTCGAGCGCCTGCTCGGTGCTCAGCAAGCTGGCGCGGTCGTCGAACCCGCGCAGGTCGAGGAAGACGCGGCCATCCGGGAACGACGAGGCACTCTCGTGTGCCCACTGCACGACGAGACTGGTCTTGCCCATGCCCGGCAGTCCGTCGACCACGCCGATCATGGTCGCCGCCGGGTTGTCGCCGAGCTTCGCGGCCAGCGACGACAATCGGGCCAGCTCTGCGGTGCGACCGCTGAAATGCCGGTTACCGGGCGGCAACTGTGACGGCACTGGCGCGGCGACAACCGTCGCCGGGACCGTGGGCCCGGCGACGGCGCCGAGCATCCGCTGCTGTGCCGCTCTCAACTCCGGGCCGGGCTCGACGCCGAGTTCGTCGTGCAGGCGTACCCGGATCGCCTCGAACGCCGCCATCGCGGCGGCCTGCCTACCGGCCGCGACGAGCAGCAGGATCAACCGAGCGTGCAACGCCTCGTCCAACGGGTCCTGGTTGGCGGCGGTACGGATCAGGGGCAGCAGCTCGGCCGGCTGCCCGCAGCTCAGGGCGGCTTCGACCGCGGCGCCGGCCACCTCCGTCCGCTCGTGGTCGACCGCGACGAACTCTGGTGCCATCTCCGGTCCGGTGTCCAGGTCGGCTGCGCATCTCGCCCGCCACAGTTGGAGGGCCGCGGTCAGGTGCGCCAGCGCGGTCGCCGGGTCGCCGGCCCCGGCCGCCGCATGCCCCCGCTCCGCGAGGCGCCGGAAGACGATCAGGTCCACGGCGCTCGCTTCGACGTCCAGGCTGTATCCAGCTCCCACCCGTTGCACGTATTGGCCTTGTTCCCGCGGCCCGAGCCCAGGTTCCAGCAGCCGCCGCAGCAACCCGATGTGCCGGTGGACGATGTTCGCCGCCCGGGCTGGCTGGTCGTCACCCCACAACAGTCGCGCGAACTCCTCCGGCGCGACCGGGCTGCCCGCCCGGACCAGCAGGAGCCCCAGGACGTGCCGCAACTGTGGCGGCCGCGGGTCCAGTTCGATGCCCGCGCGCCAGACTCGCACCGGTCCGAGCACGGAGAACCGCACCCCGGGATCCATCCGACACACCTCCGATTCGAGTTCTCTCTCAGGTGTGCTGTCCAGGGACGTTGGTCAACCTGGTGAAGGGCGGTAGGCCACCGGTGGCGGTGTGGGTCGGTGGTGATTGTAGCGATGTAGGAAGGCCGGTCGGGCCTTGCTACGGGCTTGTTCGCAGGTGTAGAGCCGGGCGATGGCCCAGCCGTCGGTCAAGGTCCGGTGGAACCGTTCGACCTTGCCGTTGGTCTGTGGCCGGTAAGGGCGGGTTTCCTGCGGCCTGATCCCCAGCTCGGCGCAGGCGACCCGGGAGTGATCATCGACGACGGTGTGCACGAACGCGGTACCTATCTGCGGTTCGTAGACGCTGTTGCGTGACCCGGTGCGCCGCGCGGTGGCCCGGCGGTTGCGCTCGCCTTGCTGGCGGCCGACGAAACGCCAGCCGCCCCCGTCGGGAATGTTGCCGTACTTGGTGACATCCACGTGCGGCATCGCGCCGGGGGCGCACCGGAACGACTACGGCTGTTGGACCTCGATGACGACCTTGCCGACCACGTTCCGCTCGACGGCCTCGTGCGCAGCGGCGACCCGCTCCAGAGGGAACCGCAGGATCGGCAGACCGGCCTCCTCACCGACCCGGAAGGCACCGGAGTCGACCGCCTCGGCTACGGCGGCGACCGCACCGTCTTTCTCCTCGTCGGCCGTCGTGTAGGTCAGCACGAAGTCGAGGCTGACGTTCTTGAACGCCGCCTGGAAAGCCGGGATCGAGACCTCGCCGCCGACATAAATGGCGATGTTGCCGCCCGGGGCGACCAGCGTGAGGTCCTGGCGCAGGTTGTCGACATCGACCTCGACGATGATCTGCGGCCCGGTCTTGCTCAGCTCGCGGACCCGGGCGACCACATCTTCGTGACGATAGTTGATCACCGCGTCGGCGCCGGCCGCCGTGGCCAGGTCGGCCTTCTCCTTGGACGAGACGGTGGTCAGCACGGTCGCGCCGGCCCACTTCGCGAGTTGGATCGCGGCGTTGCCGACCGCACCCGCGCCCCCGGCGACCAGAACAGTGCGGCCTTCCAGGGCGTCGGGCGCCAGCCGCGAGGGGCCGTCGGCGGCGACGGTAAGGCAGCGGTGCGCGGTCAGCGCGGGAATGCCCACCGCGGCGCCGACCGCGAACGGGACCTCCTTGTTCATCTGCACCACTTGGCGGCGGGGCAGGACCACGTATTCCTGGGCGGTGCCGTCGGCCCGGCCGTACGCCGCGTCCCAGACCCAGACGTGATCGCCCGGTTCGAGCCCGGTCACCCCGTCACCGACCGCGTCGACCACACCGGCCCCGTCCTGGTTCGGCACGCGTGGCGGCGCGATGCCGTCGGGCACCCCACGGCCGGATCGGGTGCCGGTGTCGGTGGGGTTGACCGCGGAGAGAACGATCCGCACCCTTACCTCACCGGGCCCGGCGGGCGGCAGATCGCGATCGACGATCTCCAGAACGGACGCGGGGCCCGGCTCGGTGAAGACAACTGCCCGCATGTTTCTTCCTTACTTGGTTCGTGGAACTCGTTCATTCACCGCCGCGCACTCACCGCGCGGCCATCGCCTTCTCGATCTGCGCCACTGCTTCTTCCTGGCCCAGGTCGGCATAGCGGTCACGCGCCATCCGCCACGCGGACAACGCCTCCGCCGGCCGTCCGGTCGCCGCGAAGACGTCGCCGAGCCGCTTCTCCAGTTTGGCCGACTCGACGTGGTTGCCGCTGGTGAGGAAGAGCTCGCGGGCCCGCTGGAGGCAGGCGACCGCCTCGTCGAGCCGGCCGAGCCGGCGGAGCACCTCGGCCATCGTGCCGGCGCAGGAGCCCGCGTTGCTGTCATCGTTCGCGGCGATCGCGAGAGCCTCGGCCCGAGCCAGATTCTCCAGGCCGGCTTCCAGATCACCGAGCTCCACCAGTTGCCATCCCCGGCCGAACAGGGCAAGCGCGAGGCCCCGTTCGTGGTCGAGAGACTCGAAGACGGACATGGCACGTTCGTAGTCGGTCAGAGCCTCGCGGTGCCGGCCCTGACTGTCATGCACAGTGCCGAAGTTGCAATAGGCGAAGGCCATGTCGAGCGGCCTTCCAGCCGCGTCGAACAGTTCGAGGGCACGCTCCAGGTGCCGGGTCGCCGCGGCGAAGCGCGTCGCCGCAGCGGCGTGGCTGCCGAACACCTCGGCGCCGGCCATCATCCGGTGCATCACGGCCTGTCCCTCCAGATCGCCGGCGTCAACGGCGACACGCAAGGCGAGCGTGGCCGTGGACAGCCACCGCGGCACCATGGCGCGCCGCTGGTAGTAGGGCATCAGGGCTTCGGCGAGCTGCCAGGGACGGAACTCCGGGACGTCGCGCACCGCCAGGGACCCCTCGATAGTGGTCAGCTCGGTGGTGAACCAGGACATCGCCGACTGCGCATCCGCGACGCTCTGGGGCGTGACACCGGCCAGGGACCTCGGTGGCTCACTCAGCCGCGACGAGGGCATCAGCGCGCTGCCCGCGGCGTATGCCGTCTGGCGAAGATGATCGAGCAAGCGTGCCACGGCGGCGCGTCGATGCTCGTCGAGGTCCTCCCCCGCTCCCAATTCGCCGGCGTAGACCCGGATCAGGTCGTGCATCGCGTACCGGCCCAGTCGAACCTCGGTCAGCAGGCGGGTGCGATTGAGCTCACCGAGCAGCTTGCGCGCGGTGTGGAAGGGTACCCCGGCCAGACTCGCGGCCGAGGCCACGCCAAAATCCGTGCCCAGGTGCAGCGGCAGCAGGCGGAACAACTGGGCGGCCTGGTCACTGAGCATGTGGTAGGACCAGGAGAAGACGTTGCGGACGTCGCTGCGGGGCTCGTCGCCGTCGAACGGGTCCAGGGTCACCGCGTGCCGCAGCTCGTCCGCGACCTCCCGCAGCGGGCATTCATAGGCCAGAGCGCGGGCGCAGACGACGGCGAGCGCGAGCGGAAGCCCACCGCAACTCGCGATGATTTCGTCGAGATGCTGCTCGTCACCGGACTGCCGATCGTCTCCCACCCGTTTGCGCACGACCGCGCGGGACTCGGCCAGCGTCATCGCCCCCAGGCTCACCGGCGTGGCGCCCTCGCGGGTGACCAGCCCGGTCAGCCGGTTGCGGCTGGTCACCAGCACCAGGCTGTTCGACGACGCCGGCAGGAGCGGCCGCACATGCTCCTCGTCCCTGGCATTGTCGAGGACGAGCAGGGTCCGGCGTTCGGCCATCCTCGATCGGTACAGGTTCGTTCGCGTCGCCATGTCGGCGGGCATCTCCGAATAGGGGACGTCGAGCGCGGTGAGCAGATGTTCCAGCGCCTTGCCGGTGTCGACCACGCTTCCGCTCGGGTCGAAGCCTTGCAGGTTGATGAAGAGCCGGCCGTCCGGGAACAGATGCGACATCCGGTGCGCCCAGTGCACCACCAGACTCGTCTTGCCCATGCCCGGCAGCCCGTCGACGACCCCGATCACTGTCGCCGACCGATCGCGGCCCACCTCGGCGGCCAGTGCCGACAGCTGGTCGAGTTCGGCGTCACGCCCGGTGAAGAGATTGCTGCCCGGCGGCAGCTGTGAGGGCACCGAACGGCGCGGGTCGGGCGCGGGTGCCGGCTGGACGAGGGAGTCCTGGCGCAGCACCCGGTCGTAAGCGGCGACCAGATCCCGGCCGGGGTCGACCCCCAGTTGCTCGGTCAAGCGCAGACGGATGGCGTGATAGACCGCGCCCGCGGCGGCCTGCCGGCCGCTCGCTGACAGCAGGATGATCAACCGAGCGTGGACGACTTCGTCGAGCGGGTTCTGATCGGCCGCGGCCTGGATGAGAGGGACGAGGTCACCGGGATCGCCGCCGCGCAGGGCATCGTCGACGGCGGCGCACGCCACGGCCACTCGTTCCTGGTCGACCGCGGCGAACTCGGGGGCCAGGGCCGCACCCGGGTCGATGCCGGCCGCGCACCGGCCGTGCCAGAGTCGCAGCGCGGCGGCCCGCTGGGCCAGAGCGGTCGGGTGGTCCCCGCCCTCGGCGGCGAGCGTCGCTGCCTCGGCTTGCTCCCGGAAGTGCAGAAGGTCGAGCTCCGACGGCGCCACCTCGAGCCGGTAACCACTGCCGGCCCGCGTCAGCCAACGACCCTGGGCCCGGTTGGCCAGCTCGGGTTCGAGCAACTTGCGCAGCGCGCCGATGTGGCGATGGACGATGTTGCCGGCTCGCGCCGGCGGGTCCTCGCCCCACAGCAGGGCGCTGAACTCTTCGGGAGCGACCGGATCCGGAGCGCGGACGAGAAGCAGTCCGAGCATGCTCCGCAGCTGCGGGGGGCGCAGGTCGATCTCGACATCCTGCCGCCAGGCACGAACCGGGCCGAGCACCGTGAATCGCACTTCGGGATTCATGTCTACCTCCGGCCATCTCGCGGATCGCACCGAAGCGATCGATCGGACCGGCTGTGCACGCGAACACGGACCGGGTTGCCAGCTCTTCGCGCATCCTAACGGCGGTCACCTGCGGCCAGACCCGTGCAGGGACTCCGTGGGTCGCGTCCACGCCGCGCCGCCAGTCGCCGCTCCACTAACCGGCTACACGTTTTCAACAGTTAGGTTACACGCTCCCTGACATTGGCCGGCCGCCCCGGACGAGGCATCAGCCGGCCCGCGTCCGCCGATAGTGCCGGGACACCTTGCTCCGGTTGCCACACGTCTCCATCGCGCACCATCGCCGGCCCCCGTTGCGGGAGATGTCATAGAAATAGAGTGCGCAGCCCGCCCCGGAGCATCGGCGCAACCGACGTGGCCCCCGGCCGACGAGGTCGAGATAGTTGTCGGCAGCCTCCCAGGCCGGCAACCACTCATCGGCCACCTCGACGATCCTCGTCGGCACTCCCGCCCGGAGCGCGAAGCGCACACGCCCGCGGGCCAGAATCAGGTTGAGCGCCACCTCGGCGCCCTCCCCCGGCGTTTCCACGATCGCGCGCAGGGCGTCCCGCGTCTCGCGTAGTGCGGCCCCGGCCTCGGTGCTCCACCCGCGGAACCCGTGGCTCAGCAGCCACGAGGCGGCCCAGGCGTGGTCGTCCAGCGCGTCGAACTCCCGCCCCTGATCGACCCACCGCGTGTTGAGCAGATCCAGCGCGAACGGCTCATGCTCCAGCGGACGCCTCATGCGGCGGAAGCTACCAGCCCTCGACCCGGCGCATCCACCACACACGGCACGCGTCATCTCACCGTACGTTCGGCCCGGCCGACTCGCCGTGTTCGCCACGTGGTCCAAACGCATCCGGCGGACGATCACTCAGCTCGACGAGCGGATTTCGGCCGCGGCGGTGCGGATCACGGCGTGGCCAGCGCGGGCGCCCCGGTGAGCGCCAGCCCGGCGACGACCGCGCCGACCATGGCCGCTCCCGCGGCGAGAGTCCTCTTCACGATGTTTCTCCTCGAATCGAATGGGACGCACCAGAAAACGCAAGGACGAAGAAGACGTTCAGATCCCCGCACGTGGCCAGCGACACGGGAACCCGCCGGAATGCTTCACCTCACAGCAGATCGCACTGAATGCCGACGACTCGGACGCGTTTGCCAACGCGCCCCGACCATCGCTAACCGGAAGTTCAAGCCACCGATATGAGCTTCGATGTCATCACTGGCAAGCCTCCAATCACGCGCTGCAACGGACCGATGCTGGCTCGGCCAGGTAGCGCTGTCCGGCGGACGGTTCGTCGGTCTCGCCGAGGGCGCCTGGGTCGCCTCGATGCGGGCGATGGCCGAGGCCTTCACCCATGGACCGGCCTGCCGCGGCTGGACGACCGAGCAGGAACAGATCGTCGGATTTCGGGAGGTTGTACCTTGATGGCCCCACGGCAGACAGAGGGAGCCTCGTGAACTCGATCGAAACGGCCCGGCTCGGTGACCTGATTCGCGGCATCCGACGGGCGAAAGGACTCACCCTCGAAGAGTTGAGCGTCCGAGCGGGAGTAGGCGTGCGAACTCTCGGAGACCTCGAGCGCCACCGCATCGCCCGGCCCCACCGACGCACGATCGAGGCCCTGGTCACCGCCCTCGACCCAGCGACGGACGAGCACGACGCGATCTGGGCCTCGCTCCGGCCACCGGCGCAGCCGTCCGCCGCCCCCGAGAACGAAGGCACCGCGGCCTCCTTGACGGTCGGCCGCGACGACGAGATGGCCGCCTTCGTCCAATGGTTCGACGGACGATACAACCAGGGCGAGGTGACCGGCCCGGTCGTCCTCACGGGACTGCCCGGCATCGGGAAGACGACCTTCGGCAAGGAGATCTGCCGAACCCATCGTGACCGGTTCCCTGATGGGCGGTTCCATCTCGACCTGGGCGGTTTCGACGATCGCCCGATGACCCCCCATGACGCACTCGGCCATCTCCTCACCCGCATCGGTCTTCCGCCGGAGGAGATCCCCGCCTCGCCGAAGGACCGGGGACTGCTCTACCGCTACCGCATGCACACAACCGCGATGATCGTCGGACTCGACAACGCCGCCGACGAGGCCCAGATCCGCCCCCTCCTCGTTGACAGCACCCGCAGCATGACCATCGTGGCGAGCCGCCGGCCCCTCGCCGGGCTCGATGCCGGCCACCGCGTCGGGCTGGGAGAACTCGACCCGGCCGGTTCTCGACAAGCCCTGGAATCGATGATCGACCGGCCCGAGCGACTCGCGGTCGAGCCCGCCGCGGCGGACGAGTTGATCGAACTCTGCGCCGGTCTGCCTCTGGCCCTGCGCCTGGTCGGCAACCGGCTCAACAGCCGGCCGCGAATGACGGTCACCAGCCTGGTAGACCGGATGAGATCCCCGGGCGAACGGCTGACCTGGTTGTCCGCCGGCGATGTGCAGCTTCGGTCGGTTCTTGCCGGTCAATACCGCCATCTGACCCGCGAGCAGCAATCGTTGCTCCATCGCCTGAGTGTCATCCGCACGCCCGAGGTGAGCACCGAGGCGGCCGCGGTACTCCTTGGACTCGACGTGCTCAGCGCCGAGGAACGCCTCGAAGACCTCGTCGACGCCGGGGTGATGACCTTCGGGTCGGGCACCGGCCGCTACCACCTCAACGAACTGGTCAGGCTCTACGGGCGAGAGCTGTTCAGGGTAGGCGGGCCTGCACCGGTCCTGCTCGCCGATCTGCCTGTCCGGCCAAAAGGACAGAGGCCAGTCGCGGTGACTTCGGAACAGGCAGCTTGACAGCGTCCTCCCGAAAGGGTGTCACCGAAAACAGGCAGGAACGGTGTCACCGATTCCCGCCCGTGAACTCGCCTGGCTCATGAGGCTCGACCGAGGTCTCCTTACAGAGACGCGAACGAGCGCGTCACAAGACACCCCGGAGTTCCACCTCATGACCGCCGTTGTCAATGAAGCTGCGACTCACACGCTCGACGTGGCCATCGTCGCCGCCAGCCCGCTCATGCTCGCCGGGCTGGCGCACTCGATCGACGAGATCGCCGGCTTCCGGGTCGCGGGCAAGACCGAATCGATCACCAGCTTGCCCAACGATCCGGCGCCCCCGATCGTCGTCATCGACCTTTCCGGCAAACCCGCCGACGACCAGAGCTTCTGGTCGCTGCTCCCCGTCGGCAGCCGGGCGGTCGCCCTTTGCGGCCCGGACAAGACACCCAACCTGATAATGGCCGCGCCGCACGGGCTGCACGCCCTCATCTCGCGGGGCAGTGACATCCACGAGTTGGAGACCGCGCTTCACGCCGCCACCGCCGGCGCGCTGTACATCTCGGCTGACCTTCGCGAACCGGCGGTGAGCGCGGCCACCGGCCCGAGCCGACGCAATGAGCTGACGCAGCGCGAGCTCCAGGTGCTTCAGCTCCTAGCCCACGGCATGACGCACGGACAGATCAGCCGCGAGCTGGGCCTCAGCGAGACGACCGCGAACACCTATGTGAAGCGGATCCGCCACAAAATGCACGTCGGCAACAAGGCCGATCTGACGCGCCGGGCCATCGAGCTCGGTTACGTCCCGACCTGATCGGTGAGCGCCGACCTGCCGGGTCACACCGGCAGGTCGGTGCTCACCGAGACCGTCCAGCCCGCTTCCAGCTCCGCCATGCGTGCGGCAAGGGCAGCGTGCACCGCAAGATAGGCGTCACTGCCGAGCACCACACGTCGTGGTGCCGGGACCGCTGAAGCGGCGTCGAGGATCGCCGCGGCGACCTGCGCCGGATCGCTCTGCACCGAGGCGACGAGGCGGCCCCCGTGCGAGTCGAGATAGCGGCGGATGCGGCCGATCGGGGTCTCCGCGTATTCCGGGGCGGGGAAGGCGATCGACGTGGCGGCTCCGTAATCGGTACGGACATTGCCCGGCACGACCATCATCACCTCGACGCCGAACGGCGCCACCTCGGCCGCGAGGGACTCGAAGAAACCCTCCGCGCCCCACTTCGAGGCATGATGGACGGACCCCCCGGGCAGCCCCACCTCGGCCTCCAGACCAGTCGTCTGAATGATGCGGCCCCCACCCTGCTTTCGCAGGTGGGGCAGGGCCGCCCGGACCAGATGGATCGGCCCGGTCAGGTGCAGGGCGATCTGGTCGGCGATCATCTCGTCGGAGAACTCCTCGGCGGCGCCGAAGGCCTTGTGGCCGGCGTTCGAGAAGAGGACGTCGATGCGACCGAGTTCGGTGAAGGCCCGGTTCACCACCTCGCGCACCGCCACGGCGTCGGTCACGTCCAGGGCCGCGGTCCACAGCGTCGCCGGGTGCTTGCGAACCAGCTCGGTCAGCTTCTCCGCGCAACGCGACGTCGCCGCCACCCGGTCTCCCCGGGCCAGCAGGCGTTCGACGACCGCCCGGCCGATACCCGACGACGCGCCGGTGACGAACCAGACGGCCATTCTCGCTCCCCTGATGTGCGGCACGACGAATTCAGCGCCATTGGGCACCCGGGTGCAGACGCCGGGAGCAACCCCTAATTCATCTAGGAGTTGTGAAATATGCCACTGTCCGCCGGACGGGTTTCGCGGGGAAGCACTCTGGTCGGCCAGGGCGAGCCCGGCAGTAGACTTACCCGTCGGTACGAACGGCGGGAGACGCTCTTGTCACACAACATCGAGACCCCCCGGCGACTTCGGTCCGATGGGGAGCGGAGCCGTCGTCTGATCCTGCATGCCGCGACCGGCCTCGCCACCGTCGAAGGCCTCCGCGGTCTGTCGATCGCCGACCTGGCCCGGCGCACGGGCATGAGCAAGAGTGGCTTGTTCGCCCACTTCCGCTCCAAAGAGGAGCTTCAGCTCGCGACTGTTGCTGCCGCGGCCGGAGAGCACGACGTCCTGGTGGTTCAACCCGCTCTGCGTGCACCGACGGCGCTCGGGCAGCTTCAGGCGGTCTGCCACAACTTCCTCGAACTGGCCCAGCGTTCCGAGGGCGGCTGTTTCTTCGCTTCGGCCTCGGCTGAGCTCGATACCCATCCCGGCCGGGTTCGCGACAGCATCCGCAGGTTCGACCGCGAGTGGATGACCCTGCTGACCAACCTCGTCGCGCAGGCGCAGGCCGCCGGCGACCTGCCCGACGACCTCGCTGCCGCACAGCTCGCGTTCGAGGTGCGTGCGCTGCTCCATCTGGCCAACACGGCATACCAGCTGCACGGCGACCAGTCCGTCATCGACACCGCCCGCCGAGGTCTCGGTCGGCGTCTCGGCGCGCCCGGCTCGCCGTCGTAGCCCGAGGCGCCACAGGATCAGCGCCCGCGGTCGCTCGCATGCGATCCGCGATGTCCGGTTCCGCCGTGTCCCATTGCTCCTGCAGCGGCTGAGCCGGCTCCCTCCGGAATCGCGCACCGAGGTCTTCCGAGTCCCCGTCGAGCAGGGCACGCAGCAACTGAGCCTCGATGGCAGCGACGGTGATGCCTTGGCCGTACACCGGATTGAGCGAGCGGAGGGTGCCACCCACCGCGACGAACCCTTCCGGAGAGTCAGGGACGAGGTCGAAACGGTTCCAGCGATCGGCCCGCCCCGCAACGCCGCCGATCATCAGGGCCGCCGACGACGTAAGCGTTGGCCGGTCGGGCCACGATGTGCATTCCCTCGGGTCGGTCCGGGTCAAAGGTATCGGTCAGTTCAGATCGGCCAGCGCCGCACGAACCGCGCGCAGGGCGTAATGCACCCGGGACCGCACGGTTCCGGCGGGGATGTCGAGGCGCTCGGCTGCCTGTTCCACCGTCATCCCCTGCGCGTAGAGCTGGGTGAGCAGTAAACGCTGGGCCGGGCGGAGGTCACGAAGCGCGCGTCGCAGCGACTGACCGGCCAGCACGGTTCCGGCGGTGTCGTCCGGCCGGGCCATGTTGGTCGCGGCGGCCAGGCTGACTTCGGTGGGACGCGCCTTCCGGCGGCGTGCCGCGTCGATGGCGGTCCGGCGGCCCACGGTGAACAGCCAGGTCCGCAAGCCCTTCTCGTCGGTCGGCAGGCGGTCGCCGCTCCGCCAGGCTCGGACCATCGTCTCCTGGAGGAGGTCTTCCGCGGAGTGCCATTCGCCGTTCGTGAGGCCCAGCAGGAATCGGCGGAGCACCGGGCCGTGCTCGGCGTAGATCTCCGCGATTCGACGGTCGTCCATTGTGGATGCCTTGGAGTGCGTCGTTTCGATGGTCAAAGCTCCACCTTTCGATGGGCGCGGCCGAACGGGTCCGTCCCCTCATCGCGGAGTCGAAACTCCGGAGTTAGTACGACCGATCGTGCTAACTAGCGGACGGCGTTCGCCCTGCTTGGAACGAACGACCGGTCGGCTAACGCGCCACTGACGGCCACCACCCGGACCCGGGTACGGGTCTCGGGTCGATGCTGATCACATGTGGCACGGTAATCCGCCGTGCGCGTCTCGCCAGGCACCTCTTCGGTCGTCCCCAGTCCAGAAAATGAAGTCATTGACGGGGACGACCCCGGCACCGCAGCGACGTGGAGCGGGATCCGCCGTGCGGGCCTACCGATGCCGAACCCCCTGGTCACAAGCGAGTCCGCGGGCATGAGCGGGTGTCAGAAACCGAACCTCCACCGGCACGACGAGCGCCTCCCCGCTCGGACAACTCGGCGTCTGCGTCACCGAATGCGACGAACACCACTTGCCGAACCGGCCCACCGCGGCAAAACGCCAGCCCTCCGCCGCTGCCCGTGGACATACGCGGCACCGGAGGACTGGCGCGTTCGGGGTGTCGCTCAGGCGCCGCTCGCGCCTGAACTTCGGTAAGTCGTCAGACCGTCACGCCTTGCCAGGCCGGTCGCTGTTCTCGATCGGCACGCCGATCAGCGAGCCGTATTCGGAGAAGGACCCGTCGTAGTTGCGGACATTCTTCCTGCCGAGCAGCTTGGCCAGCACGAAATAGGAGAACGAGGAACGCTCCCCGATGCGGCAGTAGACGATGGTGTCCTTGTCGTTGTCCAGGCCCGCGTCACGATAAAGCTGCGCCAGCTCTTCGTCGGACTTGAACGTGCCGTCCTCGTTGGCCCCCGTGCTCCACGGAACGTTGATCGCGGTCGGCACGTGGCCCGGCTGCTGCGCGGCCTCGTTCTGCAGGTGCGCCGGCGCGAGCAAACGGCCGGAGTACTCCGCGGGGCTACGGACGTCGACCAGGTTCTGCACGCCGACAGCCTGCACGACCTGATCCCGGAAGGCGCGGATCGACAGGTCGGGGGCAGGTGCCCGATAGTCGGTGCGCGGGCGGTGCGGTGTGTCCGTGGTCCACGGACGGCCCTCCAGGTCCCACTTCTTGCGGCCGCCGTCGAGCAGCCGGACATCACGGTGACCATAGATCTCGAAGCACCACAGTGCCCAGGCGGCGAACCAGTTGTTGTTGCCGCCATAGAGGATGACGGTGTCGTCGTTGGCGATGCCCAGGCGGGACAGCAGTTCCGAGAAGCCTTCCTGGCTGATGATGTCGCGCCGGACCGGGTCCTGGAGGTCCCTCTTCCAGTCCATCTTCACCGCGCCCCGGATGTGGCCACTGTCGTAGGCCGTGGTGTCCTCGTCGACCTCGGCGAAGACCACTCCCGGTGCATCCAGGTGCCGTGCAGCCCAGTCGGTATTGACGAGCACTTCATCGCGAGCCATTGCTTACTCCTGACCAGTTGGCATTCGATACTCACACGCAGAGACCGGCTACTCACTCAATGAATGTGACGCCAATCACCGTGCCGAAGAAACCCCGAATTTGTCTGTGTCCTAACCGATGACCGCCAACCGCAGCGACCGGGTCGCATAGTGCAAGCGGGAGCGAATGGTTCCGACCGGTACCTGCATCTGGTCGGCGACCTCCTGCGCGCTGAGGTTCCGGACATAGATGTCATGCAGGACCCGGCGGTGCGCGGGTCCCAACCTGCGCAGTGCCGAGAGGAACGAGTCGTTGGCGACGGCCGCCGACGCGGTCTGATCGCCGACTGTCGCACGGTCGACGGTCAGGGCGGTGAACACCTCGACCGGCCTGGCCTTCCGGCGACGGACCTGGTCGATAACCAGGTGGTGAGCGACCGTGAAGAGCCAGCGGCGGCTGTCGTCGTCCCCCTCGGGCACCCGGTCGATGTGGCGCCAGGCGCGAATAAGGGTTTCCTGCACGACGTCCTCGGCGTTGTGGTGCTGGCCCGAGATCAAACCCTTAACGAAACGGGTTAGCGGCCCACGGTGGGCCGCCAGCAGCTCCCTGAGCCTCTCACCGGCCACGTCTTCGACGGTCTGTGGTGACATCGACACTTCCTCACGCTCGCGACCAGGGCGGATCTCCCTGGTCGAAGCAGACGCTAGGAAGCCCCCACGCACGTGATCGTGAACGAAAAGTGAAGGCACCGACGGTCGCGGTAACAAAAGCCGACCGGAACCGTGAAACCCCAGCTCAAGCGACATCTCGGTGGAGGCTGTCGAGAGCCCTTCTGTGAGAGAACGCACACGCGGGCGCAGAGCTCAATCCCAACCCCCGCCAGTCAGGGCAACTCCCTCAGCTTCGCGTGATTGGCCTGGACCATTCGCAGGCCGGCATGCCGGAACAGCAGTTTGCGGGCCAGCGCGGGAAGGTTCCGGGCCCGGTCCCGGCGATGGTTCTGCGCCATCACGAAGCGGACCCGAGGCGAACGACGTTCGCGATAGCGCTCGAGCAGTCCGGGGATCCGTCCGGCGTCGTCGACGCCGCCGAGCAGTTCGGCCAGGACGACCGCATCCTCCAGGGCCAGCGCACCACCCTGCGCCATGCTGGGCGAACAGGCATGGGCGGCGTCGCCGATCAGGACCACGCGATCGCGCACCCAGTCATCGCCGCTGATCTCGTGCAGCGCGGCGAAGTGCGCCGGAGCATCCCCGGACAGCACCCCCACCGCCGGCTCGCCGAAATCCGCGAACAGGTCGCGCCAGGAACCGGACGGCTCCTCTGGGGTATCGCTGTCGATCGAGGCGTACACGTAGGCGCGTCCTCCTCCCAGCGGCACCACCAGCAGGCTCCGGCCACGGCTGCCCAGCATGGCTGTCCACGTATGGGGAGACTCCGCGGCGACACCGGTGACCTCCGTGACGAGTCGCCAGCAGACCTGGCCCAGGAAGGTCGGCTGCGTCCGCGGGAAGACCGCCCGCCGTACCACCGAGTTGATGCCGTCGGCCGCGACCACCAGGTCATACCGAGCCGTCGCGCCGTCGGCGAACGACACCGTCCCGTCCGGGTCGACCGTCCGCACCGCTGTGCCGAAACGCACGTCTACCCCGTCCAGCAGGATTCCGTGCAGATCGGCCCTGGTGATCGCCAGGCACTCCCCCACCTCGCCCCACACGGCGTCCGCCGCATAGTCGGCGAGAACGTGCCCCGACCGGTCACGGATCTGCTGCCACGCGATCGCCTGAGCCGAGTCGGACAGGGGTCCGGAAAGCCCGAGGCCATCCAGGACCCGGACCGCATTGGCGGGCAGATAGAGCCCCATGCCCTCGGTCTGCGGCGCACCATGTCGTTCCACGATCTCAACGTCTGTCCCTCGGCCGGCCAACGCGCGTCCGGCCGCCAGACCAGCGATTCCCGCGCCCACCACCAATACCTTTTCTTGCATAGCGGACATCGTCCTTGCCCGCCTTGATCGGAAAACGCCGGCCCGGTCTTCCGTCGGGCTTCTCATAATTGCTGAACGACGGGGAAACCGACACGTCTGCGCCAGGGGCGGCCGCCAGGCGGCCCGCCCCCGGCGGGCTCACCTGAGCTGCAGCGCCGTCCGGTCGTTGGCGGGACGGGAGCCGAAGATCCGCCGATCCTCCTCGGCGATCCGCAGATCGTTGATGCTCGCCTCGCGACGCCGCATCAGACCCATGTCGTCGAACTCCCAGAGCTCATTGCCGTAGCTGCGCCACCACTGACCGGAGGCGTCGTGGAACTCGTACTGGAAGCGGACGGCGATGCGGTCGCCGGTGAAGGACCACAGCGACTTGCGCAGCGCGTAGTCGAACTCCCGGTCCCACTTGGCTCGCAGGAACGTGACGATGGCGGGACGTCCGGTCACGAAGGTGTCGCGGTTACGCCAGATCGAGTCCTCGGTGTAGGCGAGCGCCACCCGTTCGGGATCACGTGTGTTCCAGGCGTCCTCAGCGGCCTGCACCTTGGCAAGCGCCGACTCGGTGGTGAACGGCGGCAATGGTGGCCTCATCAACTTCTCCTCAACTGGAGCACCTTCGTCTCCGGCGCGCGGCAAACGCAGGAACGTGGTGGAAATTCATTCGGAGGACGAGTGGAGGCCGGTCCGGGTACACCGGACGTGCGGTCGCCGTTCTCCTTTCCCGCGAGGCGGGCGAGGGCGT
Source organism: Micromonospora sp. NPDC048898 (assembly GCF_043198035.1). NCBI lineage: Bacteria > Bacillati > Actinomycetota > Actinomycetes > Micromonosporales > Micromonosporaceae > Micromonospora > Micromonospora sp. NPDC048898. The sequence continues at coordinate 190,481 of NZ_JBICUF010000013.1, forward strand.
CGAGCCAGTCGCGCGTCACATCGTCGCGATCGGTCGCGCCGCGCGTTGCGGCCGTGCCACGGGCGGCCTCCTCGAAGACGATCAGGGTGTCTCCGCCCGGTCGCTCGACCAACAGCCACGACTGGTGAAAGCGACGAAGACGGTGCCGGCCGCCGCCGCAATCAGGCGGGGGTGGCTTCGTCCCAGCGACCGGCGTAAAGCGCATCGGTCGCCAAGTGGATGAGGCCGGTGAGATTGTGTCGAGCCGGGACAATCGGTCGGTGAAAACGGCACACGGACGAAGCCGCGCGAACGGGAACGGGGGCGCCCCCCCCCGGGGGGGGGGGGGCGGGGGGGGGGGGGGGCCGCCCCCCCGGGCGCCCCCGGGCGGGGGTGGCCCCCCCCCGG
>NZ_JBICUF010000013.1:190876-234288 GCF_043198035.1 Micromonospora sp. NPDC048898
GGGGCCCCCTGGTGTTGGGGGCGGTGTTTTGTGGGCCGCGCGGGAACACGGGGGGGTTAAAACCGCAACCGGCCCCCCGCCGCGCGCCCGCCCGGGCCCCCCCCCCCCCGGGGGGGTGCGCCGCCGTTCCCGTTCGGCTCAGGCCGCCGCGGCAGCCTCGAGGATGAGGTCGCCCACCTCGGTCGGGTGCGAGACGAAGACGGCGTGCGACGCGTTGGGGATGCTGACGGTGGTGACCGCCTTGGCCCGCTCGGCCATGAATCGGTGCGCGGCGGCCGGGATGTTGTTGTCGGCCTCGGGGATCAGGAACCAGCTCGGAATCGACTGCCACGCCTGCGAGCCTTCGGCGGCCTCCTCGAGCGCGGCCGAAGTGATCGGTCGCTGGTTGGCCGCCATCACTCGGGTGACCTCGCCCGGCACGTCGGCCGCGAACTGCGCGTGGTACAGCTCCTGGTCGACGTAGACGTCCTCGCCGCCGTCCGGCAGCTTCACCGGGCGCAGCGTCTGACCGAGCGTGCTGCCCGGGAACTTGGCGGCGAGGGTCGCCCCGCTGTCGCCGGCTTCGGGCGCGAACCCGGCCACGTAGACCAGCTTCTTGACGTTCTCGGCACCGGCCGCTGCCTTGCTGATGACCATGCCACCGTACGAGTGGCCGACCAGGACGACCGGTCCCTCGATCGAGTCGAGCAGAGCCCTGATGTACGTCGCGTCGTACGCTACCGAGCGCAGCGGGTTCGCCGCCGCGATGACCCGGTGTCCCTCGTCCTGAAGCCGGGCGACGATTCGGTCCCAGCCTCCCGATTCGGCGAAGGCTCCGTGAACGACAACGATCGTCGGCTTTCCGTTACTCGACATGACGCGGCCCCTGTCAGCTGATGATCGTGCGGTTGCCTGGAGAACGCGCCCGGGGCTCTCTTCTTCAACGGCGTGCCAGGCGTCACACCGAAGAGCCGCGGAGCCCGGGGGTGCGACCGGGCCCCGCGGGTTGGTCATGACCGGAAGAACTCCAGCAGGTCGGCGTTGATGACCTCGTGGTGCACGGTCGGCATGCCGTGCGGGTAGCCCGCGTAGGTCTTGAGCGTGCCGTTCCTGAGCAGCTTGGCCGACAACGGAGCCGAGTCTGCGTAGGGGACGACCTGGTCGTCGTCGCCGTGCATGACCAGAACGGGAACGGTGATCTTCTTGAGATCCTCGGTCTGGTCGGTCTGGGACCAGGCGACGATGCCGTCGTAGGCGGCCTTGGCGCCGCCCATCATGCCCTGGCGCCACCAGTTGCGGATGTTGGCCTCGGACGGCTCGGCACCGGGCCGGTTGTAGCCGTAGAACGGCCCCGAGGCGATGGACAGATAGAAGGCGGACCGGTTCGCGGCCAGCTGGGCCTGCAAGTCGTCGAAGGCGCTCTTGGGCTGACCGCCGGGGTTGCTCTCGGTCTGCAGCATCAACGGCGGGATCGCCGACATGATCGCGGCCTTGGCGACCCGAGACTCACCGTGCCGCGCCAGGTAACGCACGACCTCGCCGCCACCTGTCGAATGTCCGACGTGGATGGCGTCCTTGAGGTCGAGATGTGCGGTCACGGCGGCCAGGTCGTCGGCGTAGTGATCGAGGTCGTGACCGTCGCTCACCTGGGCCGAGCGGCCGTGGCCCCGGCGGTCGTGGGCGATCACGCGGTATCCGTGCTGCAGGAAGTACAGCATCTGGTTGTCCCAGTCGTCGGACGAAAGCGGCCAGCCGTGGCTGAAGACGATCGGCTGACCGGAACCCCAGTCCTTGTAGAAGATGTCCGTGCCGTCGCTGGTGGTGATGATGGACACGTGGACTCCGTATTCGTCGATGTCCTTCAACCGCGTCTTCGCAGTCGCTTGGCATACGCAGTCGGAGGCCGCGCATTCGTCGCTCGTTCTGTGACGTCGATGACGGCGTCCGCCGCGCGGTGAGGGCACACGAGGACACCCACGTGGTCATCGCGGTCGGCCGGTCCCGCGACGCGGATGCGGAAAGGACCCGCCACCGAGCCCGTCCGGGTGTACGTCCAACGGCCTCACCATGAACGGCTCGCGTTCGGTCACCGCCCGGCCGAACTTCGTGCCCAGGCGAGGACCTCGTCGGTCGCCTCACCACGAACCTGAGTCGACCAGGGCACGTCGTCACCGTCCAGGGCGGCGGCGAAGCGCCCGATCTCGGCGGCGCGGAAGAGTGCCGCAACCGCCCTGTCCGCCAGCGCGAACTCGTGTATCTCGCACTCCCGAATCAATGGGCTTCACATCCCGCGGCGTACGCGGCGCGACGATGAGAATCCAGTCCGGGTGACCAACCGCACTCCGGCCCGTGCGCACACCATGTCGTTCGTCACCCGGATCGAAGTCTGGCCGCGGGCGTGCGTTGAGGGGGGCATGTCAGTCGTCTCCGTCAAAGATCTCGAACCTCAGCTCGCCGCGAACCGCCGATACTGGACTGGTTGGGCCAAAGCTGATCCCGACACCGATCTGCCCCTGTACCGCACCGGCATCGAGCACCCCCTGCTCAACGGGCTGCTCCGCGTTCGTGGCCGGTCCCTGGACGAGGCCGCCGCACAGGCCCACGACAGTCTCGACGGATCGGTGTGGAGCTGGTGGGTCTCCTCCGACAGCGACGCCGGAACAGCGGACGGTCTGATCGCCCGGGGAGCGGAACTCACCGGCGAGATGCCGGTCATGGCCGTCGACGTCGATGAGGCCATGAGATTCGATCTTCCTGGCGACCTTGAGATCCGCACGGTCGTCGATGAGCACGAGATGCGGCAATACGTGCGGGCGTACTCCGGTCCGCTCGGTTTCCGCCCCGAGGACGAGGACTCTCTGGTCGCCCACGAGCTGAACTTCGGCTTCCCCGAGGTGGTGCGTCTGGCCGGCGTCATCGACGGCCGGACAGTCGGCACCTGCACCCTCTCCCTCGGCGCCGAGGTGGCCGCCCTCTACTTCGTCGCCACCGACCCGGAGTACCGCAAGCGCGGCATCGCCACGGCGCTCTCGGTGGAGTCTCTCCGGCTCGCCCGCGAGGCGGGCCGGCGCATCGTGACCCTGCAGGCCAGCGAGGAGGGTGCCCGGGTCTATCAGCGAGTCGGCTTCGAGACGGTGGGAACCTACCGGACCTTCAAGCTGCCGAACTGAGTAGGCCCGCTGCTGATCTCCTGTCTTCCACGACACACTGCTGAACGACTTTAGGTTCCGGGCGTCTGCGCCGTAGCGGTCCGGCAGATGCGCGCCGGCGCAAGCAGGGGCAGACGTGGAGCAGCGATGTCCAGCAAGAAGATCATCGCGGTGACAGGCGCGACCGGCTCCCACCGCGTGGGGAACGAGCGCGGGATCGGCCTGGAGCGCCGCGAGCTGGTCCGGGTGACGCAGCAGCGCCAGCAGGCCGTTGCCGATCAGGTTCGCCGACGTCTCGTGGCTGGCGATCCAACCACAACAGGGGTTGATCGGCTACGCCGATCAACCCCTGTTGAACACCAGTCACCTAGGGGGCATCTGGTGCGACCAACTTGCGTACGCGGGGAATGACCTCCGTCCCGTACAGCTCGATCGTCCGCAGCAGCGCCGGGTGGGGCAGTGCGCCGGTGGAGAACTTCAGATCGAAACGCTGGACGCCGACCTCGGTGATCGTCCTGGCGATCTTGCGGGCCACCGTCTCGGGCGAACCCACGTACCAGGAGCCCTCGTGCACCTGGTACTCGAAGTCTTCCCTGCGCAGGGGCGGCCAGCCGCGCTCGGCGCCGATCCGGTCCATGGTGGCGCGCGCGTACGGCCAGAGGGTCTCGAAGGCCTCGTCATCGGTCTCCGCCACGAAACCGGGCGAGTTCACCGCGGCCGGCAGGCGCTCGTGGCCGGCCTGCTCGAGTGCTCGGTGAAACAACTCGACGAACGGGGCGAAGCGCGCGGGCCGCCCACCGAGAAGGCCCAGGATCACCGGGAAGCCGAGTCGAGCGGCCCGCACCACCGACTCCGGGGTACCGCCGACGCCGACCCAGGTGCGGATCCGGCCCGATTCGGTCTTCGGAAAAACCTGTTGGTTGTCCAGCCGCGGCCGGACCGAGCCGGACCAGGTCACCGGGCCTTCGGTGAGCAGCCGGGCCATCAGCTCGGCCTTCTCGGAGAACAGCTGGTCGTAGTCCTTCAGGTCGTAGCCGAAGAGCGGAAACGACTCGGTGAAGGAGCCGCGCCCGAGAATGATCTCGGCCCGGCCGCGCGAAATCGCATCGAGCGTGGCGAAGCGTTCGAAGACCCGCACCGGATCGTCGGAGCTGAGCACCGTGACGGCGGTGCCGACCCGGATCCGTTCGGTGCGGGCGGCAATGGCGGCCAGGACGATCTCGGGCGCGGAGACCGCGAAGTCGTCCCGGTGATGCTCGCCGACCCCGAACGAGTCGACGCCGACCTGTTCGGCGAGCACCGCCTGCTCGACGATGCCACGGATGACCTGGGCGTACGAGAGTTTCCGGCCCTCCTCGTCGACCGTGAGATCCCCGAAGGTGTTCAGTCCCAGCTCCACACCGTTACCGTGTGTCATGCCGTCCCCTCCGTCCGGCGCCTCCATGTCCGCGCCACCGCCTGACAGACGCGGGCCGGGCCAGGACCTTCACCCCTGGAGGTATGACCTGCCCCTCCCTGCTCAGACGAGGATCGCCGCGGAACTCTGCCAGAGCGTGGCCGAGGAGATCGCCGCCCTGATTGGCGCCGACGCGGTCACCGTCGATCAGATAGAACGACTCGTCGCTGCGACCGTGGATGTGCGGCGCCGGTCCGCCGCCGGGCGGACCGATGCCTTGACCATGCCGAGGGCGCCGCCGGTGTCGTGGGTGGTCAGCTTCATTCCTGGGATACGAGGAAAGCCACGTTCGCCCGGGCCGGCCCGGCCATGACCGGAAGTCCGGGTTAACGGACACAGCGTCTCGCGGTACCCGCCGATCAGCTCACCGCCGGCGCTGGGTGCGCGGTCATGAGCGAGGACACAGCTGGCCCGGTTGAACCGCCACCTCGCCTGCTCGTTTGCGCGGACGAACCAGACACAGAAGGAAGTCCGATGATGAAGCTCTACTCCGCCCTCGCCCGGTCCCTCGCCGGCTACCGCGTCGACGTCATGTTCGGCCTCATCGGTGACGCGAACCTGTTCATGGTGCACAGCTTCGTACACGAGACGGACGGCCGGTACATCGGCGCGGTCCACGAGGCAGGCGCGACACTGATGGCCTTCGGCTACGCCGACCTCACCGGCAAGCTGGGCGTGGCCACGGTCACCCACGGCCCCGCGCTCACCAACACCCTCACCGGTCTGGTCGAGGGCGTCCGCAGCCGGGCCCCGATGCTCCTGATCGCCGGCGACACCGGAACCCGCAGCCGGACGAACATCCAGGACATCGCTCAGCGCGACGTCGTGCTGCCGACGGGGGCGGGTTTCGAACAGGCCCGTACGCCCGACACCGCGCTCGACGACCTGGCCATCGCGATCCGCCGGGCACTGGTCGAACGCCGCCCGGTCGTCTTCAACGTGCCCTCGGACTTCATGCAGGCCGAGGTCGAGTTCCACGAGGTGCCGCTGGGTCTGCCGAAGGAACAGAGGATCCAGCCCGACCCGGCCGCCCTGTCCCGGGCGGCCGACCGGATCGGCGAGGCAGTTCGGCCTGTGGTGCTGGCCGGGCGGGGCGCGATCGCGTCCCGCGCCGCCGTGCTGCGTCTGGCCGAGCGGATCGGAGCGCCGGTGGCGACCACGCTCAAGGCCCGTGACCTGTTCCGCGGCGAGCCGTTCGCGCTGGGCATCACCGGCGGTGTCGGCACCCCCGCCAACCAGGAGATCATCGAGTCGGCCGACCTGGTGATCAGCTTCGGTGCGGGCCTCAACCCGTACACCACCCGCAACGGCACACTCACCGCGGGCGACCGCGTGCTCACGGTCGACACCGACCCGCAGGCCCGGCCGGACGTGCTGGCCGACTCCGGTGCCGCCGCGGACGCGCTCGTCGATCTGCTCGACCGCCGCAGCACCCTGCCCACTGTCTTCCGCAACACGGTCACCCCGGCCGTCGACGAACTGGGTGATCGCCCCTCGACCGCGCCCGGCACCGTCGACGTCGAGGTCGCGCTGCGCCGCCTCGACGAGGTGCTGCCCACCCACCGCGTAGTGGTCAGCGACGGCGGTCGTTTCATGATGGAGTCGCTGCGCTTCATCAGCGTCGACGACCCCCGCGACTTCGTGCTCCCGGCCAACTTCGGATCCATCGGCCTGGGTATGGGCACGGCGATCGGGGCCGCGGCGGCCGACCTTTCTCGAACGACGGTGATGGTCTGCGGTGACGGCGGTTTCATGCACGGCGGGATCACCGAGTTCTCCACCGCCGTACGCGAGGATCTCGACCTGATCGTGGTGGTGTGCAACGACGGCGGCTACGGCGCCGAGCACATCCAGTTCGTCCGGCGCGGCCTCGATCCGGGGCTGTCCTTGTTCGCCTGGCCCGACCTGGCCCGGGTCGCCGAGGCCCACGGCGGCGAGGCATTTACCGTGCGCGACACCGACGACCTCGAACAGGTCTCGAAGGTGATCGCCAACCGCCACCGCCCACTGCTGATCGACCTGCGCCTCGACGTCGAGCACATCGCCTCGATGCCGTCGCACGGCTGACCGGCGAGGCCCCGCCGCTCATCTGCTGTAACGGTGTCTCACGCCGATCGGGAGGTTCTCGGGATCACCTACCGGCCGGAACCGGACGGCCGGGGTCTGCCGGGCAGCCGGGACGTGGTGGGCGAATTCGCTGTTGCGACGGACGAGGTGAGCCCGGATGGCCTCGGCCACCGCAGCCTCCCGTCCGTCGCCCTCGGAGCCGGGCGCCAGCTCCACGGTGACGTCGAGGTACCGGTCACCGTCGACGTCCTCAGGGGTCCGCAGGACGAACCGGCCCGTCGTCCATGCGGCGATCTCCGGCCGTTCCAGCGCCTCACTGACGTTCTCGGGATAAATGTTCGCCCCGAAGAGGGATACGGCGAACATCGATACCGGCTATCTCCTTGGCGAGCAGGACGGCGGGCCAGGCCACGCCGAGCAGGATGTTGGTGAGCAGGCCGATGCGGCGGGTCGCCCCCGCCGCCACGGCCAGGGTTCGGGATACCCATGCCGATCTGCATCAGAGTCCTTCGGAGTCTCGGGCCGGCGAGGTCAGGCCACCGCCATGTGGGACGACACCTGGGCCGGACGCAACTGGGTCTCGGTCCAGACCTCGATCGCCTGCAGGACCGGCCGGACCGAGCGTCCGAACTCGGTCAGCGAGTACTCGACCCGCGGCGGGTGCAGCATGTACAGCTCGTGCGAGATCAGTCCGGCCGCTTCCAGCTCACGCAGCCGCCGGGTCAGCATGGCCGTCCCCAGCGGGCGCAGACGACGCAACAGGTCGGCGAAGCGCAACGGCCCGCTGCAGTCGAGGAGCCACAGGATGTGCGGGGTCCAACGGGAGAACAACATGTCCAGAGTCGGCGACAGTGGAGTGCCGGCGGTCAGAGGAAGTCCGGTCATGCTCATCTCACGTACACGCAGCGGGCAAATTCACCGATGTTGTCGGAAGCCATCGTGAGAATGCCTACCTCTGGGGACGTACGGATCGGCGGTGGGCGCCGATCCGTACGTCCGGCGTCAGCGGATCTCGTGGTTCGTCCGGAGGACGCCGTTCGGGTCCACCCTGCGCCGAAGTGCCACCAGCCGCTCGTAGGCGGCCGCGTCGTAGCCGCGGGAGGGATCGCTGTCCTGCAGATCGAAACTCAGATACTTGCGCCCGCGGGAGTATTCGCTCAGCGAGTCCAGGAGCTGGTCGGCCTGGGCCTGCACCCCGGGCCGGTGGGCCGGGTCGAACACCGGCCCGACACCGAACAGCATGTACTGCCCGTCCAGGTAGTTCAGGGCACCGCCGTCCGGGTCGGGCCGGCCGAGCGCCCCGCCGAGCTGACGCAGCTCCATTCCCAGCGAGGAGGGGACGTCCGCGCCGACCACGGCCATCAGCTTGTCGACCGCCGAGGCGTCGAGGGCGTCGAACAGCCCGGAGGCCCCGGCGACCGGAAGGGGTCCGTCAGGCTGAGGGATGATCCGCGAGACCGCTGTCGACGGAAGGCCCCCGAAGGTGTCAAGTTCAGGCTTGAGCTCTCGCAGGGGCGCGAGGATCCGCTCGGCCCTGGCGCCGTCAGCCAGTGCCACACCGCTGATCAGGGCCAGTTTGCGGCCACGGAACGGCTCCGGGACCTCCGGGGCCGGGGGGAAGCGGAAGTGGTGATAGATGGTGGTGACGTCGTCGGGTGCGGTCGCACTCCATTCCAGCCACCGGGTGAGGACTTCAGGCGCCCGGGTCAGGTCCCAGGCCAAGAAGCCTCCATAGACGTCGGGCTGGTCGAGCAGCCCGAACTCGAGCGCCGTGACGATGCCCAGATTGCCTCCGCCACCACGGACGGCCCAGAACAGGTCCGGTTCGTGGTCGGCGTCGACGCGTACCAGGGATCCGTCGGGCAGGACGAGCTCGGCCGCGGTCACCTGGCTGGAGGCCAGCCCGTGCCGTCGCCCGACCCAGCTCAGACCACCGCCGACGTGGTATCCGGCGATACTGACGTCCCCCGCCGTGCCGTGCATGCCCGCCAGCCCCATTCCGCCGGCCACCTCGACGACAGGCGCCCAGTGGGTGCCGGCGCCGACGCGAGCTCGTCGCTTCTCGGCGTCGATCGAGAACTGGCCGAGTCGCGACGTTCGCACCACGACCGTGTCGTCGAGATCGGCGAACGGGAACGAGTTGTGCCCGGTACCCAACGGGGTGACCCGCAGACCCTCGTCGGCGGCGGTCCGCACGACCGCGCCGAGTTCGTCGGCGCTCTCCGGGTAGACGACCGCCGCCGGACGCAGGCCCAGCCCGAGTGACCAGGTCGTGTTCGCCTCCTCGTAGCCCTCGTCCTCGGGCAGGAAGACCGAGGTGGCGGCCTTTCGCAGCGACGCCGCCGCGCTCTGGTTACTCATGGGGAATTTCCTCTCGGGCTGATGTCCGCCGCCCACCGCGAGACGCGCTGACGACATGGTCCGAACGTCGGCGAATGCGCGCCCTTCACCTCTGCGACCTCTTTCACAGCGCACGGCCGAGCGAGGAACCGTCGCCGGTTCACCACAGCAGGCAATTTTCATCGTGACGGTGGAGGTCACGGTCGAAGATCGAGGACAGCAAGGGGCATCTTCGACGACACGGTGGATCTCGACGACCTCGACGACCTCATCGACGAGGCGAACCAGTGCCCGTGCTACGGACCGAACAAGGACGGCGACGACGAGTGTGAGGCGAAGGCCGACAAGCCGGTCGGCCGAACGTCGAAGGACAGTGGCGCACAGATCACGAGTTGTTACTTGGTGGTTCAGGACAGGTGGGGCGGCGTGCGAACGAGGTACCCGATTCCCTGCGAGGTCTGACGACAGTCAGGTTGGCCGGCCGGGGTGTGCAGTGCCCTGGCCGGCCATGTCGTGAAGGAGGCGCGGCGGTGAGGCTCGATGTGTATATCGAGAACCAGGTGCACGAGCAACGCCATGCCAGCGTGGAGGCAGGCTCCTCGCTGCAACGCCTGGTGGCGGCGAGCGACTGCTGGATGCCGAGCTCGCCGAGGCCCGCCGGGCGCCGGGGCCCGGCTCGACCCTCCGGCCGAGCCTCGCACTCATCCACTGATGTGCCGTCTCCACGTCACCTGCGAAGGCGGATCGAACAGCGCCGGCGCCGGCCTGGTCGCGAGTCGCATCGAATGTCCTCCCATTCCCGGGTCAGTGGCCCCGCTGGGCCCGCGCGTTCAAAGCCGTGACGGTGATGACGAGGGCGACCAGCAGGAAGGCGGCCGCACCGGCGAACGCCGCCGTGTAGCCCTGGGTCAGTGCGTCGGCCGCACGGTGCACGAGGCTCTGGTCGCCGGCGGCCAGCCCCTGGAAGAAAGCCGCGTCGGTGTTCGGCAGCACGCCGTCGGCGACTTCGGTCGAGACGGTCGCCAGGACGGCCAGACCGACGGCTCCGCCGATCTGCTGCATGGTGTTGAGGATCGCCGAGGCGATGCCCGCGTCGCGGCCCTCCACCCCGGAGACGGCGCCCAGGGTCATCGGCAGGAAGCTCAGGCCGAGACCGACGGCGGTGACCACCATGGCCGGCATGAGATGAGTGGTGTACGACGAAGCCGGCTCGAGCGTGCTGAACCACACCATGCCGGCGGCCGCGAGGATCAGGCCGGGCGTGGCGATCGCCCGGGGCGGGAATCGGCCGACCAGCCGCGAGCCGACGCCGGCGGCCACGCCCATGGCGAAGCTGAAGGGCAGGTAGGCCAGGCCGGCACGGATTGGGCTGTACCCGTGGACCTTCTGCATGTAGAGCGACAGGAAGTAGAACGTCGCGAACATGGCAGCGCCGATGAACAGCATCGTCGCGTACGATCCGGCGCGGTTGCGCGACCGCAGCAGGCGCAGCGGCAGGATCGGGTGCTGGTTGTGCACCTGGGTGCGCAGGAAAACGGCCAGCAGCACCAGCGCGACGACGAACATCCCGATCGTCACGTTGTCGTCCCAGCCGCGGTCACCGCCCTGGGTGATCGCATAGACCAGAGCCACCAAGCCGGCCGTGCCCAGTACGGCGCCGCGCACGTCCAGCGCGCCATGCAGTTTGCCGCCGCTCGGCAGCAGCCGGGTGCCGACCAGGACGGCCAGACCGATCGGCACGTTGACGAACAGGACCCAGCGCCAGTTCAGGTAGTCGGTGAGTACGCCACCGAGCAGCAGCCCGACCGTGGAGCCGATGCCGGACATGGCGGCATAGACGCCCATCGCCCGGTTGCGGGGCGGTCCTTCGGCGAAGGTCGTGGTGATCAGCGACAGGGCGCTCGGGGCGACGACGGCCGCGCCGAACCCTTGCAGCACCCGTGCAGCGATGAGCAGCTCCGCGTTCGGGACGAGTCCGCCCAGCAGGGAGGCGAGGGTGAAGACGATCAGTCCGGCCCGGAACACGCGGCGGCGGCCGTACAGGTCCCCGGTGCGGCCGCCGAGCAGCAGCAGACCTCCGAACGCCAACAGGTAGGAGTTGATGATCCACGACAGGCCGGACGCGGACACGTGCAGATCGCGCTGGATGCTGGGCAGGGCGATGTTCATGATCGTGCCGTCCAGCACCACCATGAGCTGTGCCGCCGCGATCACCGCGAGCGCGAGACCCGGATGTGAGGTCCCCGTTCGTGCGGTGGACGGCCTGGCTTGGGTCGGTGCCGCCATTCGGTTCCTCCATCGAACTTCGTGCCCGTCGTGGGGCGGCCGGGTCATCCGGGGCGCGTCCACGCCGACCGCCGTCACAAAAAGTAGACAAGCGTTGAGAAAATCATCGCCACTCTAGCTCTACCGGCCCCAGCGCCGTCGCCGCCCGTGGCCAACCTCACCGGGAGCTGCGAAAACGCCGGCGATCCGAGTTCCGCCGGACCGGTCCCGGTACGATCGCCTCGCCGACGAGGTTGAGAAAAGGGAGCCACAGATGAGCCGGGACGAGACCGCCCCCCGGCCGGAACGCAAAGGTGAGCGGACCAAACGCCGGATCCTCGAGGCGGCCCGTGCGGTGTTCGCCGAGGTCGGATACGAGCGCGCCACGATCCGGGCGATCGCAGTGGCGGCCGAGGTTGACAAGTCCTCCGTCATCCAATATTTCGGCACCAAAAAGGAGCTGTTCCGGGCCGCGGTGCACTGGACGATCCCCATGCGGCGCAACACGACCGACGACCCGGCTCAGAGCGTCGACAACTATCTGCGAGGCATGTTGCGCAGCTGGGCCGCCGACCCGAACAGCCCGATGGCCGTCCTGCTGCGGGCCAGCATGACCAGCGAGGAGGCGGCCGGCATCCTGCGCGACCACATCACCGCCGAGGCCGTCGACAGCATGAGCGCTACCATCCGCGCCGACGACGCCCGGCTGCGAGCCGCCCTGGCCAGCGCCATGATGATGGGCATCGCCGCACAGCGCTACCTGCTGCGCATGCCCGACCTCGCCGGCGCTGACCTCGACGACGTGCTGCGGCTGGCCGGTCCGGCCCTACAGGCGCTCATCGCACCCCCTGACGGGCCGTGCGGCCCGGCGTCAGCGACCGCAGCACGTCCGCCGGCCCGGAGAGAACCTCCGTGGGCCCCGACCCCTGCCCGCTGAGACTCCTCACAACCGCGAGCATGTCGCCGCGCAGCACCGGCCCCGAGCCGGCGGCCGCCGACACCACGATGTCGTCGTCCACCGCACGCCGGATGCGATACGTCCCCGAGGGGCTGCCGTCGAGCCGGACGACGGCCTCCACGATCTCGCTTCCCTCGGCCGCGAGCAGGAGACCGTAGAGCACGGCGATCTGCTGGTCGCTGGGGCTGCGCCGCCGACCGAGGGAAAACCGACGTTGCACCTCTTCACCGCCGCGATCGGCAGAGTCGTTCAGAGGCCGAGCCGGTCGCGGTGCCGGGTGAGGAAGGAGGGCAGGCTCAGCCAGTTGGGGCTCAGCTGGTGGGTGCGCTCGACGTCGCGATTGCCCAGGTAGGAGTCGGGAAACTCGGTGTAGTACTGGAACATGTTGCCCAGCTCGACCGCACCCGGGAAGCCGTAGGCGCGGAACATGTCGTGCGGCACCCGGCGGTAGACGACCTTCTCGCCCAGCACCTGGCTGAACGCGGCGGCGATCTGGTCCCCGGTCAGCTGCTCGCCGGCCACCCCGATGAGTGCGCCCAGTGTCTCCTCCGGCCGGCGGAAGATGCTGCGCACCGCCTGCCCGATGTCCTCCGAGGCGATCCCAGCGATGGGCGTCTCCCCGAACGGCAGGTGCACCGCGAGGACACCGTCCGCGTCCCGTCGCGGTTTGAGATCACCCAGGAGGTTGTCCCAATAGAACGAGACCCGCAGATAAGTGGTCGGCAGACCGGACTTCTCGTAGAGCCGGTCGGCCACGGCGCCCTTCACGTCGAAGCACGGCACCTTGTAGATCTCGTCGAGTGTCGGCATCCGGTCGTCGTGCAGCGGAATGACATCGCGAGTGTCCTCAAGCGTCGACCACACCACGTGCTTCAGGCCGCCTGCTGTCGACGCCGAGATCAGGTTCTCGACCTCCTCGAGTTCCTTGTCGGCCGACAGGTGATTCCAGTACGGGGTCACGTGGTAGGCGCCGTACGCCCCGTCGAACGCCTTCCGCAGGCTGTCCACGTCGTACAGGTCGGCCTCGACCAGTTCGGCGCCGAGGTCGGCGAGCGCCCGGGCCTTGGCCGAGGACGGATCGCGGGTCAACGCTCGGACCTCGAACTCGTCGTCGGCGAGCAGCGCCTGCGCCACCGCACCGCCCTGGGTGCCGGTCGCGCCCACAACCGAGATCACTTTTTTGCCGGACATCGTTGTCTCCTTCGTGTACCGGGTAGCAAGGGCCACCGGTTGCCACGCAATATATTAGTCCATTTTCCTGACTGTCAAGGTTTTGTACTAGAGGCAGCGGTGCGCTGCCGGCCCACGTGCCGGACGCCCCGCCCACGCTGCCCTGCTGGCCGCTGAGAGGGCCAAGGAGGTCTCCGCACGAAGCGGCGCGCCCTGGTCGTCGTCTCGTCCGTCCTGAGCCAGCCGTCCTCGACCCGTCTGCTCGCCGACCAGCTCGCCGCGGCGGCCGGGCGGCGACCGTACCCACCTCGGTCTTCGCCGCCGCCGACGACTGGGGCTCCGCCTCGGCCGACGGGTTCCTGCGGTCGTCCAGGGCTTGCTCAGCCTCGACGCCCGATCCGGCGGCGCGGCCGCCTCGGCAGCGGCCGACCGGGTGATCGTCGCCGTCCGCCACCGGCTGTCGCGGAGCGCACCGCCCGCGCGCCTGCGCCGCGAGGTGGCGGCGGCGACCCGGTCAGCCCTGGGCGACCACGAGCGGGCCACCGCCCTCCTCGAACCCGTGGTGGCGACGACTCCCCGAGACCGTTACAGCCTGTCGGCCTATCTCTTCGATAATCGCGTGCACGCCAGCGACTGGCGCGGCGCGATCGCCCTGGTCCCGGCGTTGCTGCCGCTCACCCGCACCTTCGGCTCCTCGCACGCCGTGGGCGTCCTGCGGCGCGCGGCCGTCCGGGCGTCGGCCGCCGGGGCCCCTCCACCCTTCGCGACGCCGCCCACCACCTTCGGGAGAACTCCGGACGATGACGGGGCGGTCAACCGGATGACATGTCGGCCGCGGTCTCGGCCAAACGCTGGTCGAGGACGGCGACGACGGCGGATTGGCCCAGCTCGGCATAGCGGTCCCGGGCCCGCGACCAGAAGATCACCGCCTCGCCGAGGCGATCCCATTCGGCCAGCAGGTCACCGATGCTGACGTCGTTGCTGGCCATCTCGCCCCGGTTCTCGTCCTGGCGGAAGAGTTCCTCCGCCCGTTCGAAAAGGACGAGTGCCTCCTCGAGCCGGCCCATCCGGGCCACGATGTGCGCCAGGGTAGCGACGGCGGCCGCGGTCGTATTCACGTCATCGAGCTCTCGCGCGAACGTCTCGGCGCGGGCGATCTTGTCCGCGGCGACTTCCAGGTCGCCCAGCTCCGCGCGTTCCCGGGCCAGACCGAGCAGCGACAGGGCCATCCCCCGGCGGTCGCCTTGCGCCTCGAACAGGGCCAGCGCCCGCTCGAACTGCGACCGGGCCCGATCGTGCTGCCCTCGTTCACGCTCGGTCATGCCGATGTTGCGGTAGACCTCGGCCTTGGCGGCGTCCTTGCCGAGAGCGTCGAAAAGCTCGAGGGTCCGCTGCAGGTGCCGGGCAGCCATGGCGAGGCGCTCAGGGTCGGGTCCGGTCGGGCGAGCCGAACTCCCGGCGAACATGAGGGAACCGGCGATCATGCGGTGCATGGCCGCCTGCCCCTCGAGGTCACCAGCGCTCTCGGCCCGGCTGAGCGCGTGGCCGGCCGTCGACTCCCACCGTTGATAGAGGGCGAGCCGCTGGTAGAAGGGGATCAGAAGCTCGGCCAGCCGCCAGGAGCGCGGGCCGGGCAGATCGACCGCGGCTTCGAGGACGGTCAGTTCGCTGGTGAACCACGCCATCGCCTCTTTGGTGTCGCGCACCGGCTCCACGAGGCCGCCGTCGGCCTGTTTCACCTCGTTGAGCCGGAACGCCGGCTGCATCATCCGGTTCGCGCGGTCGCCGGCGAGCAACAGGTAGTCAAGCAGACCGGTCAAGGCCGTGGCCCGCTCCTGCTCGGTGTCGGCACTCGCGCCCAGCTCCGCGGCGTACGCCTTGATCAGGTCGTGGAACGCATACCGGCTGGGCCGGACCTCGGTCAGCAACCTGGTGCGAGTCAACTCCTGCACCAGGCGGCGCACCGTCTCGGGCGGCAGACCAGCCAGCTTCGCCGCGGTCACCGTCCCGATGTCCGGGCCTGGGTGCAGGGGCAGGAGGCGGAACAGCCGGGCCGCCGGCTCGGAGAGCATGCGGTAGGACCACGAGAAGACGTTCCGCACATCGCTGCGTGGTTCCTCACCGTCGAGGAAGTCGAGCGGCGCGGCCGCCCGCAGCTCGTCGGCGATCTCGCGGGCCGACCACTGCGGGTTGGCCAGCGCGCGGGCGCTGACGATGGCCATGGCCAGAGGCAGTCGTCCGCAGTATTTGATGATCTCGTCGAGCGCGTCCTCCGCGCCTGCGAACCGGTCGGTGCCGATCCGCTCCCGCGCGCCCACCCGGCACTCCTCCAGGGACATCACCGACAGGCTCAGGGGCACCGCGCTGTTGGTGACGACGAGACCGGTGAGCCGGGCCCGGCTGGTGATCAGCACGAGGCTGCCGGGTGAGACCGGTACCAGCGGCCGGACCTGCTCCTCGTCACGCACGTTGTCCAGGACGATCAGGAACCGCCGGTCGTTGACCATCGCGCGGAACATCGCCGACAACGCGTCCGTGCCCACCGGCATCTGCTGATCGGGCACGCCGAGGCCGGCGAGCAGGTGAATCAGCGCCTGGTCGCTGCTGAGGGCAGGCTCCGTCGGGTCGAAGCCGCGCAGGTCGACGAACAACTGACCGTCCGGGAACCGGTCGGTCATCTGATGCGCCCAGTGCAGCGCGAGAAGTGTCTTGCCGACGCCGGGCAATCCGTCGATCGTGACGATTACCGACGACGACCGGCCCCGGTTCACCTCGGCGGCCACCCGGGAGAGCTGAGCCAGTTCGGCCGCGCGGCCGGTGAAGAACCGATTGGCCGCTGGGAGCTGCGACGGCACGGACCGCAGCGGCGGAACCTCACCCACGGCCGGAGGGGGCGGGGCCGGCGCGGTCACGACCTCTTGCCGCAGCACCCGGTCGTAGGCGGCGCGTACCTCCGGCCCGGGGTCGACCCCCAGGTCCTCGGCCAGCCGCGACCGGAGAGCTTGGTACGCGGCGACGGCGGCCGCCTGCCGGCCGGAAGCTGCCAGCAGGAGAATCAGCGGGGCCTGCACCGCTTCGTTCAGTCCGTCCTGGGCGGCGGCCTTCTGCACGACGGGCAGCAGGCCCCGGAGTTCACCGCTGGCCAGGGCGTCGTCGACCGCGGCCCGGAGCACGTCGACCCGTTCCCGGTCGACGGCCGAGAACTCCGGCGACAAGGCGGGTCCGACCTCGATTCCGGACCCGCACCTCCCGCGCCACAACTGCAGCGCGGCCGTCCGAGCCTTCGCCGCGGCCGCGGCGTCGCCCGCCGCGGCCGCTTGCGAGCCCTGTTCGGCGAGTTGACGGAACCGGAGCAGATCGAGCGACTCGGGGCCGGCGGCCAGCCGGTAGCCACCCGGGGAGCGCTGCAACCAGCGGCTCGGTGCCCGGGGCGGCAGACCGGGCTCGAGGATGCGCCGCAGTGCGCCGATATGCCGCTGGAGGATGTTCTCGGCGCCCGCCGGAGGACTGTCGTCCCAGAGCAGGGTCGTGAACTCTCCCCACGTCACCGGCTTTCCGGCGCGGACGAGCAGTAGTCCGAGCACGGTGGGTAACTGACGCCCGCCGAGATCGAGTTCGGTGTCGCCGTGGCGCGCGCGCACCGTACCCAGCACTCCCAGCCACACTGACGGATCCACGCGACCACCCCATGACCTGCCGGACTGCCGGCCTCCCGGAACCGCTGGCCGAAGTCTACGAGCAACTCGACCTTGGGTTCCTTCGGAAAGCAGAGCGTCCGGTCGCGCCCGCCAAGACCTTGCGTCGCTCACCGGCTGCGCCGATCGCCCCTGTGCTCCAAGACACAGGCCCTTCGGCTGAGAAGCGGTCATCAGGCACCCGCCGGGCGCCGGTGAACCGGTCCCGGGCCGCCCCGAGGCGGTCCCATACCGCGTCCCAACGATGACGCTTCCACGAGCGCGGTCCTTCTCGATCGGTCAAAACTCGACCTTGCGAATGCCCCGCGCCCGCCGCCGCGCCGGCCTGCGCCCGTAGTAGCCGTGTGTCGGGCGTCACTTGACGCGATAAGGGCTGAAGGGTGACCGGAATTCCTCGTCTTCATCGATATGTCAGTCCGCGGTACACCACACATCCTGCGGTCGGTGATCGCGACGATCGCCGCCTCCGCGTTTCTCCTTCCGGCGGGGCCGGTCCTGGCGACCGGCCCCGCCGGGGACGGCCAGGCGCACGCGGGCACCGGCCGGCCCGACAGCGATGCCGGCCTCACGCCCACCCCGGCCCTGGCACCACCCGCCGGCTACACAGTCGGCGGGATCGACGTCTCGCACCGCCAAGGCACGATCAACTGGTCCCAGGTCGCAGCGCCCGGCGGAAAGTTCGCCATCCTGAAGGCAGCCAACAACACGACATTCGTCGATCCTGACTCCACCACCAACTATCTCGGGGCCAGGACAATCGGCCTGTACGTCGGCGCCTACCACTTCGCGCTGCCCGACCGCAGCACCGGCACCGCCCAGGCGGACTTCTCCCTCGACGACGCTCGTTACGTCCGCGACGGCCGCGCGCTGCCACCGATGCTGGACATCGAATGGCCCTGCAGCGGATCGGGAAGCCCGTCGCCGTGGTACGGGTTGACCCCAGCTCAGGTGCTCTCCTGGATCCAGGCCTTCGTCGCCGAGGTACAGCGGCGCACCGGCGTCCGGCCGATCAGCTGCACCAATCCGAACTGGTGGAGCCCGTGCACCGGCGGCAGCAAGGCGTTCGCCGCGTCGCCGCTCGCCACGTGGCGTACGCCGCACTGCCGGGCACGGTCTCGGCGGGCTGGTCCCGCTTCACCTTCTGGCGACACACGAGCGGCGGCAGCGTGCCCGGCATCAGCGGCAACGTGGACCGCGACGTGTTCCACGGCTCGACGGCCGGGCTCGTGACCTGGTCGGCCGATTGATCGGCAAGCCGGCCCGGCAGCGGCCGATCTGCTGACCCGGCTTCTGCTCCACGTGGCCGGCCTGCCCCTGCTGAGCACGCTGGGGCCAGGCACGCCGGCCGTGCTCGCCGGTCTGTGGTTCCTGGTCATGGGCGTCGGAATCGGCATGGTGCCGATGATCGTGCTGGCCTCGGTACAAGACGCCGTGCGGCCCGAGGATCTCGGGGCGGCCAGCGCTATCGTGACGTTCTGCCGCTCGATCGGCGCGGCCGTCGGGGTGGCCGGGTCGGTAGCCGGGCCGACCACCATCTCTGCCATCCACTCGGCCAGCCGGTGGCCGAACTCGGCGGCCACCGGTTCCTCGACACAGAACGGGTTGGCCGCCGTGCAGGCCTCCCCCGCGTTACGCATCTTGGCGATCATCGCGCCGTCCACCGCCGCTTCCAGGTCGGCGTCGGCGAACACCACGAACGGCGCGTTGCCGCCGAGCTCCATCGAGGTGTTGACGACCTGGTCAGCGCTCTCCTTCAGGAGACGGCGACCCAGCTCCGTCGACCCGGTGAACGACAACTTGCGGACCCGCGGGTCGTGCAGCATCGCCGCGACGGTACGACCCGAGCTGCGGCTGGCCACGACGTTGACCACACCGGCGGGCACACCGGCTTCGGTCAGCAGTTCGGCCAGCGCCAGCGCGGTCAACGGGGTGTCGCTGGCCGGCTTGAGAATCATCGTGCAACCTGCGGCCAGTGCCGGAGCGATCTTGCGGGTGGCCAGCTCGAACGCCCGGCGCAGGATCTCGGCTCGCTCGCGCGGCGCGGTCGCCGCCCAGCCGGACGCGGCCGCGGCGGCGGCATCCACCGCGGCGAGGGCGTCCTGGACGTCTCCGTCCGCGACGGATGCGATCGTCCGGCCGGTGCTGGGGTTGACGACATCGAACCGCCGGCCGGACGCGGCCGGACCCCAGACACCTCCGATGAACAGCTCAGTCGCGGTCACCACGGAGTCATTTCCAGAGGTGTCGTTCAGCGTCGCCGCACGGCGACGCCGAGGTCGCGCGTCAGGTAGACCTCGAGGAAGCCGGGCAGCCCGCCGACTGCGGCTTGCTTGTCGAACGCGGCGGCGAACCGAGGGTCGGGCTTCTCGGTCAGCACGACGATCCGCCACAGGTTGAGCGGCTCCTCCTCGGTGCCGCCGACGCCGTGGTCGACGTGGAACAGCGGCTGGTAGGGGTCGGCGGTCAGCCCTTCGCCGTTCGGCCCGGTCATCGTGGGCCGGCCCAGGAAGAGCGCCTGCTGGGTCGCGGGACTGACATAGACGTCCTCGAGGACCCGGCCCCGGGTGTCGTCGAGCCACGCCTTCTGGATCGAGGAGCGCAGGTGGTTGCGACCGTCCGGCAGATCCCGCCGCGCCCACGAGACGCCGTCGGTGACCACGTAGGGGATGTAGGTCAGCGGATCCCAGGCCTTCTTGGTCTCCATGTCCCACACCTGGGTGCGGGTCATCCGGGTGGGCGGAACGACCTCGTACTGCTCGGCGAGCGTTTTGTTGACGTCGACCGCGGGCAGTTCGATCGAGGTCGTGCCGGGATCGTTCCAGGCCGCCTCGAACTCGGCGAGGGCTGCGGCGAACGTGGGATCGGTGGACATGACGCCTCCAGAAGTACGAGTGGACGCCCACAGGATAGTCCATTTCCTTGATAGTCCAAAGTATTGACCATCACACCAGCAGGGACGCCGTCGCTCGATCGACGCACCCACCCGGACGTCGGCTGCCCAACTCGACCAGCGTGCGCACCAGCACCCCGTCGCGGCCGGCCTCGACGTCGACCACGGCCTTGGCCGTCTCCACCACGGCGATCACGTCGGTCGCGGCGTGCTGCGCGCGCTGGCCGAGCGCGGGCTGAACTGCCCGCTCGACGTCTCAGTCGTCGGCTACAACGACATGCGTTCCGCCGACCCGCTCCACCCACCGCCAAGGACGGTCCGCGGCTCGACCCCACCGCCACGGGCAAACGCGTGAACTGCCCAGATCTTCACCTCAACCACTGAACTAGGACATCACTCTCAATCGATGTGCTTCACCTAATCAAGATCGTAAAATCGGGTGCAGTCGATCAGTCCACTCTCCCCGGAGGTTGTCAGGATGCGTTTCCACCTTGCCCACGCCGGAGTCGCGCTGTCCGCGGCAGCCGCATCGGTCGCGCTGTTCGGCGCCCCGGCTTCAGCCGCACCGACGGGCCTGTCGTTCTACAGTGACCAGTTCACGACCCAGGTCGCGAACTTCGCGCACCCCGACGGCTCGTGCACGGCCTTCCCGAGCACCGCTGTCTCCCTCGTCGCCTGGAGCGACGTGGAACGGGTGACCGCCTACCGCGGCGTGGCCTGCACCGGCGGCCCGGTCGAGCTCGGCGGGCTCGCCACCTTCGCCGCCGGCGACTATGTGAGCTTCCGCGCTTCGTAGCGGAAGCGACCCGTGTCGGGCCGAGGGGCCCGGCACGGGATCGTCACCTCAGGCGCGACCGGCCGACCGCACGACGGACGGCCGGAGCGACCTGCTCGGCGAACAGCCGCACCTGACCGAGACGTCGTCGCCCGGCCAGGGCCAGCATCTTCGGCCCGCCGACGCCCAGCCAGAGGCCGATGTCAAGAGCGGGACGCGGACCGGGATGGGCGCCGCCGAGCCGGTAGTGCTGACGTCAGGGTGTCCCGAGTTCGGCGCGGATCACCACGGTGCTCTCGAGCACATCACCGGCACCCCGGCTGCCGGCGCCGGAGGGACGTCCCCCAAAAGGGGATCGAAAGATTTCCACGAGTTCAGTAGAAAAAGCCGCATGCGAAGATTCATGGTCGCTGCCACGGCAACGGGCGCCCTGCTCCTGGGAATGCCCGCACCGGCCCAGGCAGAGCGGCCGCCCGGTTGGACCTCGGCCGACCGGACCCTGACATGGACCAGCCCACGGGTCGTCGCGCCCGGTGACGCCGCGGTCGAATTCTGGTCCGGCGATCGGCTGCTCGGCCGGGCCGAGGAAGCGCCGGACCTGCGTACGTTCGTCCTTCGGGGCAGCGCTCCGCGGGCGACGGGCGACCTACAGGTCCACCGGGGCGGCCGACGGATCGACGCGGCGACATCCCGGGTTCTCCCGCAGCCGGCGGACCGGGCGCCGGCCGAGCCACCCATCCTGCCCCCGAACGCCGTCGACCCGGGCGTCGAGGGCCCGTACGAGACGATGACCGGCGAATACTCCCTCCCCGGGGTCGCACTGCCGGGTTACGCGGCACCGGTCGAGATACAAGCCGTCGTCGTGGGGCCTCGAGGCGCCCCGGGCCGGCGGCCCCTGGCCATGTTCCTGCACGGGCGGCGCTGGACCTGCTTCGTCGGGGACGACCGGGACGCGCTCCGCCTGAGATGGCCGTGCCCGGCCGGCTCGGAGCCCGTGCCCAGCTATCGCGGCTATCTGCAGGCCCAGCGGCTGCTGGCGTCACAGGGCTACGTCACCGTGTCGATCTCGGCCAACGGCGTCAACGGTCAGGATCGAGCCGACGCGGACGGCGGCGCCCAGGCGCGTTCGTCCCTGATCCGGACGCATCTCGCCCGCTGGGCCGACTGGGCCGGAGCCGGACGGGCCGGCGCGCCCGCCATCGTCCGGGCCGTACCTCGAGCCGACCTGTCGAAGGTTTTCCTGATGGGACATTCCCGGGGCGGTGAAGGGGCCGCCCGGGCCGCCCTGGACAGTCTCGAACCGCCCGCCGCGGCGCAGGACGGTCCGGTGCGCTGGACGATCCGCGGGATGCTGCTGATCGGACCCACCGCGTTCGGACAGAATCCACAGCCGGACGTGCCGTCGGTCACGATCCTGCCCGGCTGTGACGGCGACGTCTTCAACCTGCAGGGCCAGATGTACGTCGACGCCGCCCGGGGAGCCGGTTCGGGGCACGCGCTGCACAGCGCTCTGTACATGGTCGGCGCCAACCACGGCTACTTCAACACCGAGTCCACCCCGGGGCAGGCGGTCGCCCCGGCCTGGGACGACTTCGTCAGCGACGAGCCCGACCCGGTGTGCACGCCAGAGTTCGCCCCCACCCGGCTCACGCCTGGCCAGCAGCAGACAGCTGGTGCGACCTACATCGCCGCCGCAGCCCGGTTGTTCGTCACCGGCGACGACCGGGTACGGCCCCTGCTGGACGGATCCGGCGTGCGTGCCCCCTCGGCCGGCCCGGCCCGGGTGGTGGCCCACGCGATCGGCGGGAACCGCACCCCCGTGATCATCCCGGGCCCGGCCCTCACCGTCCAGGGTGGCCGGCTGTGCGACCAGGTCGCCGCCGAACCTGAGCACGCCTGCCTCCACCCCAGCTCGCCGTACGAGGACTCTCCGCACTTCATGCCCTTCCGCACACCCGAGCCCGGCCGCTACGCCGTCGCGCTGAACGGCCCCGCCACCGCCACGCTCCGACCGGCGCGGGCCATGCCGGTCGCCGGGTACCGAGCCTTGACGATGCGGCTGATGGTGCCCCCGAACGCGCCCGCCACCTCGTTCGACGTCATGGTCACCGACGACCGGGGCCGCCGCACCGAGCTGGGTACCGCCACGATCACCGGGCTGCCCGGCAGCGCCTCGACGGTGTCCCGCTGGGCTCAGGAGGTGCGTCTGCCACTGCCGGCGAAGGTGCGGACGGTGGCCCGACTCGACCTCACCCCGCACGGTGACCGGCCGGCGTGGCTGATCGACGCATGGGGCTGGAATCCCGGCTCCCCCGCGCCTCGTCCAGCCGCGCTCGATCGCGTCGACCTCGGTGACCTGACCGTCAAGGCGGACGACTCGGGCGTCTACGGTCTGCCGGTGCGGGTCCGCGGACCTCGGCCGGCCGAGGTCCGGCTGTTCCTGCGCGACTTGAGCACCGGCCTGACGACGTCGTGGACGACCGCGGTCGGGCCCGCTACCACCCGGATCGACGTCCCTGTACCGACGGCGGCCACCGAAGGCGGCGACCGATCGTTCGACGTGGCCGCAAAGGCCGTCCGCAATGCCGTGGTGGGCGACTACCAGGGCAGCTTGCAGCTGCTCGACCCTCCTGGTGCAGGAAACGCACCATGAGAAGAAGACTCACCGCCAAGGGGCGGCTCAACAATCCAGCACAACCCTTACCTCGCCAACGGCTTCGCCGGCGTCAAGGCAGCGATCGCCCGGGTGGGTGCTGGCCGAGGGGGACGACCGCTGCACGCTGATGCTCTCCGCGTTCGCCGGCGCACCTCTGCGCACCGACGAGGCCGGCTTGCGGGACGTCGCTCGCCGGCTGCCCGGCGAGGCTTCGGCAGTCTGGTCCGCACCGGCACGCCGCTGGGACCGGCGGCGCTGATGCGGTTCCCGGCCGAGCGCCGCTACCGCTTCGATCGGGTCGACGGGCTCCCGACGGCTTCCTGCCGATCGGCGAGTCCCCCTCCTCGCGCGCGCCGTCCGGGTTCGGGCTCGACCGCGGCACGCCGTCGCCGGCGCGCCGACGAGCAGTCCGGAGACGAGCAGGGGAGCGACTCCCGCTCGCCCCAGACGGTTCCTCCGCGCTGCGGGTTGCACTCGCGGGCGGCTCAGGTACGCCCGACGTTGTCCTCCATCCGCTCCAGAGCGGCCAGCACCGCGCGCTGCTCGGCATCGGTCATCCCGGCGACGGTCTTCGTCTCCAGCTCGGTCCAGATCGCCTCGATCCGGGGGCGTAACGCCCGGCCCGACTCGGTCGATTCGACCAGGGTGGCTCGCCCGTCGGAAGGGTCGGGGACGCGGCGCACGTAGCCGGCCCGCTCGAGGCGCTGCACCCGGCGGGTGGTGCCGGCCGAGTCGCCCAGTTGCAAGCGGTCGGCCAGCTCGGACTGGCGGACCGGGCCCCGCTCCCAGAGGTACATCATGATCAGCTCTTGCCCCGGGTGTAGGCCGAGGTCGCGCAGCAGCCTCCCGGCCAGCAACCGGTGGGCCCGGGACAGCCGGAAGACCGCGTGCGAGATCGGTCCGCCCGCGGCGGCCTGAGGCTCTCTGCTCACGACCTCCATCCTACTTACCTGTCGCCGACAGTGAAGTGGCTCACGAACACTGGCAGCCCATTACTTTGCGTGCAAACTAAATACCTGTCTACGACAGAGATTTGAGAGGCAACCATGACTACCGCTTTCGACCCGGTCCGCATCGGGCGCTACGAGGCTGGCAACCGGGTGGCGATGGCGCCGATGACCCGCAGCCGCGCCTACGGCGAGGGCGCCAGCCCCACCGACCTGACCGCGATCTACTACAGCCAGCGCGCCGGGGCCGGCCTGATCATCACCGAGGGCATCCAGCCGTCACCGGTCGGCCAGGGCTACCTGGCCACGCCCGGCCTGCACAGCGCGACGCAGGTCGCCGCCTGGCGCAAGGTCACCGAAGCGGTGCACGCCCGCGGCGGCCTGACCTTCGCCCAGCTCATGCACACCGGCCGGATCGGCCACCCCGGGCTGTACGCGTCCGGCTCCCTGACCCCCGTGGGCGCTTCCCCGGTGCCGGCGGCCGGGCAGGCGTTCACCCCCGACGGCATGCGGGACTTCGTCGTCCCCGAAGAGCTCGACGCGGACGGGATCGCCGAGACGATCGCCGACTTCACCAGTGCCGCCCGCAACGCGATCGAGGCCGGCTTCGACGGCGTCGAGCTGCACGGCGCCAACGGATACCTGCTGCACCAGTTCCTCTCCACCAATGCGAACCTCCGCGACGACGAGTGGGGCGCGTCGATCGCTGGACGAATCCGCCTGACCGTCGAGGTCGCCCGCTCGGTGGCCGAGGCGATCGGTGCCGACCGGGTGGGTCTGCGCATCTCGCCGACGGTCACGATCAACGACATCGTCGAGGACGACCACCGCGAGACCTATCTGGCGCTGATCGACGAGCTGAACCCGCTCGGCCTCGCCTATCTGCACATCGGCGAGGGCCCGGACACCGAGTTCACCCCGATGCTGCGGGAGCGCTGGACCGGGACGCTGATCCTGAACCCCTACACGCCCGACGGCTTCACCGGCCCCGAGGCCCTGAAGCTCGTCGAGACCGGCGCGACAGACCTGGTCTCGTACGGCCGCCTGTTCATGGCCAACCCTGATCTGGTTGACCGCCTGCGCGTGGGTGGCCCGTTCAACACCCCCGACTACAGCAAGGCCTACGGCGGGGACCACGTCGGCTACACGGACTACCCGGTCCTCACGAGCTGACACGTCGCGCCGGGTGGCCCGCGGGCATTTCGACATGGCCCATTCCTCGTCGGGTGGCGGACGGGAACACAGTGGCCACTCCCCCGCTGTGCCGGAACGAGCGGGGCACCACCCGCACAAACGCACGATGACGGCGGGAATTCGACCATCCACTAAGGAGTCACAATTGCCCCGGCGACCGTCACCACGTCACCGCGACGTGGCGCCAGCACTGGCCCTGCGACGGTGACGGCACAGCCTGCTGCAAAACGGCAAACGGATCTGCGACACCGCCCTTCAACCTGTAATTCCTCTCTCTTGACCACCGACTGCCCAACCCCGGAACCGGCCGCTACGGTAGGCCCCCGTGACTGATCGAACAGCCGCATTGCTCGCTGCCCGCTATCGCCTTGTCCGGCCGCTCGGCCAGGGCGGCATGGGTGTCGTCTGGGAGGCCTGCGACGTACTCCTCAACCGCGACGTCGCGGTCAAGGAACTGGCCCCGAACGGGCTGACCGAGGCCGAACTGGGTGACGTGCGCGAGCGCGCCATCCGGGAGGCCCGGGCGCTCGCCCAGGTCGACCACGTCAACGTAGTCCGCGTCTTCGACGTGGTGCGGGACGACGAGGACGCACCGTGGATCATCATGGAACTGGTCCGTTCCCGCTCGCTGTTCGACGTCGTCAACGAGGACGGCCCGGTCACCCCGGCCCGGGCGGCCGAGATCGGCCTCGCCGTCCTGAACGCCCTGCGGGCGGCTCACCGGGCCGGCGTCCTGCATCGTGACGTGAAACCGGCGAATGTCCTGCTGGCCGACGGCGGGCGGGTGGTGCTGACCGACTTCGGTCTGGCCGAGATGGCCGGCGACTCGGCGATGACGCGTACGGGCGTGGTTCTCGGAAGCCCGTCCTACCTGGCTCCGGAGCGGGCGCTGGACGAACAGCCCGATTTAGCCGCCGACCTGTGGTCGTTGGGGGCCACGCTCTACGCCGCGGTCGAGGGCCGTCCGCCGTACGAGAAATCCTCCCCGATGGCGACCCTGGCCGCCCTGCTGGTCGAGCCGCCGACGCCCCCGGAACGTGCGGGTGCCCTGCGTCCCGCGTTGGACGCCCTGCTCCGCAGAGATCCGGCCGAACGCGCCGACCCGGACGAGCTGGAACGTCTGCTCCGGGCCGCGATGAACGACGATCCGGGCCCCTCGACCGGGACGCCCGCATCAGACGCGACACCCGAAGCCGCCGCGAAACCCGCGGAGGCGACGACGGCGGCGCTGCCACCGGCCGCGCCCCGGCGCGACAGACGACGTCACTGGACGATCGCCGCGGCGATCGTCGTCGCGGCCGTCGCGGCCACCGGGTGGCCGTTGACGCGGTCCGAAGGGGCCGAGGAACGGACGGACGCGGTGGCCGGTCCGTCGGCTGGGGCCTCGCCATCCGCTGAGCCTGACGGCGTCCAAGCACCTCTCCCCGTCGCGGTGAGCGTCCCGACGGCGAAGACCGCCGGGTCGCCGCCCTCGCCCGCGGCGCCGCCACCGTCGCCCGGAATCAGTGTCAAACCGGGTGACGGCGCGGCGCCCGGACAGAACAAACCGGGCACCGCGCAGACCACGGTGTCCACCAACCCGGCTGCTCCGCCCGTGGTCGCCACCACCACGAAGGCCCAGACCACCACCCCGGGCATCCAGATCTGGAACCACGAGACCGGCACCTGCCTCGATGCCCGGAACACCGGGGGTGACCTCCAGCTCGGGAACTGTCAGTCCCGGGACAGCCAGAAGTTCACCTTCCCGTCGGACGGCACCATGCGCGTCCTCGGGCTGTGCGTACACATCAGAGGCACCGAGGACGGCGCCCGTCTGGGCATGGGAACTTGCAACGGCTCGTCCGCCCAGCGTTTCCACCTCAACGGCCGGTACGACCTGGTCAGCGTCAAGGTCGACAAGTGCGTCGACGTGACCGACCACAATTCCGGCAACGCCGTACCAGCACAGATTTGGGAATGCACGGGCGCGGAGAACCAGAAATGGAACTGAATACCTTCACACCCCGTGCGCACCACCGCACGCAGAGAATTTTTGGACTCACCGGATGAAGCTCCGGGCGGACCGCCCGTTCGGCGGGTAGGCGGCGTCCGACGCGCCGCGACTGCGGAGGAGAACAAAAGTAATGAGCACCGACGAGCTGGACTTCACGACCAGCGTCTTCGACAAGGAATACATCACCCTCGCCGGAACTCGCGAGGGCATCGTGCGCGGCGGGCGGGACCTGTTCGACCGGCTGCCCCGCGCGTTCGAGGGGATCAACCAGATCGCGGTGATCGGCTGGGGCTCACAGGGCTCGGCCCAGGCCCAGAACCTGCGCGACTCCCTCGGCGACCGGCTCAAGGTCGTCGTCGGGCTCCGCGACGGCTCGACGTCGGTCGACGCGGCCCGCGCCGCGGGCTTCACCGAGGCCGACGGCACCCTCGGCGAGATGTTCGAGGTCATCGCCGCCTCCGACATGGTCCTGCTGCTCATCGCCGACTCGGCCATGGCCGAGCTGTACGAGCAGGTCTTCGCCGCGCTGCGCCCCGGCGCCACGCTCGGCCTCTCGCACGGGTTCCTGCTGGCCCACCTGAGCCAGCAGGGCGCCCGGTTCCCCGAGAACGTCGACGTGATCGCCGTGTGTCCCAAGGGCATGGGCGCCTCGGTCCGGGCCCTCTATGTGCAGGGGCAGCAGACCAACGGGGCCGGCATCAACGCCAGCTTCGCCGTCGAGCACGACCGCAGCGGCCGCGCCGTCGACCGGGCGCTGGGCTGGTCCGTCGGCCTCGGCGCGCCCTACACCTTTCAGACCACCCTGCGCTCGGAGTACCTGTCGGACCTGACCGGCGAGCGGGCCATCCTGCTCGGCGGGGTGCACGGCATCGTCGAGAGCCTCTACCGCCGGTTCCGCGAGGCCGGGATGAACGAGACCGACTCGTACCGCAACTCGGTGGACTGCGTGACCGGGCCCATCTCCCGGACCGTCTCCAAAGACGGCCTGATCGGGCTCTACCAGCAGCTCGGCGACGAGGACCGCGAGGTCTTCGCCCAGGCGTACGCCGCCGCTTACCCGGTCGGGCTGGAGCTCACCCACGAGATCTACGACGAGGTCGCCTCGGGCAACGAGATCCGCAGCGTCATCCTGGCCGGACAGCGGCTCACCCGCTTCCCGATGGGCAGGATCGACCAGGCCGAGATGTGGCGTGCCGGCGAAATCGCCCGAGAGACCCGCGACGACGACACGCTGCCCCTGAACCCGTTCACCGCGGGCACCTTCTGTGGCGTGATGATGGCCCAGATCGACACGTTCATCGAGAAGGGCCACCCCTATTCGGAGATCGCCAACGAGTCGGTCATCGAAGCCACCGACTCGCTCAACCCGTACATGCACGCCCGCGGCGTGGCCTACATGGTCGACAACTGCTCCACCACGGCCCGCCTCGGATCGCGCAAATGGGCGCCGCGGTTCGACTACCTGCTCACCCAGACCGCGTACCCGGCGATCGACCACGGCACCAGCGAGCTGGACACCACGCTGGTCAAGACATTCACCGAGCACCCGATCCACGAGGTTCTGCGGATCTGCGCCGAGATGCGCCCGTCGGTCGACATCTTCGTCCAGTGACCGGAGCACCCGACGCACAACTGGCCGGACAACTGGTCGACAGCTACGCGAAGCTCGCCGGCCGGGACCTCGTCCCCGACGGCGTACAGGGGCTCGAAGCCGCGCGGTGGCTGCACGAAGCACCTTTCGCCCTGCTGGTGCACGACACGTCGCCGGACCCGCTGTTCATCTATGCCAACGCGACGGCCCAGAAGGTCTTCGGGTACGGCGCGGACGAGTTCATCGGCCTGCCGTCACGGCTGTCCGCGGGCGAGCAGGACCGCGACGCGCGAGCCCGGTTCATGGCGTCCGTACTGCGCGACGGCTACGCCGATGGCTATCGCGGCCCGCGGGTGCGCAAGGACGGATGGCAGTTCTGGATCGAGGACGCCACGATCTGGAACGTCCTCGACGCCGGCGCGGCGATCGTCGGTCAGGCCGCGCTGCTCCGACGGTGGAAGAGCGCTTCGACCGTTTAGCTACTGTCAGGGTGGTCACGCCGGTTCGGGTCGGTAGGTGGAAGAGCGCGGTCTTCTGGTGATCATTTCAGGTGTCTGGGCTGGATGATCGAGAAGGACCGCGCACGTGGAAGCATCATCGTTGAGCGGCGGCTTGTCCGCACGTCTGCACGGCGTGTCGCCACTGGTGAAGCAGGACCGGTGGGGTTTGCAGGTTCTGGCGCAGGTGCCGGACCCGCGGGACCGGCGGGGCCGGATCCATCAGTTGTCGGGTCTGCTCGCGG
Source organism: Micromonospora sp. NPDC048898 (assembly GCF_043198035.1). Classification (NCBI taxonomy): domain Bacteria; kingdom Bacillati; phylum Actinomycetota; class Actinomycetes; order Micromonosporales; family Micromonosporaceae; genus Micromonospora; species Micromonospora sp. NPDC048898. The sequence continues at coordinate 220,744 of NZ_JBICUF010000013.1, forward strand.
TCGCGGCGGGGCCTCGGGACAGTGTCGGGGCCGCCGCCGGCCGCTGATCGTGATCCCGGCTCGGTTCTCAGCGCCGTCGCGGGTAACCGCGGGCTCGTCCTCGCCGGCCGGGTGCTATAGGGCGCCGGCGGCGGCATCATCCCGCTCGGCGTGGCCGTGGCCCGCCCCACCTTCCGGCCCGAGCGCCGTGCCCAGGCGATCGGCATCATCCCGGCCGTCTTCGGCGTCGGCACGGCCTCGGGCTGGTTCTCGGCGGACTGATCGTCGACCACACCTCGTACACCTGGATCTTCTGGATCACTGCCGTGCTGGCCGCCGCCTCCGGGCTCGCGGTCGCCCTGGTGCTCCCCGAAATGGGGTGGCGGTGCCGGGTGGTCGAGGTGACCACCCGGCACCTGATCGGCTCAGGCCGCGGCGGAGATTTCCGCCGCAGTCAGCGAGACCGTGTCGGGCGCATCCGGCGCCACCAGGGCCGGAAGCTTGCGGTCGAACAGTTCGGTGACCCGCTTGCTCGGCAGCACCCGCTGGTGCGGCCACGTCGCCTTCTGAGCGAGCTTCGCCCCCCACTCCGCCGCGTGACCACGCTGGTTGGGCGTGCCGTGATGCCCGACCACGTCGAAGCTGCAGTCACCGCTCGCGGCGGTGAACTTGACGGCATCACGAATCCGCTTCCACGACAGGTTCTTGCCACGGTTGTGGCCCAGGAAGTACCCGCCGAGGCCGTCGGCCATCAGCTCCCACCGCCGGGTCGCCTCCGGCGTGTTGGCCGGCACCGCGCCCAGACCGTCCGCTTCCTGAATCTGGTGGCCGAACTCGTGCGCCAGGAGGGTGGCCGGTGCGACGTCGCCGAACCCGATGGCGCGGGCGCCGGTGAGCAGGCCGTCGCCGACCACGATCCGCTTGGAGAGCTGGGCCCCGGGCGGCGGCACCTCTCCCTCACCCGGAACGAGGCTGACCGCGTTCGTCGTGAACAACGGGAAGTTCCCGTGGTCGTAGACGTCCTGGTCGGCCAGTTCCTTGAGGGCCGCCGCGGCCTCGGCCGCGATCTCGGCCGAGACACCGTAACCGGCCTGAAGAGCCCGAGCCGACCGGGCGGGGTCCACGAGGGTCGAGCCGTGCATCGGGACCAACTCGATGCCCTTCGACCGGATGTCCCAGAATCCCCGCAGTTCGGTGAACGTGCGGCGAAGCTCGGAGGTGTACTCACCGTGCAGACCGAAAGAGCGCTTCCGCTCCGGCTCCGCGTAATAGGCGGCGTCGAGCAGCGGGACGTCGTACTGCAGGATCGTCCGCAGTCCCTCTTTCTGCGCCGGGCTCCATCCGGTCAACAGCGACGCCACCCAGCCGTCGAAGCTGGTCTCGCCGCACTCATAGTCACCCGGGTCGATGATCGAAGCCGCCGGAGTCTTGCTCTGCAGGCCGGCTGCCTGCTTGCGGGCAAGGTAATCGCTGGGCAGCAGTTGCCGCAGGCGCTGGACGAGCGCGGTGGTGCGCGCGTCGGTGTCAACAGGACCAGCCTCCGCCGGTACGGCTGCCGGGCCGGCCACCAGGACCGCGACAGCTGCCGTGATCGGCAGAATCCATTTCCTTCGCAACGAGGCTCCTCAGTTCGTCGGAACAGGGCGATATTGCCCACCGACACAAACGCGGCCGCGGTGAAGGCTTCACTACCGGCACTCGTTACTGATGTAACCCACGACTCACACAGCTCAGCTCCCGCTTCGGTCGGCAATCACCCCACGATGGTCGCCAGTACCTCGTTGAACGCCTCGGTCGAGCTGGGATGGGTCCAGATCGCGTCGCGCAGTCCGCCAGCGGTCGTTCCGCCGCGCATGGCCAGTGCGACCGTGTTGATGAGTTCCTGGGAATCGACGCTGAGCAGGGCCGCGCCGAGGATCTCGTCGGTCTCGGCATCGATCACGAACTTCATCAGACCCCGGGTGTCGCCGACGATCCGGGCGCGGGGCATCGCCGCGATCGCCGCGATCGGCTTGACCGCGACCCGCACGCCACGCCCGGCGGCGTCGCGGAGGATCCGGCCGTCCGGTTCGGGCCCGTACGTGGAGCTGGCGGCTCAGGTCGCCGATAGCACGCGGACGACGTACCAGAAAGGCACAACCCCTCCGTCGGTGATCGCGACGTCATGGCCGGGGCTTGCACTGCGCGCCGGCCGAAGACCCGCTACGTCGCCGGCCGGCACGCCCGGTCGCTGACGACCATGCGCAGTGGCTCGGCGACCGGGCCCACCACCGCATGATCATGGCGGCGTTGCGGGGTCCGGCCCGGTCGACCAGCAGCCGAGCCCTCAGCGAACGCCGCCACGACGGACCGGCGCCGTAGTCTCCGCTGAAGCGGGGTGGTCGAGGCCGAGCAGGTGGTTGTTGCGGAACATGTCGACGAAGGCCTGGTGATCCTCGCGGGCCTGGGCGCCGTAGCGGTGGGCGAACTCGACCAGGTGACGCACGAAACCCGACTCGTCGTGGTCGACGGCCGCGATGATGGCCTCCTCGGTCGAGAAGTCCACCAGGTCGTGGTGGGACTCGTCATCGGCGACCGAGTGCATGCGGGCGACCGCACGGCCCAGGTCGGCGGCCACCCCGGCCAGGTCTTCGCGCTCGTTCACCTCCGACCAGTCGAGATCGGCGGCGTATGGCGAGACCTCGGCGACGAACTGGCCCACTCCGAAAAGCTCGGTGTGCCCCACCCACGGGTCGGCGTACGCCTGCAGGGCCCGCTGCGACTCCGCCGTACGGTGGCCTTGGTGTTCGAAGTAGGCCCGGACCCGGTCGTCGTCGATCCAGCGGGCCACCGCCGGCACCTGCGCCTGCTTCACGTAGAGGATGACGTCGTTCTCCAAGGCCTGAGTGTGCCCCTCCAGCAGCAGGCTGTACGAGGGCAGCCCGGCCGAGCCGATGCCGACGCCCTTGCGCAGCTTGATGTCCTTGACCGTGGTGGACACCGGACGGTTCGTGGCCGGCGCCGACTTGAGATAGTGGTCGAACGCTCTCAGCACGGCGATCTCGGTGGCGTCGTCGACCGGCTCGACACCGTGGGTGAGCGCGAACCGGCGGTCGTACGCGGTGATCATGGTCTGCGATTCGAGAAGCCCGGCGCGGGTCTTGAGCCGGGCCTGCTGGAGCACGCGGCGCAACACGCCGCCGGCGTTGCCCAGGCCGATCGGCCCGACCGCACCGGACCCGGCGACCAGCGCCCGCAACTCACTGAGATAGCTCCGCGCGAACGTGACGACCAGCTCGGTGATGGTGTCGTCGGACAACGCCTTCGCGTACGCGATCAGCGCCAGACTTGCCGTGAACCGCTTGAGATCCCAGGAGAACGGGCCGACGTACGCCTCGTCGAAGTCGGTGACGTTGAAGACGAGCCGGCCGGACGAGTTCATGTACGTGCCGAAGTTCTCGGCATGAAGGTCGCCGTGGATCCAGATCCGGCTGGTCCGCTCGTCGAGGAAGCGGCCGTCGGCGTAGGCCCCGGCCAGGTCGGCGTAGAACAGCGAGGCGCTGCCACGGTAAAAAGCGAACGGGGAGGCCGCCATCTTGTGGAACTTGCGGCAGAACGCCCCGGGGTCGAGCGCCATCGCGGCGCCGAACTCCCGGAGCAGAACGTCTTTGACGTATGAGGCACGGGACTGCTCGGTCATACGCCCGCAAACGACGGGGAGTCCGTATCGTTCACCGGGCACGCAGGGTGTGGTTCATCCGGAACATCGCGGCCGGGTCGTAGTGCTGCCTCACGGCCACCAAGCGGTCGTAGATCTCGGGGCCGTCAACCTCGCTGAGCGTCCGCGGGTCGCGCGTCTCCTGCGCCGAGCGGAAATTGACCATCCGGCGACGCCGGGGATCGGTCCACGGCCGACGTCACCGGCACCAGCCCGATCAGCGTGGACGTGACCACGCCGAAGTTGCCCCGGCCACTCCGCAACGCCGCGAACAGGTCGGGCTCCGAGGCGGCGCTGACCGTGCGCAGCTTGCCGTCGGCCGGGCCGGCCGCGCCCACCGCCACCGATGTTCGAGCGCATCGGCTTCACCACCGACTCATCGATCCTTCTCCTCCGGCCTCGACAGGACGGCTGAACATCGAGCCAATGAATGCGTGTGTGTCGGTATGACCGGTCGCTCGGTCCGGTCGGTGGAAACAGGAGTGACGATGCTCAGGACACGAACCATCAAACGAGCTGTTGGCGCATCACTCGCGGCGGTCGTGGCGAGTGCGGGTCTGGCCGCGCCGGCGTTCGCGGCGAGCCAGCCCCTCAACTACGGCGGGTCCGTCGGACAGTTCGACAACAATCCCGGCAACGGCGCGGCGAGTTGGGCCTACTTCTCCAACAGGGGTGGCGGCGGGGTAGGTTCCAGCTTCCTGCGGGTGCAGTTCTACAACGGGTCGACGGACGTCATCGACGCCAATCCCGGCGAGACCCGAACCAAGAACTTCTCCCAGGACATCTGGCTGATGCAGGTCTGCATCGGCCGGTTCGGCTGGGAGCACCCCGACTGTTCGGGCTGGCAGGGCTGACGACAACTGGTCGGCGGCGGTCATTGCTGGACAGCGGTGGCCGCCGTTCTTGCCCCCGGAGTTCGTGCCTCCGGCCCACCACTCTCGGCCGGACGCGGCCGGCTCGAACCCAGCTTCGCCCGGTCTGAACAGGAAAAGGCAGCGCGCGTTGGCGGAATCATGACGAAGAGTCGTGATCGGTCTTCCCCATCGCGCGGACTCTGGTGCCGCGCCGACGTGGTCGAGGGCGTGAAGCATCGACAACGAGCGGAATTCCTCGATCCGTACGCGCTGACCCGGCCAGGCCGAACAGGTGAGCCATCAGGCCTGGACGATCGCGGCGGAGCCGCGCATCAGCCTCGGCTGGGGTGCGCCCGAAATTGTCTTCACGCCGGCCGTACGCACGGCGCTCGACGAACTGTTCGCCGACGCTGCGGCCCTCGGCATCACCGTGGTCGCCGCAGCCGGCGACGAAGGCAGCGCCAGCGGCCTACAGGACGGTGGATCCCACGTCATGTTCCCCGCAGGCGAGCCCGTACGTCCTCGCCTGCGGCGGAACCACGCTGCTCCTTGAGAATGGCACCATCGCGGCCGAACGCACGTAGAACGGCGGCAGCTCGGGCGCCGGGGCGGCGGGTGAGCGAGGTTTTCGATCTGCCGCATTGGCAGAAGGACGCGCAGGTGCCATCCCCGGCATGTCAGCCGCGAACCTGGACGCGGTGTCCCCGACGTGGCCGCTGTCGCCGATCCGTCGACCGGCTGTCAGATTTTCGTTCCGGGGCTCCCGACGCCGGAGCGCCGCTCGAAGCGCTGGGTAAGGCGATCGCCGCGCGAGCCGCTCGGTCGCCGGTGAGAGACACCCGTGCGCGGGTCACCGGTGCGACCGGCGGCCCGCGCACGTCCTCTCAGGCGTCCCGGCGGCGACCCTCGATCAGGCTCACCGCGGAGGAGGTCGCAACGATCCGCTCGAGCTCCAGCCCGGCCGAGGCGAACAGCTCCCGGTATTGCTCCGGAGTGCGCTCACGGCCACCCGCGACGGACAGCATGATCACGTCGATCAGCAGGCTCGGGTGGTCCTGGTTGTCGCTCGGCAGCACCATCTCGATCAGCACCACCCGCCCGTCCGGCGCCATCGCATCGCGGCACCGCACGAGGATCTCGCGGGCCGTCTCGTCCGACCAGTCGTGCACGATGTGTGACAACAGATAGACGTCACCGCCGGCGGGAACGGCCTCGAAGAAGTCGCCGCCTTCGGCGCTGATGCGATCCTCGGTCGCGCTCAGGTCGGCCTGGGCCACCACCTCGGGCCGGTCGAAGAGGATGCCACGCGAGCCGGGAACGGCTTCCACAACGGTACGCAGCAGGGTGCCGATGCCGCCGCCGACATCGACGATGAGCCGGGCGCCGGGCAGATCCCACGCGGCGGACACCGCCGCCGCCTCCGGGCCGTGGATGCCGAGCATGGCCCGGTTGAAGGTGGTGCCCTCCTCCGGATTGCGGGCGAAATGCTCGAAAATCGGGACTCCGACCGCGAGATCCGTACCGGTGATGCCGGTGCGCGCCGTAGCGGCCAGCCGCTGGTACGAATCGACGAAGGTCGGACTGAGCAACGCCAGCACCACCTCACGACCGGCCGCCGGATGCCCGCTCAGCAGCGTCCGGCTGACGTCGTTGAGCGCATAGGTCTCGCCGTCCCGGTCGAAATACCCGGCGGTGGAGAGCGGTCGCAGCATCCGGTTCAGACTGTCGCCCACGGTGCCGGTTTCGGAGCCGAGCTCGCTCACCGGCCGAGGGCCGTCCGCAAGCAGGTCGACAACGCCGAGCTCGACGACGGCGGCGAGGGACTGGGCGAGCACGGCGCCCATGGCGAGGCCGAACACGGAGGCCTGCGGCGGGGCCGCGATGTCACTGGTCACGATGGTTGTCGTCCTTTGCTGTTAGGTGTCACTGGGAATGGAGGGTCGTCAGGAAAGCCGGGCCGCCACGACCCGGACGCCGGTGACGAACTCGACGCCGGGCAGCGCGGCCACCCGGCGACGGATCCGGTCCTCGATCAGCGGCCGGGTCGCGGACAGCCCGGCCAGACCGATCGGTTCGCGGGACAGCGGCTGGCCTTCGATGATCCAATGCAGGTCGCCCACCAGGTCGCCGAGCACCGCGCCCCGCGCCCCGCGCGATCAACTCAGCCGTGAATCCCAGGAAGAGTTCCTCCAACGTCGCCAATCCTCGGCTGAGCAGCGCGTGCAGCTGCCGGCTCTGCGGCACCCCGCGCCGAGGGGTGGGACCGTCCGGGAGGTCGTCGCTCTCCAGCACCACGACCCGGTCGTACCGCCCGGCCAGGACCGAGGCGGCCAGCAGCCCGGCGATCGACCCGCCGATGACGTACGCGTTAGTTCGCATAACCCGCTAACGCGCTACCGATCTCTCGCTTCACCGCTTCGCTCGATCCGCGGCGGCGAGATCTCCCTGCGCAGCACCTTGTCGGCCGAGTTGCGCGGCAGTCTGTCCAGGATGAGAAGGCGCGATGGTTGATACCACTCGGTCATTCCCCGCGCGGTCAGAAAGTCGCGCAGCTCCTCCAATGAGGGCGCCGGACCCGCCGGGACGACGGCCGCGAACGCCTTCCTGACCGTGGTCCCCTCGGCTGCCCACCTGGTGGCGGCCGTCGCTGGCCGAGCAGATGACGAGCATGCCGTGGCGCGGCTGAATGTCGAGGCGGCGGTGCGGGGGCCAGCCCAACGCGCGCAGGAGGTGCTGCGCGCCCACCCGGCCTCAGCGGGCCGGAAGGGCCATCCCCAGCACCAGGCTGGCGTCGATGATCGCCGGTGGGCAGACTCGGGCAGGTAGAGCGGGCATCGGCATCGTGCCTGAGCGGGGACGCGCGGGCAGGACAGCGGGTACGAGTGGACCGACGAGATGTTCCTTCGGTCGGATAGGTCGTGTCATGACCGAACAACCTCATTCAGCGATGAGGCGCGACACGTCAGGGGCAGCCTGAAGCCCTTCACCGGCGTAATGCTGAAATCAATCTGGGATTCAGCGGAAAGTATTGTATGATTATCGGATGCTGTATCGAACTCCCGCACTCGCCGATGACGACAAGCGCGTGCTCGGCGAACTGGACACCATGCGGGACAACCTGCGGTATCAGATCGCCGAGCCGCACCGCTGGACAGGGCAACTCCGGCGCACCCTGATCGCCCACGCTATCCAGGGTTCGAATTCGATCGAGGGCTACCAGGTGTCCCTGGACGACGCCGCCGCTGCCGTCGCCGGCGACGAACCGTTAGAGACAAACCCGCAGACCTGGGAGGTCATCACCGGCTACCGCGACGCCCTGACCTACGTGCAGCAACTCGCCCGGTCGCGTGAGTTCACCTGGCAGCACATGCTGCTCAACGCGCTGCACTTCATGATGCTCCGCCATGACCTCAGCAAGTGGCCGGGCCGCTACCGTCCGGGAGACATCCACATCGACGAGGCGCACACCGGCCGACGCGTCTACACCGGGCCGGACGCCGACGACGTTCCGTCGCTGCTCTCCGAGCTGATCGACTGGCTGGCCGACGGCGAACCGGAGACACCGCTGCTCGTCCAGGCCTCCATGGCCCACCTGAACCTGGTCAAAATCCACCCCTGGCGGGACGGAAACGGCCGGATGTCGCGCTGCCTGCACACCCTCGTACTCGCCCGCGACGGTGTCCTCGCCCCGGAGTTCTCTTCCATTGAGGAGTGGCTCGGCGTCGGCCGAAACACCTACGCCTACTACGACGCGCTCGGCGAGGTCGGCGGCCCAACCTGGCAGCCCGACAACGACACCAGCCAATGGATCCGATTCTGCCTGAGCGCCCACCACCAACAAGCCCAACTGGTCCGGCAACGCCTCGACCAAGCCGCGCATCTCTGGGACCTGCTCGACACCTGGGTCCGGCGCAACGGACTGCCCGAGCGGGCCGTCAGCGCCCTACACCTCGCCGCCACCGGCGGCCGAGTACGCCGCACCCTCTACCAACGCGACGAGAACCTCACCGACGACCAAGCAACCCGCGACCTCCGCGCACTCGTCCGGGCAGGCATGCTCGAACAACACGGCGAGACCCGCGGCAGGTTCTACCTCACCTCGCCGACACTCCGCGACCTCGCCGCCCCCGCGCTGCGCCCAAAGGAAATCATCGACCCGTACCAACGTTGAGCCGCAGGCCCCGGCACTACAAATATCCGACGGTCAGCGCGCCGCGAACGGACGCCATTCCCTGTCTACCGAATTGGACCCATGCGGCCGGTCATACCAGAAGGCATTCCAGACTCTCAGCATTTGGGCCCAAATAGGATACTCAACCTATCCTATTTATCGTGATTTTCCACGAAATTTGGTGTCCGAGGGGGGATTCGAACTCTTGTACGTATCACCTGTGCGCCATTCAGGGTGCGCATACTCATAGGTTACGGCACGGCTAGGGTTGGTTCAAGTCTGATCGCCATAACATTGCGTAAGCGTGCAGCCATAAAGCTGGATTGCGGCCGCCGCCGCTCTGTGGGACATCGGCGGGCACCACGAGAGCCGCTCTGCACGCTGGTAAACTTTCAGCTGGTTAGCGTTGGCGGCAAGCCGTACCGTTCGCGTTCTTCAGCGCTCAGTGCACGCGGCTCACCGTCTTCAGTCAAAACCTGCCCCGGGCCATTGCAGACGTCCCAGCTCATGATCGTGCCGTCGTCGTAGGTGACGATGACGCTGCCTCGCCAAGACAGACTGCGCACTCTTCCACGAGGTATGTCAAGTGCGGCAAGGGGCCGCCCGTCTTGAGCGCTCCAGATGTAGAGCATGCGGTCATCGCTGATGGTCGCGAGGCGGTGCCCGCCGGTTCCCCAGGTGAGGTGTTTGACGTTGCCCGTGTGGCCAAGACAGCGTGAGGTGACTTGCTTCTGCGCTACGGCCCAGATCTCGACGTGGTTGCCGACGGCGGCGGCGAGTCTTGTGGAGTCATCCGACCAGGCCAGGGCTGCTACCTTTTCGGCCCCTTCGGTTCGCCATTGGCGGACGAGGGTGTAGTCGTCTCCTCGCCATAAGCTCACGTTATGTTCGCGGGCGACTGCAGCTATGAGGCTTGAGTCCGGGGACCAGGCAATCGTCCCGGTGCTGTCTTCGCCTCCGTCGAGAACTGCTAGACGCTGCGGTTTGGCCACGTCCCAGACCGAGAGGGTGGGTGCGGTTCTATCGAAGAAGCGTGCTTATGGACGGCCAGCCGTGAGCCGTCGCCGGACCAGGCGAGTCCGTAAACCCATGGGAGCGGCGTCGATGTCGGTTTGCGTTTCGGGATTTGTCGCGGGTGAGCGCCCCACTGCACCCGGAGCCCACCGGATCGCGCGTCCCACAGGGTGACCTGTTCCTGTCTGGCGGTTGCGACCAGGTCGCCTAGTGGCGAGAACGCGATTGACAGGCAATCGTCGTCTCCGAGTCGCAGCGGCGGTGCTACCTTGTCCGCTTCGATGATCTCCGGCATCCTTCCGATCCTTTTTACAGCGGCTCGTCTGAGGTCCGGAGACCAGGAGATTTTCTGCAGGCTTCCGGTAGGCAGGCGATGGAAGCTTCGGCCGGTAACGTCCCAAATCTCGACGTCGTGAAGTGAGGTTCCTAAGCCTATTCGTTTGCCATCGGAGGACCATGCGATCACGCTGATTTGGTGGGGGCGTGCCCGCCGCTCAACTGTGCGGCCGGTGCCGACGTCGATCAGCGCCACGCGGTCACGGTGGCGTGTTCGACGCACGGAGCAAGCGATGACGTCCTCGACGGGTGACCATGCCATGGTTTCGGTCATGCCGGGTGGTGCGCTTTCGGCGGCTTGGCCGGTGTCGGTGTTGTAGATCCACAGCGTGCGGGCCTTCGGCGCTAAGAAGTCGGTGCGACGCATTGTGAATGCCGGGTCGGCTGAGACGGCGAGCCGGATTCCGTCAGATGCCCAGCACAACACCGGGCGCGCCCACGCTACCTGTTGTCGCAGGACCTCCGGCGTGTGCTCGCCGATGCTGACGACGAGCAGCAGGTCGTTGGAGGCGATGGCCAGCCGGTCACCCTGGGGAGACCATGCTGTGGCGCGAACGTGCGTGGCGGCGATGCTGGTGACAAGCTGCGGGACGTCCTCGTTCAAGCGGTAGACGTCGACGGTTCGGTAATCGAACTGTCCTGCAAAGCAGACATCGCCGTGCCACGAGAATGAGTCAAACGATGCTGGAAGACTCCCCCTCCGGGTGCCCAGGTTGCGGCCGTCTGCGACGCGCCACAGCATGGCGCCTCGATCGTGCTCGGTGAGGGCGAGGGCCCCGCTGGCACTCAAAATGGTTTGCCCCCTCGCTCCCGGTTCAGCGGCAAAGGCAACCTCGGCAAGGCGATCGGCGTCGTCCCAGGTGCAGACGCGCCCCGTCTTGTCGGCGGTGCGCAGGCCCTGGCGGTCGGGCAACCAGACTGCGGAGGTGATGCCGGTGGTGTGCCCGACGGTGAGGTGCCGTGTTCGCGAGGTGGCGGTCAGGGCCCAGCGCGTCATCGTCGCTGCCGGGGTGGGTGGCAACTCGTGTAGCGCGGTGTGGGCCAGTGCCACAGCCAGTTCGGGGTCCTGCCGGCGCACCTGTTGTGCCAACTCGGCGATCCGCTCGGACTGTCGGACGCGGTCCTGGTGATCGAACTCTTGGGACGAGTCGAGCAGGCGTCGGGCTGCAGTGGAGACGGGTGCCTCGGCTGCGAGCACGAGAGCATCGGCAAGCGTTCGGCCGCGCAAGAGGTCGTCGTTGTGTGGGTCCGCTTGCCATGCTGCCGCGCGGTGCTCGAGCCGGGTGATGCGGTGCAGGCGCTCCTCGTTGGCACTGATCAGACAGGCGAGTCGTCGCCACTGGCGGAACAGGGCGTCGTGGGTCAATTCGAGGCAGGTGCCGTCCTCGACGTCGATGATCAGACGGGCTGCCCTGAACTCCTCAAGAATGCTCGCTGCGGTGGTATCGAGGTCAGATCGTTCGATCGACTTTCGTACGGTTTCGCTACCTTCCATGCCGATACCGCGCAGCAGAGCAGAGTCGACAGTCTGTTGGGGGTAACGCTCGGTGAGGGATTCGTAGATCTGCTCGGCGTGAGCTGCGATAGCGCCGCCGACCTCCCCCGCCTGTTCGTACTGGGCCACCGTGATGTGTTGGCGATCGGACTGCAGGTGCAGACGTTGCAGCAGGTGGCTGAGCAGGGGAAGCGCATCACCGACCGTGGCATCGGCGGTCATGCGGTCGATGAGGTCGTCCTCGAACGTGAGTCCGGCAGCCCTGGCAGGCCCCGCGATGGCCTGTCGGATGCGAGCCGGATCCAGCAGACCGACGGCCACCGGCCGGGTGATGAAACCGGCCTGCTGATCGGTGAGCCGGCGGCGGAACTCGGGCCGGATCGCCACCAGCAGGCGCAGTTCCGGCAGCACCGTCAGCGTTCGGGTCAGCAGGCTCCACCACTGGGCCCGGTCGTGCTCGCCGGTCATCGTGTACAGGTCTTCGGCCTGGTCGACAACGAGCAGTACAGGGCCGCGGGCGGCGGCGAGGAAGCTTGGCACAACCTGGAGTGGAGCTTCCGGAGAGGCGGCCTCCTCGCGCAGCAGTCGCGCCGTCTCCAGCACAACCTTTGGGCCATCCGCTAGAGCCGCGGCGAGGCTCATAAACGGGTCGGCGGCCGGACGTAATGGACCCACTACGGTCCAACGCCGTGGGAGTCGAGCGAGGACACCCGCGCGGATCAGCGAAGATTTACCCACTCCCGACGGGCCGACGACCGTAACTATCCGGGTCGCCGGCGCCGGCCCCGAGCGCTCCAGTCGGTTCAGTACGTCCCTTGCCTCGCGGTCGCGCCCAAAGAAGACGCCCGCGCGCTCCGCCGTGAACGCCGCGAGGCCGGGGTATGGGCTTTCCGTGCCGCGCCACGTTACCGCTGTCCGGCGATGGACGAAGAAGCGCCAGCTGAGCCACAGGACGACGCAGAGTGGGAGCCACAGGTAGGCGTAGTCAAGGACAAACCGCCACGGCCCACGCCAGCTGTCCGTTCGCGCCGTCACGATGTTGATAGCCAGACCGACGGCAATCGTGCCCAGCAGCGCACCGGACTCGCGACGGTACTCCCTTAGTGCCCGCCCCACATGGTCATCGCACTACGAGAAGGCACTGCTCGCCAGCGCGTGGCGGATAGCCGACAGAGACACCAACCATGGACGGGACTGGACTCACACCCCCTGACGTGGCTAAGCCCGGATCTCGATCAGCGGCACCGCGAAACCGATGGATTGCACTGCGACGTGCTTCCCCCTGCGGCTGACCGAGACACCCACCGTCGCAGCCTCCTCATGTCGTGATGAGGTGCCATGGCTTGCCGAGGGCGACGCGACGGAAGGCGTCGATCTCGCGCAGGTGGGCGTCGTGCACGTATGGGACGAGAGCGGCCTCGCTGGCGTGCAGGCAGGCCCGGTAGCCGATTTCGCGCAGCGGGTGTCCGTCGGGCGGTGCCGGGCTCTCGGGGTCCCAGCCGACGATGGCGCAGATGCTCTGCGCGGTGCGTCGGGCATGCGGGCGGGCGATGGCCCAGGCCGGCTCGGGGTACATACCGCGCAGGCTCCACAGGTCGCTGCGGTCAGGGATGGTGGGGATCTGCTCGTGGTCGGTGGTGGTGCCGGCCAGCTTGTCGAGCCGGTTGCGCAGGCTCTCGCGGCGCCCGGCGATCGCAATGTTGTCCGTCAGGGCCGACTCGGTGAGCCACGAGACCGCGTCATTGTGCTCGGACGGGCCGAGCCCGGCGGCGGCGACGGCCTGCGCTGCGGCGGCGTCGAAGTCCTGCCAGAACTCGTGCGAGCCGACGCCACACGGCCACCAGTCGAGGTAGCTGTCCTGGTCGGTGATCGGCTGCCGCCCGCTGACGAGCGCGGCTACCTCGGGGAAGCCGGTCGAGGTGTACCAGTCGGCCAGCTCGACGCGGCCGAGCCAGTCAGTCAGTCGCCACCACGCGTCCCGCTTCGGGCGGGCGCACGC
>NZ_JBICUF010000014.1:0-134096 GCF_043198035.1 Micromonospora sp. NPDC048898
TCTTGCTCGACACAAGTTGATCTATCAGGAGTCCCGTTCTCACTACTCAGCAGGGGTTGACCCGCCGATCACAGCCCTAACGCAACGGCGTTGACCAGGATGTAGTGGCCTCCCGACGCCCGCAGGCCACTACATCCTGGATCGTGCACGATCACGGGGCGCGACCGGGCGCGAGCGGATCCGGGCGACCGGGCGCGAGCGGATCCGGGCGACCGGGCGCGAGCGGATCCGGGCGACCGGGCGCGAGCGGATCAGGCCGAGGGCGCTGCGCCGCCGGTGCGGTCGAGGGCCGGGCCGAGGCGGGCGGCTAGGGCCAGGTGAGCGGCCCGCGCCTGGCGGAACGCGTACCGGAACAGCGGCGTCGGCGCGGTCAGGGTGATCTCGACGTCGATCCGGACCAGGCCGTCCGGCTCGGCGCGCAGTCGGGTGTGGTTGTGCACCGTGGTGGCGGGCCACTGCCGGGCCACCATGATGATCTCGTCGTTGCCGCTGCTCAGCACGTCCGCGTGGTACGTGGTGCGGAAGCGTAGTGGGCCGGCCACCAGCCTGTCGTTGATCGTGTAGCTGGCCTGGGCGCCGGGTCGGGGCGGCAGTTGACGGACCCGGACGATCAGCGGGTGCAGCTCACCCTGTCGGGTCAGGTCACTGAGCAGCGCCGCCGCCTCGGCCAGCGAGCACCGGGCCTGGACGGTGTAGCTGAAGGTATCGCTGCTGAGCACACGTCTCCCACCGTCGTTTGTCGCACGATCGTCCCGTACCGCTGCCTGGCTGGCAACGCCCGGCGGTGGCCGGATGCCCGGACGAACCCCGCCCGATGGGGTGCCGCACCGCCAGGCATCGCATTAAGGTCGGTTGGTGGGAAATCACCCGACCGGGATGAAGGGCGACATCATGCGCGGTGACGACAGGTGAGCGGGCACGTGATGGTCTTCGCACCCACGCCGCAGCTCACGGTCACCGTGGACCAGCCGAACGACCACCCGGAGCTGCACCTGCACCCCGGCGGGCAGGGTGTCTGGCAGGCCCGGATGGTGCTGTCGCTCGGTGTCGACGTGGTGCTCTGCGCCGCCCTCGGCGGCGAGATCGGCCAGGTGTTGGAGCCACTTCTGGTCAGCGAGGGCGTGGACCTCAAGGTGGTGGCCCGGGACTCCGGCAGCGGCGGGTACGTGCACGATCGCCGGGGCGGCTCGCGGCAGGAGATCGCCGACGTGCCCGGGCAGCCGCTGAGCCGACACGAGCTGGACGAGTTGTACAACCTGGCCCTCGGCGAGGGCCTGCGGGCCGCGGTCAGCGTCCTCAGTGGACCCAACGAGCCGTGGCTCGTCCCGGCCGACCTGTACCGGCGCTTCGCCGCCGACCTCGGCGCCAACGGCGGCCGGGTGGTGGTCGACCTCTCCGGCGACCACCTCGGTGCGGTGCTGGAGAGCGGCGTGTTCTTCCTCAAGGTGAGCCACGAGGAGTTGATCCGCGACGGCCGCGCCCGCAGCGACGACAGCCTGGAGCTGACCCGCACCATGTACGAGCTGCACGCCGCCGGCGCCGAGACGGTGGTGGTGAGCCGGGCCGACCAGCCGGCGTTGGCGCTCATCGACGGGGAACTGTTCGAGGTGGAGATGCCCCGGCTGGAGGCCGCCGATCCGCGCGGGGCGGGCGACTCGATGACCGCCGGGGTGGCGGCCGTCGTGGCCCGCGGCGGGGACATCCGGACCGCCATCCGCACCGGCGCCGCCGCCGGGGCAATGAACGTGACCCGGCACGGCCTGGGCACCGGACGACTGGACTCGATCACCGGCCTGGTCGAGCGGGTCCGGCTGGTGCCGGCGGACAGCCGGCCCCAGGAGCGGACCACCCCCGACGAGTTGGCCGACCGGGTGGTCGAGCGATGACGCTGCGGGTGCTGATCACCAACGACGACGGGATCGCCGCGCCGGGCATCCAGGCACTGGCCTGGGCGGCGACACAGCGGGGCCTGGACGTGGTGGTCGCGGCGCCGCTGGAGGAGGCGAGCGGCACCAGCGCCGCGATGAGCGCCGTCGAGCGGGACGGGCGGGTCGTCGTGAACGACCACCCGCTGCCGGACCTGACGGGTGTGCCGGCGTACGGGGTGGGTGGCTCCCCCGGCTTCATCACCCTGATCGCGCTGCACGGCGCGTTCGGCCCGCCGCCGTCGGTGGTGCTCTCCGGCATCAACCGGGGTGCCAACGCGGGCCGGGCCGTGCTGCACTCCGGGACGGTGGGTGCCGCGTTCACGGCCGCGATGAACGGTTGCCGGGCGATGGCGGTCTCCCTGGACGTGCTGTCCGCGGGTGAGGCGACGGCAGCCAGCGGTGGCGCGGCCGTGGACGCCGCCGCCCGGGTACGCGACGCCGAGCGGCACTGGAGCACCGCCGCGCGGGTCGCCCTGGACCTGCTCCCCCGGTTGACCTCCGCGCCGCCGGAGAGCGTGCTCAACGTCAACGCCCCGGACCTGCCGCACGGGCGGCTGCATGGGGTGCGACGCGGCACACTGGCCAGCTTCGGTCAGGTGCAGATGACGGTGGCCGAGTCCGGCCACGGCTTCGTCCGGACGTCGCTGGAGGAGCCGGGGCAGGCCGCACAGCCCGGCACGGACGTGGCGCTGCTGGCCGCCGGGTACGCCTCGGTGACAGCCATCCGGGCAGTCACCGAAGCGACGGATGTCGACCTGACCGGGCTGGACGACCAGCCCTGACGGTCATGCCGGGCGCGCTCAGGCACCGGGCGCGCTCAGGCAGAGGGCGCGCTCAGGCACCGGGCCGCGACCTCGGGCGCGCCGGGCAGCACCTCAGGCGCCGGGCAGCACCTCAGGCGCCGGGCAGCACCTCGGGGGTGGCCGCGCCGGCGAAGTAGGGCTCCGGTGCACCGAACAGGCCGAGCAGGCCGGTCACCCAGAGTTGCCGGTGCACGAACCGGCTCGGCTCGGTGACCACCAGCTTGACGTCGCTGACCTCGGCGGTCTGGAAGCCGGCAACCATGGCGCTGATGCCGACGGAGTCGATGAAGGTGACAAGCCTCATGTTGAGCTCGATGCGCAGCGGTCGGCCCTTGGCCAGCACCTCCGCGATCGCCTCACGCACCTCGTACGCTGTGTCGACGTCGATCTCACCCCGAGGGGCGATCTCCACGACTCCACCGGACAAAACAGACTTCACGATCGACAGGCTCACGCGAGCACCTCCACCCGCCCGTCCCCCGGGCGCCTCATCAGTACGCGGGCCGCGACCGAGAGTATTCCTCCGACAGCCTCGGTCGCCACCCCTCGGGATGAGCAATTCGCGGATCCGGCCGCACAAAGGCACCCATATCCGCACTTTTGAGTATCTGATTGCTCAAGACTTTTTGTTATTTGACCTCCGACGACCGGTCGTGACCGACGCGCCGCCGAACCAGGGTAGCGGTCCCGGCCCGACGCGCCCGACAACCGGCCCACAAGCGACGCCCGCCCGCTGCCACCGGCGTGTCGTGTGCGGATACCCGCCCGATCCGTGCCGTCGGTTTGCCGACAACACCTAGCATCGGGCCGGGACACCGCCCGTGACGGAGAGGATCTTCGATGATCAAACGACTTGCTGGGCTGGCCGGCGTCGGCGTGCTGCTGGCCCTCGTACTGGCCTGCGGTTTCGGTGGCGGCGATGACGACGACGGTGATGACGACGACGACTTCGCCCGCGGCGTCGCCGTGGTGGCGGTGCGCTGAGTCCCGGCAGCGGGCCAGGGCCGGCCGGGTTTGCGCCCGGACGGCCCTGGGCACTGGCGGGGGAGGCGAACCGTGACGCGCTGAACAGACGCCGAAGTCCGAAGTGGCCGGCGGCTTCGGCACCCGAGGAGGTAACCACGATGTTCGGAACCAACCTGCTGGACCGCCGCAACAAGCCGGAGCGGATTGCGGACCAGGCCTGGGAGCACCTGCTCTCCGCCGTCAGCTACGCCGGAGACAGTGTGCGCGACACCGCCCGTTCGGCCCGTCGCAACAGCGGCGACCTCGCCGACGGTGCGGGTGACCTGGTCGGCTCCGCCGCCGAGGAGGCGCGACGCCGCGCCTCGCTGGCCTTCGACGCGCTCGCCGGCCGGCAGCCGGCTCTGCCCTGGACCCTGCTGATCGGTGCCGCGCTTGTCGGTGCCGCGGTTGGCTGGGCAGTCGGGTCGGCCGCGCGGGCCGCCGGCAGCCGGGATGACCGCGCGGTCGACGACGTGGAGTTCGTCGACGTGGACCGGCCCAACTCCCCGGCGGTCTGAACGACCAAACGAGCAGGGCCCCACTCGTTCGAGTGCGGCCCTGCGTCGTTCGCACCACACCGGTCGATCATGGGGTGGACCGGTCCGCCGGGTGCCGGACCCCTCAGGCAGCCCGACGGACCGGTGCTCGGGTGGTGATCGGGCCGTCAGGCCCGGTTCACCGGGTCAGCGACTCAGGCAGGTGACTGTGGTCGGCGGCGCGTTGCTGCCGGTCCAGGAGCCGAGGAAGCCGGCGGTGGTGGTGGCCCCGGCACCGAGGGCGCCGTTCCAGCCGCTGTCGCGGACCGACACGACAGCCCCGGCCTGGGTGTGGGTCCCGCCCCAGAATTGGGTGATCTGCTGCCCGTTGGGGAAGGTCCAGCCGAGCGTCCAACCGGCGATGGGCATGGTGCCGGCATTCTGGACCACCAACTCCGCCTGGAAGCCACCCGACCAGGAGCCGGTGACGCGATAGGTCGCCGTACACCCACCCGTCGGCGGCGGCGTGGTCGGAGGCGGCGTCGTGGGGGGCGGCGTGGTGGGGGGCGGCGTGGTGGGGGGCGGCCCATCGGCCCGGTCGGCGACGAGGATGCCGCGGCCGTTGGAGCCGAGGTACACCCGGCCGTAGACGCGGGGGTCACCGGTCAACGCCTCGGCCGGGTTGCCGTACTGGTGGCGGTCGTCGTTGATGCGTACCCACGTCGCACCGGCGTCGTCGGAGCGGTGCACGCCGGGCTGACCGTTCACCGTGCCGTACAGGAAGACGGCGGGATTGGTGCGCCCGGGTGCCGCCTTGCCGAAGCCGACGTTGCCGGAGGCGCTGACGCCGTCCAGCTTGGTGAAGCTGGCACCGGAGTCGGTGGATCGCCACAGGCCTCCGGGCCCGGCCAGCCACAACTCGCCGGAACGGCCGGGCAGCGCCTTGAACCGGACGTCGGTGGCGGGCAGACCGGTCGCCGCCGTGGCGGTGAAACTCGCCCCACCGTTGGTGCTGAGGTAGACCCGCCCGCCGCTGAAGCCGTAGAACCGGTTGGGGTCGACCCGGTCGGACTCGATGGTCGCGTTGGCGGGGATGCCGGCCGAGGGAGCCCACGAGTTGCCGAAGCCCACCGAGTAGACCACCCGTTGACCGGCGTCGCCGGGCGCCCAGACGAACCGACTGCCGTCGGCCGCTGCGGCGACCGTGCCACCGGTGTTGACCCCGGACGGTTCGGTGCCCTGGAACCAGGTGGCCCCACCGTCGGTGGAGAACGCGACATGACTGTCGCCGGGCCGGTCGGAGTCGGTGAAGCTCCCGGCCCGCACCAGGACGGCCGGCTTGCTCTCGGCATAGTCCAGGCTGGTGGTCGTCGTGAACACCGGTTGGGTGAACAGCATGGGCGGAATGGCGTCCAGGTCGGTGTGCCGGAAGCCACCGACGTCACCGAGCGCGCTGATCAGCGGTGCGCCGCTGGGCGGGCTGACCAGGTCGAGCACCGCCGTCTCCTCCAGCCCGCGGACCATCGGTCGGATGGTGAACTGGCCGCCGGTGTCCCACTTGGTGAGGTCGGTGGTGCCGTAGATGGTGGCTCCGGTGCCGTACATCATCCGGTTGGAGTCGTGCGGATCGATCTCCACCGACTCGTTCATCCAGCCGAGCTTCGGCGAGGCCTCCGGGGGTGCCGGGTTGACGCCGAAGGTCAGCCAGGGCACCGAGCTGATGTCCATGGTGTAGCGGCGGGACCGCTCGGGATAGTTGGTGAAGTCCCAGATCCGGGTCCAGGTCGCCCCGCCGTCGGTGCTGCGGAAGAAGATCGCGTCCGGCCACCAGGAGACCTGGGTGGCCACCATCAGCGTGTTGGGGTGCTGCCGGTCGATGGTCAGGCCGCTGTAGCCGAAGTAGTCGTCGCCGCTGGTGGAGGGCACCGGGCTGATCCGGGTCCAGGCTCCGGTCGACCGGGTGAACTTCCAGACGTCGCCCTTGCCGCCGTCGTACGGGCCACCGGTGTCGCTGGTGGCGATGTAGAGGTGACCGCCGAGCGGGTCGACGACGCCCTTGTGTGCCAGGTAGCCGGTGGGCTGGCCGGGAATGCGCGACCAGCTCACGCCCCCGTCGGTGCTGCGGTAGACCGGATTCTCCTTGTCCGCCACGCCCACGTAGATGGTCTGCGTCGTGGATCCGGCGGTGCCGGTGCTCTTGTCGAAGCTGACCCAGGTCAGGCCCTGGTTCTGCCCGTTGTAGCCGTTCGGGTCGCTGGGGTCGGCCCGGTAGTTGCCGACGTTCGGAAAGGCGGTGACCTTGGCCCAGGTCGCCCCGTGGTCGGTGCTGCGCCAGAGCCCGTTGCCGCCCTCGGCGCCGTAGTACAGGGTGCTGTTCCGGTTGGGGTCGACGGCCAGCCGCTCACCCATCCCCCGGCCCGGCATGTTGCCGCCGTTCTTGAACGGCAACTCGGTGGTCTGCCAGGTGGCACCCTTGTCGGTCGAGCGCAGGATCGCGCCGTTGTTCGGGTCCCAGCCGTTGGTGTACATGCCGACCGCCGCGTACACCCGGTTGGTCTGCACCGGGTCGGTGGCGATGCTGACCACGCCGTTGTAACCCCAGCGGTCGGCGCCGACCCAGTCGAGCAGCGGCGTCCACGACTGGCTGGCCTGCTCCCAGCGGTACGCCCCACCGATGTCGGTGCGCGCGTAGATCAGGTTTTTCTCGGTGGGGTTGAAGACGATGCCGGGCACGAAGCCGCCGCCGCCCACCGGGACGTTGCGCCAGGTGTACGCCTCCGCCGCGGTCGGGGCGGAGGCCGACCCGGCGGGGGTGAGCGGGACCGCCACGACGGCTGTGGCGGCTGCCAGCACGGTCACGACCGTGCTGGCGAGACTTCTGGGCATCTGTGGATCCTCTCGGGAGGCAACCCCGGGGGACGGGGTTGGTCGCGTGGCGACGCCGTGGCCCGGGGGACGGGCACAACGACGGGACGGACGGAGCTGCCCTGGCTCCCACCACCCGACGCGACGGCTCCCGCAATCGAGGAATGTGACTACCGTAACCGAAATAGGCTCGCTTTGGAAGCGCTCCCACCCTCTCCCCCGGCGCTCGCCCGTAACGCCCGGAGCTACGGTCCCTCACCCGGTGCGGGTGAGGACGGTTCACCCGTGGCGGCGGCAGGCTCGGACCCGGGCGGACCTCCGGCCGCAGCCGCCACCGGTCCGCCACCCACGCAGGGAGGAGGCCCAGATGGCGATCGCGGAGATCGACCGCACCGACCAGGACATCCAGTCCGCCGTCCTCGACGAGCTGACCTGGGAACCGAGGGTGCAGCCACACGAGATCGGTGTGACCGTGGCCGAGGGTGTGGTCACGCTGACCGGCCGGGTGGACAGCTACGCCAAGAAGTGGGCCGCCGAACGGGCCGCCCACCGGGTCGTCCGGGTCCGGGCGGTCGCCAACGACCTGGCCGTGCAACTGGCCGACGGCGCCGAGCGCACCGATCCCGACCTGGCCGCCGCGGCCAGCCACGCGCTGGAGTGGGACGCGTTCGTGCCCATCGAGAAGCTTCAGGTCACGGTCTCGTCCGGTTGGGTGACGCTGCACGGCGATGTCGAGTGGGAGTACCAGCGCCGGGCGGCCGAACGGGCCGTCGGGCGGCTCACCGGCGTACGCGGGGTGAGCAACGGCGTCACCGTCCGGCCGACCGCCGCACCGGACGGCCGAAACCTGGCCGAACTGATCGTCGACGCCCTGGCCCGGGCCGGGGCGACCGAGGCCGAGCGGATCAGCGTCCGGGTGCACGGCGACACCGCGGTGCTCGCCGGGCTGGTGCACTCGATGCCGGAGCGCGCCGAGGTCGAGCAGGTGGCCTGGTCCGCGCCGGGCATCCGCGAGGTGCAGAACCACATCGCGGTCGCACCGGTGCTGCGCTGAGCGAGCACGGGCGAGCGCCCGGCTGGCGCTGAGCGAGCACGGGCGAGCGCCCGGCTGGCGCTGAGCGAGCGCGGAACCACCCGGGGTGGGTGAGCCGGCCTCACCCACCCCGGGAGCAGGCTGGTGGCATGAGTGATCCGAACGGGCTGATCCAACCGGGGCGCCCCGCGCCCGGTTTCACCCTGGCGGCCACCCCGGACGGGGCCCTGACCGGGCCCGAGCAGTTCCGGGGCCGACCTGTCGTACTCGCCTTCTATCCCGCCGACTGGAGCCCGGTCTGCGGCGACCAGATGTCGCTCTACCAGTCGGCGGCACCCGTCTTCGCCCAGTACCGGGCGGTGGTGCTCGGCATCTCGGTGGACAGCATCTGGTCACACCGGGCGTTCGCCCAGAGCCGGGGCGTCGAGTTCCCGCTGCTTGCCGACTTCGAGCCGAAGGGCGAGGTGGCCCGCCGCTACGGCGCGTACAGCTCGCGGGGTGAGGCGGACCGCGCGCTCGTGGTGCTCGATCCGGCGGGGACGGTGGCCTGGAGTTACCTCTCGCCGCCGGACGTCAACCCGGGCGCGGACGGCATCTTCGACGCGCTGGACCAACTCGCCTCCGATCGGAAGGTGATGGCCGGATGACCACGCCACTGCAGGTGACCGCCCGACTGCGGGACCCGGTCACCACCGACGACCACATCCGCGGGCCGGCCGACGCGGCGGTGACAGTCGTCGAGTACGGCGACTTCCAGTGCCAGTTCTGCGGCGCGGCGTACCCGAACCTGCACGAGATGCTGCGGCAGCGGGCCGACACCGTCCGGCTGGTCTACCGGTACTTCCCGATCGCCAACGTCCACCCGTACGCCGAACGTGCCGCCGAGACGGCCGAGGCCGCCGCGGTTCGGGGCCGGTTCTGGGAGATGCACGACTGGCTCTACGAGCACCAGGACCAACTCGACCCGGTGCACCTCTCGCTCGGTGTCGAGCAGGTCGGCCTGCCGCCGGGCGAGTTGAACGCCGAGGTGGAGAACCGGGCGCACGCCGACCGGGTGCGCCGGGACTTCGTGGGTGGCATTCGCAGCGGGGTGAACGGCACTCCCACCCTGTTCGTCAACGGCGTCCGCCACGACGGCGGGTACGAGTTGCCCGACCTGTTGACGGCCGTGGACGCGGCGAGTGACGCCTGACCGCGTTCCGCTCAGATGAGCCGCAACTCGCGCGCCCGCCGGACCGCCTCGCGCCGGCGGGTCGCGTCGAGTTTGCGGTAGATGTTGCGCACGTGGGTCTTCACGGTGTTGACCGAGAGGGACAGCTCGCTGGCGATCTCCACGTTGGACAGGATGCTCTGTAGGTAGCGCAGGATCGTCAGTTCCCGCTCGGTGAGCGGCTCGTCGAGGGTGCCCCTCGGCTCGGCGGTGGTCCGGGCGGTGCCCTGGCCGGGCCCGCGCACGCTCTGCCCGGCCCCGCGTACCAGGTCGCTGACCAGCGCGAAGTGCGCAGTGCCGGCGTCCAGGTGTGCGGCCAGCAGGTCTCGGACCGGCGGTTCGGCGCGGGTGAAGACCCGTCGGCAGCCGGGCGGTCCGGCCAGGTCCAGCACCTGCTCCAGCAGTCGGCCCGCCCGACGCCCGTCCCCGGCCCGCTCAGCCAGTACGGCGTCCAGCAGGCCCGCGTCCAGGCGTACCGGCAGGGGCCAGGCCGTGGCCGTCGCTGCCTGCCAGGCGGGCACGCTGCGCGCGGCGGCGGCGTGGTCGCCGGCCAGCAGCTCCACCCGTGCCCGCGCCACCGCGAGCGCCGGGTCGGCCCCGGTCTCCTCGTCGGCGGGGCCGGCGAGCAGGTCGCGGGCGGCGTCCAGGTCGCCCCGCTCGGCGCGCAGTCCGGCCTCGGCGGCCCGCAGCAGGCCGGTCAGCTCGGTGGCGGACGGCCGGTCGGCCAGCGCTTCCCGGGCGCGGCCGAGAAGTCGTTGGCCGGCGGCCAGGTCCCCGGCGTCGCGGTGCAGTTGTGCCCGGCACAGCACCGCCGCCGCGGTGGCCACCGGTTCGCCGTCAGCGGCGCCGAGCCAGCCGTCGCCGGTGTCGCCGGCCCAGCCGCCGGTGACACCGAGTGCCGGGCCGGCGAGGTTGAGGTTCGCGGTGGCCTCGTCGGGCTGGTCGCGCAGCAGCGCCACCTGGGCCAACGCCAGGTACGCGTAGGCGCAGTCGAGCTGACAGGACCAGCCCCGACACGGCGGCATGCCCAGCGCGTCCCGGGCCGCCTGTTCCGCCGCCCGCAGCCCCCCGCGCAGGGCGAGCAGCAGCGCGGCCCGGCTGGCGCCGACCAGTTCGGTGCGCGGCCGACGTGCCTCCCGGGCAGCCGCCCGGGCACGGACGAACCGGGCGGTCGGCAGCGCACCCTCCGCCAACTCGACAAGTCCCAGCCCGGTGCCGGTGAACGCCCGCAGGTCGGCGTCGTCGGCGGCGTCGCCGCCACCGGACGTCGGCGCGGTGGTCGACGCGGAGCCCGGCAGCCGGGTCGGCGCGGTGGTCGACGCGGAGTCCGGCAGCCGCGTCGGCGCGGTGGTCGACGCGGAGTCCGGCAGCCGGGTCGGCGTGGCGCCCTCCGGGCGGGTCCGTAGCAGCCGCGCGGCGGCGGCCCGCACCTGCACCGGGTCGCCGGCGAGCCGGGCCACCGTCAGTTCCAGCGCGGTGACCAACCGCAGGAACCGTTGCCGGCGAGGCACCGGCAGTCCTGCGGCGTGTCCGGCGGCGGCGTGCAGGTGACCGGTGGCGGCCGGCAGGTCACCGGCGTGCGCGCGCTCGGCGGCGTAGGCCAGCGCCACCTCCGGGTCGGCCCGGAGGACCTCCGCCGGCGGGGCCACCGGTGCCGGGGCGTGCACCGGGCCACTGTCGTACCGGGTCAGCTCCGGCCAGTGCGCGACGAACAGGTCGCCGGCCAGGTCCCACCGGCCGGCGGTCAGCGCGTGCCGCAGGGCGTCGGCCGGCCGGCCGTCGTTGGCGTACCAGTCGGCCGCCCGCACGTGCAGGTCGCGCACCTCGTGGTCGGGCAACCGGGCCAGGTCGGCGCGGAGCAGGTCGGCGAGCAGGGGGTCGCAGCGGTACCAGGGCGGGCGGGTGTCCTCCCGGTGCAGCAGACCACCGGTCCCGGCCAGGTCGGCAAGCGCCTGCCCGGCGTCGGCGCGGCCGGTCAGCGCCCCGGCCAGGTCGGCGCAGACGGTCTCGACGAGGGCGGTCCGACGCAGCAGGTCCTCCTCGGCCGGGTCGAGCGTCGCCAGGACCTCCTCGCGGAGGTAGCCGGCGATCTCCGGTTGGTCTCCCCCGAACTGCCCGACCCAGCGCTGCGGGTCGGGCTGCCCGCCTACCGCCAGGGCGGCGATGCGCAACGCGGCCGGCCAGCCCCCGGTGCGCTCGCGGAGCTGGCGCACGGCGGCCGCCGGCAGGGCCGCGCCGTGCGCGGTGAGCAGGTCGGCCACCTCGTCGTCGGTGAACGCCAGCTCGTCCGGGCCGATCTCGCTCAGCTCGCCGGCGAGGCGCAGCCGGTGCAGGGGCAGGTGCAGCCCGGCCCGCGCCCCGATCACCAGGCGCAGTCGCTGCCCGGCGTGCCGCAGCAGGAACTCCACGCCACTCAGCGCCGTCGGGTCGGCGACCCGGTGCAGGTCGTCGAGGATCAGCAGCACCGGCCGGTCCGCGGCGGCGAGGGTGGCGGCCAGCACCTCCAGTTGGTCGGGTCGGGGCGGCCGGTCGGGCACCAGGTCACCGTCCGCCGACCCGGTCGCGGTCCGCAACGCCGCCGCGAGGTACGCCCAGAGCCGCGCAGCGTCGTCGCCGACCTCCACCGACACCCAGGCCAGGATTGGGCTGGCCGGAACCGAGAGGTCGCCGGAGTCGGGCACGACCGCGCCCGGGTCGACGTCGGGCGTCTGACCGTCGAGCCGCGCCCAGGTGGCGAGCAGCGTGGTCTTACCCCAGCCGGCGGGTGCGGCGACCAGGGTGACCGGTCCGGCGCTGCCCTCGTCCAACCGGCGCAGCAGCCGGGGCCGGGCCACCACCGGCTCCGGTGGCACGGCCGGGCTCAGCCGCGACGCGAGCAGCGGTCGCTCCGGTGCCGTGTCGACGCGTACGCGATCCTGCTGTTCTGGCACTCAGCCCCACCCCCACCACGCGCTCCACCCCCGGTCGGCGAGCGGTTACCCGACGCGGGCCGGTTCACCCCTTCCGGGCGAGCACGCTTCACCCGGCCGCGACCGACGATCGGGGGACGTGGAAAGGGAGGACGTGGGACCGGTGGGAGCGATGGGACGGCTGGTGCGGGCGGGACCCGCCCTCGGCGGCGCGGCGCGCAGCGGGGCGGCGCGCCTGTTGCGCGTACCCCGGTGGCGCGGCGGGACCGGCGCGGACCGCGACCCCGCCGCGGCGGCCCGGTGGGAGGTGGTGACCGTCGACCGGCCGCCGGAGCAGGTGCTTCCCGCCGGCCGGTGGCCGGAACCGCTGCGCCGCCTGGACGGCGCGGTCGAGGTGCGGGTGCGGCCGGCGCCCGGCGACCGGGGCACCGAGCTGGCCGCCCGACCGGTGGCCGGTGCCACCCCGCCGGTCGGGTTGGCCGCGCACCTGGTCGGCGACGACCCTCATCTGCTGGTCCGCCGGACCCTGCGCCAGATCAAGCAGCGGGTGGAGGCCGGCGAGGTGCTGCGCGCCGACCGCTCGGCGCTGGACCGCCCCGGGGTCCGCGGGTGAGGGCGCTGTGCTGGGTGGCCGCCGACGAGCTGGCGGTACGCGAGGTGCCCGACCCGGAGCTGCGCAACGAGCGGGACGTCATCGTCCGGGTACGCCGCAGTGCCACCGCCGGCGGGGACCTCCCGCTGTTGGCCGGACGGCATCCCCTGCTGCGCTCCGGCGACGTGCTCGGGGCCGAGTTCCTGGGCGAGGTGGTCGAGGTCGGTCCCGGGGTCCGGCGGCACCGTGGCGGCGATCGGGTGGTCGTCGGCGCGAGCGTCGCCTGCGGCGGCTGCTGGTACTGCCGTCAGGGCCTGCACTCCTGCTGCGACAACGCCCATGCCGACCAGGCGAGCGCCGACCCTGACCGGGGACACTCGGACGCCGGCTGCTTCGGCCGTCCGCGGGCGGCGGGCGGTTTCGCGGGCGGTCACGCCGAGTACGTGCGGGTGCCGTACGCCGATGTGAGTGCCTTCCCGGTGCCGGACGCCGTCGACGACGACCGGGCGGTGTTCGCCGCCGACGCGGCACCGACCGGGTGGTTGGCCGCCGAGCTGGGTGCGGTGCGGCCCGGGGACGTGGTGGCGGTCTGGGGTGCCGGGGCGGTGGGCCAGTTGACCGCTCGGGCGGCGGTGCTGCACGGTGCCGCCCGGGTGCTCGTCGTCGACAGGTACGAGGAGCGGTTGCGGATGGCCGAGCGGCACTCCGGCGCGGAGCCGCTGGACTACCGTCGCACCGACGTCGCGGCGGAGCTGCGCGACCGCAGCGGTGGGCGCGGGCCGGACGTGTGCGTGGTGACTGTCGGCGCGCCGCCACCCGAGAGGTTCGCCGGGCACGCCGACCGGCCGGACGCGAGACGCGAGGCAGTGCACGCCTGCCGCAAGGGCGGTGTGGTGGTGCTGCTCGGCGGGACGGACGGGTTCGTCGACGCGTTCCCGCTGGGCACGGTGACCGACCGACGGCTGACGCTGCGCGGGGCCCGTCGGCCGGACCTGCGCAGCGTGCCGATGCTGCTGGACCGGATGGCCCGCGACGAGCTGCGTACCGAACACCTGGCCACCCACCGGTTGCCGCTGGCGCACGGCCCCGAGGGGTACGCGCTGTTCCGGGACCGGGCCGACGGCTGCTTACGGGCCGTGTTCACGCCGTGACGTCTCCTCGGCACCGTGCCTCGGCGCGAGCGGGTGGCAGACTCCGGGGATGGTTGGCGAGCGGACGTACGACGTGGTGCTGTTCGGGGCGACCGGGTTCACCGGCGGCCTGACCGCCGAATACCTGGGCCGACACGCGCCGGCCGGGCTGCGCTGGGCGCTGGCCGGGCGCGACCCGGCCCGCCTCGCCGCCGTCCGGGACCGGCTCGCCGCGATCGACCCGACACGTGCCGACCTGCCGCTGCTCACCGCCGACGTGACAGACGCAGACTCGCTGAGGGCCGTGGCGGAGAGCGCCCGGGTGGTGGCCAGCACGGTCGGCCCGTACATCCACCACGGTGAGCCGCTGGTCGCGGCCTGCGCGGCGGCCGGCACCGACTATCTGGACATCAGCGGCGAGCCGGAGTTCGTCGACCTGATGTACGTGCGCCACCACGCTCAGGCGACAGGCACCGGCGCGCGGCTGGTGCACGCCTGCGGGTTCGACTCCGTCCCGCACGACCTGGGCGTCTGGTTCACCGTCAAGCAGTTGCCCACCGACGTCCCGATCACCGTGGACGGTCACGTCCGCGCCGGTGGCCGCCTCTCCGCCGGCACCTACCACTCGGCGCTCACCGCGTTCTCCCGGACCGGGCAGGCCAGCCGGGCCGCCCGGGAGCGCCGGGCGGTCGAGCCGCGCC
This sequence comes from Micromonospora sp. NPDC048898, assembly GCF_043198035.1. NCBI lineage: Bacteria > Bacillati > Actinomycetota > Actinomycetes > Micromonosporales > Micromonosporaceae > Micromonospora > Micromonospora sp. NPDC048898. Next base: position 14,653 of record NZ_JBICUF010000014.1, read on the forward strand.
CCACCGACCGCCGGGCCCGCGCGGTGCCGGGCCGGCTGGCCCGCTCCGCCGAGCTGGGCGGCTGGACCGTGCCGCTGCCGACAATCGACCCGCAGGTGGTCCGCCGGTCGGCGACGGCCCGACCGGAGTACGGCCCGGACTTCCGGTACCGGCACTTCGCCGCGGTGAAGCGGCTGCCCACCGTGCTGGCCGGCGCGGTCGGGCTCGGCGCGCTGATCGGGCTGGTGCGGCTGCCGCCGAGTCGACGCTGGCTGCTCGGTCGACTCGCGTCCGGGCAGGGGCCGACCGCCGAGCAACGGGCGGCGTCCTGGTTCACGGTCCGGTTCGTCGGCACCGGCGGTGGGCGGCGGGTGGTCACCGAGGTGGCCGGCGGCGACCCCGGGTACGACGAGACGGCGAAGATGCTCGCCGAGTCGGCGCTCTGCCTGGCGCTCGACGAGCTGCCGCCGACCGCCGGGCAGCTCACCCCGGTCGCCGCGATGGGTGACGCGCTGCTCGACCGGCTCGTCCGTGCCGGGCTCACCTTCCGGGTGCTGGACCGCTCGGCTTGACCCTCGACCGGGTCGAGGGGGCAGGATGCCCAGCGTGAGCGACCTGCACAGCATCGGTGAGCTGGCCCGGGCCAGTGGCCTGACCGTCAGCGCGTTGCGCTTCTACGACTCGGCGGGGGTGCTTCAGCCGGCCCTGGTCGACCCGGTGACCGGCTACCGCTGGTACACCGACGAGCAGATCACACCGGCCCGGTTGGTGGCCGGGCTGCGCCGGATCGGGATGCCGGTCCCGGAGATCGCCGCCGCGGTACGCGCCGAGCCGGCCGCGGTGCACCGGATGCTCGACGCGCACCTGCGCCGGCTCGCCGACGGGCTCACCGACGCCCGCCGGGAGGCCGCCCGGCTCCGGGCCCTTGTCGACCCGGGTCGGCCGGCCACCACCACGCTGCTGCTCTCCCCCGCCGACCTGGCCGCCGCGCTCGACGCGGTGCGCTTCGCCGTCGGCGTCGACCCGGAACTGCCGATGCTCTCCGGCGTGCTGCTCGACGTGGAGCCCGACGGGGTCCGACTCGTCGCCACCGACAGGTACCGGCTCGCGCTGGCTCGGGCCGGAGCCGACGTCGACGGACCCCCGGTGCGGGTGTTCGTGCCGGTGGCCCTCGTCGACCGGCTCCGCCCACTGCTCGACGCCACCGACACCGGACCGGTGTGGCTGAGCGTGGCCGGCGCGGACCTGCGGGTGCGGGTGGCCGAGGCCACGGTGACCGGCACCGCCCTGCCGTACGACTTCCCGGACTACCGCCGCCTGCTGCGCAAGGCCGTCGGCGAGCGGCGGGCCGCGCGCCGGATCCCGGTGGACGTGGCGACGCTGCGCGCCGCGCTGGCCGACCCGGCGGCTCCCACCGTCGCCCGTGACCACGACGGCACCACCAGGGCGGTCACCGTGCTCGGCGTCGACGACGAGGGCGGCCTGCGGCTGCTCCCCGCCGCCGATCTGGCCTCCGACACGTTGTGGGTCGGCGTGGACGGCGGCTACCTGCTCGACGCGCTGAACGCGGCCGGGGCGCCGCAGCTGGTGTTGGAGCTGGACGGCCCGATCGCCCCGCTGGCCGTACGCCGACCGGACGACGCGGACACCTACTCCGTGCTGATGCCGATCCGGCTCTGACTGCTCGGCCCGCACTCCCCGTTCCGGGAGCGCCCGCACTCCCCGTTCCGGGAGGAAAAGCCCGCGACGGTAGCATCGGGTGGTTCACCTGTGACCCCGGACGGAGGCGTACGGAGCAGCATGCTCGACATGGAGTTGATCCGGAAGGATCGCGAGGCGGTGGCGACCGCGCTGGCGAAGCGTCTGGATCCCGCCGAGGTCACCCGGGCGCTGGACGAGATCCAGCGGCTCGACCAGGAACGCCGCACCCTGATCACGGAGATCGACGCCGAGCGGCAGCGGCGCAAGGCCGAGGCCCGGGCGTACGCGCAGGCGAAGCGGGCCGGCGAGGAGCCGCGGGCCGCCGCACCGGAGGCCGAGCGTAAGCAGCTCGCCGAGCTGGAGTCCCAGCTGGACGAGGTGCAGTCGCGGCTGCGCACGGCGATGAGTGAGCTGCCCAACCTGCCGGCCGACGACGTGGTGGCCGGCGGCAAGGAAGCCAACCGGGTCGTGAAGACCTTCGGCGAGCCGCCGGTGATCGACAAGGTCCGCGACCACGTCGAGTTGAGCCGCGCCCTGGGCCTCGTCGACTACGAACGCGGCGTCAAGCTCGGCGGCTCCGGCTTCTGGATCTACACCGGTGCCGGCGCCCGGCTGGAGTGGGCGCTGCTCAACTACTTCATCGACCAGCACGTCAGGGCCGGGTACGAGTTCCTGCTCCCGCCGCACCTGCTGCTCGACTCGGCCGGCTTCGCCGCCGGGCAGTTCCCGAAGTTCTACGACGACGTCTACCACCTCGACGCCGAGTCCGCCCCGCGTGGGCAGTTCCTGTTGCCCACCTCGGAGACGGCGATCCTCGGCGCGTACCAGGACGAGATCCTGGAGACCCCGAAGCTGCCGCTGAAGGCCTTCGCGTACACGCCGTGCTACCGGCGGGAGTCGGCCGGCTCGCACTCCGACGAGCGCGGCACGGTGCGCGGGCACCAGTTCAACAAGGTGGAGATCTTTCAGTTCACCCTGCCGGAGCAGGCAGACGCGGCCCTGGAGGAGATGCTCGCCCACGCGGAGAGCCTGGTCGAGGGGCTCGGCCTGCACTACCAGCGCTCGCTGCTCTCCGCCGGTGACGCCAGCGCGTCGATGCGCAAGACCCTCGACATCGAGGTGTGGATGCCGAGCACCGGCAAGTACAAGGAGGTGTCGTCGGTCTCCTGGGCCGGCGACTACCAGGCGCGGCGGGCGGCCATCCGCTACCGCGAGCCGGGCGGCAAGCAGACCCGCTTCGTGCACACCCTCAACGGCTCCGCGTTGGCCACCAGCCGCCTGTTCCCCGCAATCCTGGAGCAGAACCAGCAGCCCGACGGCAGCGTCCTGATCCCCAAGGTCCTCCAGGACCGCCTAGGAACAGACCGCCTAACCCCCCGCTAGCCCTGCTCTCGCCCCCGCGCCCCGCCTCGCCTCGCCTCGTTGATCACGGAGTTATTGCGCCTCGCCTCGGCGTGTCGCGGCAATAACCTCATGATCAACAGGGCGAGGTGGGCGAGTGGGGCGGAGGAGGAACGTGGTCAGGATCAGGGTGGCCAGCACGGCCAGCAGCACGGGTGGGCCGACGGTGTCCAGGGTGTTGGCCAGGGATTGTTGGAGCTTGCCGGCCGCTCGGATCACCGGGTCTTGCAGCGCTTCTCGGCGGCCGGCGGCGAGCCGTAGCTCGTACCAGCCGTACCAGGCGACGTAACCGCCGGCGAGCAGCAGCACCAGGCCGCTGAGGCGGGGCACCAGCGCGCCGGCGACGCGCAGCCGGGCCACCAGACCGTCGCGCAGCAGCGCCACGCCCAGCGCGGCGACCGCGACCACCAGGCCCATCCCGAGGGCGTACGCGCCGAACAACGCCAACCCGTGCCCGGTCGAACCGGCCTGGAGGCTGGTCACCACGATGGCCAGGAACGGCGCGATGGCGCAGCCGAGCGACGCCAGCGCGTACGCCGCGCCGAACAGCGCCATCGACGGCCAGGAGCGGGTCAGCCGGGGTGCCCGGGTGGTCCAGCCGGGTGCGGGCAGTCGTCGGCCGGCGAGCAGCCAGCACCCGGCCAGCGCCAGCAGCACGCCGAGTGCCACGGTCAGCCACGGCAGCCGGGGCCGCAGCCAGCCGGCCAGTGGTGCGAGCGCCAGGCCGAACGCGCCGAACACCAGCACGTACCCCAGGGTCAGCCCGGTCGCCGCGGTGAGCGCGCGGCCGACCGCGCCGCGGGTGTCCGACGCTCCGGCGACCAACAGCGAGAGGTACGCGGGCAGCAACGCGAAGCCGCACGGGTTGACCGCGCCGAGCATGCCGGCGGTCAGCGCGAGCAGCAGCGGGGCGGTCACGCCCCGGCCAGTGCGGCGACCCGGGCGGTGAGTGCCTCACCGTCGAGGAAGCCCTGGTGGACCACCGTGCCGCTGCGATCGATGAGCACGAAGATGCTCTGCTCGGTCACCTTGAACCGCTTCCAGAGCACACCCTTGCGGTCGTCGATCTGGGGCGTCGCGGCGAGGTCGAACTCGGTGACGAACTCCCTCATGGCCCGCTGCACGCCCAGCCCGGCGACGCCGATGATCGGCACGGTGTCCCGGTAGCGGGGCGCGACCTCGGCCACCGTCCAGGCCTGACTGGCGCAGGTGGCGCACCACGGTGCCCAGAACCACAGCACCACCGGCTTGCCGGCGAGCTGCGCCGCGTCGAACGCCGCGCCGGTGAGGGTGGTGCCGGTGAAGCGCAGCACGTCCGGGACCGCTGCCGGGGCCGTACTCGGCGAGCCGGTCGCGGCGGCGGTGGTGGTTGGCGGGGCACCGGTGGTGGCCGGCGCGGTGCCGGCGACCGCCGGTGCCGGGGTGGCCGTACCGGTGCAGGAGACCACGCCGAGCAGCGCGGCGGCCAACGCCACGGCGGTACCGGCACGGCGGGCCGCACCAACCCCGGCCAACCGCCTCGGTACGTGCCAGCTGGGCATGCGCGTCTCCGTTCGTTCTGCGAAAAGGTGCCCTTCCCTACTCGGCCTTGGCGAGGCGCAGAGCCAGCTCGGGGCACACCTTGACCGCCTTCAGCGCGCCCTCCCGCAGCCAGGTCGGCACGGGGGTGGGCGGGAAGGCGGGGTATCCGTTCGCGTCGAGCCGGATGAAGTCCGGTACGACGTGCGCGCACAGGCCGTGCCCGTCGCAGCGCGACCAGTCCAGGGTGAGCTTCTGCGGGTTCGCGTCGGGTGCGCCGGGCAGCCCCATCACGCCCTTGACCCGCCGGCCGCAGCCGTCTCCGGTGGTGTGCAGTCGCAGGTCGTCGGCGAAGACCTCGATCGCGGAGAGCGCGAACCGGGCGGTGCCGTCCGGGTGGCTGCACGCGCCCCGGCCCCGCACCTCGCCGGCGGCGGCTCGCACCACGTCGGCCGGTTGGCTCCCGGCCACGGCCAGGTCCACCGCGCGGGCCAGGTCGGGCAGGCCCATCTTGCACGGCCCGCACTGGCCGGCGGACTCCCCGGCGAGATAGCGCACCACCTGGGCGGCCTCACCGAGCGGGCAGGTGTCGACGCCGAGCGGGACGATGATGCCCGCGCCGAGGGTGCCGCCGACCGCGGCCAGGCCCTTGCGGGACACCTCGGCCCGGTCCGCCGCCTCCGGGGTGATCCACTTGCCGTGGTAGCCGCCCATCAGGATGCCCTGGGTCTCCGGCACCTCGCACAGGTCGAGGACGTCGCGCAGCGGCATCCCGGCGGTGCACTCCACCACGGCCGGCCGGCCCGCCGCGCCGGTCACGGTGAGCAGCACGGTGCCCGGCTCGTCGTCGGTGCCGAGCGCCGCGTACTCGTACGGGCCGAGTCGCGCCCCGACGGCGAGCTGCGCGTACGTCTCGGCGTTCGACAGCAGGGTGGGCAGGCCGCTGACCCCGGAGTCACTGGAGCGTTTCTTGGTGCCGGGCGGGATGTGCGGCAGCCCGTTGATGCCGTTGACGAGTGCGCCGCCCTCGCCGGAGATGAACCGGTGCGGCACGGTGACGATGGTGGTCAGCACCGGCATCCGGCGCTCTTCGAGGGCCTCCATCAGGGAGTCCCGGCCAACCCCGTCGTCGGCCACACCGATCACGATCTCGTCGGCGTCCAACGCGTACGCGGCCAGCGCCGCGCCGTCCAGGATCAGGTGCGGGGCGCGGGTGAGCAGCACCTTGTCCTTCCAGCTGGCCGGCTCCCCCTCGGTGGCGTTGACCACCACCACGGCGGCGAGGTCCTGACGTTCGCAGGACTCCAGCACCGCGCGCAGTTTGCGGGCGAACGGGAAACCCGCCCCACCCTTGCCCTTGAGCTGCATGCCCTCGGCGAGCCGGAGCAGTTGCGCCGGCTCCATCGGGCCGATCGGGCCGTGCACCTCCTCGTGCGCGGCCAGGTCGAGCCGACCGAACTCGGCGAAGCCGGCGGTGAGCCGGGGCTCGCCCACGCACGCGACGGGTGGCACTGCCGTGCGCATCACTTCGCCTCACCCCGTAGCCCAGCCCAGTACGCCCCGTCCACCGCGTCCGCGCTGGCCTTGCGACGCTTCGCGGACCGGCCCTCGCCGGCTGCCCGCCGAGCGCGCCGGGACGCCAGGTCGACAAGGGTCGGGGTGTCGTCGACGGGCGGCGCGACCTCGTCCGGCACGTACCGGGCCGGCGGACGCCAGTAGTCCGGCTCCTCCGGCACGTCGTCCTCGACACTGTGCCGACCGCTGCCGCTGCGCGGCGTCGCGGAGATCGGGCTGGCCGAGATCGGGCCGGCGGAGATCGGCTCGACGGAGACGGGACCGGCGGAGATCGGCTCGGCGGCCTGCCACCGCAGCGGGCTGTCCCACGGCTCCTCCGGCTCGACAGTCGGCTGTGGCGGCGCCGAGTAGCGGCTGCCGTCGTCCTCGCCGCGGGACCGGCGGCGGGACCGCTCGGCGGCCGGCTCGTCGGCGCGTCGCCGACCGGTCGGAACGGCCTCGTCCCGGGTACGGGAGCCGCGCCGCCGGGTCACCGGCTCCAGCTCCTCGTCGTCGCGCCGACGGGTGACGGTCTCCTCCTCGTCGCGCCCGCGGGTGGCGGTCTCCTCGGCGCTGCGGCGCGATCGGCGGGCCGTGGACTCCGTCTCGACGCGCCGGCCGCGCGACTGTCGCTCGGTGTCGCGGCGGGCCGCCGGCTCTTCCGCACGCCGGCGGCGACTGGGTCGGGTCGGCTCGACGAGGGAACCGGGCTCGGGCACCACCGGAACGGTGAACCGGTCCGGGTCACGCCGCGCGGCCGGCGCGGCCCAGGTGGCGGTGGTGGTCTCCGCCCAGGCGGGACGCTTGTCCGCGTCGGCGTTCCTGCGTCGGCTCAGCCCGGCCAGCAGCGACCGGCCGGTGTTCGTCTCGTTGGCCCGCCCGGCCAGCACCGCGTTGCGCACCGCGGCCTGGTGCTGCTCGCGGCTGCGCCGGCCGATGGTGACCGAGAGCCGGACCAGCAGGGCCAGCACCACGAGCAGGATGCAGCCGAGGTAGCTGAACACCACCCAGGGGCTCGCGGCCCGACCGGCGTTGAGGCCGTGCAGCACGGCGAACGGCCAGGCCAGGTACGCGGTGGAGTGCAGGGTGCGCCACAGCCACTTCGGACCGACACCGGCGAAGCGGGCCCGGATGATGCCGGTCCAGATCACGCTGACCATCAGCAGGGCGGCCACGGTGCCGAGCCCGACGTAGAGCCCTCGGCCGCCGACGAACGGCACCAGCGCGTCGGTCGCGGCCGCCCGCCCGGTGGCGATCTTGGTGAGGACGTGGAAGCCGAGCCCGGCCACGCCCAGCACGCCGGTGGCCCGGTGCGCCGACTGCATCAGCACCCGGTGCGAGATGCGCAGCACCAGCCGGTCGGTGGCGAGCAGGCCGAGCATCACAGTGAGGCTCAACGTCACCAGGGAGATCACCCCGGCGAAGAACTCGGTGAAGAAGAAGCCGTACGCGTACGCCTTCTGTCCAGCGCCCGTCAGCATGACCGCCGCCCACAGTGCGGCGAGCACCGACGCGATCAGCAGGGTGGCCGCCGACCGTGACGGTGTGCGTACCCCCCGACTGCTGGCGCTGGTCCGGACGGTGGCCGCCTTCTGGTTCTGCTGTGCCCGGGCCATGTGCTCCTCGATCGTCTCGCGGCGGCGTACCACCGGCCGACCCCTGCTCCCCCATCCAGTACGGACCGGCGGGGCGTGCGGATCACCCGCGCCGAAAAATTTCTGGGCCGGAATCGAACCGAGGTGCGTCGACGTGCGTTGGCGTCCCCCCGGTGCGGGGTCGGGACCTTCAGGTCGGCGGGTATCGGCGAACCGGGAGCCGCGAGCCAGCCGCCACCTTAGAGTGGTTTGGTGCCGTTTGACCGAAAGTCCACGTACCGCCGCCGTGGCGTCTGGGTGTCCGCCGCCATCGGCGTACCCGCCCTGCTGGTGACCGCGCTGCTGGTGGGTCAGGCGCTGACCCCCGGCACGGCCCCCGACAGACGGATCGCGGCCGCCGACCCGACCCCGAGCAGTGCCGAGCAGAGCCCGGAGGAGCTGGTCCTCCCGGCCGCGCCCGCCCCGGCCGGGCTGCCGGTGGTCGACTACGACCCCGCGCCCGGGGGCTTCCCCGCCGATCCGGCCACCCTGGACACCACGCCGCTGACCGAGGGCGTGCACCCGACCAGGCGGATCGCCGCGTACGACGCGCCCGGCGGCCGTCCGCGCGCCTTCCTCGAACCCACGATCAGTGGCGTCGACCTCACCATGCCGATCGCCGAGCGGCGCGCCGGCTGGACGGCCGTCCTGTTGCCCTCCGCCAATCGGCGCCTCGCCTGGTTGCCGCCCGGCGGGTTCGACACCGTGGCGCTGCGCGACCAGATCGTGGTGGAACGCAAGGTCCACCGGCTCACCTGGTACCGAGCCGGCACGGCGGTGCGTTCCTGGGAGGTCAGCCTCGGCCAGTCGGGGCAGGAGACGCCGCTGGGGCGGACGTTCGTCCTGGGTCGGACCCCGCCGCCCGAGGAGGTCTACGGAGGCGTGGACATCTACGCCCTCGGCTCGGTGCCCGACGACCCCGAGTCGGTGCCGGCCGGGCTGCGCGGCGCCCACATCGGCGTGCACACCTGGTACAACGACGACGAGTTGGGTGCGAACACCACGAACGGCTGCATCCGGCTGACCCGCAGCGGTCAGCGGGAGTTGCTCGCCGAGGTCCGCCCCGGCAGCAGCGTGGTGGTCGTCGACAAGCTACCCACCCCGCCCCCGACCGCCTAACCGGCGGGCGTCACTCGCCGAGCAGCCAACCGTTCTGCTCGGCAACCCGGATCGCCTCGGCCCGGTTGCGCGCACCGGTCTTGCCGATCGCCGCCGAAAGGTGGTTGCGCACCGTCCCCTCGGACAGGTGCAGCGCCCCGGCCAGGTCGGCGACCGTGCCACCGCCCCGGGCGGTCCGCAGCACCTCGGTCTCCCGGTCGGTCAGCGGGCTCGCCCCGGCGGCCAGGGTCTCGGCGGCCAGCGCGGGGTCGACCACCCGCAGACCGGCGTACACCCTGCGGACCGCGTCGGCGAGTTGCCGGGCCGGGGTGTCCTTGACCACGAAGCCGCTCGCGCCGGCCTCCATCGCCCGACGCAGGTAGCCGGGCCGGCCGAAGGTGGTCACCACCAGCACCCGGCAGGTCGGCAGCGCGGTCCGCAACGCGGCGGCGGCGGCGATCCCGTCCAGGCCGGGCATCTCCACGTCCAGCAGGGCGACGTCGGGGTTGCTGCGGCGGGCCGCGGGGACCACCTCGTCGCCCCGGCCGACCTCGGCCACCACGCTCAGGTCCTCCTCCAGCGAGAGCAACGCGGCCAGCGCGCCCCGGACCAGCGCCTGGTCGTCGGCGAGCAGCAGCCGGATCGGCGGGGAGTCGCCGCTCACCGGGCCTCCGCCGGGGCGTGCACCCGGAGCAGGAAACCACTCCCGTCCGGCCGGCGGCCGACGCTGAGCGCGGCGTCCAACTCCCGCGCCCGCTCACGCAGGCCGACGAGCCCGTAGCCACCGGCGTCGGGAGTGGACGGACCCCGCCCGTCGTCGCTCACCTCGACCCGGTCCGGGTGCACCCGGACCGTGCAGCACCGTGCCCCGCTGTGCCGAACCACGTTCGTCACCCCTTCCCGCACCGCCCACCCGAACAACCGGTCCCACTCGTCCGGCAGCGCCGGCACCTCGGCCGGCAGGTCCGCCGCGATGCCCGCCGCGGCCAGCGCGGAGCGGGCGCCGGCCAACTCCGCGACGAGGGTGACCTCGCGGTACGCCCCGACCGTCTGCCGTACGTCGGACAGCGCCGCGCGGGCCAGCGCCTCCACCTCGGCGATCTCGACGGCGGCGCGCGCATGGTCCACCTCGATGAGCCGGCCCGCCAACTCGGCCTTGATCGCCACCACGGTCAACGAGTGCCCGAGAATGTCGTGCAGGTCGCGGGCGGCGCGGGCCCGCTCCTCGGCGACCGCGAGCCGGCCGATCTCCTGCTGGGCCGCCCGGAGTTCGCTGTTGCGCTGGGCCAACTGGGACACCCCGAACATCGCGAACGAGGCGAGCAGCACCGCGAAGACGATGCCGCTCTCCGCCTGCCAGCCCGGCACCAGCCAGGACGCCAGCACGGGGGTCAGCGCGCTGAGCACCACGGCGGCCAACGCCTCGCGCGGTGGCAACAGGAACACCGCCGCCGCCGCCACGTAGACCAGGGTGGCCAACCAGTCCCCACCGGTGCCGGGGATGCTGGCCAGGCCCACCGCGACCAGCAGCACCAGCCCGGCCCGCGCCCGGCCCGCCGGAATGGGCAGCAGGGCCTGGCGGTGCTTGCGGGCCCACTGGAACAGCAGCACGTAACCGACGCCGAAGACGACAAGGGCCAGCACACCGACGACCCGCCGCCACGGCTCCGGCTGGTGCAGCGCGGTGGCCAGCGGCACGTTGAGGAAGAACAGCCACACGGCGGCCAGCAGCCAGCCGGTGAACCGCCAGTGGCGGCTCACCGGCCAGGGCTGCCCGGTCGAGAGGTCCATCGGGTTCACGCTAGCCTTCGTGGGGGTCAGACCCGCGCGGTGTCCCGGCGGAACAGCCGGGCCGCACCGACACCGAAGAGCAGCGCCCAGACGACGAGGTTGGCCACCGCCGCCACACTCACCCCCTCGCCGGTCAGCGGGGCGCGGGCCAGCACACCCATGCCGTACACCGGGGTGAACTTCGCGACCTGCTGAAGCACCTCCGGCAGCACCTCGACCGGGACGAACAGGCCACCGAACATGGCCAGCACGGCCAGGATCGGGCCGATGAACTGCATGACGTTCTCGGCCGGCACCAGGTAGCCGATGAACAGGCCGAACGCGGCGAAGACCAGCGAACCGAGCCAGGCGGCGAGCCCGGACAGCAGCCAGACGTACGCGGGGATGCGCACACCGGCCGCCGCGCCCACCAGGAACTCGACGACGACGGCGAGCAGGCCGAGGGTCATCGCGGTGACCAGCTTGGTCGCCACGTACGCGGTCGGGCGCAACGGGGTGAGCCGCAGTTGCCGGCTCCAGCCCAGTGCCCGCTCGGTGGCGACCGCGCCGCCCGCGCTGGTGGTCGCCACCATGGCCGCGTACACCGCCAGGCTGATCATGACGTACGCGGTGACCGGGCGACCGTTGTCCAGCGACTGCCCGCCCTGCGGCAGGCCGAAGATGAGGAAGAAGACGCCCGGCATGATCAGCGTGAAGGCGAGGGTGCGGCGGTTGCGCAGCACCCGGCGCAACTCGATGAGCAGGACTCCCGGAGCGAACCCGCCCAGGGCGGGCAGCCGACGGTCCGGCTCGGCGGCACGGGTGGGGGTGGGGGCGATGGTGGTCATCTCAGGCTCCGGTGTGCGCGGTGGTCAGGGCGAGGAAGGCGTCCTCGAGGTTGCGGGAGGTGATCTCCACGTCCCGGGCGTCGGTGCGGGTGAGCAGGTGCCGGGCGATCGCGTCCGAGTCGCCGGTGCGCACCAGCACGCTGTCGCCGCGTACCTCCACGGCGTCGACGCCGGGCAGCGCGGCCAGCGCGGCCTGGTCGGCGCCGGGCAGGGTGGCCCGGACCGTGCGGCCGGCGGCCAGGTTCTTGATCTCCGCGGTGGTGCCGTCGGCCACGATGCGCCCCTGTCGGACCAGCACGATCCGGTCGGCGTACGCGTCGGCCTCGTCCAGGTAGTGGGTGGCGAAGATGACGGTCCGGCCGGCCCGCGCGTCGCGGCGCAGGGCCTGCCAGAAGTCCCGCCGACCCTCGACGTCCATGCCGGTGGTCGGCTCGTCGAGCACCATCAGATCCGGGTCGGGCAACAGGGCCAGCGCGAAGCGCAGCCGCTGCTGCTGCCCGCCGGAGCACCGCCCGACGACCCGCCCGGCGATGTCGGCGATACCGGCCCGCTCCAGCACCTCGGCCGGCGGGCGGGTGTGCCGGTAGAAGTGCGCGCTCATCTCGACCGTCTCGCCGACGGTGAGGTCCTTGAGCAGCCCGCCGGTCTGGAGCACGGCGGCGACCCGGCCCCGGGCCACCGCGTTGTCCGGGGTGCCGCCGAGGATGCGGACGGTGCCCTCGTCCGGGCGGGCCAGACCGAGCAGCATGTCGATGGTGGTGGTCTTGCCCGCCCCGTTGGGGCCGAGGAACGCCACCACCTCGCCGGGCTGTACCCGCAGGCTCAGCCCGTCGACCGCGGTGACCGCGCCGAAGGTCTTGGTGAGGCCGCTCAACTCGACGGCCGGATGCGTACTGGTCATGTCACTCATGCTCCGGCGGCGCGTACCCCGATGCCCGGAGCGGTCGTCACGTCCCGGCCGTGACATTTGTCAGGGCCGGGACGGCACGCAGAGTGACCTCCGCGCGGGCGGGCACCACGGCGAGCGTGATGCCTCTGAGTCATCAATATGCCCCTGTGTCATCACGCTCTCTGCCAGGTCCGCCCCGCGCGGGGCACGGCGAGGCGAGCGCCGGCGGAGGAATTCCCGGCGCGGCAGCGGGTAACCGCCGGGCCGGACGCCGCGACACCGGGAGGATGCGATGGGTGCCACGCCGCAGGGCCAGGTCGACACGATCGTGCTGATCCACGGGCTCTGGATGACCTCGCGCAGCTGGCAGGGGTGGGCCGAGCGGTACACCGCGCGCGGCATGCACGTCATCGCCCCGGCCTGGCCCGGGATGGACCGGTCCGTGGAGGAGTTGCGGGACGACCCCGCCCCCATCGCCGAGCAGAGCATGGCCACGATCGTCGCGCACTACGACAGGATCATCCGGGCGCTGCCCCGACCACCGATCATCATGGGTCACTCGTTCGGCGGCCTGTTCGCCCAGGTCCTCGCCGACCGGGGTCTCGGCGCGGCGGTGGTGGGGGTGCATCCCGCGGCGGTGAAGGGGGTGCACAAGGTGCCGCTGAGTCAGCTGCGCTCCGGCTTCCCGATCCTGCGCAGCCCCGCCAACCGGAGCAGGGCCGTGCCGTTCACCCCGGACGACTTCGCCTACACCTTCGGCAACACGATGAGCCGTGCCGACTCCGACCGGGCGTGGCAGCGCTATGCCGTCCCCGGTGCCGGCCGGGTGTTCTTCGAGGGCGCGTTCGCCAACGTCGACCCGCGCTCACCCGCCCGGGTCGACACCGCACGCGACGACCGCGCGCCCCTGCTGCTGCTGGCCGGCGGAGCGGACCACGTGGTGCCGGCGTCGGTGGTGCGTGCCAACGCGGGGCTCTACCAGAAGTCCCGGGCGCTCACCGCGTACCAGGAGTTTCCCGGCCGGTCGCACTTCACCGTCGGGCAGGACGGCTGGGAGGAGGTCGCCGACTACGCGCTGGACTGGGCGCTGCGCGCGGCGGCCCTGCCCCGGGAGGCGACAATCGCCAGCGAAGCACCCCGCCGCTGAATCACTCCGTCAACCGGTCGCGTCACGACCCCGCCGCTCAGTTTCCGCCAGAGGAAATTCAGCGTGAGCGTCCACAGGAAGGCCCGCTGCTCGTTGTTCGCCGCCGCGCCGTGCCCACCGTCGACGTTTTCGTAGTAGGCCACCTGGTGGCCGTGCTCGCGCAGCCGGGCCGCCATCTTTCGAGCGTGGCCGGGGTGCACCCGGTCGTCTCGGGTCGAGGTGATGAGCAGGACCGGTGGGTATGACCGATCGCCGTCGATGTTGTGGTAGGGCGAAAACTCACGCAGGTACGCCCAGTCGGCCTCCCGATCCGGGTCACCGTACTCGGCCATCCACGACGCTCCCGCCAGCAGCCGGTGGTACCGCCGCAGGTCCAGCAACGGCACGTGCGCGACGACCGCGCCGAAGAGTGCCGGGTAGCGGGTCAGCATCACGCCCATCAGCAGGCCGCCGTTACTGCCGCCCTCGATGCCGAGCTGCGTCGGGGTCGTGATGCCCCGCGTCACCAGGTCGGTGGCCACCGCGGCGAAGTCCTCGAACGATCTGGGCCTGCCCTCCCGCAGTGCGGCCCGGTGCCACTCGGGGCCGTACTCTCCGCCGCCGCGGATGTTCGCCACCGCGTACGTGCCACCCCGGGCGAGCCATCCCCGCCCGATGACGCCGCCGTAGCACGGGGTCAGGGAATGTTCATACCCGCCATAACCGGTGAGCAGTGTCGGACTGTCCTCAGCGTCGGGATCGCCCACCACGAAGTACGGCACCCGCGTGCCGTCCGCCGAGGTGGCAAAGAACTGGCGAACGGTCAGGCCCTCGGCGTCGAACACGGCCGGCTCCCGTTTGAGGACCTCGGCCCCTCTGCTGACCAGTCCGAGGCGTAACGTCGCCGGCTGGAGAAACCCTTCCGAGGCGAGGAGGTAGTCGTCGCCGTTCTCCGGGTCGGTGGCCACAATCCGGCTGTGGTCGAGGTCGGGCACGCCCGCGAGCGGTTTGCGCTGCCAGCCGGTCTCGCCCGGCGTGAGCACCTGTAGACGGCTCTTCACGTCGGCGAGGGTGGCCAGGATCAGGTGGCTCCGGGTCCAGTGGTGATCGCTCAGTGCCGTCTGACCGTCCGGCTGGAACAGCACCGCCAACTCCCGGTCACCCGCCATGAACGCATCGAACCGGACCGCGAGCAGGGCCCCGGTCGGGTACGTCGTACCCCCGGTCGCCCACGACGACCTCAGCCGGACCAACAACCAATCCCGGTGTACGTCCCAACGGGCGTCCTCGGGAATGGGAATCCGGGTCAGCTCGCCGGTCTCGGTCAGCAGGTAGTTCTCCGTCCGGTAGAAGTCCAGGAACTGGCCCACGAAGTCGCGCTCGAAGCCGGGCGTCGGGTCGTGTGAGGCGTACACGGCGATGTCGTCCGACCGTGCCTCATGAACGGCGGTGGCCTCGGCGAGGGTGGTGCCGCGCCGCCACCGCCGCACCATGCGGGGATAACCAGAGGTGGTCTGGGAGCCGGGCCCGAAGTCGGTGGCGACGTAGATGGTGTCGAGGTCGATCCAGCAGACACTGCTCTTCGCCTCGGGGAGCGTGAAGCCGTCTACGACGAAGGCGCGGCCCTGCAGGTCGAACTCGCGCACCACGACCGCGTCCGCGCCGCCCCGGGACAAGCTGATCAGGGCGCGATGGTAACCGGGTCGCAGCATCCTCGCGCCGCTCCAGATCCAGTTCTCGTCCTCCGCGGCTGCCAACGCGTCGACGTCGAGCAGCACGTCCCAGTTCGGGTCGGGACCGCGGTACTGATCGAGCGTGGTCCGCCGCCAGACCCCACGCGGATGCGCCCCGTCCCGCCAGAAGTTGTAGTAGAAGCCGTCGCCGTACCAGCCCGGATAGGTGATCCGCTCATCGGAATCGAGCACCTGCCGGATCTCGGCCCGCATGTCGGCGAACGCCTCGTCACTGGTCAGCGCCGCGGCCGTCTCCGCGTTGCGGTCGTGCACCCATGCCGAGACGTCCACCCCCGCAAGGTCTTCCAACCACAGGTACGGGTCGTCACCCTCACCGGTCAGCATCGTCACCCTCGCAACTATCCCGCCGGACTCGCTGCGCGTCCACGGCCGGGCATCAGGTTGACGATTCAGCGAGGCGTGATATCAGAAGTACGCAAAGTTGATATCTTCGATGATGACCGCCTACCTGAGGAGGCACCGTGAGCCGGACGATCCTTGACGTCGACGACGAACTCCTCGCCGAGGCCGGCAAGATTCTCGGCACCGCGACGAAGAAGGCCACCGTCAACGCCGCCCTCAAGGCCATCGTCGATCGGGAAAAGCGGCGACAGTTCGCCGACTGGCTAAAGAGCGGAGGGCTGCCCGATCTGACCGGTCCCGTCGGGACCGCTGACTCGGACGCGGCGTGAATCACGAGCAATACCTGCTCGACAAGTCAGCCCTCGCCCGCTGGCCGAAGCGGCAAGTGGCTCCGGTGCTCAGTGAGCTCTCCGAGCGAGGGTTGCTCGCGGTGTGCGGGGCTGTCGAGATCGAAGTCATTCACAGTGCCCGTACTGCGAAGGACGCGCAGCGTGCCCGGTGGTTGATGAGCGGCTTCCGGTGGCTGTCAATGCCTGACGAGATCTGGGATCGAGCGATCGACGTGCAGGTGCAGGCCCTACACAAGGGCAACCACCGCGCGCTGTCCATGGCGGATCTGCTGATCGCCGCCACCGCCGAGCGACACAGGGTCACCGTCCTGCATTACGACGGGGACTTCGATCTCATCAGTGCGATCACCGGGCAGCCCAGCGCCTGGGTCGTCCCGCCCGGCACCGCCGACTGACTGGCAGCCGCAGCCTTCGATAGGCGGGGAGGGCGGCGACGGCGGCGGCGTCGCGTGTCCGGCTCAGCCGGAGCTGGCATGGGTGGGCCCGGCTGGGGTATCTCGGTGGGATGAGGGCCAGTTTCCGACTCGGTCGGATCGCGGGGGTGCCGGTCGGCGTCAACTGGAGCGTTCTGGTCATCTTCGCGTTGATCGCGTGGGGTCTGGCCGCGAACCAGTTCCCCCGCTCGTACCCGGATCGCTCGTCCGTGGCGTACACCCTCGCCGGTCTGGTGGCGGCGGTGGTCTTCTTCGTCGGCCTGCTCGCCCACGAGGTGTCGCACGCGGTGGTGGCCAAGCGCAACGGGCTGGAGGTCGACGGCATCACGCTGTGGCTGTTCGGCGGGGTGGCCGAGTTGCGGGGCGAGCCGCGCGACCCGGGCGCGGAGCTGCGGATCGCCGGGGTCGGCCCGCTGGTCAGCCTGCTGCTCGGGGCGTTCTTCGGCGCGATCGCCGCGCTGCTCGCGTTGGCCGGGCAGGATGGGCTGCTCTTCGGGGCGGTGGCGTGGCTGGCCGGCATCAACGTGCTGCTGGCCATCTTCAACGTACTGCCGGCCGCGCCGCTGGACGGCGGCCGGTTGCTGCGCGCCGCGGTGTGGAAGGCGACCGGTGACCGGACCAGGGCGTCGGTGGTGGCCGCGCGGGCGGGCTGGGTGCTGGGTGTCCTGCTGATCGGTCTGGGGTTGTGGCAGTTCCTGTCCGGGGTCGGTTTCGGTGGGCTCTGGCTGGCCCTGATCGGTTGGTTCCTGATCGGGGCCGCCGCGATGGAGGAACGGCAGGCCCGCACCGGCAGCGCGCTGCGCGGTGTGCGGGTGGGTGACGTCATGACGCCGCAGCCGCAGACCGCCTCGGCGGAGATGACTGTCGCCGACTTCGTCGACCACTACCTGTTCGCGTACCGGCATTCGGCGCTGCCGCTCACCGAGGAGGGCCGGCCGACCGGCCTGGTCACCGTCGACCGGGTGCGCGGTGTGCCGGCCGAGCGGCGGGCGTCGACCACGCTGGCCGAGGTGGCCTGCCGAGCCGACCAGTTGGTCCTGGCCCAGCCCGGCGAAGAACTCAATGACCTGCTCCCCCGGCTCAGCGAGTGTGCCGACGGCCGAGCCCTGGTGGTAACGGACGGTCAATTGGTCGGAATAGTCTCCCCCAGCGACATCAGCCGAGCCGTCCAACGCAGCACCCTACGGGCTTAGCGGGGGAAGTACCCGTCCAGCAGGTCGGTGCGGAACTTGCCGGTCGGGTCCAGGTGGCGCAGCAGGTCGGCGAAGTCGGCGTGCCTCGGGTAGCGGGCGGCCAACTCCGTCGGGTCGGTGACGAAGACCTTGCCCCAGTGTGGGCGCGGCGCGAAGGGCGCCAGGCGTTCCTCCACCGCGGCCACCACCGGCAGTACGGCGGCGGTGTCGTCGATCCAGGTGAAGTGCACGACGAAGCTGTCCCGCTGGTAATTCGGGCTGAGCCACAGCTCGTCCGCCGCCACCGTCCGCAACTCGCACACCAGCAGCACCGGCGCGATCAGGTGCACCACCTCGTCCAGCGCGGCGAGCGCGTCGGCCGCCGCCGTACGCGGCACGTGGTATTCGGACTGCAACTCGTCGCCGCTGCTCGGGGTGAAGCCGAGCTTGAAGTGTGGCAGCCGCTCGTGCCACGGGCCCGGCTCGCCGAGCTGCGGCGTGCAGTGCTCCGGCGACATGCCGAGCACCGGGTGCCGTGGCGCGGTGGCGGCGGTGGTGCCGAGCCAGTCCGCCGGGGGCGGCGGTTGGTCGGCCAGCTGCTTGCGCCACACCTCACGCAGTCGGGGTGCCCGCCAGTCGGTGAAGACACTCACGCTGTACGCCGAGTCGAGCGCCTCGTCCAACGCCTCCCGGTCGAGGTCGAGCGACACGTACTGGCGCAGCTCGTAGGCCGGCACCACGTCCAGGGTGACCCGGGTGACCAGGCCGAGCGCGCCGAGACCGACCACCATGCCGGCGAACGTGTCCGGGTCGGTCTCGCGGTCGACCCGCCGCAGGTCGCCGTCCGCGGTGACCAACTCCAGGCCGGCGACCGCGGTGGCCAGGTTGCCGTGGGTCGGACCGGAGCCGTGGGTGGCGGTGGCCACCGCGCCGGCCACCGAGATGTGCGGCAGCGAGGCGAGGTTGGCCAGCGCGTACCCCTGGGTGTGCAGGTGTCGGGCGACGTCGCCGTAGCGCATCGCGCCGCTCACGGTGGCCTGCCCGCGCTCGCGGTCCACCTCGACGACCGGGGGCAGCCCGGCGAGGGTGACCAGGTCGCCGTCGGTGTCGCCGAAGCGGTTGAAGGAGTGCCCGCTGCCCACCGCCCGGATCCGGGTGCTGCCGGCGACCAGGCGGCGCAGGTCGTCGGTGGACGTCGGCCGGTGGAACGCCCGAGCGGCGTACCGCACGTTGCCGGCCCAGTTGCGGCGCGGAACGTCGGCCGCGGTGGCCGGTGTGGCGTGCGGTCCGTGCGCGATCATGTTGCGGTCTCCCGATCGGTGGACTGGTGGTCGGCCAACGCGGCGACGAGGGCGTCCAGAACCGTATCCGTCTGGAACGTGTGGTAGCCACGTTGGGCGATCGGCAGACCGGCCGCGCTGGAGCGTTCGATCTCACCCCGGGCCGCCTGCCGGCTGGGCGCGTCCCCGGCCAGCAGGGCGTCCTGACCACGGCGGATCAACCGGTCGACCCGGTCCATCTGGTAGCCCCGCAGGCCCACCGGCAGGTCCGGGTCGGCGAAGGCGGCTCGGCGCAGCGCCAGCAGGTCGACGAAACGGTCACCGGCGTACTGGGTGAGCGCGGCGGCCACCTGGTCGGGCTGCTCGCGGACCTGGTCGAGGACGAGCAACTCGATGGCGGGGCGACCGTCGAGTGGGTGGCGGGCGGTCACCGGTTCCAGCGGCACACCCGGCACGGGCACCAGCAGCAGTCGCGGCGGCCTCCGGTAGCCGTCGCGGCGGGGCGGCTCGTCCAGGACCAACGCGTCGACCTCGGCCCACCGGATGTCCCGGCGCAGGCCGGGCCGTCGGATGGTGAGCCCCTCGGCGCCGATCCCGAACCGGAACGGTCGCAGCGCGCTGACCAGCGCCACGACGCCGAGCGCGACGGCACCCCCCGCGATGATCGTCCGTAGCGGGGCGCCGTCGCTGGGATAGACCAACAGCAACACCCCACCGAGTACGCACACCAGAGCGAGCGCACGGGCCCCCCGATTCCGGCGTAGTTCCACGCTCGGACCCCCGTTCATGACCGTGGCGTCGGTTCTCGCATCCTCCGCCAAACCGCCCACCGAGGACACCGGTCGATCGGGCACGGTTGTTCTCGTCATCGCCGGGGAACCCTACGCCCATGAGCAGCTACCGCGACCCGGCCCCACGGGGCGACGTGTTCCCCTCCGAGGAGGAACTGGACCCGACCGGCAGCGGCGTCGAGCAGGCCAGCGCGCCGCCAACCGGCGGGTCGCCCAGCCATCCGTCGCCCACGCCCGGTCCCCGACCCACCCCGGCACCCGCGCCGGCCCCGACTCCGGTGCCGGCACCCGGCCCCGCGCCGCGCGCGCCGGGTGCCGGGCCACAGTCGATCGTGACCCGGCACCTGGACGGCTCGGTGGAGGTGGTCACCGACCTCGACGGCGACGGCGTCGCCGACGTCGTGCAGATCGACGTGGACGGCGACGGGATCGCCGACATCACCTACGTGGACAGTGACCGGGACGGGCGGCTGGACACCGTGCTGGGAGACCCACACGCGTCCGGGACGGGCGTGGGCGCCCACCGCCGCGCCTGACCGTCACCGCCGCCCGTCGGCCCGTCGGCCCGTTGGGTCAGAGCTTCGCCATGACCTCGTGGGCGACCAGTTCGAGGTGCTCCAGGTCGCCGAGGTCCAGCACCTGTAGGTAGAGCCGCTGGCTGCCGATCTCCGCGTACCGGCCGATGGTGTCCAGGACCTCGCCGGGCGTCCCGGCCAGGCCGTTGACCCGCAACTCGTCCGGTTCGCGGCCGATCGCGGCGGCCCGACGAGCCACCTCGGCGTCGTCGCGTCCGCAGCAGAGCACCAGGGCGTTGGACCACACCATGTCGGCCGGGTCCCGGCCGATCTCCCCGCACGCGGCGCGGACCCGGTCGAACTGGGCCGCCGTGTCCGGCACCGAGGCGAACGGCAGGTTGAACTCGTCGGCGTAGCGGGCGGCCAGCCTGGGGGTGCGCTTCGGGCCCGTCCCGCCGAGCAGGATCGGCGGGCGCGGCTGCTGCACGGGCTTCGGCAGTGCGGGCGAGTCCCGGACCGGGTAGTACCGGCCGTCGTACTCGAAGCGCTGCCCCGCCGGCGTGGACCAGAGCCCGGTGATGACCGCGAGTTGCTCCTCCAGCCGGTCGAACCGCTCGGCCAGGGGCGGGAACGGGATGCCGTACGCGCTGTGTTCCTCGGCGTACCAGCCGGTGCCGATGCCCAACTCGACGCGACCGCCGCTCATCTGGTCGACCTGCGCCACGGTGATCGCCAGCGGGCCGGGCAGCCGGAAGGTGGCCGCGGTCATCAACGTGCCGAGCCGGATGCGGCTGGTGTCTCGGGCCAGGCCAGCCAGCGTGGTCCACGCGTCGGTGGGACCGGGCTCGCCGGTCACGTCACCCATCTTGAGGTAGTGGTCGGACCGGAAGAACGCACCGTAGCCGGCGTCCTCGGCGCAGCGGGCGACGGCGAGCAACTGGTCGTAGCTGGCGCCCTGCTGGGGTTCGGTGAAGATCCGCAATTCCATCATCCGAGCATAGGGTCCCCCGGTCGACCCGGTCGGCAGTCGCACCGACCGGGTCGCCGAGCCGCAGACTCAGGCGTACGGCGGGGTGGCGTAGGCGGACCGCAGCGCGGCCAGTCCGGTCGCCTTCGGGGTCAGCGTGCCCCACCCGGAGTTGAAGTAGTTGGTGCGGGCGATCGGCGGTCCACCCTCGGCGTTGAGCTGGGCGATGGCCGCCGGCACGGTGGCGATCCAGGCGGCCTGGTTGGGGATCTCGGCCACCCGCACCCCCCACTCCGCGATGAGCACCCGGCGGGACAGCGCCACCGGACCGAGGTCGGCCACCGCCCAGTCCTTGGTGCGGCGGAACCGGGCCAGCGCGGTGTGGCTGGCGTTGGTGCCGTAGACGTTCCACTGGAGGAAGTCCAGCCGGGTCATCAGCGACTCCGGGTGGACGCGCTGGAAGCAGGCCCGGTCGAAGCCGCCGATGCCGACCGAGAACGTCGTACCGCCGGGCAGCGTCCGCGCCTTGAACCAGGTGAGGATGTAGTTGATCGCCTGCACCGCGCGGGCGTCGGACTGCGCCCAGGTGTACGCCACCCCGGCGTCGGTGGTGCCGAACTCGTGGTCGGTGTCCAGTTCGGACGCCAGTTGGATGTTCACGCCGAAGCCGAGCGTCCGATACTGCGCCAACGCGCGGGCGAACAACCCGTCACACTGACCGCTGACCACCTGTCCGTACCCGTACGCCTTCGGCCAGGTCGTGCCGGGGCGCTGTTGGATGGTCATCGACGGCGCCGGCACGGTGTAGGTGGTGCCGTCCACGGTGAAGGTCTGCGGGCCGGTGTCCGCGGCGCCGTAGTGCTTGAGTTCCAACACCATGTTGATCTGTACCCCCGCCTTACCGAGGGTGATCAGCCAGGGCCGGTTGTAGCCGGGGAAGGTGTAGCCGTCGGCGAAACTGCGGTACTGGGTCAGGGAGCGGAAGTTGCCGCCGGCCATGTCGGCGGTCGGGTCGGCACCACCGGAGAGGTAGTAGCCGCCGAGCACCGGCTGGCTACCCACGATGTAGTCGGCGGTGGCCGTCGCGGTGTTGCCGGCCGTGTCACGCACCTGGACGGTGACGCGGGGCATCACGCCACCGCCCGGTACACGGCGACGGCACCGTTGTCGGAGACCCGGGTCCAGATACGCCCGGAGCTGTCGGTCACGGTCAGGGTGAGCGGGTCGATGACCGCGGTGACCTTGACGGGTGCGCTGCTGTTGCCCTGCGCGTCGGTGACCACGATGGTGACGGTCAACGGCTTGGTGTCGGCGTCGGCGTAGGTGACGGTCAAGAGCATCTGGTCGCCCGGCGAGTAGACCGGCGCGGTAAGGGTTGCGGTTGCGGTGGGAGCGGCCATGGAAATGCCTCTCTGAGATAGGTCGCCGGGTCCGGGCGCACGAATGAGCGACTCCGAGCCGACGTGACGCACAGAAGTGCGAGAGGGAAGACGGGACACCGGCCCAGACGACGCGGCCGTGCGGCGGCGTCGGCGGTGATGACGTCCTTGTCCCGGTGAGGAGGAAACCGCTGCGGGCGCCCCCAGCGGAGTCGGCACCTGCCCCAACAGTGCTCCGCGAAAGGCCCTACCGTCTTGTCCGGTGCACGACACAGACCCCCGCTGACCTGCGGAAACGTGAGTCGCGGTTGCTACCCGGCCGCGACACCCCGCACGGCCCAGGCGCGCGCGCCGAGGTGGATCGAGCCGTCCGGCTCGACCGGGAGACGGGCCGCCAGCGCCTCCCGCAGCGCGTCCCGGGCCGGCTCGGCCAACGTCGTGAGGTACCCCGGCGCCGTGCCCTGCCCACCGAGGAACGGCGTCCAGTAGTCGGCGAAGTCGGCGAAGACCGTCGGCACGTCGACCGGTCGGACCGACACCTCGCCCAGGCCGGCGTCCTCCCAGAGCGCCCGCAACGCCTCGGGCCGCCACACGGTGCCACGGCTCTGCTCGTCGAACGTCGCCGCGGCCGGGTCGAGCCGCGCGGCGGCGTCCCAGAAGTGCCGCATCATCGCCATGCCGTCGGCGTAGTCCCAGATGTAGGCGGCCACCGTCCCCGCCGGCCGGACCACCCGGGTGAACTCCGCCACCGCCCGCGCCGGCTCCGGCACGAAGTTGAGTGTCAACCCGCTCACCACCACGTCCGCGGTGCGGTCACCCACCGGCAGCGCGCGGGCGTCGCCCACCTGGAAGGTCGCCCGCGCGTCGGCGACCCGGGTACGCGCGGTCGAGACGAAACCCACCGACCGGTCGACGCCGGTGACCCGAGCGGGTGCGGCGTCGGCGAGGATCGTCGAGGTCAGCACGCCGGTGCCGCAGCCGACATCCAGCCACTGCCGACCGGGCGCCACGCCCAACTCGCGCAGGAACTCCGCCGCGACCAGGCGGCTCCACCGACCGACGTACGCCTCGTACGCGTCACCGTCCGCCCACACCGGGTGCGTCATGCCGGCACGATACGACGGGCGCTGTCACTCGGCGGTGAATTTCAGTCGAGATGATCGGCGGGAGTCGTCTGCAGCAGCCACGCCAACGGCATCCGGGCCCGCTCCTCGTAGCTGCCGTCCCCGCCCAGCCGATGCAGGGTGACCGTCTGCGCGCCGTCCCGGTCCACCACCCAGTACCGTGGGATCCCCGCCGACGCGTACTCGCGGACCTTCGTCACCGAGTCGATCGCTTCCGAGCCCGGCGAGACGATCTCCACGACGAGCACGACGTCGTCGACCGCCGCCCAGACGCTGCGGGTCGGCGGCTTGCGCCACACACTGAGGTCGGGGATGCGACCGCCGTTGCCAGCCGGGCCGGAGATGCGCAGGCCGGCCGCCTGAAGCACCTGCTCGGCGGGCCAACCCGCCATGATCAGCCAGGCGAAGAGGCGACTGGCGATCATGGCGTGGTCCGAGTCGGGGGGCGGCATGACCGACAGGACCCCCTCGGGGCTGGTCTCGTAACGGTGGCCGTTCGGGTCGGCGGCGTTCATCGCCGCCACGTCGTCGAGCGTCACGATGGCGGGCATGTGCATGCCGACGGCCTCAGCGCTCATGAGCCTCATCCTAATTGACGAGCGGCACCTCGCCCTGCTCCGCTCAGCGACGTCGGCGTGCCGGGTCGAGCAGGGCGGGCGGGGTGTCGGACTTCTCGTGGGGCGGCGCTAGCGTGGTGATCATGGTGGAGTGGGAGCTGCGGCCGGCCTCGATGGCGGACGTCGACGCCGTGGCCGAGCTGCGGGCCGTGGTGCTGCGGGCCGATCTGGAGCGACTCGGGCGCTACGACGACCAGCGCGTGCGGCAGCGCCTGCGCGACGGCTTCGTTCCGGCGTACACCTGGGTTGTCGAGGTGGGCGGTGCGTTCGCCGGCTGCGTGGCGCTGCGCCCGGCGGACGACGCCCGTTGGTTGGAGCACTTCTACCTGTCGCCGCACCTCCAGGGCAGCGGCATCGGCACGGCCGTGCTGCGCGAGCTGCTGGACCGGTGCGACCGCGACGGCACCCCGGTCCGGCTGAACGTGTTGCGGGGCAGTCCGGCCCGGCGGCTCTACGAGCGACACGGGTTCACGCTCGATGCCGAGGATCCGGTGGACGTGTTCCTGGTGCGCGCACCAACACCGCCGCCGTCAACGTAATGTTGACAGGGTGACGTC
Source organism: Micromonospora sp. NPDC048898 (assembly GCF_043198035.1). Lineage (NCBI taxonomy): Bacteria > Bacillati > Actinomycetota > Actinomycetes > Micromonosporales > Micromonosporaceae > Micromonospora > Micromonospora sp. NPDC048898. The sequence continues at coordinate 39,453 of NZ_JBICUF010000014.1, forward strand.
GGAGCTGGGGCAGTTGGCGGACGTCCAGGTTGCCCGTTCCCGCCTGGACGAGCAGGAGCTGGACCTGATCGACCGGGCGCGGCACGGCGGCGCGACGTGGGCGCAGATCGCACAGGCGTTGGGCCTCGGCAGCCGGCAGGCCGCCGAGCAACGCCGGCAGCGCCTGGTGGCGGCGCGGCGGTCGCGGCAACAGCAGCTCGATGTCCGCTACTCGACGCAGATCTCGGCGGTGCGGGCCGCCGTGGCCGAGCTCGGACGATGGATTGCCGCCGACCGGCGGTGGGACGCGCGGTTCCGTCGGGCGGCGCTGGTGCGCGGCACGGTGGACGCCGCCCTGGACGCCACCCCGGGCTCGCTGTACGCGTTGGCCCTGCATCTCGTCACCGACCTCGGCGAGGCGGGCGACCAGCTGCCGGCACCGGCCCGCGCCGCCACGGCGACCATCGAGGACGCGTTGTCAATGCCCCGTTGACGTAACCCGCAAGCATTGCGCCCGCATGCCTCAACCAACAGGATGTGAGTCACCTCGGCTCAATCTGGAGGGCCCATGCGGCGCAACGCGGGACTGTTCGTGGCGATCTCCCTGCTGTCCGGCTTCGGCAGCAGCGCCATGTCCCTGGTGGCCGGCATCTGGATCCTGGACCTCACCGGCTCCACCGGCCTCGCGGCCCTCGCCGGGCTGTGCGTGTACGCCCCGGTGCTCACCGGCCCGTGGCTTGGTGGCCTGCTCGACTCCGCACCCCGACGGCCACTTGTCATCGCGGTCAACCTCCTGCTGGCCGCCGCCCTGCTGACGCTGTTCGCGGTGCGGGGGCCGGGGCAGACGTGGCTCATCTTCGCCGTCTCCTCCGTCTACGGCGTCAGTTATGTGCTCATCGACGCCGGCGAGTCGGCGCTGTTGCCGTCCGCGCTGTCACCCACCGAACTCGGCGACGTCAACGGATGGCGCTCCAGCGCCCAGGAGGGCATGAAACTCGTCGCCCCGCTGGCCGGTGCCGCCCTCTACGCGTGGCGCGGCGGCCACGCGGCCGTCGTCCTCGGCGCGGCCACGCCGGTCCTGGTCGCCATCCTGTACGCGGCGGTGCGCCTGCACCGCACGCCACCCGACCAGCCACCGCAGCGGCACCGCCGTCTGCGTGCCGGATTGTCTGTCCTGTTCGGACAGCGGGCGACGGGCGTGCCGGTCGCGCTCGCCGCCGTGGCCATCGCGATGTCCGGCTTCACCACCGCGGCGGTCTACCAGATCGTGATCACGGAACTCCGCCTACCGACGACGTTCCTGGGTGTGCTGACCAGCGCGCAGGGCGCCGGTTCCGTCATCGGCGGCCTGCGCGTCGGCAGGCTCCTGGCCGGCCGGGGCCCCACCGCTGTCGGTGTCGCCGGAACCGTGCTGTTCGCCGTCGGTTGCCTGGCCCGTTGCCTGCCGTGGTGGCCGGTCACGGTCGCCGGTGCGGTGCTCGCCGGCGTCGGCCTGCCCTGGACCCTGGTCGCGGCGGTGACCGCCGTGCAGACGCACACGCCGTCGGCACTGCTGGGCCGGGTCTCCGCGACGGCGAACACCGCGATGTTCGGCCCGCTCGTGCTGGCCATCCCGCTCGGCTCGGCGGCCGTGCACCTCGGCGGACGCCCACCACTCGTCGCCGCTGTCGTGTTCTGCCTGACGGCGGTGGCCGCCACGCTCCGGTTTTCCACGGGCACGGTCGACCGGCTCGCGGGCGTGGTTAACTATCGAGCCATGCCGCTCAGTCCGGACGAGGTCGAGCTCTTCGAACGCGCCAGGGCCCGCCTGGGAGCGATCGCCTACCGCCTGCTGGGCTCGACGAGTGACGCCGAAGACGCGGTCCAGGACACGTTCCTGCGCTGGCAGGCCGCCGATCGGCAGCGGGTCGAGACGCCCGAGGCCTGGCTGACGAAGGCGCTCACCAACGTGTGCCTCAACCAGCTCACCTCGGCGCGGGCCCGGCGCGAGACCTACGTGGGCACCTGGCTGCCCGAACCGGTCCTGGCCGGGGATCGGATGCTCGGCCCCCTCGACACCGCCGAGCAGCGCGAGTCGGTCTCGATGGCGGTCCTCACCCTCCTGGAGCGGCTGTCGGCCAAGGAGCGCGCGGTGTACGTGCTCCGCGAGGCCTTCGGCTACACCCACGCGGAGATCGCCGACATGCTCGGCGTCAGCGAGTCGAACTGTCAGCAGATCTACCGGCGGGCCAAGCAGCACGTCACCGGTGACCGGGCCCGCACCGAGGTCGACGGTGCCACCGCGCGCCGGATCGTCGAGGAGTTCCTGGCAGCGGCCGCCAACGGCGAGACCCAGCGGTTGGTCACGCTCCTCACCGACGACGCGACGAGCGTCGGCGACGGCGGCGGCAAGATCCCGGCCCGGACCACACCTGTCGTCGGCGCGCTGGCGGTGGCCAGGTTCCTGCGCGGCCTGTTCGCGCCCAGCACCGCCAAACGCGACCTCGTGGGCGGCAGCCCCGCCCTCTACGTCGACGTTGCCAACGGCGCCCCGGCGCTGGTGGTGGTGCTCGACGAACGGGTCGTCGGTGTCCTGGCGCTGAAGGTGACGTCCGACGGCGTCGCGGCCGTGCACGCCCAGGTCAACCCGGACAAGCTGGTACGCGCCACCCGGCACTGGTCCGCATCCGCGCACGGGGAGCCCCTGCTGCACGTCTGGTGACCCAGCTCTCAGCCGACTCCTGTCAGGAATCGGGTCGCTGTCCGGTTCAGGAAGCGACCCTCGCCGAGACAGGAGTGACACCATGAAGCACCGGATCGTCGTCCTCGGGGCCGGATACGCCGGAGCCATCGCCGCCGGGCGTCTCGCCCGGCGACTGCACCGCGACGACACGCGGATCACCGTCGTCAACGCCGACGCCGACTTCGTCGAGCGGGTCCGTATGCACCAACTCGCCACCGGGCAGCACCTCAAGCACCGGCCGCTGACCGACGTCTACGCGGGCACCGGAGTGGAGACCCGCGTGGCCCGGGTCACCGCCGTCGACACCGACCGCAGGACCGTCGCCCTCGTCGCCGAGCACGGCACCGACGAGATCGGGTACGACACGCTCGTCTACGCCCTCGGCAGCACCAGCGCGGACCACGGCGTCCCCGGCGTCGCCGAGCACGCGTACGACATCGCCGGCAGGACGTCGGCGACGCGGGTGCGTGACCGGCTGGCCCAGCTCCCGGCCGGCGCGACGGTGCTCGTCGTCGGTGGCGGCCTCACCGGACTGGAAGCGGTCACCGAGATCGCGGAGGCCCGCCCGGACCTCGACGTCGCGCTCGCCGCCCGCGGTGCGCTCGGCGACTGGCTCACCGAGAAGGCGCGGCAGCACCTGCGCGGGGTCTGCGACCGGCTCGGGATCACCGTGCACGAGCACACCGACATCGCCCGGGTCGACGCCACCGGCGCGGTCACCGGCGACGGTCGGGTGCTCCCCGCCGAGCTGACCGTGTGGACGGCCGGCTTCGCCGTCCACCCCATCGCCGCCGCCACGACCCTGACGGTCGCGGACACCGGGCAGATCGTCGTCGACGCCACGATGCGGTCGGTCTCCCACCCCGACGTGTACGCCGTCGGCGACGCGGCGATCGCCGAAGGACCGGGCGGGAAACCACTGCGGATGTCCTGCGCCTCGGGCACCCCGATGGCCTGGCAGGCCGCCGACGCCATCGCCGCGCGCCTGACCGGTCGGACGAAGATCCCGAAGGCCCCGCTGCGCTACTTCAACCAGTGCATCAGCCTCGGCCGCCGCGACGGCATCATCCAGTACGTGACAGCCGACGACCGGGCCCGGCCCGCCCTGCTCAAGGGCACGGTGGCGGCCCGCTACAAGGAGTTCGTCTGCGCGGGCGCGGCGTGGAGCGTCTCCCGCCCGATCCTGTACCCGGTGCGCCGCCACCGCATCGTCGCGACCCGCCCGGAACTGCTCACTCGGGGGTGAGCGGGTCGCGGCTCAGCGGTGTGCACGCCCGGCCCGCGCGAGCCAGGTGGGTCCCGGTCGCGCGTACTCGATGGTGGCCGCGACACGATCGGCGGTGGCCGCGCCGAGTTCCCGTTCCGTGATCCACAGGGCCAGGTCGAGCCCGGCGGCGAGCGCGCCCGCGGTGATGCGGTCACCGTCGTCGACGACCCGCTCGTCCACGACGTCGACGCCGTAGGAGCGCAACTCCTCGTACGCGTTGCGGTTGGTGGTCGCCTTCCGCTGGCTCAGCAGGCCGGCGGCGGCGAGCAGCAGACCGCCGGTGCAGACCGACGCCATCCAGCGGGTCGAGGGGGCCAGCGCGGCCAGCCGGGCCGGGAGTGCGCCGTGCTGCGCCTGTGCCCAGGCACCGGCGGCGGCCCGGTTCAACCATCCTCCACCCGGTACGACCACACCGTCGGGCCGCCCCAGCACCGCGGGCACGTGGAGTTGGACACCTCGCATGCTGACCACCGGCCCCGGCCGCTCGACGGCGACCAGGTCGACGGCGAACCCGGCGATCGCCAGCACCTCGAAGGGCCCGAAGACGTCCAACTCGTCGAAGCCATCGAAAACCACGATTTCTATTCGCACCTGACGAGGATGTCGCGCGGCCACCGTCGAGGACGAGTGGCATTCTTGCCACTGTGCATAAGCAATCAGCCACGCACCGGGTCGCCGTACTGGCCCTGCCGCCCGTCGTCGCCTTCGACCTGACCATCGCGACACACGTCTTCGGCCACGAGGGCCACGGCCGTTACACGACCACCGTCTGCTCGCCCAGCGGCGGCGCGGTCCCCACCACCACCGCCGGGCTGGCCCTGACCGTCGATGCCACGATCGATGTCCTCGCCGACGCCGACACCGTGATCGTTCCTGGTTTCCGCCGCGGACCGGCACCGGCCCCGGCACTCGACGCCCTGCGTGCCGCGTACCGGCGCGGTGCCCGCATCGCCTCGATCTGCACGGGCGCGTTCGCACTGGCCCAGTCCGGGCTGCTCGACGGCCGGCGGGCGACCACCCACTGGGTGCACACCGAGGCGCTGGCCCGCGAACATCCCATGGTCACCGTCGACGCGAACGCGCTGTACGTCGACGAAGGGCAGGTGCTGACCAGCGCCGGGCTCGCGGCGGGCCTCGACCTGTGCCTCTATCTGGTGGGCCGGGACCACGGCCAGAACGCGGCCATCGAACGCGCCCGCCTCCTGGTCACACCGCTGCACCGGGCGGGTGGCCAGGCGCAGTTCGTCCCCGCCCAGGCGAGCGGGGAGGACGCCGAGATGGCCGCCGTCACCACCTGGGCCACCGCCAACCTGCACCTGCCGATCACCGTCGCGGACCTCGCCCGGCAGGGTCTTCAGTCGACCCGCACCCTGCACCGCAACTTCCAGCACCGGTTCGGGATGAGCCCGCAGGCATGGCTGACCGAGCAACGATTGCGCGCCGCCTGCGAGCTGCTGGAAAGTGACGACAGCACTATCGACGACATCGCCAGACGGACGGGGCTGGGCACCGCCACCAACCTCCGAGCGCACTTCCGTCGAGCCTTCGCCACCACTCCCACCGCCTACCGCCGCGCCTTCACCCCCTGACGCACCCGCAGACCCGCTCCCGGCCGAAAGGCGCGCCGGCGGGTCACCGCAGCAGGCCCCGTTCGACCAGGTACGCGCGCAGCGTCTCGGCGTCCTCGGCGGACATCAGGCTGCGTGGGATGACTGTCGCCGGCATCCGGCCGACGAACACGATCCAGAAGTCGGAGGTGTCCTTCACCTGGGCGACCCCGTCCCAGGCGATGCCGCTGGACTCCGTGCCACTGCGCATCATGATGTTGTCGTCGGTGATGTCGTAGGCGCCCTCGACCGCGTAGCCACTGGACCGGCGCCGGGCGCGCCACCGCACCCAGGGCGAATACAGCATCGACAGCAGACCGGCCACGACCATCGCCAGGCACAGCGGCGAGATCTGCTCGGCCCGGTCGGACCCGCGCGAGACGGCGAGACCGATCGCCCCCACCGCCACCAGCACCGCGCCGATGTAGCCGTACCTGCGTAGGCGCACACGGCTGAGCGCGGCGGCGACCCGGCCCGGGTAGGCGGGGTCGGCGGGGACGTCGAAATGGATGTGCACGCCGAAACGATAGTGCCCCGCCGACCCCCGGGCAGCGCCTGACCCGTGCCCGCCGGCCGGACCGCCGGGGGCCGCCGGGCTGCGACGGCCGGCACGACGCCGCAGGTTTGTCCGTCGCCTGGGCGAGACTGGCGGGCATGGCTGCAGGCCGACCATGCCGGTCACGCCGACATCCTGCGCGAGCAGCACGACGGGGCGATCGGTTGGCGGCGGGACAACAGCAACATCCCCGACGGCTACGACTGGCCGGCGTACGTGCGCAAGCTGACGAAGCTCGCCGACCGGTTCGGATAGCCCGTCCGGGTCCGGCCGGGCTATGCCGAGTCGCGGCGACCGGACCCGCTGGCCATCCGGCGTTCGTCACTGGCTCTGCTCCACCGACGCCGCTGCTCCCGTGGCGCGCAGGGTGTCGTAGGGGTGGCAGCCGTAGGTCTCGCGGTACGCCTGGGCGAAGCGCCCGGGATGGGTCCAGCCCCAGCGTCGCGCCGTCTCCGCCACGGTCTGCCCCGGTTTGGCGTGTTGCAGGTCCCAGTGCGCCTGGCGTAATCGGACGGCCCGCAGGAACGCCATCGGGGTCTGCCCGTGGTAACGCTGGAACGCCACCTGTAACGCGCGTTGGCTGACCTCGCAGGCTTCGGCTATCCGGCCCACCGTCAGCGGTGCCGCGGCGTGGGCCTCGATGAACTCGGCGGCCCGGCGGACGATCGCGCGGCCGACACCTGCCTGTCCGGGCAGGTAGTTGATGGTCATCGTGGTGTTCGGGAACACCGCGACGGCGGTGGTCGCCACCATGTCCACCAGGCCGGCGCGGGCCAGTGGACTGGCGGCCACCGCGTTGACGGCGAGTTGTCGCCGGGCGAACGTCGTCACCGACTGCCAGAGCAGGGCCATCGCCGGGGACAGGGGTGCCATCGCGGTGAAGTGGAAGTTCGCGATGGGCAGGCCGGTGCGGACGGAGGCGGCCGCGGCGATCCGTTGCATCGGCAGCCGGACGGAGACGGCCGCCAGATCGTCGATGAGGTGGACCGCGCCCACCTCCGGGTATCGACCTGTCATGTTGGGGCCGAGGCGCAGCTCCTCGTCGTCGGTACGGGCGGCGTACCGACCGTTGGCCACCGTCAACGCACTGAAGTCGCGATAGGGCAACGACTCGCTGCGGTTGCGCATGGTGTATCGGATCTCACCGATCTCCAGGTCTTCGACGCGCAGCGTCGCCTGCCGGTAGCGGAATCGAGCGGGTGGTCCGGAGATCCGCACTCGGTGTTCCCCGTACCGGAGTGCGATCACGTGGTGTGCTTCTTCCGGGTCGTCAGTCTCGACGACGTCTCGGCTGACCGGCTCCTGCCCGTCAAGGTTCCCCGTCCACGGCATGGGCCGTCACCTCCGTCGGCCGTCATCCGGCCCGATCTGTTTGAACGTGCCACGCGGTGGTTCGCAACGGCCTTCCGGAGACTTCCAGACCGCTGCCGCGGCCTGCTCCGAGGCTTCTGACCGCGAGCACGGTAAGTCAATCCGGTTCCGGTACAAAACTGGCCATTTCACGAACGACAGGTCGCGTGATGGTTCGCCGCCAGGCAACAATCGAGTTCGATCCCGCACCCCCGGGGCCGCACCGAGGCGGTCGCCGGAGTGAGCTGCATGACTATGTCAAAGTGGTTACCCGTTTCGGGGGGCGAAATTGTCGGTTTTCCGACACCTCAGTCGGCACGGTGGGCCCCTGATCCCCCGCTCCCATCCCAGTCTGTCCGAGCCACTCACCATGGGTCGGCCCGATCGGCCGGCCGATCGGGGTCCGCGACGAAGCGACCCCGGTCGGCCGGTCCCGCTGACGATCCGGCCTGCCTGCGCAACGGTCAGCGCAGCCAGGCCGGCGGGACCGGGTGGCGCAGAATCTCGGCCAGCCCGTGCCGGTGCGGATCGGGGTCGCCGTCGAGCCAGGCGTGGGCGTGGAAACCGGCAGCCGGTGCGCTGACCCCGATCACCACGGTCCGTGGCACCCCCCGCTCGGCGAACCAGCGCTGCCGCACCAGCGCGCTCTCCAGACAGTTGCCACCGCTGCGGCACAGCGCCCGCCGGACCAACGTGTCGGTGCCGCCGGGCGGGGGCGCGGTGAGGCGTACCGCGCCCAGCCCGCCTCGGGCGAGCTGGCGACGTACTCGCCGACAGGCCAGCATCGTCCATGCCGCCACTGCCACACCACGTGGTCCGTGGTGGCGGATCAGCCGGGCCAGCGCGTCGAGGGTGCGGCCCGGACCGGCCGTCACGGGAGCGATCCGGTGAGCGCGGCGCCGAGGAGTCGGTGGGTGGCGTCGAGGGTCGCCCAGTCGCGGGGACGGGTCAGGTCGAAGCCCGGTCGGGCGGCGAGCGCGAGCAGCGCGCTCGGGTCGGAGGGCAACTCGGGCAGGGAGCGACGGGTGACGAGGCGGGCCAGCAACTCGGCCGGACCGACCGGGGTCACCGCGAGCCGGTCACCCCAGTGCAGGAAGATCCAACCGCCGACCGGCAGGCGAGGCGTGACGGCGGGCAGGGTGAGCCGAAGCCGGCTGTCGTCGCGGACCACCCGGGTGGGTAGCCCGAGACCGGGGATCGGCTCTCGCAGGTCGACGCAGCGTGGGCCGGCGAGCACGTCGCCGCCGGCACAGACCACGATGTCGTCGGCCAGCACCGGCATGTCCCGGGCGGCGAGCGCCGCGAGCAGCGTGCTCTTGCCGGCGGTACGACCACCGAGCACCACCCACGCCCGTCCGGCGTGGACGAACGCCCCGGCGTGGAAGGTCTCCCGCTCGGCCCAACGGTTGACCACCACTGCCACCGGAGCGAGGTACGGGTGGGCGAGCAGGTCCGCGGCGAGCGGCGGCCCGTAGAAGGTGGCACTGCCGCTGGCCCGGTTCACGTCGAGGGTGCGGCCGTCGGCGAGTATCCGGACCATCCGGTCGGCGTTCAACGGCGCGGGTGGCGGCGGTGCGACGTGCCGCTGCCGTACGGTCACCGGCCGGCCCCCCACGGGTGGGCAGCTGTCGGCGTCCAGTTCGACGACCTCGTCGAGTCCCTCGATGCGCAGCCCGTAGGCGGTTCTCATGGATGGGTCTCCTGGTGTCGCTCGGGCGCGCGGCCGACACCGGGTGCGACCACCCGCCCGGTGCCTGGTCCGGCTCGGAGCGTGTTCGGCGCGGCGTTTCGGCCGTCCGGGACGATCGGCGCCGTCCGTCCGGTGGGTGCCTGTGCCACGGACTGGTCAGCAGCGGAAAACGGCTCTCTCGGAACTACCACGTCCTGCCCGTCGCGGCCTCTTTCAGTGGCTCTGGCCGGCGTTATCTGGCTAGCCTCGTGCGGATTATGGACAGTCCGATCCCCGTCATCGGCTCGGCGGGTAGGTTTCCACCCATGTCGACGGGAGCTTGGCGTCGTTGAGGACAGTGGACCGTCTTCATCTTCCAAGTGCTCTTTGCATCCGTGCGTCGCCAAGCAGACGCGTCCGACGGTCCCCCAGCTTGGCGATGAGGAGTCGGCATGCAGCATCGCGCTGAGGCGACAGGTCCGCCCGTCCTGCGCAGGTACGAGACCCACGAAATCTCGGCGGCGCACGACGTGATCAGCCAGGAGTGCGTGGGGATCGAGCTTCGGCCGCACAACGTCGTCGGTCAGTTCACCTACCAGCAGGAGTCGGTGGAGTCGGGGCCGGTCGTGGTGAGCCGGGTGCGGTGCGGCGCGGCCATCGAGGGCCATTTCCTCGAGCCGTTGACCGACCTGATGTTCCTCTCGGTGCTGCACGGGCAGGTCGAGACACAGGACGGCCGGGACCAGACGCGGACAGGTCCCGGCGGGGTGCTCCTGAACCCGATCGGCCGCCCGTTCACCAATACCTGCCGGGATTTCGACATCTACTGCCTCAACCTGGACCCGCGCACCGTGACCGAGGCCGCCACCGAGCGGACGGGAATCGATCCCGTTGACTTTCGGTTCGAGGCGATCACGCCGGTCTCCAGGGAGATGGGTCAGTTCTGGCACAGCACCACGACTCATCTCTACGACCTCTTCCACGGGCCGTCGGAGCCGCTCCGCAGCCCGCTCGTGGTCGGTGCCGCGATCGACCAGGTCGCCTCGGCCGCACTCGCCGTCTTCCCGAACTCCGCGATGACGATGCCGCACCGGGTCGAGGCGGTCCCGTTACCCTCCGGTCCGGTCCGGCGTGCCGTGTCGTTCATCGAGACGCACGCCGACGAGGCCATCACCGTCACCCGGATCGCCGACGCCGCCCGGCTGACGCCTCGCGCGCTCCAGGCGGCGTTCCGTCGCCAGCTGGGCACCACACCGATGGCGTACCTGCGGCGGACGCGGCTGGACCGGGCCTACCAGGACCTACTCAAGGCCGATCCGACAAAGGGGGCGACCGTGGACGCTGTCGCGCACCGCTGGGGCTACCTGCACCTGGGCCGGTTCGTCGCGGAGTATCGAGCGACGCACGGCCAGTCGCCCAACGACACCCTGCACACCTGATCCGGCCGGGACGACTGCCGGCCGGATCAGGCCAGCCGACGCCCTAGAACCCGCCCCACCGGTGGGCCTCGCACCTCCAGGTCTTGCCGTTGTTGTGGGAGACGCACACCACGACGATCTTCCCGAGGACGGGAAGCCCCAGGGTGAAGATGTGCAGCTTCATCTTCTTCGCGTACGGGACGCCGGACTTCTCGGCGATGTCGGCCAGCGCCCACCCCGGGTCCGGTGCGTCCACCGTCGCCACCCGACGCAGCGTGTCGACGTCCCTGCCGTCGAGGAGCATCTCCATCTCCTCCGCCGTGGGCTCGGCGTCGCCGACCAACGTGTCCACGCGGTACGGCCCGTCGGCGGCCACGCCGTTGACCTTCTCGAAGGCCGCCTTCGTCCCGCCCACCGTGGTGTCACCGGCCAGGTCGAGGGTGAGGATCTCGTCGGTGCTCCGGCGCGACAGGAGGCACTCCCAGATGCTCTTGCCCGCGGCGACGCACATGGTCAGGCACCACTCCCGGCCGTCGGGCGTGGACGAGGCGAACAGCAGCGAGGTCGCCGTCGCGCCGTCACCCCTGCCGTCGTACGCACCGTCGGCGAGGTCGGCCATTGTCGTGCCGAGGATGTCCCGGCCGCCCGGCATCGTGCCCACGACCGTGACGCCGTCCACCCGCTCACCGGCCATCAGCGCCGTGAGCTGGTCGTCGGTGAGGTCGCGGCCTCCGGTGTCGACGGCCAGCACCCGGTCCAGGTCGCCGACGGGCCGGCCGGTCAGCTCCTCGAACTGTTGCCGCACGGTCCCCGGCGCACCGGGGTGGTCGGTGACTGTCGTGCGGGCCTCGTCGTCGGCGGCCTGCGACGGGGCGTACGAGGCGGTCAGCCCGACGAGCAGGGCTGTCGTGATGATGGTGACGCGTCTGGTGATGTCCCGCAGGGCGGTCATGGTGTCCTCGTCTCGGTGATCGGTGTCGGCGGGGTCGGACGGGCTACCAGCGACATGTGACCACGTCGCCGACGTCGTTCGGGGAGCCCGCGTCGCAGTGGTCGTCGATCCACTCACCGATCTCGTCGATCGTGTCCACGATCCAGGCGATCACCGACTTGATCGCGCCCCAGAGGCTGAAGTAGACGACAGTCGTCTCGGGGGTGCCGCCGGCCTCGTCGATGACGTCCTTCGCCGACCTGGCCGCGTTCGGCTTCTCGATGATGTCCAGCACCCGTACGCCGGTGTCGTCCTTGCCGGCGAACAGCGCCTCGATCTGCTCCGGGGTCCGCTCCCTGCCGTCGTCGACCGCGACGATCGCGCGGTCGACGAGCACCTCTCGGCTGCCGCTGACGGCCTGGGCGATGGTGGCGATCTCGCCCACCGTGAGGTCGTTGCCGAGCGCGGGGCCGGTGAACCGCCGGACGGAGACGGCACCGGCCGGATCGATCTGGATCTCGCCGGCCGTGATCAGGTCGTCCGCGCCGAACGGGTCCCAGGCGAACGTCCACTGCCCGCCTTCGCAGCGGAACTGGCCGTGCACCCGGCCCGGAGGCTCGGTCTCGGTGCGGACGACCCCGCCGCGGTCGTCGAGGTGCTGGACCACACAGTCGGTGCCCTTCGTCGGCGGTTTGTCGGTGCGGGCCACGGCTGTGGAGGGCAGGGCCAGCACCGTCGCGCTGACCACCCCGAGCACCGCGATACGGTGTGCCAAACGCTTCATCGAACGCTCCATCCCTCGGCACGGAAACTGGTGTCCGAAGAGTGGCGACCCGCGCTGAAGCGGCTCGGAAACGACGCGGAAAGCGGGGGACGTCAGGACAGTCGACTGGCGTCGAGCTGTGCCAGGTCGGCACGGATCGAGTCGGCGTCGGCATCGCCGAGTTCGTCGAGGATGGCCAGTGCCCGCTGCCACGCGGCACGGGTGGCACCGAGATCGGCGAGGGCCCGGTGGCTGCCACCCAGGTTGACGTACGTGCTCGCCTCGGCGTAGCGGTCGTTGACCTGGGTGAAGAGGTCGAGTGCGTGCTCGTAGCAGGCGATCGCGCGCCGGTCGTCGCCGAGCTGGTGATGGGCGTGCCCGAGGCTGTCCCAGGTGTCGGCCTGCCCCTGGACGTCGTCCACCTCCTGCAACATCCGCAGCGCGTCGCCGCACGACGCGAGGGCACTGTGGTAGTCGCCGAGCAGCGCCTCCTGCCAACCGACCGCGTTGAGGGTGTACCCCTGCCCGGCCCGGTTGCCGGTCCGCCGGAACAGGGTCAGTGCCCGCCGGGAATGGTCGAGCGCCTGGTGGTGCTGCCCCCGCCGCTCGGCCAGCTGACCACTGTTGAGACAGGTGTGGGCCAACCCGTCGTCGTCGCCGACGTCGGTGAACAGGTCGAGCGCGCGCCGCAGGTGGTCGTCGGCCTCGTCGTACTCGCGCAGCCGGGAGCAGGCGAGACCGAGGCTGCGGTGCGCGTGGCCCTGCCCGGTCTGATCGCCGATGCGGGACGCGGCGGCCAACGCGATGCGTTGCGTGCCGAGCCAGTCCTGCCAGTGCCCCTGCCGGTGCAGGAAGCCGGTCAGGGTCCAGGCGAGCCGCCACGCGTGTCCCTCGAACCCGGACCGTGCCGCCAGCGCTACGGCGGCGAGCAGGACGGGAAGCTCGGCGGTGAACCACGCCGTGGCGGCCGCCTTGCTCCGGGGGCTCTCCGGTGTCACGTCCGAGCGTGGTGGCGCGAGGTCGATCTCGCTGAAGTGCGGGTGCAGTGCGAGGTCGGCGGCGTGTGCGGTGTGCAGGCAGTGGTCGAGCAGCCGGTGCACGGCGGCCCGTCGGTCGGCCGGTGACTCGGCCTCGTCGGCGAGGCCGGCGGCGTACGCGCGCAGCAGGTCGTGGAACGCGTGACGCCCGTAGGTGTGCTCGGTGAGGAGGTTCGCCCGGGTCAGCTCGGTCAGCAGCGAAGCACTGGCCGGCGGGGTGAGACCCGCCAGGCTGGCCACGGCCGGGACGGCGACGTCCGGGCCGGGATGCAGGCTCAGCAGCCGGAACAGCCGCAGCGCCGGTGGGCTCAGTGTTTGACACGACCAGGAGAAGACCGCCCGCACGTCGGTGGCCTCGTCGCCCCCGTGGAAGGCGCCCAGATCGCCCAGCTCGGCGGCGACAGTGGCCAACGAGAAGTGCCGGTTGGTGGCGGCTCTGGCCGCGACGATGGCCAGGGCGAGGGGCAGCCGCGCGCACCGGTCGGCGATGGTGTCGGCCGCGGCGGGTTCGTCGGCGACCTGGTGCTCCCCCAGCCGGCGGACCAGCATGTCGCGGGCCTCGCCGGGGCTCAGCAGGTCGAGGAACACCGGTTGGGCGCTCTCGGTGACGACGAGCGGGATGAGCTGGTCGCGGCTGGTGACGATGGTGAGGCAGTCGGGTGAGCCGGGCAGCAGCGGCCGAACCTGTTCCGCGTCGCGGGCGTTGTCCAGCACGACGAGCAGGCGTTTGCCGGCCACCGTCGTGCGGTACAGGCTCACCATCAGGGTCTCGTCGCTCGGCATCCGTGTCGCCGGCACGCCGAGTGCCTCCAGGAAGCCGTGCAGCGCCCGCGCCGGCTCGGTGGGTGCGGCCCCCGGGTCGAAGCCACGCAGGTTGACGTAGAGCTGCCCGTCCGGGAAGCGCTCGGCCGCGCGGTGCGCCCAGTGCACGGCGAGCGCGGTCTTGCCGACGCCCGCGGTGCCGGACACCACCACGGCGCCACCCCGGTCGACCAGCGCGTCGAGGGTGGCCAGCTCCGCGTCGCGCCCCCCGAACGTTGGTACGGGGGGAGGCAGTTGCGCCGCCACCGGCGTCGGTGCCGCCGTCACCGGCGCGGGTGCGGCGATCGCCGTGTCCTGGCGCAGGATGGCGCACTCCAGATCCCGTAGCCGCGGACTCGGGTCGATGCCGAGGCTCTCCCGCAGGGTGTCGCGCAGCCGCCGGTACGTGGCGACCGCCTCGCCCTGCCGGCCGTCGCGGTACAGGGCGAGCATCAGCTGCGCGTGCAGGTGCTCGTCGAGCGGGTGTTGCCGGACGAGCCGTTCCAACCCGGGGACCAGCCGAGCGTGCTCGCCGACCGACAACCGGGCCTCGGCGAGCGCTCGTTCGGCCGCCAACCGCAGGCTGGCCAGGTGGTCGGCCTGCTCCTCAAGCCAGGCGGACCCGTTCACGTCGGCCAACGGCGGTCCACGCCACAGCGCCACCGCGGCCGTCAGGTGCGCCACCCGTTCGTTGCGGTCCGACGACCGGCGGGCCAGTTCGAGGAGGTGCTCGGCGGCCTGGACATCCGTGGACTCCGGCCCGGTGTTGAGCACGTAACCGGGCTGACGCGCCACGATCGATCCGGGCTCGCCGAGCACTCCGCGCAGGTAGGAGACGTGGCGCTGCAACGTGTTCGCCACGGTGGCCGGCGGGTGCTCGCCCCAGACCACGTCGATGAGTCGGTCGACGCTGACCACCCGGCCCGCGTGCAGCGCCAGCGTCGCCAGCACCGCCTTGCGGCGCACGCCGTTGACCGCCTGCGGGCTGCCGGCGACGACCACCTCCACCGGCCCGAGCAGCCTGACCCGCACCCCCGTGCCAGCCACCGACATCACCGGATCAGGCTAGTTCCGCAGCCCGGCATGCTCGATCTGTTCGTCGCGCACTGGACACGATCCAGCGGATCGCCGGCACTACCAATACCCCTGGGGGGTAGCTACGCTGTTGCCATGCGCGAACGGGTGATCCTCGTCGTCGGGTACGACGGGGCCGAGCTGCTCGACATCGCCTGTGTCACGTCCAGTCTCGACATCGCCAACCGGATCGGCGCCGCGCCGCCGTA
This sequence comes from Micromonospora sp. NPDC048898, assembly GCF_043198035.1. Taxonomy (NCBI): domain Bacteria; kingdom Bacillati; phylum Actinomycetota; class Actinomycetes; order Micromonosporales; family Micromonosporaceae; genus Micromonospora; species Micromonospora sp. NPDC048898. The sequence continues at coordinate 54,836 of NZ_JBICUF010000014.1, forward strand.
CCGGATTGTGGTGGCCACCCCCGGTCGGCGGGACATCACCTGCGACTCGGGGTTGCGGCTGGCGGGCGAGGCGAGCCTGGAACGGTTCACCGGGCCGGTGCACACGCTGCTGGTGACCGGCGGCCGTGGGCACGAGCGGGCGGCGGCGAGCCCGCACCTCGTCGGCCACGTCCGACGGCTGGCGGGTCTGGCGGACCGGGTCGCGTCGGTCTGCACCGGGTCGACCGTGCTGGCTGAGGCCGGTCTGCTCAACGGCCGGAGGGCCACCACGCACTGGATGTACGCCGAACGGCTGGCGGACCGGTTCCCCGACGTGCGGGTCGACGCCGAACCGATCTACGTCCGGGACGGCAACGTCGCGACCTCCGGTGGCATGACGAGCGCACTGGACCTGACCCTCGCCTTCATCGAGGAGGATCACGGGGCGGCACTGGCCCGGGGCGTGGCGATGGGCACTGTGGCGTACCTGCATCGACCGGGCGGGCAGGCCCAGATGAGCATGTTCCTGGCCCGCCGGACCACCGACGACGTCATGGTTCGCGAGATCAGCGACCACATCGTGAGCCACCCCGGCGACGACCTGAGCACCGCGGCGCTGGCCCGGCTCACCGGTGTCAGCGAGCGTCACCTGTCCCGACTGTTCGTCGAGCACCTCGGGCAGACGCCGGGGCGCTACGTGCGCCGGGTGCGGACCGAGGCCGCCGCGCAACTGTTGGCCTCGACCGGTCTGCCACTGGTGGCCGTGGCACGACGGTGCGGATTCGGCTCACCGGAGTCACTGCGGCAGGCGTTCGTCGACAGGTACGCGATGCCGCCCGCCCGCTACCGGGCGACGCAGGCAGCGCCCACGGGTTGATACCAGGGCTTCGGCCCTGCGCCCCAGCGATTCGGACACGATCGATCCCGAAGCGGTGCCGACCGCCGCGACGCCGGCAGGATCGTGGCCATGACTGAGCAGCCGTCAGCGCGCAGACCGGGACTGGCCGACCGATGGCCGATCGCTGTCGCACTCGTCGTCGTCGTGGGCGCGGCCACGGTGATCGCTGTGGTGAACGAGCGGGCCGAGCTGTTCGGGCCGGCGGTGGCCACCATGGCTGGCATCTACCTCATGGCGTACGCCCTCGGCCGGCCGGGGACCGCGTGGCTGGCCTTCGTCGTCCTGAGCGCCGTGGTGGCCGGCCTGCACCTGTTGGCGCGGCTGCGCACGCTGCCGGTCGACCCGGCGGTCGGGATGACGCTGCTGCTGGTGCCGTTGTGGGTCTGGGCGGTGGCGCGACGTCGGCTCAGCCCCACCCGGACGTTCTCGGTGCAGACCGCCGGCATGCTGGTCTTCGGCGCGATCACGCTGCTGACCGCGGCGACGCAACCGCGGGTGGGCACCGCCGTGGCGGGGGTCGGCTTCCTGGCGCACGGCATCTGGGACGCCTACCACTACCGCGTCAACCTGGTGGTGACTCGCTCATGGGCGCAGTTCTGCGCGGTCGTCGACGTCGGCGTGGGCATCGCGCTGATCATCGCGGCCATAGGCTGACTGTCCGGCACACACCGACGTCAATGGAGAATCCGCAATGACCACACATAACGGCAAGGTGATCGTCAACCAGACCATCTCGGCCGACGGGTACTCGGCCGGGCTCAACCAGACCGAGGACCGCCCGTTCGGTGACGACGGCGGCGACGGCTGGGGCGGCCGGCTGCATTCCTGGATGTTCGACGCCGCCGAGGAGAACCGGGCCGAGGTCGACCAGATCGACGCCGCTTCAGCGGTCATCATGGGGCGCAACATGTTCGGCCCGGTGCGTGGCGAGTGGGATCGGCAGTGGAACGGCTGGTGGGGTGAGGACCCGCCGTTCCACACCCCGGTCTTCGTGCTCACCCACCATGCGCGGGAGCCGCAGCCGATGAAGGGCGGCACCACCTTCCACTTCGTCACCGAAGGGATCGAGGCGGCACTCGCACAGGCCCGCGCGGCGGCCGGTGGCGGCGACATCTCGATCCACGGAGGTGCCACCACCATCAACCAGTATCTGGCCGCGGGTCTGGTCGACGAACTGCGGCTGCACATCGTGCCGGTCACCCTCGGCGCCGGCATGCGGATGTTCGAGGGTGTCCCGCCACTGAACCTCGAACAGGTGACGGCGCGGGCGGCAAGTTCGGTCGTGCACGTGACCTACCGCGTGCCGCCCCGAAGCGGTGTCACTCCCTCCCCGTAGCCTGCCCGGCGAACCGACCGAAGGCTGTGGCGGCCACGTCGTACGAGGGAGAGTGTGGTGTCTGCGATCGCGTCCTTGACCCTGGTGCCCAGGGACAGCATCACCGAGCTGGCCAGCCTGGCCCGCACATCGCCGTCGTCGCTCCACGCGTACCTGGCGGAACACGGGAGACAGGCGCGGCAGACGTACGACTGGTCCGGCTACTGCATGCTGTACGTCCTGACCTATCTGGACGAGCGCGGCATCGACGTGGAGCAGTCGGAGTTCAATGCCGAGTCGGAGGCCATCAACAGCGCGTACGGCTTCACCACACTCATCACCCCGGCCCCGCGGTTACTGGATCAGCTCGATCCCCGCGCCCACCGCGAGGAGGATCTGGTCGCCCACTTCGAGGAGATGGGAATGGACTTCGAGGAGAGCGGCACGGCCGGTCTGGACACGCTGAGGGTGTTGCGCGACAGCATCGCCGAACTCGCCGACGACCAGGTGTTGTTGCTGAACATCGGCTGAGGCCGACTCGGCCAGGTGGTGTACCAGCCGTGGTCGGCATCGACAGTTGTAGGGTGCCCACCGTGGGATACACGGTGTTGCCCTCGGGCCGTCTGAACCTTCCAGAGTCGGACGACGCCGCCGCGGTCGCCGCTGTCCAGGCCGCCTTGGCCGGACAGGGTGCCTGGTACCGGCCGGAGGCGTCTCCGTCGAACGGCACGCTTGTCGACCTGGCGGAGGTGGCCAGAGCCTCGATCGTCCGCGACGGAGACTGGATCGAGTTCGGGTACGACGACGAGGGCGACCCCAAGTGGTCGAACCGGGCGACGGCCTTCTACGTCGCCATCGCACCGTTCGTCCGCTCGGGCACCGTCCAGATCGAAGGCGAGGACGGCGCGAGCTGGTCCTACACCTACGCCGACGGGCAGATCACCCAGGACGGTTGGAACGGGTGGGATGGGTCCGTCGAGCCGTTCGGCGACCACGTGGATCTCCCGTCCCCCGGGCAACCGGTAGGCGGCTAGTTGTCGTTGAGGTTGACGGTCACACCCTGGTCGGCGCATGCCGACTGGAAACCCGCCACCGCGGCCCCCAGCGGCGCGATGAACCCGAGCGCCCTCTCCTTCTGCCCCTCCGGCAGCTGGGTCATCTGCCAGGCGATGTCGATCAGCGCGGTGCCGTGCTTGCGGATGTCCTCGTGCCGGGAGTCCTCGAACAGCTCGCGGGTCTTGCGATACTCGGCTTCGGTGAGCTTGTCGTCGCCGGGGTTCGTGGTGGTGCCGTCGGGGTTCTTGCCCGCGGCCATCGCCTTGCAGGCGGCAACCCCGGAATCCTCCTTGATGAACCCGTCGTACACGGCGTACCCGCTGGCCGCGACCATCAGGACGGCGACGAAGGCGAGGCCGGCGATCAGCAGCGGCTTTGCGCGTGAGTTGGCCGGCGGCGGCGACGGCAGGGGGTCGGGCGGACCTGCCCCGGGTTCCGGCTGCCCGATCGGCTGGGGCTGCGGCTGCTGCGGCGGATACACCGGACCGCCCTGCGGGTAGGGCGGCTGCGGCTGCTGGGCTTGGTAAGGGTCGGTCACGGCGTGCTCCCCACGTGATTTCTGGCGCTGGTGCAAGGTACCCGTCCTGACTCAGCCCCGAAAGGTCCACGGCGCGGAGACCGCCCGGTGCGCGCCGGGCGCACTGTCGAGGTCGGCCGGGCGGGTCGCCGACAAGGGCCGCAGGGGTACGGCGTCGACCGTCGCCGTCAGCGCCGTACCCAGCTCGACCTGGCATCCGACGCACGCCCGCCGGCCGACCCAGCCCTCTGCCGCGGGCGTTACGCGCGTGGCCGGCGCAGAAGGAAGACGCCGTCGAAGACCAGCACGGCGTCGACCGGGGCAGTCGTGACCGGCGGGGACACCGCGGCATCCGCACTGCGGTCGTACACCGCGTGTTGGAAACGTCGATCGCCGCCCGGCCCGAGCGGATCGAGCAGCTGGTGGCGGGTGGCGATCTTCGTGTTCTTCGCGTTCTCCGCAGTCGTCAGGCCGCCGGCCCTCCCGGTCAGGGGCGGCGCGCGTTCGTCTTGATCGTGTGGACGAACGCGTCCCAGGCGGCGGGCGCGAAGCTCAGCATCCCGGCGTCGGGGGCCGTGGAGTCGCGGACGTCGACCTGGACGCGCCGGTCACGCACCTCCACGCACTGGCCGTTGTTGCCGGAACGGCTGGACGTGCGCCAGGCGTTACGTTCCATGCTTGCTCAGCTCCTTGATGAACGTGACCGACTCGGCGGGCGACATCGCCAGCGTCTTCAGATTGTCGTACGCCGCCGACAGCCGCGCCAGGTCACGACTCGACTCCAGGAACAGCTCGGTGGAGACCCGTCATTCCAGGCCGTAGTCGGCGGCATGGTTCCAGATGACGTGTAGCTCATCCAGGCCGGCGTGCATGCTCACCTCCCCCACGGCTTCGATGCGAGCGGCTTGTATTGGGCTGACCGCTGAACTCCGTCTGTACGCGACGACTGTCCAATTGGATGCATTGGCGGTGCTGAAGTCGTACGGTCGTACATAGTGGCCCGCCGGGGTAGAGGCCGGCGGGGCCGCCGCCCAGTCCTTTACCTGGGAGCGTCACATGCCCGCTCGTATTCGTACTGCCGTGGACCCGCGGTTTCCCACCGAGTTGACCCGTAGACGCACCGAGCGAGACCTGTCTCTGCGGGATCTGGCCCGCCTCGGGCACTACAGCAAGAGCTTCCTACACGACCTGGAGAGCGGACGCACCCGTCCCACCTCCGACGTCGCACGCCAACTGGACGCCGCTCTCGAAGCCGGCGGGGCACTCGCCGCCATGGTCGTCGACCCGCCAGCCGTCACCACCGCCGATGACGGTGCTCGGCTCGCATACCTGGTCACCAACCCGACCAGGCTGGACAGCGTCGGGGTGCAGTTACTCGCCGACGTGCTGGCCGCTCAGAGACGGCTCGACGACGCGTTGCCCGCACCGATGATGCTGCCGGTGTCGCTACCTCATTGGCACACGGTCCGCGACCTCGCGGCCCAGGCCCGAGGACGCCACGCGCCCGAACTGCACGCCGTCGCGGCCGAATGGACGCAGTTCATCGGGTGGTTGCACGCCGAGGCGCGCAATGACAACCAGGCGGTACGGGTGCTCATCGAGGCCGCCCAGGAGGCTGACGCGGTAGACAGTGGTCCACTCGCCGCGCAGACGGAGAACTTCCGCGGCTACATCGAGCGCCAGCGGGGCAATGCTCGGGGCGTCGTGCGGCACTTCCTCGCCGCGTACCACACCCCGGGATCGTCGCCACTGCAACGGGTTGGTGACGCGGTGCAGGCCGCCCACGGATATGCCCTGCTTGGTGACCGGCCCTCTGCGGTGCGGCTCCTCGGCGAGGCCGGCGACCTGACCACCGCCGCCGAATCGCACCCGCCGCCCGCGCTCGCGTACTGGTTGACGCCGACGTTCTCGCGCATGGGCCTTGGCCTGGCCTACCTAGCGCTTGGGGACCGCGTCGCTGCCGCGGACAACCTGCGCGCGGGACTGAACGCGCTCCCCGAGGATCAGTGCGGCGCGGAGTGGACGGTTGAGTACCGGCAGGCTCTGGCCGTGGCTGGCGGTTGAACTGTCCGGGACGTGTCCGCCACCCGGTTGCGGACAGTCATGGTCTAGATGGTCGACTGTCGCACCCGGAACTCTGAGGTCAGGACGCGGTCACTCACCGTTAACCATCGGTTGAGCCGCGTCCCTCAGAGCGAGGGAGGCGACACGTGCACATCGTCCTCAGACTGCGGCGACTGCTGGCACGCAAACCGGCTCCTCCGGCCCAGCCCAGCATCGGTCAGCGCATCCAGACCCGCGAGCAGGCGGCGGCGAAGGCCCGGATACTCGCGCAGGCGCACCGCCACAGTGGGCTGGTCCGGTGACCGCCCGGACGATGCCCGGACCGGGCACCCGGGTTTCTGTGCGGCCCGGCGAGTGGCAGCCCAGCCCCGGCGTCAAGGGGCACACCTACCACGTCATCGTCATCGTCTCGGCCCACCAGTCGCACGACCCCGCGTATGCCTGGGTGTACGGGCACGGGCCGGACTGTGCGTGGGAGTCCACAGACTGCCCCGTTCCGTTCTGCTTCGAGGTGCTGATCAGCGTCGACGTCCTGGCAGCGACCGCAGCCGGTGAGCGGCCATGACCGTGCAGACCGTGGCCCAACCCGTCCAGGCCGTGGTGCTGCCCGAGGCGCGGTGGCGGCGGACCCTCGTCGAGCACCAGGCCGTCGACGGCCGATGCCCGATCTGCCAGACCGCTGGCCGCTGCTGGGAATGGGCCGAGGCGTTCGCCCAACTCGTCGCCCACGACCTCCTGCTGCCCCGATAACCCGACGACCGGCCGCACCCCGGCCGGCTGACCTGAAGGAGCAACACACCATGGATGAACTCACCTTCGTTCGCCCGAACCGGTGCGACAACTCCGGCCCGAACTGCGTCGAGGTCGCCATCGACGCCAACCTCAACCGGATCGTCCGCAGCTCCAAGCGCCCCGGCGAGCAGATCATCGTCGACAAGGACGAATGGGAACCGTTCGTGGCCAGCATCCGCGCCGGCCAGGACTTCTGAGCCGATGATGGATGGGCCGATCGACACATCGGGCGGTCGGCCCATCCCGACCGGCCGGGCGAGGTGCCCGGGCTGCATGCCCCGGATCCTCCCCGGGTCCACACACGACTGCGTCGGCAACAAGATCCACGACGAAGGCGTGAAGTGGTGGTGTTACTGCCGCGAGCCGGAGTGCCGCCGGCGGCAGCCCGGGATCTGGCCCACCACTCTGTCTGCGGCCGAGCGTTTCCGCCGGCACGGCAGGGGTCGCCCGAGCAAAGCCCGGAAACCGCCACCGTCCTGACGTCTTTGAGACGGCCGAGCGCCCCGGCACCTGATGATCAGGCGAAGGCCACAGACAGGATGGGAACGATCTTGCTCTGGAGGCCGAGTACACCCTGAAGTACACCCTCAGGCATGAGCGGACACTGGATCGTGTTGGTGTCAGTCCTGCTGTAGGGGCCTGCGTCGGGCTCGCACGATTCGGTGCGTGATACGCCATCCGGCAGCCGTTCGTTCGACGGTGTCCTCGTACGTGACGCTGCCGGTCGATCCATCAGCCATGACCCCGAATCCCTTGGACAGGGCATTGACCGTGCCGTCCGCCGTCTCGCGCAGCACGATATTTGTCACGTGGTGGGCTACCGGGTTGGCGTCGCCCAGTGCCAGGCCGGCTTCCCGGGCTGCGGCGAGACCGATCAACGTGCCGCCGCCGAGAGCCGACACGTCGTAGACGACGTCGTCGGTGAACAGCGCCGCCAGGCCGTCGAAGTCGCCGCGATCTGTCAGGTGGCCATGCGAGTTGATCAGATCCGTGATGGTGATCCGGTCATCCATGGTGATGGGCATCGTACTCCCCTCCGCCTCCTAAACGGGGAACCCCCCACTTAGTTGCCGGTAACGTATCCGGGGATGTCCCCAGTTAGCAAGCGCGGCCCGCGCTCCGACGCGTCCCGTAACCGTGCGCGGCTCGTCGCCGCAGCCCGTGAGGCGCTGGCCGAGGCAGGCAACGACGTCGCATTTGACGTGATCGCCCGACGCGCCGGGGTCGGCAACGCCACCCTGTACCGCCACTTCCCGACGCGCGCCGATCTGCTCGTCGCCGTCTATGCCGACGAGGTCGCCGCACTGTGCCAACGCGGCGAGCAGTTGTTGGGGGCGGCGGAGCCGACGGACGCGCTGTTCGCCTGGCTCGACGAGTTCGTGGTGCACGTGGCCACCAAGCGCCCCCTCGCCCTGGCCGCGACGGAAGGCTCCGACAAGAGCCGTACCTCGCTGTTTCGTGACTGGCACGTGTCGATCACCTCGATCGCCGACCGCCTCGTCCGACGTGCGCAACCAGCACTCCGTTCCGACCTCACCACCACCGACGTGCTGACCCTGGCCAGCGGCGCGGCCCTCACCGCCGACCCCGCGCAGGCCCGCCGCCTGGTCGCACTCCTGCGTACCGGCATTGTCGCTTCGACCGGCACCGGCTGACGCCTCCTTCGGCGTGCTCGGCCAGGCCCCCAACTCGACAACGCGGCCGGCGGGCAGGGCGGGCGGGCTCGAACCCGCGCGGCTAAGGGACCGCGCCCACCAGTTGCAACTACAGCCACAGTCGAGCTGACTCCCCAGCACTGCAACCACTTGAACCAGTCTTGCCCCGCACCAAAAGCGGCACCACGCCCTCTATGCCGACCCGCCGCTCCCATGAGAACCTGAATCCTTCGCGTGATCGCACGACTACCTACGGCTATCTCCGCTGGAGGTGCGCATGGCCCAAATGTCGCTCTTCGGTCCCAGTGAGGCCGGGCCTGACCCCAAGCCGGCCGACGACCGCCCCGTGCGGCTACAACTCCTGATCACCGTGAAGGCTGCACCGAACCCCTCTGAGAAGTACGGAGAAACCGTCTGCGTAGCGGGGCTGCGGACGGACGTGCTGCGCCCGACGTGGGTACGCCTCTACCCGATCAACTTTCGGCATTTGGACAGCGACGAGGCGTTCAAGAAGTACGACATCGTCTCCGTTGACGTCAAGCCGGCACGGCAGGACCAACGGCGCGAAAGTTGGAAGCCGATCATGGATCGGATCCAGAAGGAGCGTCATCTCGACGGCTGGAGGTCGCGACAGCCGTTGCTTGACCCAGCTGTTGAGGACTCGATGTGCCGTCTCAACCGCGACGCTCAGGAGCGGGCTGACGCGCAATCGTTGGCACTTGTGCGTCCCAAGGAGGTCCGCGCTCTCAAGGTCACGCCGCACCCTGGCTGGACCGCTGACGAGCAGCGCAGGATCGAGGCTTACGCGAGTCAGCCCGACCTCTTCAGCGGCCGGAGTAGATCCCCGCTACAGGCGCCCCGCTTCAAGGCGGCGTATCACTACCGGTGTCACGAGCCTGGATGCAACGGACACAAGCAGCACGTCATCGACTGGGAGCTGGTAGCGCTACAACGTCGGCTCGCTGGCTACTCGGATGCCGCGCTGCGGGAAGCTCTGGAGGCCAAGTTTCTGGGAGAGATGTGCGCGCCGAACCGTGACGTCGCCTTCTACGTAGGCAACCAAGCCAAGCGTGTGCACGTCTTCAGCGTGCTGGGCGTGTACTGGCCGAAACGATAGGCATCCGGTCCTCGAGTGCGCGCATCACGACCTGGCGGTGACACCGACTCTCATCCGCCTCGAAACAGAGCAGCGCTACCAGCTCGCGTTGCGCCGTCTTGGCGAGCGCATCGAGCGCCGCCAGCGACTCAGCGTGGTGCAGCCGAGAGGCATACACCGCCCGCGCGGATCGCAACTCTTCGGGGTTACCACCGAACCCGGGGCGGTTCTCCTTCGGGTTACCAAGCTCCCGGCGATGCTCGTAAACGATGCCTTGCGCCGCGAGTGCCTGGCAGAGGGCCGACTTGCTGAAGCCACGCTTGCGAGAGATCGGCGTCATCCGGACATCAACTAGGCGTGTGACGCCCATGTCCCCGAGACCGGTCACGAACTCATCGATCGAGCGGCCCTCGTAGCCAACACCCAGGATACCGGTCCGGTAACTCACAGCTAAGGTGATGCCCATCGGGACACCCTTTCATGGGTCGTCTGCCAAGACCATTGGGACGGCCAAGAAATGTGCCGCCCTGCACAACTCCGAACGGACTCCACCGCAGAAGGCAACGGGATGTCGGGTCGGATGGGGCTGGCCGTGAGGCGCGGGGCAGCTAGAGGGCACTCCGCAGCGTTGGCACCGCAGCGTCCAGGTCAACGGGGACCGCCGCTCGGCCGCCCGACCACCACTGGTGAATCATGACCGCCAAGGCGGTGACCGCCTGGTGGCGATCCGCCGCCGACACACTCCGGCGGCAAGAGTCCCCGTCCAGCGTTAGAACAGGAGTGCGCGGCAGCGAGTTCACTGGTTGGATCGCTGAAATGGCCCGCCTGTATCCAGAGATCGAACCCTTCGCACACGGCATGCTCGACGTCGGGGACGGCCACCACGTCTACTGGGAGAGCAGCGGCAACCCCGCCGGAAAGCCGGCCCTGGTGTTGCACGGTGGCCCCGGCTCCGGAGCCGGCGCCTCCTGGCGGCGATTCTTCGACCCGGCCGTCTATCGGGTGGTCCTGTTCGATCAGCGGGGGTGCGGACGCAGCACACCAGACGCGGGCGACGTGCGCTCGGACCTGTCGACAAACACCATGCCGCACCTGCTGGCCGACATCGAAAAACTGCGCACGCACCTGGACATAGACAGGTGGCTACTGCTCGGCGGGTCGTGGGGCAGCGCCCTCGGCCTCGGCTACGCCGAGCGGCACCCCGACCGGGTCACCGAGATCGTGCTGTTCAGCGTCGTCACCAGCACGCCGGCAGAGCATCGGTGGCTCACCCGCGACCTCGGACGGATCTTCCCCGAACAGTGGGAGAGGTTCCGGGACGCGGTGCCGGCGGCCGAACGCGACGGCAATCTGCCCGCCGCCTACGCCCGCCTGCTGGCCGATCCGGACGAGGGCGTGCGGGACCGGGCCGCCCGCAACTGGTGTGCCTGGGAGGATGCCCTCGTCTCGAACCTGCCCGGCAGCGGACCGGACCCACGGTACGAGGACCCGGTGTTCCGGATGACCTTCGCGCGTCTCGTCACCCACTACTGGGCGCACGACGGTTGGTTCGCCGACGGCGAGTTGATGGCCGGTGCACACCGGCTCGCCGGCATTCCCGGTGTGCTCGTACACGGCCGGCTCGACCTCGGGAGCCCGGTCGACATTCCCTGGCAACTGTCCAAGCTGTGGCCTGAGGCACGGTTGGAGCTGATCGACGATGCTGGCCACGGCAGCGGGCGCGGCGTCGGCGACGTGGTCATCGACGCGTTGGACCGCTTCGGGACCTCCCACCTCGACCGCCAGAATCGATAAGCGGTGTGACCCTCGGGCAGCCACCGTCAGGACACCGTGAGCAGTAGGAACTCACAGCGAACGCCGCCGGCCTTGGCGAGCCGAGCATCACTTGTCACGAGTGGGCAGGCCAACATCTCCGCCGCCGCGACGTAAGCCGCGTCGTACGCCGTGACATTGCCCCGCAACTGCCACATCCGGTCGAGCAGCACAGCGATGTCAACCTCGTCGATGACCAATGAAGGCAGGGTGTCGATCGCCTCCTGAGCCCGGGCCAGGCCCAGCTTCCCACCGAGGACCTTGCCTCTGATCACCGACATGACCTCGACCAGAAGATGGCTCGGTGCGGCCCAGTGCGGATCTCCGATCAGCTCCGCCCGCGCCGCGTCGCCGACCGGCCCGTCGTCTATCAGGGCATCGGCCAGAACTGACGCGTCCACGACGATCACGCGGCGCTTCCCCATGGTCCGCGTTGCTCCCGCTGGTCATTCAATTCGGCCGCGCTCTCCCCTGGCAGGGAGCGAGCACCGTCCGATCGGCCGGCGAAGCGATCAAGGGCAGCCGTGTTGCGCAGCCGTCGAGCCTGCGTCTCCACCAGGTCCAGCAGGTACGCCTGGAGTGACTGCCCGCGCGCCTTGGCCTGCGCCGCCAGCACGTCTCGTACTTCTTCCGGCACGTCCCGGATCTGGAGAGCAACCATGCATTCATTATGCATGCAGCATCACTCGCTCACCAGGAAAGACTGAAAGCTTCGATCACGTGTGCGCATGATGACTGCGACACTGCCAAGAACCGGGGGTTAGAGAAATCTGGTGGGCGGGCGGGACTCGAACCCGCGGCCGAGGGCTGATGCATGGCCCTCAGGTCACAACCAACTCCCCCGCCCGTGACCCTTGTTGCGTTCGGCGCGACTCTGGCTTTACTTACCCCACCTTTGTGGTTGACAACGGTTGTCACTCCCTAGCCGACCAGCAACGGTACGACGTCGTCGAGGATCCGCTCGGCGAAGGCGGGCAGGGGCTCGTCGGCCGCGGGCAGCGCGTCGCGCACCGTCACCACCTCGCCGAACATAGACCGCCGCAGACGATCCGGGTCAACGAACCGTCCCGGCGCAGGCCGTCGAGCCATTCCTCGTACCAGCCGGCGCCGGCGTGCCGACCGTCGGCTGCGATCGACAGCACCGCGTCGCGCCCGACGGCTTCCCGCTTGCGTCCACCCGCCCGGTTGCGTATCGGGCCGAGCACTGCGGCGTGCAGCGTCGCCTCGGCTGCCGCGATCTCGTCGGTCGTGCGCCCGACATCGGCCAGCACCTGCTGCGCCTCGACGCCGATCGCCTCGGTGGGGTACACAACTCCTCGGCCTTCTCCCGGTGCCGGCCGTGTGCGGCGCGCGCCGCGTCGACCCGAGCAGCCGAACCGCTGGCGCATGGGGCCAAGAAGGTTAGACTAAGCCCTTAGCTAACCGAGGAGGTTGCGCCATGTCGGCCGAGGCCGTGCACTACAACATGCATGACGCCAAGACCCATCTGTCGCGCATCATCGAACGGGTCGAACGCGGCGAGGAGATCATCATCGACCGGGCCGGTACTCCGGTGGCGAAGGTCGTGCCGCTGGTTCGGCGGGCCAACCGCACCGCAGTCGGTTCCCTCGCCGGGCAACTGGACCTCTCCGGCGACTGGGACTCATCACAGACCAACGCCGAGATCGCCGCCGACTTCGGCATCGGCGCATGACCCTGCTGCTGGACACCCACGTCGCGCTCTGGGCCATCACCGGCGACGCGACCCTCGGCACCGAGTTCCTCGACCGGCTACGCCACGAGCCGGACATCTTCCTCTCCCCGGTCACCCTGTGGGAGATCACCATCAAACAGCGTGCGGGGAAACTCCCCGGACCCCCTGACCTCGCCGAGCGGGTAAGAGACATGGGCTTCCGCGAGCTCCCGGTGACCCACGCCCACGCCATCGCCGCCGGCCGCCTGCCACCGCATCACCGCGATCCGTTCGATCGCATGCTGGTGGCCCAGGCGATCACCGAGAATCTGACCCTGGCCTCCCGCGACGCGTCGATAGCGCTGTACGACGTGGATGTCCTCAAGGTGTGATCGGCCGGGTCCAACCACCATGCGAACCACACCGCCACGATCGTCGGCGACCCGCTACCCCTGCCACCAACAGGAGCGCTGGCAGGTAGGGATGCGCGTAGTGACGGGCCCTCCCGTACGTCGCGTCGGAGGGTACTCAGACCGTTTGGCCGCAACACTTCTTGTACTGAACTGCTCGCTCGAGCCGCCCTGCCCGGCGCCATGCGTCGGCAGCCTCGAGCAGGATCTCACCTCGATCGTCCGGATGCTGCTCCACCTCGGCCTCAAGGGCTGCAGCCTCGTCAGCCACGCTCATCGACACGGTGCTCGCGGCGCTGAATGCCATGGCATCATCGGGCAGGGAGGGCCAGGGGCGCCAGGAGCGGTATACATCCCTTCGATGAGCAATGTCCACAACGGTCACGGTGTGGTTGTCGTCGTCGATGCGGTAGATGATCCGGTAGGTGCCTCGCCGGGCGCTGAACCGATCCGACAACGGCGGCAGCAAGCGCTTCCCGACCCGGTAGGGGTCTCGCACCAACGGCCCGGTCATGAACTCGTACGCGGCCACCGCGACGGCCTCCGGCAACCGTTCGGCGAGTGCTCGACGGACGGTCGGCGTGGTGCGGAGCGTGTACGGATCTTCCGGCGGCCGGGGGCTCACGCGGCCGAGGCGCGACGGGCGCGAATGGTCTCCGCAAGCTGGTCGGCGGACACCTCTTCACCTCGGGCCAGTTCCGCGTCGGAGTCGGCCAGCCGCCGCAGGGTGCCCGCATCCCCGAGAATCGCGACGGTTTCCTCGAGCCGCTCCAGATCCTCCACCGAAACCAGCACGGCGGACGGCCGGCCGTGCACCGTGACCGTCACCCGCTCGTGGTGGTCGTGTACCCGCCCCACCAGCTCAGAAAGCCGAGTCTTCACTTCCCCCAACGGCAGTGTCGTCATGGTCACAAGTATGACCAAAAAGCTGCCAGGACGTCCACCAATACGTCAGACGACACGCCAATGGTTCGCATGGTGACCACCTGTCGCCACGAAACAGCAGGGCAGAAAGTTGGGTGGGGCGGACGGGACTCGAACCCGTGACCGATCGATTATGAGTCGACTGCTCTAACCGGCTGAGCTACCGCCCCGAAACACCGCGCCGGATCTTATCCCGCTCGGCGATCAGCAGCCAGCACCGTGCCGGCCGGTGCCCACGCCTGCACCAGCACGATGGGCTACAGGAATATAACAGCGTGCTCGGGTACGACTGTCAGCCGGCGCGCAGCTCGTCCAGCACCGCGCCGGCAGCTCGCCACCCGCTGGCCAGAGCGCCCTGGATCGATGGGCTGTCCCGGTGGTCACCGGCCACGAACAGGCCCTCCCCCAACGACACGGGCTTGCGCAGCCGTCCCTGCGGTGGCGGTGCGGCGGGCAGCGCCTGGGGGACGGCCACTGTGGTGAGGTGGGTCCAGTCGGTGGTGGATCGGCCGTACAGCCGGGTCAACTCGGCCCGGATGGTCGACTCGGGTGGGGCGGTCGGGCCGACCACCGAGGTGGCCACCAGGTGCCGACCGGCGGGCGCGTAGGTCGCCGTGGCGTTGCTGAGCACCACCGTGTTGGCCATGATCTCCCGCCGGTCGCCGTCGACGAGCAGGATCGGCTCGGTGAGCGGCGGCTCCGGTGCGCTGTGGTAGTAGGTGGTGTAGCTGTGCATGCGTACCGTCGCCAGGGCCGGCAGCAGCGCGGGCGCCGCGGGTGGGTCGACGGCGACCACGACGGCCCGGCAGTGGATGTCGCCGGCCTGGGTGCGGACCCGGCCGGGCGCGACCTCCGCGACGGGGGTGTCCAGGTCGAGCAGGTCGGCGGGCAGCGGGTCGGCGATGGCCCGGGGCAGCGCGGCCATGCCCTCGGCGGGCAGGCCGATCCGGCCGCGGGCGAAGGAGCGCAACACCATCGCGAGTACGTGGCTGGACGTGGCCAACTCCCGGTCGATGAACACACCGGACAGGAATGGCCGCAGCAGCTCCTCGATGATGGCGTCGGAGAGGCCCGCCCGGCGCAGTGCCGTCTCGGCGCTGGTCTCCGGCGCGGCGAGCAGCCGGGACACCGGCAGGGTGGCGCAGCCGGTCGCGAGCGCGGCGAAGCGGAGCCGGTCGAGCAGGGAGCCGACTCCGGCGAGCGCGGTGCCGGGGGCGCCGGTCGGCTCGCGCAGCGGGTTGACCAGCCGCAGCAGGTCGTCGCCCCGGCGCACCAGCACGCCGGAGGTGAAGTATCCGAGGTGCAGCCGGTCGGTGTCGAGCAACGTGCCGAGCTGCGGGTATGCGGTGTTGAGCACCTGGAACCCACGGTCGATGAGGTAGCCGTCGACGACGTCGGTGGCGACCCGGCCGCCGAGCCGGCCGCTGGCCTCCAGCAGCCGCCAGGGCACACCGGCGCGGTGCAGCCGGCGGGCGGCGGCGAGGCCGGCCAGGCCACCGCCGACGATGACCACGTCCGTCTCAGCCAGCATCACGCGCCTCCCGCTCACCGTTCGCCCGGGACAACCGGCCCGGCCACCAGATCTTCGGCCCGATGTCGTACGCGAGCGCGGGCACCAGCAACGACCGGACGATGATCGTGTCGATCAGTACCCCGATCGCGACCGCCGTACCCAGCTCGACGAGCACCACGAGTGGCAGGACGGCGAGGGCGGAGAAGGTCGCCGCGAGCACGATGCCGGCGGAGGTGATCACTCCGCCGGTGACGGCGAGGCCGGTGAGCACACCGGCGCGGGTGCCGCGCTTGACCGACTCCTCGCGGACCCGGCTCATGAGGAAGATGTTGTAGTCGATGCCGAGGGCGACCAGGAAGACGAACGCGAACAGCGGGAACGACGAGTCCACACCGGGAAAGTCGAACACGTGCCGGAACAGCAGCGCGCAGAGGCCGAGGGTCGCCGCGAAGCTGAGCAGCACGGTGCCGATCAGCAACAGCGGGGCGAGCAGTGCCCGAAGCAGCAGGGCCAGGATGACCGCGATGACCACCAGCACCACCGGGATGATGACGTTCTGGTCGCGCTTCGCGGCGTCGGAGGTGTCCACGTTGATCGCGGTGAAGCCGCCGACCACCGCGTCCGCGCCGGCCACCCGGTGTACGGCGACACGCAGCTCCCGGATGGTCCGCTCGGCGCCGTCGCTGTCGGGCGGGTCGGCCAGGGTCGCTTCCAGTTGCACCCGCCCGTCGACGACCTTGGGTGGGGCGTTCTCCTCGGGTGGGCCGGTCTGCGGGCCGGCGCTGCGGGGTCGGACGTCGGCGACGCCGGGCACGCCCTGCGCCACCTGGGCGACCTGTTGGGCGGTCTGCTGGGTGGTGAAGATGGTGGCCGGGCTGCCCGTGCCGGCGGGGAAGTGCCGGGCGATCACCTCCTGACCGTCCACCGAGTCGGTGCGCTGGGTGAACAGGTCGGACTGCCCGAGCGTGGTGGCACCGAGCTGGGTGAGGCCCAGCGTGAGGGCGGCCAGCACGACGGCGGTGCTCAGCCAGATCGGTCGGGCGTGCCGGGCCACGAAGCCGGCGACGCGGCTCCAGATGCCGTGCTCGGCGCGCGGGTCGGCCTGGTCGGCTCGGGGCCGTCGCGGCCAGAACGCCCACCGGCCGCCCAGCACCAGCAGGGCGGGCAGGAAGGTCAGCATCACCAGCAGGGTGGCGGCGATGCCGATGGCGGCGACCGGGCCGAGCGCCCGGTTGGAGTTGAGGCTGGACAGCAGCAGGCAGAGCAGGCTGACGATGACCGTGCCGCCGGAGGCGATGATGGCGGGCGCGGCACCCTTCCACGCCGTCCGCATGGCGTCCCACGGTCGGTCGTGGCGGTGCAGTTCCTCCCGGTAGCGGGCGATCAGCAGCAGCGCGTAGTCGGTGCCGGCGCCGAAGACGAGCACGGTGAGGATGCCCTGCGCCTGCCCGTTGAGCTTGACCACGTCCGCGTCGGCGAGCAGGTAGACGAAGACCGAGGCCAGGGCGTACGACATGCCGGCGGCGAGCAGCGGGAAGATCCAGAGCACCGGGCTGCGGTAGACCACCAGCAGGATGACGAGCACCACCACCAGGGTGACAAGCAGCAGTGGCCCGTCGATGGCGGAGAACACCTTGATCAGGTCGGCGAGCAGGCCGGCGGGTCCGGAGACGTCCACGGTGAGCCCGTCCCGGTCACCGCCGGTGATGTCGCGTAGCCGTTCGACGACCGCTTCGATCTCCTCCCCCTCGGCGTCGTCCACCGGCACGACGACCTGGAGGGCCTGACCGTCCTCGCTCGGGATGGGCGGGGGCAGCGGGGTGAGCACGCCGGGCACCTGGGCGAACCGGGCGGCGTCGGCGCTGACCCGCTGCCGGTCCGCGTCGGTGATCCCGGCCGGCCGCTCGTAGACGACAAGCGCCGGGATGCTCTGCCGGTCGACGAAGTCGTCGGTGAGGTCCTGGGCGCGGGTCGCCTCGGCGTTGGTGGGCAGGAACGCCGCGTTGTCGTTGGTGGCGACCTCGCTGAGGCGCCCGGCGTACGGGCCGGCCACGCCGCCGATCACCAGCCAGGCCAGCACGACCGCCACCGCGATCAGCGTGGCCCGGCCGCCCCGTCCGGACATCCGCACTCCCCCCGTAAATCGACGCGGCGGTCGACGTCGACCATCCTGCCGGCCCAGCAGGTCCGAAGGACCGAAACCGGAATCCCAACGGCGTCGATCAAGGAGTTGTGGAGGTGGACGAAAGGTGCAATACCGCCTCAACCCGGCACCACAACTCCATGATCGACGGGGGTGGGGGTGGAGGTGGAGGTGGGGGTACGGGAACGCCCGTCGGCCGGAGGCCGACGGGCGTTGGGTGGAGAGGCTCCCCCGATTGGACTCGAACCAATAACCTGCCGGTTAACAGCCGGCTGCTCTGCCAATTGAGCTACAGGGGATCGTGCACCGCCCGGCCCCGGATCATGCTGGTGCCGTGCGACGGGAAAAGAATACAGGACATCCCCCGGTGGTGGTCCAGTGGGTTCCGCCCCGCACGCCCTTGATCGAGGTGCGCAGGCCAGCGCCCGCAACGCATCGACAATTAGGGTAAATCGTCATCCCGGCACAAGTATGCGTGAGCGGGGAGCAGGATGGGTAGTTAGCTGCGGACAGAGGACGCAGGCGCGAACAGGTCGCCTTCCGACGGGGCAACTCGCCGGGGCGACGGCGCGTCAGGTACGGAAGGAGCCGCCATGCGCGGAAAGATCATGTTTCTTGGCGGGCTGGCTGCGGGATTCGTCCTGGGCGCCCGTGCCGGCCGGGAAAAGTACGAGGAGCTCGTTGTTCGGGGCCGCAAGGTGCTCGACCACCCGACCGTCCAGGAGGCGGCCGGGGTCGCGCAGGCCCAGGCCAACAAGCTCTACAGCGAGGGCAAGGACAAACTCGGCCAGACCAGACTGGCCGAGAAGCTGGGCACCGGCAACGGCAGCACCGGCAAGCAGGAGCTGACCGCCGCCGACGACGCGTTCGCCGGCACGCCCGCCACCGTGGGCGCCAAGGCGGGCACCAGCACGGTCGGCACGACCTCCGGGTCGCCGTCGTCCACCAACACCCCCCGCACCAAGCCGTCCGGCTCGGGCACGAACGCCAGCACGCTCTGACCAATCGCACGTCGACGGGCCGGTCGCCGCAGGGCGACCGGCCCGTGGTCTGTCCGGAGTGCGGTCAGTCCTTGCTGCTGAACGCCGCGTCGAAGGCCGCGCTCGGGGCGTCGAAGGCGAGCCGGCGGACGAACTGCAACGCCTCCGGGGCGCCGAGCAGCCGGTCCATTCCGGCGTCTTCCCACTCGACCGAGATCGGGCCGGTGTAGCCGATCGCGTTCAGGGCGCGGAAGCAGTCCTCCCAGGGCACGTCGCCGTGCCCGGTGGAGACGAAGTCCCACCCGCGGCGCAGGTCGGCCCAGGGCAGGTGCGAGGCGAGCCGGCCACGCCGGCCATCCCCGGTACGGACCTTGGCGTCCTTGCAGTCCACGTGGTAGATCCGGTCGGCGAAGTCGAAGATGAAGTTCACCGGGTCCAGCTCCTGCCAGACGAAGTGCGACGGGTCCCAGTTCAGCCCGAACGCGGGCCGGTTGCCGATCGCTTCCAGCGTCCGCTTCGTCGTCCAGTAGTCGTACGCGATCTCGCTGGGGTGCACCTCGTGCGCGAACCGCACCCCCACCTCGTCGAACACGTCGAGGATCGGGTTCCACCGGTCGGCGAAGTCCTGGTAGCCGCGCTCGATCATCGACGGCGGCACCGGCGGGAACATCGCCAGGGTGTGCCAGATCGACGACCCGGTGAAGCCGACGACGGTCTTCACGCCGAGCTTCGCCGCCGCCCGCGCGGTGTCCTTGATCTCCTCGGCGGCCCGCTGGCGGACCCCCTCGGGCTCCCCGTCGCCCCAGATACGGCCGGGCAGGATGTCCTGGTGCCGCTCGTCGATCGGGTGGTCGCAGACCGCCTGACCAACCAGGTGGTTGGAGATCGTGAAGACCTCGAGGTTGTGCTTCGCGAGGGTCTCCCGCTTGCGCTCGACGTACGAGTCGTCGGCGAGCGCCTTGTCGACCTCGAAGTGGTCGCCCCAGCAGGCGATCTCCAGGCCGTCGTAGCCCCACTCGGAGGCGAGCCGGCAGACCTCCTCGAAAGGCAGATCGGCCCACTGGCCGGTGAAGAGCGTGATGGGTCGCGCCATTGTTCTACTCCCCTGTTGTCATGGGGATTCCAGGTGCGGACCGGGGCGAGGGTGACCGGGCGTACGCGGCACCGAACGGTCACCGGCGGGTGCGAAGCGCACCTGAGCCCGGCGGGTTGCGCCTCCCACCGGGTCACCGGCCACCAACACGGTCGCCACCCCCACCCTATTTGCGTGGCACCCCATTGCGAAAGCCCTGCGGCTCGATCATCATTCGGCCACCTCCTCGGGCGCCGGCAGGGCGGCCCGCACGGTGAAGCCACCACCGGCGCGCGGGCCGGCGGACAACGTGCCGCCGAGGCGTTCCGTGCGCCTGCGTACCCCGAGCAGACCCCGCCCGGAGTCCGAGCTGCCACCGCCGGACGGCAGGGGGCCGGCACCCTCGTCGCGGACCTCGATGGTGATGCCCGTGGCGTCGTAGCGCAGGCGGACCGCGACCGGCGCGCCCCGGGCGTGCCGGCAGGCGTTGGTCAACGATTCCTCGATGATCCGGTACGCCACCGCGTCGACCGGCCCCGGCAGCGGCCGGGGCTGCCCGGCCAGGGTCCACCGCACCGGCTGGCCGGCGGCGAAGCCCTCCACCAGCGCGTCGAGGCGGGTCAGACTGCCCGTCGGGTCGAACGGGTCGTCCAGCTCCTCCGGGCGCCGAAGCGCACCGCGCAGCCGATGCCCCTGCTCCAGCACCATCCCGCGCCACTGCGCGAACCGCCCCATGCAGGTCAAGGTACGGCAGTCCGCCGCGCGCCGGTCTCCCGCGCCGCACTCGCGGGGCGGGGTGGCGCGGGCGGGGCCGACGCTTTGTGCGTCGGCCCCGCCCGTTCTCGTTGGTTAGGGCAGGGTCCACTTCTGGTTGGCCGCGCCGAGGCAGGTCCAGAGGTGTACGGCGGTGCCGTCCGCCGAGTTGTTGCCGGAGACGTCGAGGCACTTGCCCGACGACGGGTTACGCAGGCTGCTGTCGGAGGACTGGGCCGCCCAGTTCTGCGCGCCGCCGCCGTTGCAGGTCCAGAGCTGGATCTTGGTGCCGTTGGCGGTGGCAGCACCGTTGACGTCCAGACACTTGCCGAGCGCCCTGATGGTCGAGCCGGACACGGTCCAGGTCTGCGCCGGGCCGCCGTTGCAGGTGTAGAGCTGGATCTGGGTGCCGTTGGCGCTGCTGCCGCCGCGCACGTCCAGGCACTTGCCCGCCAGGCCCTTGATCGGGCCGACGCCGGGCGTCGGGGTGGTGCCGAGTTCCTTGATCCGGATGTTGCGGAACGCGACGTCGTCACCGGTGCCGTGGTTCTGGATGCCGATGTGGCCGGCGAGCGAGCGGACCGGGTCGGTGTTGGTGAAGTCGTTGATCTTCACCCCGTTGAGGAAGACCTGGAGCCGCTCGCCCTCGACCAGCAGCTCGTAGGCGTTCCACTCCCCCGGCGCGTTGAGCGCCGCGTCACGGGCCGCGGTGTCGGCGGCCTTGAAGGAGTAGATCGCGCCGGTGGTGCGGTCGACCGCGTCGGTGGCGTCGATCTGGACCTCGTAGCCGTTGTTCATCGCCGAATTCGGGTCACTCGACGGCGGGAAGCCGATGAAGACGCCGGAGTTGTCGTCCCCGGCCACCTTCCAGTCCAGCTTGAGCGAGTAGTTGGTGAACTGCTTGACGTTGTACCAGAGCAACCCCAGGCCGCCCACCGACGTCAGGGTGGCGTCGGAGTTGGTGAAGTTGCCCGGGCCGGCCTGGGACCAGCCGGTCGTCGAGCCGTTGTAGAGCGGGGTGTAGCCGGTCTCCGGACGGCAGTCGGCCTTGCTCCGACCGGAGGCGTACCGGATGCCACCGAGTAGGTGGGTCCGGAACGCCGGCTCGGCGTACGACGCCTGGGTGTGCCCGGCCCCGGTGTAGAAGGACCGGCCGCCGTTGTAGCTCTTGCACCAGCTCAACGGGTGGTCGGCGCCCATGCCGCCGCCGGAGTACGAGGACTCGTCGAGCGTGGCGAGCACGTGGGCGGTGGAGCGGGCGTTGGTCCGGTAGTTGTACCACTCGTCGGTGCGGGTCCAGGTCTGCGGCAGGTGACCGGTCGCGGCGTGCGCCCGGTCCTCCACCTTGACGTTGGCCTGCTGGATCGCCGGGTGCGAGGCGAACCACGCGCCCACCAGGTTGCCGTAGAACGGCCAGTCGTACTCGGTGTCGGAGGCGGCGTGCACGCCGACGTAACCGCGACCGGAGGCGATGTACGACTCGAAGGCGGTCTGTTGGGTGGCGTTGAGCACGTCGCCTGTGGTGTTGAGGAAGACGACCGCCTCGTACTGGGCGAGGTTGGCGGTGGTGAACGTGGCCGCGTCCTCGGTGGCGGTGACGGTGAAGTTGTTCGCCGCGCCCAGGTCACGGATGGTCTGGATGCCGACCGGGATCGCGTCGTGCCGGAAACCGGCGGTCTTGGAGAAGACCAGCACGTCGTACGGGGCGTCGGCGGCGCTGGCCGGGCTTGCGGGGGTGGTGCAGGCGATGACGGCGAGTGCCGCCAGGGCCGCACCGAGGACGGGTCGCAGGCGTCTGCGCATATCGCTCTCCTAACTGTGGTTAGGAAGGGCCCCCTGCCCAACCGTAGGCGTCGACAGGGGGCCCCACCACTCAGCTCAGGGCAGGATCCACTTTTGGTTGGTCGCGCCGAGGCAGGTCCAGAGGTGGACCGCCGTGTTGTCGGCGGAGCTGTTGCCGGAGACGTCGAGGCACTTGCCCGACGCCGCGTTGCGTAGCGTGCCGTCGGCCTGCGCGGCCCAGTTCTGGGCGCCGGTCCCGTTGCAGGTGTAGAGCTGGATCTTGGTGCCGTCGGCGGTGCCCGCGCCGGCGACGTCCAGGCACTTACCCAACGACTTGATCGTGGAGTTCGGCGTGACCGCCCAGGTCTGGGCCGCGCTGCCGTTGCAGGTGTAGATCTGGATCTGCGTGCCGTCGGCGGTGGCGGCGTTGCGGACGTCCAGGCACTTGCCACCCAGACCCTTGATCGGGCCACTCCCGCTGGTGGCGGTGCCGGTGACGAACGTGAACGCGTCCAGGTCGTAGAGCGCAGCGGTGCCCGCCCCGGCGAAGGTCAGGTACAGCGTGGTCGTACCCGTCGGTGGGTTGGTGATCGTGCCGGTCACGGTGGCGAACGTTTCCCAGCCGCCGGTCACCGGGACCGTGGCCGAGCCGAGCACCGTGCCGGTGGCCGAGCCGGCCCGGACCTGGAGGGTGCCGCCGGCACCCGCCGAGGAGACCCGGGCGTTGAACGAGGTCACGTTGCCCAGCCGGTACGGCTGGAACGCGATCCAGTCACCGTTGTTGATGTCGCCGACGGTCTTGCCGCCCTCGGCCGTGGCCTTGCTGAACACGTTGATCCCGGACGAGGTGCCGTAGAACTCGGCCTGCCGGTGCCGCGGCGGCAGCGTGTGCTGGGTGTGGGTGGTCAGCCCGCCGGCATCGGTGTACTCGGCGTCGAAGATCGCGAAGATGTTCGCCGCGTCGTCGTGCTCACCGTCGACCGGGATGGTGATCGAGCCGGAGCACCCGGTCTTCGAGGTGATCTGGTGCCCGTGCTGGTCGTGGCCGAGCACGTAGGTCATCTTGACCTTCGTGCAGTCGATCGTGCCGTCCTCCGGGTCGGTGACCGTGATGCTGTACGGCACCGTGTCGCCGAAGCCGAACAGCTGGCCGTTGCCGGGGTTGTTGATGGTGACGGTGGGCGCGGTGTTGCCGACGCTGATCCGCACGCTGCTGCTGCCGGTGGCGCCCTGCGGGTCCCGCACCGTCAGCGTGGCGGTGTAGGTGCCGTTGGTGGTGTAGGTCTTCGTCGGGTTGGCGGCGGTCGAGGTGGTCCCGTCGCCGAAGGCCCACGAGTACGTCAGCGTGCCGCCCTCGGGGTCGGACGAGCCCGCCGAGGAGAAGGTCACCGCGAGCGGTGCCGCACCGGAGGTCCGGTTGGCGCCGGCCACGGCCGTCGGTGCCCGGTTGCCGCCGCCGACGTGGTCGAAGCGGTAGAGCGCCGAGTTGGCGTCGCCGTTGAAGTAGCCGGTGCCGTAGTCGAGCACGTAGTACGCGCCGTCCGGGCCGAACGCGGAGTCCATCACCTGCTTGCCGACCCAGGGGAAGGTGTCGATGGCGCCCCGGGAGCCGTCGGAGTTGACGTGGATCGGCTTGATCCAGCCCCGGCCGAACTCGGTGGCGAAGAACTGCCCGTCGAAGGACTGCGGGAACTTGGTGGTGGAGGTCGACGAGGCGTTGTGCCGGTAGACCGGGCCACCCATCGGCGACTCGGAGCCGCCGCCGAACTCGGTCGGGGTGCCGGCGTCGCCGGCGTACCGGATCCAGGCGGGCTGGGCCGGCGGCAGGGTGGTCAGGCCGGTGTTGCGGAACGAGTTGTTGGTGGGCCCGCTGGCGCAGTTGTACTTGGCGCCGCCGGTGTTGGCGGCGAAGTCCCACTCGTTGTACGTCTCGGTGGAGGTGTTGGTGCCGGTGCAGTACGGCCAGCCGTAGTTGCCCGGTGCGGCGACCCGGTTGAACTCGACCTGACCGGACGGCCCGCGGGTGGAGCTGGTGGTGCCGGCGTCCGGCCCGTAGTCACCGACGTAGACGACCCCGGTGGCCTTGTCCACGCTGATCCGGAACGGGTTGCGGAAACCCATCGCGTAGATCTCCGGCCGGGTCCTGGCCGTGCCGGGGGCGAACAGGTTGCCCGACGGGATGGAGTACGTGCCGTTGGCGTTCACCTTGATCCGCAGGATCTTGCCGCGCAGGTCGTTGGTGTTGCCGGCGCTGCGTTGCGCGTCGTACCCCGGGTTGCGGTTGGTCCGCTCGTCCAGCGGCGAGTAGCCGGCGGACTCGAACGGGTTGGTGTCGTCACCGGTGGACAGGTACAGGTTGCCGGCGGCGTCGAAGTCGATGTCGCCGCCGACGTGGCAGCACAGGCCGCGGTCGGCCGGCACGTCGAGCACGTCGACCTTGCTGGACTGGTTGATCGTGAAGTCGGCGTTGAGGGTGAACCGGGAGAGGCGGTTCACTCCCTGCCAGGCGGAGAAGTCGGTGCCGGTGGCCGGCGCGTCGCCGCCGGGGGTGGACAGCGGCGGCGCGTAGTAGAGGAAGATCTGCCGGTTGCTGGCGAAGTTGGGGTCGACCCCGACGCCCTGCAGCCCCTCCTCGTCGTGGTTGTAGACCGACAGGGTGCCGATCACGGAGGTGGTGCCGCTCGCGTCGGTGCGGCGCAGGGTGCCGTTGCGGGCGGTGTGCAGGACGGAACGGTCCGGCAGCACGGCCAGCGACATCGGCTCGCCCATGTCGGTCACGCCACGGGCGAGCTCGACCTGCTGGAAGTCGGTGGCGACGATCGTGTGCGCCTGTGCGGGGGCCGAACCGGCGGCCAGGGCGACGGTGCCGGCGGTGACCGCCAGCAGCAGCGCTGAGCCAGCGGAGGACCATCGTCGAGAGCGATGGTGTGGAGCGTCCTTCATGGACATGTGTGCTGCCCCTTCCTGACGAGTGACTGCCAGGCGGGCGCGCGCCGTCGCGCCGGATGCCGTAGCGGTGATGGTGGGGGTCGATGGGTTACCGCGCCGCCGGTTCACCTCGACGAAACATTGTCGTGTTGGCCACGACACTAAGTTAAGGGTGTCGATGTGTCCATACCTTCCGGCGGCCAAGCGCCAACTTTCGTCGATCTGATCGAAAGTTGGCGATCACGCCCGGCGGTCGATCGCCTGTCCGGCCAGCGCAACAAGCGCCGCACGCGCCTCGTCGGCCACCATCGCGTTCTGGAGGGCACCGAGCGCGGCCTCGGTCCGGACACGGATCATCTGCTCGATCCGTTCCAGGGCACCTGTCGTCTCGATGATCCCGCGCAGCTCCGCCGCGCCGTCGGCGTCCAGCGCCGGATTGCCGAACAACTCCCGCAGCCGGACGGTCTGCGACCGGTCGGCGGCACTGCGCGCCAGCGCCATCATCACCGTGGGCTTGCCCTCACGCAGGTCGTCCAGGACCGACTTGCCGGTGACCGCCGGGTCCCCGAAGACGCCAAGCACGTCGTCACGGAGCTGGAACGCGTCACCCAACGGGTCACCGAACTCGCCGAGCGCGGCGATCAGGTCCGGCTCCGCGCCGGCCAGGGCCGCCCCGATCTGCAACGGCCGGGTCACCGTGTAGCGGGCGGCCTTCATCCGGATCACGGTGAGCGCGCTGGCCACCGAACCGTCACCCACACCCGAGACCAGGTCCAGGTACTCCCCCGCGATCACCTCGGTCCGCATCAGCGCGAACACGCCGTACCCCCGGTGCACCTGCTCGGTGCTCAGCCCGCACTCGTGGAACATCTGATCCGACCAGGCCGCGCAGAGGTCCCCGCAGAGCAGGGCGGTGTTGCGCCCGTACGCCTCCGGGTCGCCGCGCCACGCCGAGCGGGCGTGCAGGTCGGCGAAGAGCCGGTGCACCGACGGCTCACCCCGGCGGCGGTCACTGCCGTCCAGGATGTCGTCGTGGATCAGCGCGAACGCGTGGAACAGCTCCAGCGCCGCCGCGGCCACCACGATCGGGGTGCCGTCGGGTGCCCCCGCGCCGCGCCAGCCCCAGTAGCAGAACAGCGGGCGGAGCCGCTTGCCGCCGGCCAGCACGAACCGTTGCAACGCGGTGAACACGCCGCGCGGCGCGCCGTCGGGCCAGTCCGGGCCCTGCCGTTCGAGGAACCCGGCCAACTCGGCGTCGAAACGCGCCCGCAGCCCGCCGGCGTCGGCGGGCGCGACGGTCAGCGTCACGACCCCTCCCCCGGCCCGCCGTCACGCAGCCCGGCCAGCTCCAGCAGCAGCGCCTTGACCTCGGTGGCCGCGATCTTGTCCCGGGCGGCCGTCGGATCGGAGCAGAGCAGCACCGGGGCGTCCGCCGGGTCGTCCGGCAGCCGTCCGTGCGAGCCCTTCACCGCCCGCGCTCCGGCGTCCAGGCCGACGGCGCTCATCAGGTACCGCATGCCGAGCTTCTTGCGGGCCAGGGCCACCCCGGCGCGGGCCTTCGCGGCACCGGGGTTGGCCGGGTCGAAGAACAGCTCGGCCGGGTCGTACCCGGGCTTGCGGTGGATCTCCACCAGCCGGGCGAAGTCCGGTGCCCGGTCGTCGTCGAGCCAGTAGTAGTACGTGAACCAGGCGTCCGGCTCGGCCACCAACACCAGCTCACCGGCGCGCGGATGGTCCAGACCGTGCGCGGCCTTGCCCTCGGCGTCGAGCACCTCGGCCACCCCGGGCAGGCCGGCGCAGAGCTTCGCCACCGCCGGCACGTCGGCCGGATCCTTCACGTAGACGTGCGCGATCTGGTGGTCGGCGACCGCGAACGCCTTCGACGTCCACGGGTCGAGGTATTCCATTCCGGCCTGGGTGTGCACCCGCAGCAGCCCCTCGGCGCGCAGCAGCCGGTTGACGTCCACCGGCCGGGACACGTCGGTGATGCCGTACTCGGACAGCACCACCACCGTGGCGTCGCGGGCGCGGGCGGCGTCCAGCAGCGGCCCGAGCACCGCGTCCAGCTCGGCTGCCGCGGCGGCGGCCTGGGCCGACGACGGGCCGAAGCGTTGCAGGTCGTAGTCGAGGTGGGGGACGTAGACCAGGGTGAGGTCGGGTGACACGTCGGCCAGGATCTGCTCGGCCGCCTGGCAGATCCATCGCGACGACGGCAACCCGGCGGTCGGCCCCCAGTAGGTGAACAGCGGGAACGTGCCCAGCCGCCCGGTGAGCGCGTCGTGCAGCTCCGGCGGGTCGGTGTAGCAGTCCGGTTCCTTGCGCCCGTCGGCGTAGTAGACCGGGCGGGGCGTCACCGTCCAGTTGACGTCCGCGCCCATGGCGTACCACCAGCAGACGTTGGCCACGGTGTAGCCGGGCTCGGCCCGACGGGCGGCCTGCCAGAGCTTGTCCCCGCCGACCAGCGCGTTGTGCTGCCGCCACAGCAACACCTCACCCAGCTCCCGGAAATACCACCCGTTGCCGACGATCCCGTGCCCGCTGGGCGGCTCGCCGGTGAGGAAGGTGGACTGCACCGAGCAGGTCACCGCGGGCAGCACGGTGCCCAGCTCGGCCCGGAAGCCGCCGTCGGCGACACCCCGCAGCCGGGGCATGTGCGCCAGTAGTCGGGGCGTCAACCCCACCACGTCGAGGACCACAAGTCGTCGGCTCATCGCGTCACCCCCATGCTCACGGTTCGGTCTGTGGTCAGGCCGAGGCCGACCAGTTCGTCTCGGGCGAAGGCCAGCTCCGCGGCGATGCCGGCGGCCAGCTCCGCGTCGGTGCCGGGCCGTCGTGCGGCCGGCAGCACCCCCCAGGTGTACGTCTCGACGTCGAGGTGGTCGCAGCCGGCGGCCGGGCCGTCGAAGAGCGCTCTCAGGGCCGCGCGGAGCACCGGCAGGGTCGAGCCGAGCGGCTCCTCGGGTGGGGCGTGCAGCGGCACGTGGTAGTGCACCCGCCACGGGCCGGGCAGCTCCCGGTCCAGTGCCTCGTCCAGGTCGTCGGCCGCGTACGCCGGGTCGGCCGGGTCGGCCAGACCGGCGCACCCGGCGCCCCGGGTCTGGTGCAGGAAGCGCGGCTCCACCCAGCGGCGCAGCGCGTCGGCCCCGCCCTCCGGGTCGGCGGCCTCGACGGCGGCGGAGACCTGCACCTTCACCACCGGCAGCCCGGCGGCCCGCAGACGCTCCAGGGCCTCGGCCGGCTCCTCCCAGGCGCACGCCAGGTGCGCCAGGTCGACGCAGACGCCCAACCGTTCGGTGTCCATCCCGGACAGCAGCTCGGCCGCCTGACCGGTGCTCTCCACGACGCAGCCGGGCTCCGGCTCGAAGGCGACCCGCACCTCGCGGCCGGTGTCCCGCTGCACGGCGGCCAAGCCGGCGGCCAGCTCATCCAACCGGCCTCGGGCCGCGTCGGCCCGCGCGGTGTCCCACGGTTGCCGCCAGGCCAGCGGCAGGGTGGAGATCGAGCCCCGGGCGGCGTCGTCGGGCAGCAGGTCGGCGAGCACCCGGGCCAGATCCAGGGTGTACGTCAGACGCTGCCCGGTGGTCCAGTCCGGGTGGTACACGTCCTGCTTGACCACCGGGGCCTGGAAGGCCGCGTACGGGAAACCGTTGAGGGTGACCACCTCCAGCCCGCGCGCGTCCAGCTCGGTGCGCAGCCGGCGGCGCAGCGTCGGGTCGGCGGCCAGCTCGGCGGCGACCGGGGCGGCCAGCCACAGGCCGAGCCCGAGCAGGTCACCGCCGAGCGTCTCGCGGACCGGCACGGCGTAGGTGTCCAGTTGACCGAGGATGCCGGCGAGGTCCTCGGCGGGGTGCACGTTCGTGCAGTAACTGAGGTGGACGGTGTCGCCGCCGGCGTGTCGCAGCCGCATCAGCTGCCGCCGCGCAGGATCGAGTTGCCGGTCTGCGGGTCCACCTTGGCGGTGACGTCCAGGTCGCTGAGGTCGAGCCGCCCGGACTGCCCGTAGAACTCCACCGGGTTGCGCCACAGCACCCTGTCGACGTCGTCGTCGCTGAAGCCGGCGGCGAGCATCGCCTCGCCGGTGGCCCGGGTCAGCAGCGGGTCGGAGCGCCCCCAGTCGGCCGCCGAGTTGACCAGCATCCGCTCGGTGCCGTACTCCCGCAGCAACTCGACCATCCGCGACGGGGTCATCTTGGTGTCCGGGTAGATGGAGAAGCCCAACCAGCAGCCGCTGTCCCGGACCAGCTTGACGGTCACCTCGTTGAGGTGGTCGACCACCACGCGACCCGCCTCGATGCCGGATTCGGCGACCACGGCGAGGGTGCGTTCGCAGCCGCGCGCCTTGTCCCGGTGCGGGGTGTGCACGAGCGCCGGCAGGTCGTACGCCACGGCGAGGGCGAGCTGCGCGGCGAACGCCTCGTCCTCCTCCGGCGTCATCGAGTCGTACCCGATCTCGCCGACCGCCACCACCGCGTCCTTGTCCAGGTAGCGGGGCAGCAGGTCGAGCACCGGGCGGCAACGCGGGTCGTTGGCCTCCTTGGGGTTCAGGGCCACGGTGGCGAAGTGCCGCACCCCGAACTGCCCGGCCCGAAACGGCTCCCAGCCGATCAGCGAGTCGAAGTAGTCGGTGAACGAGGCGGCGCTGGTGCGCGGCTGACCCAGCCAGAACGACGGCTCCACCACGGCACGTACGCCGGCGGCGGCCATCCGTTCGTAGTCGTCGGTGGTGCGCGAGGTCATGTGGATGTGCGGGTCGAAGATTCGCATGTCACGCCTCCCGGGGCAGTGCGGCGGTGAGCCGGTCGAGCAGGTCGGTGGCGTCGGCGGGCAACTCCCGGCCGGCGGCGTTCCGCTCCGCGGCCAGCGCGGCCAGCATCGCGGCCAACTCCCCGTCGGCGCGGGTCTCCAGGTCGGCGACCGCGGCCAACGGCACCCCGCTGAACACGCACTTGAGCACCGCCTGCCGCCAGGCGGCCGGGGCGAGGTGCCGGGCGTACGGGCCGAGGGCCGCGGCGACCAGCCGGGTGTCGTTGGTGCGGATCGCGTCGTGCAGCAGCGGCACCCCGGCGGCGCCGATCGGCAGCAGGGGCAGCGCCCGCAGCACGGCACGCCGCTCGGCCGCGTCACCGTGCTGGTAGAGGCTCTCGGCGTACGTCGCGTGGTCGCCGGGCAGGCTGGTCAGCAGCAGCACCCGGGCCGCGTCGTCGGCGGTCCAGCCGGGGGCGTCGGGCAGCGCGGCCCGACCGCAACGTCGGCCGGCGGCGGGGAAGAGCCGGGTGATCGCGGTGGGCTCGGAAGCGACCCGGCGCAGCGCCGTGTCCAGCCAGTCGGGATCGGGTACGCCTCCCAGCGCGGCCCGCAGTGAATCCGGTGTCATCCCGTCTCCTCCCTCGTGCTGCTCCAGGTGCCCCCATCACCCTTTGCTCTGCACCTATATATGCGCCGGAGCCTCGTCGGCGGGTGTCGCCTCAGCAGGTGCCGCCGCAGCGGGTGTCGCGGCGGCGGCGCGCAGGAAATCGATCGACCGGGCGGCCACCTCCGGTGCGGCGTGCGAGTCGCGGGGCAACTCGACGGCGACCAGGCCCCGATAGCCGGCCTCGGCCAGGGCGGCCAGCACCGG
The DNA here is from genome assembly GCF_043198035.1 of Micromonospora sp. NPDC048898. Taxonomy (NCBI): domain Bacteria; kingdom Bacillati; phylum Actinomycetota; class Actinomycetes; order Micromonosporales; family Micromonosporaceae; genus Micromonospora; species Micromonospora sp. NPDC048898. The sequence continues at coordinate 85,814 of NZ_JBICUF010000014.1, forward strand.
CGGGAAGTCGATCTCGCCGACGCCGAACTCCAGGTGCTCGTGCACGCCCCGGCGCATGTCGTCGATCTGCACGTTGACCAGGTGGTCGGCCACCTCGGCGACGCACTGCGGCACCGGCCACGGCTCCAGGCACCGGCAGTGGCCGATGTCGAGGGTGATGCCGAAGCGGGCCGGGTCACCGAGGGCCGTGCGGAGCCGACGCCAGTCGGCGATGTCCTGCACCAGCATCCCCGGCTCCGGCTCGAAGCCGAGGGTGACGTCGGCGGCGTCCGCCGCGTCGACCACTGTGGCGCAGCCGGCCACCAGCCGGTCCCAGGCGCACTGCGGTGACACCGTCTCGGGCCGCACACCGGCCCAGAACGAGACCGCCTCCGCGCCCAGGTCCGCGCCGATCCGGACGGCCCGGCGCAGGAACTCGATCCGCCGGGTCGGGTCGTCGTGCAGCAACGTCGGGGCGTGCTTGTGCCACGGGTCGAGCAGGTAACGGGCCCCGGTCTCGATCACCACCGCCAGACCCAGCTCCTCCAACCGGCGGCCGAGGACGGCGACCCGGCGCGCGAGCCCCGGCGCGAACGGGTCCAGGTGGTCGTGGTCCAGGGTGAGCGCCACCCCGTCGTAGCCGAGGTCGGCGAGGACGGCGAGCGCGTCGTCGAGTCGGTGGTTGGCGAAACCGTTCGTGCCGTACCCGAGTCGCAGCGTCGTGGCGTCTGCCGTCGGCGGTGCGGATCGGGGCTGGGGAGCTGTCATGTCGGCGAGACTTTCCGGGCCAGGCGTCGACCCAGCGGCGCGGCCGCCGCGACGGCCAACCCGAGCAGGCCGGCGCCACCGCGCGCGGTCAGCGCCCCCTGGAGGGCGGGCAGGCCGGTGATCCCGGCACCGACGGCGGCACGAACCCGCCCGGCCGACGGATCCCGGATCACCTCGACCTGGGCCGCGCCGTAGCGGACCGCGTACCACCCGGCCAGCACGGCGGGCAGCACGGCCGCGACCCCGGCCGAGCGGGTACGACCAGCACGCCCGCCGACCTCGTCGGCCGGGCCCCGGGCGGTGGCACCGCTCCGGTCGGCGGCACTGGCGGCTGCGCGTCGGGTGTGCGGGAGGGCGGCGCTGGCGGCGACCAGCGCGGTGCCCGCGAGGGTGCGCATCGGCAGCGCGGCGTCGGCGCCACTGACCTCCCGGCGGGACAGCGCGGTGACCGTCCAGGTGTGCGCGGCGACGGTGACCGCCGCCGGCAACGCCCTGGTCACCCGGCCGCCGGACGCGCCGAGCAGCACATCCAGGCCACGACAGGCGGCCATCACGGCCGGACCGGCGGCGGTGTTCTTCGCCAGCAGGTCGTACCCCCAGATGGTGGCGGCCAGCGGCACGGCGAGCGCGGCGGCGCGGCGACCGCCCACGGCGGCGGCCAGGCCCACGCCGGCGGCCGTGAGGCCCGCCGCGAGGCCGACCGCGGCGGCCGGGGTGATCCGCCCGCTGGGGATCGGCCGCTCGGGCCGCTCCACCGCGTCCAGGCCACGGTCGGCCCAGTCGTTGGCGGCCATGCCGGCCCAGTAGAGCAGCACCGAGGCGCCGGCCAGGGCGGGGGTACGCGGACCCAACGCGCCGGCCGCCGCCGCGCCGGCGACCACGTCACCGGGGACCGAGAGCGCGGCCGGCGCCCGGACCAGCTCGGCGAGGTCAGCCAGCGTGGTCATCGGCACCGTCCCCGCCGGTGTGCAGCAGCCGCGTGAAGTCGGTCAGCCGCGCCCACTGCTCACCCAGCGAGTGGCTGGGCGAGCCGAGCGGGTCCTTGAAGAAGAAGCCCAGCTCGGTCAGCGGCCCCACGTGCCCGGCGGCGTGCGCGGCGGCGGTGAGTCGGGCCAGGTCGAGCACCAGCGGCGCGGCCAACGCGGAGTCGCAGCCGTGCCAGGTGAACTCCATCCGCATGCCGGTGCCGAGGAAGCCGGCGAAGGTGATCAGATCCCAGGCGGTCTTGAAGTCGCCCAGCTCCTCGACGTACTCGATGCGGGTGCCGCCCTGCGGGACGTAGCCCAGCGTCTCACCGAGCACCCGCTGCTTGCTCTGCACCTTCGCGGCGTTGGCGGCCGGGTCGGCGAGGGTGGCGCCGTCGCCACCGCCGAGCAGGTTGAACCCGGACCAGGAGCGCACGTCCAGGTTGCGCATCGCGAACATCGGCGCGAGCACGGACTTGACCAGGGTCTCCCCGGTCTTGCCGTCGTGCCCGGCGTACGGCAGGCCGGCCTGCTCGGCAAGCGCCGCCAACGCGGGCAGCCGCAGCCCGGTGGACGGGGTGAAGTCGACGAACGGGCAGCCGGCCAGCAGCGCCGCGTACGCGTAGAGGGAGCTGGGTGGCAGCACCTCGTCCGGGCCGGTGAGCGCGGCGCGCAACGCGTCGGGGTCGGTGTGCCCGGGGTGCGGTGCTGCGGTGGCCTCGGTGGCGGAGACGTTGACGACCACCACCCGGTCCAGCCCGTGCCGCTCGCGGAAGCTGGTGAGGTCGCGGACCACGGCGTCGGCCCGGTCGGCCTGGCTGTCGCCGACCGGTGCGGGGCGCAGCTCCTGCTCGACCACGCTCAGCTCGTCGCGGAGCGCGGCGACCAGCCGCCAGGGGATGACGCCCGCGTCGGCCAGCGCCTCGGCCCGCTTGGACAGCGGGGTGGCGGCCAGGTCGTGCCCACCGAAGACGAGGTCCGCGAAGGCCGGCAGGGCGGGGCCGCGCAGCTCGGGTAGCTCGGTGACGCAGCCGGTCGGCCCGGCCAGACCGGCTCGCAACGCGAGCCCTCCGACGATGCTGGTGGTCGCGACGGAACCACGCGCTCCTATCAGCCAGACACCTGTTCGCATGGTGCTCCTTCCCCGTCCTCGAGGAATCGTCGGTACCGCTAAATATAGGAATATCAGAATAAGTTTCGGAAAGATACGGCCTTGCTTGGATGGACCCCGCCCACCCGCTCCGCACCGGGACGGCACCGGTTTTCCGACGTCGGCGTCGGCGGCGACGACGACGGACCGGTCCCCGGTACGGGTGCGGGCGGACGGGGTTGGTAGGCAGGGTCGGGTCGGCGTCTCGACCCTGCCTCCCCCGCATCCGGTCTCCACCGGTGGTGGCGGTCCTCCGGTGCGGCCGGGGAATCCCGGTCCGGTCGCACCGGACGACCGTCCTGCTCGTGCGCCACCGGGCCGTACGGCCCGGCTGCACGCTCCCCGCCGCCGACCTCGTCCCGACCGCGGGGCGCAATCCGCGGTCGGTCCCTCGCCGGTCGGCGTCGGAAAGCCGGTCGGGCGACGGCGGTGCGAACACCGCCGTCGCGGATGGTCAGAGGTCAGGCGGCGGCTGTGACAAGCGCCGGTTCCACCTCGGCCCAGGAGGAGCCGAGCTCCGCCGAGCGGGCCACCGCGTCCAGCACCAGCTGGACCTGCAACGCGTCGGCGAAGGAGGGAGTCGGGTCGACGCCGGTGGCGACCGCCTCGATGAAGTCGCGCATCTCGTGCGTGAACGAGTGCTCGTAGCCGATGATGTGGCCCGGCGGCCACCACGCCGACATGTACGGGTGCTCGCCCTCGGTCACCAGGATGCGGCTGAAGCCCTGTTCCACGGTGGGCCGGGTGGCGTCGTAGAACTCCAGCTCGTTGAGCCGCTCCAGGTCGAAGACCACACTGCCCAGCGAGCCGTTGATCTCGACACGCAGCGCGTTCTTGCGACCGGTGGCGAACCGGCTCGCCTCGTACGTGGCCAGGGCGCCGCCGTCGAGCCGGGCCACGAAGACCGCGGCGTCGTCGACGGTGACCGGCCCGGTGGGCACCGAGCCGCCGTCCACGGTGGCCGCCAGACCGCTGGACTCGGCCGGCAACGGCCGCTCCTTGACGAAGGTCTCGGTGACCGCGCTGACCCCGCTGATCCGCTGACCGGTGACGAACTGGGTCAGATCGATGATGTGCGCACCGATGTCACCGAGCGCGCCGGAGCCCGCCCTGTCCTTCTGCAACCGCCAGACCAGCGGGAACTGCGGGTCCACGATCCAGTCCTGTAGGTACGTCGCACGGACGTGTCGAATCACCCCGAGTCGTCCGTCGGCGACCATCTGGCGCATCATCGTGACCGCGGGGACCCGGCGGTAGTTGAACCCGCACATCGACCGCACTCCGGCGGCCCGGGCGACGTCCGCCGCAGCGGTCATCGCCCGCGCCTCCGCCACCGTGTTGGCCAACGGCTTCTCGCACAGGACGTGCTTGCCGGCGGCTAGCGCGGCCAGGGCGATCTCGGCGTGACTGTCGCCCGGGGTGCAGATGTCGACGACGTCGATATCGTCCCGGTTGATCAGTTCACGCCAGTCCGTGGTGGACGCGTCCCAGCCGAGCCGATCGGCGGCATCTGCCACCTTCGTTGTGTCTCGGCCGCAGATCAGCGCCATCCGGGCCCGCGCCGGCAGGTCGAAAACGCGGTTCACGGTGCGCCACGCCTGTGAGTGCGCGGCGCCCATGAACGCGTAGCCGACCATGCCGACCCGCAGTTCTTTGTGTGTCGTGGACAAGGTGGCCTCCCCTGGTATGTCAGAACCCGAGCTTGTCGTAGCTGCTCGCGTTCTCCTTGGTGATCGTCTCCGAAGCCAGGGTCACTTCCTTCGGAACCTGCAGCTCCGTCAGGTCGCCCAGGCCCCGACCCTGCGCGATGAGCCGCGCGAGCGAGATAGCCGACGAGGCCATCGACGGGTTGTAGGTGACAGTCGCCTTGAGCACCGTGTTGTCGGCCTTGATCGCGTCGATCGCGAGCTTGGAGCCGGCGCCGCCGACCATGAAGAACTCCGACCGGTTGGCCTGCTTGATGGCCGCGAGCACACCGATGCCCTGGTCGTCGTCGTGGTTCCAGATCGCGTCGATCTTCGGCAGCGCCTGGAGCAGCTGGGACGCCTCGCGCTGGCCGCTGTCCGAGGTGAACTCCGCCGAACGGCGGTTCTTCACCGTGAAGCCGTAGGTCGCCAGGGCGGCCTTGAAGCCCTCGCTGCGCTCGACGGTCAGCGGGATCTCCAGACCGGCGATCTCACCGATGACCGGGTTGGTGACACCCTTGTCCTTGAGCATCTTGCCGATGAAGTGCCCGGCCGAGACGCCCATGCCGTAGTTGTCACCCTTGATCACCAGCCGGGAGGCCAGCGCGTCGGGGAACGCCCGGTCGAGGTTCACGATCGGGATGCCCGCCTGCATCGCCTGGAGGGCAACGGCGTTGACCTCCTTGCCGTCGTGCGGCAGCACGACGATGATGTCCGGCTTCTGGGCGATCAGCGTGCCGAGCGTGGAGCGCTGGGCCTCCGAGTTCGACCCGCCGTCGACCTCCTTGAACTCCACGTCCGAGTAGGCCGCGGCCTGCGCCTTGGCGTTGGCGTGGATGGCGCCCATCCAGCCGTGGTCGGCGGCCGGGGCGGAGAAGCCGATGACGACCTTCTTGCCCGGGGCGTTGTTGCCCTCGGCGTTGCCGGCGGCCTTGGTCTGGGTGCTCGCCGCCGGGGTCTCGTTGCTGGTGCAGGCGGTGAGCAGGGTGGCGGCGCCAACTGCGGCTCCACCGAAGAGCAACCGGCGGCGCGACAGGTCGCGACTGTGCTGGGTCATGAACGACCTCCTGGGAGCGGAATTTCAGTTGATAAGGGTGTGCGGGGCCCGGCCGCCGTCGAATTTCTCGACGTGGCCCGGGACATCGGTGCGGTGCGTCAGGTTGCGGTGGTGACCCTGTTCCGCGCGAGGAGCCGAGTGACGGACTTGAACTGGAACTGCTGGATCAGGACGGCGGCGACGATGATGCCGCCCTTGACCATGTTCTGTGCCTCGATGGAGAGGCCGTTGATGGCGAAGAGGTTCGTGATCGTGGCGAAGATGATGACGCCGAGCAGCGAGCCGACGATCGTGCCCCGGCCACCGCTGAGCAGCGTCCCACCGATGATCGCCGCGGCGATCGCGTCCAACTCGTACAGGTTGGCCATCGCCGCCTGCGCCGAGGTGGCCTGCGAGGTGAGCATGATGGCCGCGATGCCGCAGCACAGACCGGAGAGCGCGTAGAGCAGCATGGTGTGCCGCCGGACGTTGATGCCGGCCAGCCGGGCCGCCTCCGGGTTGCCGCCCACGGCGATGGTCCGCCGGCCGAAGGTCGTCCGGTTGAGCAGGATCCAGCCGGCTACCACCACCGCGCCCAGGATGTAGACGAGGATCGGGATCCCGAGAACCTTGCGCGCCGCGATGTCGTTGATGAAGGTGCTGCTCGACACCTGGGTCTGCTTGTTGGAGATCGACGCCGCGAGCCCGCGAGCCGCCACCAGCATCGCGAGCGTCGCGATGAAGGGAACGAGCTTCCCGTACGAGATGAGCACGCCGTTGACCAGGCCGACGCAGATGCCGACCACCAGCGCGGTGAAGATCATGCCGCCGGCGCCGTAGCTCTGGGTGGCCACCGTGGTGCACCAGACACCGGCCAGCGCGACGATCGCACCGACCGACAGGTCGATGCCCCCGCCGATGATCACGAACGTCATTCCGACAGTGACCACGCCGACGACCGACGCGAGTTGCAGGATGGCCAGCACGTTGTTCCAGACCCAGGTCGGGTCGCCGTACAGGTCGGGCTTGGTGATCGCGCCGACGATGATGAGCGCGGCCAGGACCCCGATCAGACCCAGGTTGCGCTTCGCGCCGTCGCCGCCGTCGCCCCGCCACCAGGAGAGCCGGCCCCCGGATGCTGCCTTGTCGCTGGCCACCGCCGTCTCCGCCGGGTCCACCGGCGGCGACTGGGCCGGAAGCTGCGGGCGCTCCGGTGTCGCGGTGGGAGTGGGAGTCGCGTCGCTCATGCCGGTGCGCCTTCCATCAAGGACCCCGCCATCACGAGGTCGAGCACAGTGTTTTCGTCAAGTTCGCCGGCCGCTGCTTCACGCACGACCCGCCCTTCCCGCATCACCAGCACCCGGTCGGCCAGACCCAGCACCTCGGGCACCTCGCTGGAGACCAGCAGCACCCCGACGCCCTGCGCGGCCAAACCCCGGATGACCTGGTAGAGCTCAGCCCGGGCGCCCACGTCCACGCCCCGGGTGGGCTCGTCGAGCAGCAACAGCTTGGTGCCGCCGAGCAGCCACCGCCCGACCACCACCTTCTGCTGGTTGCCGCCGGACAGCGTGCGTACCGGCCGGTCGACGTCCCGGGGCCGCAGCTCCAGGCTCTCGGCGATCCGGTCCGCCTCGGCGCGCTCCTTGGCGGCGTTGGTGAAGCCGAGCCGCGCGTACCGACCGAAGGTGGCCAGCGTGACGTTGCGGTAGATCGGCTCGCCGAGCAGCAGCGCCTGACTCTTGCGTTCCTCCGGGGCCATTCCCATGCCGGCCCGCACGGCGGCGCCGACGCCGGGACGCAGCACCTTGCCGTTCATCCGGACCGACCCGGCCTCCGCGAGGCGGGCGCCGTAGATGGTCTCCAGCAGCTCCGAGCGGCCGGAGCCGACCAGGCCCGCGATGCCGACGATCTCCCCGGCGCGCACGTTCAGCGAGACGTCGGCGAACTCACCCGTGCGGGTCAGCCCCTCCACCTGGAGCAGGTCGGCGCCGGCGGGGTCCTCGGCCGGGCGGTCCGGGAAGACGTACTCGATGGTGCGGCCGGTCATCCGGCTGACCAGGTCGCGGGTCGGGGTGTCGCGCGCCGGCAGGTTCGCCGCCGTGGTCCGGCCGTCCTTGAGTACGGTGACCCGGTCGCCGATCTCGCGGATCTCCTCCATGCGGTGGGAGATGTAGATGACGGCGATGCCCTGCGCGGTCAGCTCCCGGATGATCCGGAACAGGTTGCCGACCTCGTCGTGGGCCAGCACCGCGCTCGGCTCGTCCATGATGATCAGTCGTGCCTCGTGCGACAGCGCGCGGGCCATGCTGACGATCTGCTTGCCGGCGGCCGGCAGCGACCGGACCATCCGCCCGGGCGGGATCTCACCGTGGCCCAGCCGGCTGAGGATCTGCCGGGTGTGCCGGGCCATCCGGCCGCGCCGGACGAACCCGAAGCTGCGGTACTCGTGACCGAGGAAGGCGTTCTCCGCCACCGACAGGTCCTCGACGAGGTCGAGCTCCTGGTAGATGGTGGCGATGCCGGCCTTCATCGCGGCCTGCGGGTTGGTGAACGTGGCCGGCTCGCCGCGCCACTCCACCTGCCCGGAATCCGGTTGGTGCACACCGGAGAGCACCTTGATCAGGGTCGACTTGCCGGCGCCGTTCTGCCCGAGCAGGCAGTGCACCTCGCCGGCACGCACCTCAAGCTGCACGCCGTCCAGTGCGCGTACACCGGGGAAGGTCTTGACCACGTCGGTGAGGCGCAGGACCACCTCGCCCGCGACGGTGTCGGCGGGAGCCTCGACCAACGGTGCCTCGGCGGCGGCCTCGGCCGACGCGGTGGCGGGGTCATCCTCGGACAGAGCCACAGTCTCCTCCTCGCTCACGACAGGATCTCGGTCTGGTTCATGCGGCTTCCGCGAAGGCGACATCGCCGGCGAGCACCGCCGCGCCGGTGACACCGGCACGTCCACCCAACTCGGACAGCACGACCGGCAGGTTGCCGGTGGCCAGCGGCAGCGACCGGCGGTAGACCACACTGCGGATCTCGGCGAGCAGGATGTGCCCGAGTTGGGCCAGCCCACCGCCGATCACGATCATCGACGGGTTGGTGAAGCTGACCAGGCCGGCGAGCACTCCGCCGACCCGCCGTCCGCCGTCACGGATCAGTTGGATGCACGTCACGTCGCCCTCGACGGCGCCCTCGGCGACGTCCAGCGCGGTGACCACCCCGCGCAGCGCCAGCCGCTCGGCCAGCGCCGGCGACGTCCCGCTGCGGGCGGCGGCCAGGGCGTCCTTGGCCAGCGCGGCGCCGCTGAACAGCGCCTCCAGGCAGCCGACGTTGCCGCAGGAGCACATCGGACCGTGCGAGTCGACCTGGATGTGGCCGATGTCGCCGGCGCAGCCGTCGGTGCCCCGGTAGACCTCACCGGTGAGGTAGATGCCGCAGCCGATGCCGGTGCCGATCTTGATGAAGAGGAAGTCGTCCACCGAGTGGGCGACCCCACCGTGCCGCTCGCCGATCGCCATGATGTTGACGTCGTTGTCGACCACCGCCGGGCAGCCGTGCTCCCGGCTGAGCAACTCGCGCACCGGGAACCGGTCCCAGCCCGGCATGATCGGCGGCGACACCGGAACGCCGTCGCGGAAGCTGACCGGGCCGGGAACGCCGATGCCCACCGCGTCCAACCGCTCATAGGCGCCGTCGACCCGGGCCTTGTGCAGCAGCTCGTTGACCCGCTGCAGGGTCACCTTCGGTCCGTTGCGGATGTCGGCCGGCTCGGCGTACTGGGCGACCGGTTCGAGGCGGCCGTTGACCACCTCGATGTCCATCGAGCTGGCACCGAGGTCGACGGCGGCGAAGCGCAGGTTCGGGTTCAGCTCGACGAGTGTCGAGCGCCGCCCACCCCGGGAGGCGGCGAGCCCCGCCTCGGCGACATAACCGAGCGCGACCAGGCGATCCAGCTCGGCCAGCATGCGCGGGCGCGGCATCTGGAGTCGGTCGCCCAACTCGGCGCGGGAGACGGCCCCCTCGTCGCGGAGCAACCGCAACAGTCGCACGTGCAGGGGGTCGGCGGTCCGCACCGGGGGGTCACCTCTTCATTGGCATCGTTCACATCGACGCAACGTCGAAGTGTTGTGTCCGACACAGTAGGAGCGCGCTGTGCCGCGTGTCCAGAGCTTCAACCGTTCCGAGATGAACTTTTGTCCGAAAGAACAAAAGCTACTAGTCGATCAAGAAAAGGATCACGGGCCGCCCGCGTCCGCTCGCCTGGAGTTCCATCGACACGCACGAAATCGCCCCGCCAGTCGATCTTCACTGGCGGGGCGATGGGCTGCGGGGACGGTCGGTGCGGAGCCGCCGGTCGTTCCCGGTGCGGGGCGCCGGCGCTGCGGGAGTCAGCGGCGGTTGGCGGCGTTGCGCCTCTTGCGGAGCTTGCGGTCGTCGCGCAGCTCGACGTACGGCTCGTCGTCGACGCCGTGACCGGCCGCGATGGCGCGGCCCCGCTCCAACTCGGCGTCGAACTCGGCACCCAGCAGGATCGCGATGTTGCTCAGCCACAGCCAGACCAAGAAGATGATCACCCCGGCCAGCGCCCCGTACGTCTTGTCGTACGAGCCGAAGTTGCTCACGTAGAAGGCGAACAGGCCGGAGATCACCAGCCAGATCACCACGGCCAGCACACCGCCCGGGCTGACCCAGCGGAAACCGCCGTGCCGGGCGTTGGGTGAGGCCCAGTAGAGGATCGCGAACATCAGGCTGACCAGGATCAGCAGCACCGGCCACTTGGCGACGTCCCACACCGTGACCGCCGCCGAGCCGAGGCCGACCACGTCTCCCACCGTCTCGGCGAGGCGGCCGGTGAAGACCACGATCACCGCACTGGCCAGCAGCAGCACTCCGACCACCGCGGTCACGCCGAGCCGGATCGGCAGCGTCTTCCAGATCGGCCGGCCCTCCGGCACGTCGTAGATGCTGTTCGAGGCGCGCATGAACGCGCCGATGTAGCCGGACGCCGACCAGAACGCGGCCACCACACCGGCGATCGCCGCGATGCTGGCCAGGCTGCCGTTCTTGTCCGCCGCGGTGATCGCGTCGACGATGATCTGCCGGATGCTGCCCTCCGGCACCGCCTGGTTGACGGTGTCCTTGACCCCCTCGGTGGCGCCCGCGCCCAGCAGACCGAGGATCGAGATCAGCACCAGCAGGCCGGGGAAGATGGACAACACCCCGTAGTAGGTGAGCGCCGCCGCCCAGTCGGTGAGGCTGTCGTCCTGGAATTCGCGGACCGTGCGCCGCAACGCCGCCTTCCAGCCGCTGCCGGGCAGGTCGGTGGGGCTGTCCGGCCCCGCGTCGGGCCCGACCGGCGCACTGGCGTCGGCAGGCGTCCGGTGGGCGGCAGACTCGTCCGAGGCCATCGCCCCTCCTCACACGTCGGTGGTGGTGTCACCTCCGACATGCCCCGTGGACCCGCGCCGATAACCCGGACCGCGCCCGGCGTTTCGACATTTGATCGACTCGGCTTTCATGAAATCGGAGTGTCAAGGCCGCCTCGATGCCCCGACTTCAGGAAAGGCGAGTCGATCTTGGAGCGGCGCCGAGTGGTGGCCCCGCAGGCGTCAACGACCCCTAGCCAACACCCCAGAGAACCCGAAAGAAATGCAAGGACCCGACGGTGCTGCCGGCCCGGGCCATCCACAGTGATCATGGAGGCAATGAGGTTCGGCGGGATTCGGCAATACGACTGGCCAGCGCGATAACAAGAAGGTCACACCGGCAAGTTTTTTCGGCTGACAGCCGGGCGAGATCCAACCAGGCCAAGCTATCTAAAGCAGCACCAAACCGGCGCGCTCAGACGGTTGATGTCACTGTCGGTGATCGCGAGCTGGGGGATGCGTGTCTGGGACGCCGACAACTCACCGCCGCCGCGAGCGGGGCCACGCAGCCTTCACGACCTGCCGAATCGTCGTTGTATGAGACTGTTGCCAACACGAAAACCATTCGACAATCGACATTCCCAGGGATTTCCCTCACGAAACAGTAGTCACCCAGAGCAATCATGGTCAACAATATTCCCATACAGCGCAGTCCCCCGTATTGTCCCCCAGCGTGTCATCAGCGCACCCCGTTCAGGACTCCGTCCCCTCGCCCCGAGGCGACGACGTGCCCGCATCGGTCGACGTCGACGAACGGCCGCTGAGGCCACCCGCCGAGAAGGGCCCGGCCGCCGAACCCGGTGGGACCGACCCCACCCCCGTAGCCGTCGGCGGGCAGCCCGACCCGGAGTTGACCGCACAGTTCGAGGACGAGAAACCGGGCCGGGTGTTCACCGGGCCACTCGGCTTCTTCTTCGCGGGCGTCACGCTCGCCGTCGCTCTCCTCGCCATCTACCAGGTCTTCTTTCCGCTGGCGCAGGGCAGCAAGTTCTACCTGATCATCTTCCTCGCCGGCGTCCTGCCGATGGTCTTCCTGGCGTATCCATCGGGAGTGCGCCGGCCCCGACGAGGCACACCGGCAGCGCCGGCCGACCCGGCGGCCAGCTCGCCGAGCCGGACGCGCCCCACCCCGGTCGACTGGGTGCTCGCCGTGGCCGCGTTGCTGAGCTGCCTCTACCCGGTGTTGCCGATGGCCGTCGGTACGGGTGGCGGCGGATACGACGCCTTCCTCGATCGACAGGGGCTGCTCGACCCGGTCGACCTGGTGCTGGGCACCGTGCTGCTGCTCCTGCTGCTGGAGGCGTGCCGCCGGACCACCGGCTGGATCCTGCCGGCGGTCTGTCTGCTCTTCCTGGCCTTCGGCTACTACGGCGGGCTGCTACCGCAGTCCTGGCCAGTGGCCCATGCCGGCCTCGACTTCGGGCAGCTCGTCGACGCGTTCTACAACTCCGACAGCGGCTTCTACGGCACCCCACTGGACGTGGCCGCCTCGTACATCGTGCTCTTCACCATCTATGGCGCGGTGCTGGACCTCTCCGGCGCTGGCCGATTCTTCGTGGAACTCTCCGCCGCCGCGTTCCGCCGCTCCCGAACCGCACCGGGACGCACCGCGGTGGCCGCCGGCTTCCTCCTCGGAACCGTCTCGGGTTCGGGCGCGGCCACCACGGTCAGCATCGGCTCGGTCACCTGGCCGATCCTGCGCCGAGCCGGCTATCCGCCGGAACGGGCCGGCGGCATGCTCGCCGCCGCCGGCGTCGGCGCGATCCTGTCGCCGCCGACGCTGGGGGCCGCCGCGTTCATCATCGCCGAGTACCTCGGCGTCTCTTACCTCCAGGTGCTCGGCTGGGCCACCGTGCCGACGCTGCTCTACTACCTGGGCATCCTGCTCGCGGTGGAGATCGACGCCCGCCGCTCCGGGGTACGTCGGGTCACGATCGACGCCGGATCGGCCTGGTCGCTGCTGGCCCGCTTCGGCTACCACTTCCTCTCGCTGATCGTGATCGTCGTGATGCTCGCCCTCGGCGCCTCGGCGACCAGGGCCGTGGTGCTGGCCACCGTGTTGGCGGCCGTGCTCTCCTTCCTGGACCGGCGACACCGACTCACCCCCGCACGCCTGGTCGAGGCGCTCACCAACGGGGTGCGCGGAGTGCTGGCGGTCAGCGCGGTCTGCGCCGCCGCCGGCATCATCACCGCGACCACCACCAAGACCGGGCTCGGCCCGCAGGCCGCGGCGCTGCTGCTCAGCGGCGCCCAGGCGGTCAGCTCCGACCCGTTCGTCGTGCTCCTGCTCACCGCCCTGCTCGCCGCGCTCGCCCTCACGCTGCTCGGCCTGGCCGTGCCGGTCACCGCCTCGTTCGTGATCGGCTGGGTGATCATCGGCCCCGCGCTGCTCAACCTGGGTGTCGACGCACCCGCCGCGGCGATGTTCGTCTTCTACTTCGCGGTGCTCTCCGAGGCGTCGCCGCCGACCGCGCTCGCCGCGGTGGCCGCCGCCGCCGTCACCGGCGGTCGACTGGTCCCGACCATGTGGCAGACCCTGAGGTACGCGCTACCCGCGTACCTCATCCCGATCGCCTTCGTGCTCACGCCAACCGGGCTCGGGCTGCTCGGCATCGGCGGGGTGGAACGCATCCTGCTGGCCGGCCTGACCACCGCGCTCGGAGTCGCGGTGCTCGCGGTGGCGGCCGGCGGATGGCTGCCCGGCATCGGCCCGGCCGGAAAACCCGAGCGGATCGTCGGCGCGCTCGCCGGGCTGGTTCTGCTGTGGCTCGAACCTGTCCCCGTCACGGTCGGCGCCGCACTTGTCGCGCTCACCGTGGCGGGTGTTCTGCTCCGTCGCGGAACGGCCAACCGGACGGCCGCCGCGGACAGGGGCGTCAACCGGAAAGACCATCAGGAGGAGAACAGGTGAGACGGATCAACGTGCGAATAGCCGCGAGTCTCGGGGCAGTGACCCTGATCGCGGCCGGCGTCGCCGGATGCGGAGGCCGTCAGAAGAACGCGGCCACCGACGACACCTCCAGCGCGGTCGGCTGCGAGGTCACCAAGGACACCCGGGTCGGCATCGCCACCGGCAACGCCACCGGGGTCTACTACGTCGTCGGCAACGCGCTCGCCGGGCAACTCGCCACGGCCAGCGGCGGCAAGCTCACCGGCACCGCCGCCGAGACCGGCGCCTCGGTGCAGAACATCGAGCAACTCGTCGCCGGACAGTACGACGTCGCCTTCTCGCTCTTCGACACCGCGGTCAACGCGACGCAGGGCAAGGGCACCTTCAAGGGGCCGCAGCCGGTGAAGGCGCTCGCGCGGATCTACGACAACTACACCCAGGTCGTCGTCCGGGCCGACTCGGGAATCACCTCGGTCGCCGAGATGAAGGGCAAGAAGATCTCCACCGGATCGCCCAAGTCGGGCACCGAGGTCATCGCTCAGCGGCTGCTCACCGCGGCCGGCCTCGACCCGGCAAAGGACATCCAGGCGCAGCGGCTCGACCTGACCAAGACCGTCGACGGCATGAAGGACGGCAGCATCGACGGTTTCTTCTGGTCCGGCGGCACCCCGACCGGCGGCGTCACCGACCTCTTCACCACCGCGGCCGACAAGGTGAAGTTCATCGACATCAGTTCGCTGCTGCCGAAGATGGCAGAGCTGAACCCCGCGTACCAGGCCGGGACGATCACCAAGGACGTCTACAAGACTCCCGCCGACGTCCCGACCATCGTGGTGCCGAATGTGCTGCTGGTCCGCGACGACCTCGACGCCAACGTCGCCTGCGTCATCACGAAGACCGTGTTCGAGAAGAAGGATGCCCTCAGCCAGGCCAACCCGGCAGCCAAGGGCATCGACCTGACGAACGCACGCAAGACCGACCCGGTGCAGCTGCACCGTGGGGCGGAGACGGCACTGACGAAGCTGAACGCCGCAAGCTGATCCGATCGTCCCGGCCCGGGCCCAGCGCCCGGGCCGGGCACCACCCCGACCCGGGAGACCCCGTGCCGCTCCCCGCCCACGTACGCCAGCACCGCTCCGGCGGTGTTCTGGAGAACCTTCGTTCGATCCGCACCCAGCTACTCGCGCCGATCCTGGTGACCATCATCAGTCTGACCGTGCTCGGTGCCGCGCAGACCACCGCCGCGCTCGACGCCAGCGCGGACGCCGAACGGGCCCGTGTCCTCTCCGGCACCGCCACCGTCACCGTCCAGTTGGTTCACGAACTGGAGCGGGAACTCGGCGAAACGGCGGCGCTGCGCCAACGTGGCGGCACCTCCGGACGGCCCCTCGTGGACGCCCAACGGCGTCGCGTCGACGCCGCCGTCGAGCGGTTCCGCTCCGCAGATGAGCAGGCCCGGGAGTCGGTGCCCGCGCTGTCGTCGGTGCTCGGCAGTGCCAGAGGTCAACTCGAACAGCTCTCCCCCAACCGCGCCCTGGCGCTGACCGGCACGGAGGCGGACGTGGCGTACGCCCGCACCGTCGAGTCCCTGCTGGCCGTCGCGGACGCGCTGCCGGCCCAGTTGCGGGACCCGGAGTTGGCGAACGCCGCCCGGGAGGTCGCCTCCGTCGCCACCCAGGAGCACCTGGCCTCCGTCGAACGTGACCTGCTGCGCGCCGTCTTCGTCCGGGGCCGGCTCAACCCCGGCGAGCTTGCCCGGCTCGGTTCGCTCAACGGTGCCCAGGAGCAGCGCGAGGCCGAGTTCCTCCGGATCGCGACCGACACGGCGAGCAGTTCCTGGGCCCGGCTGCTGACCGGCGGTGACGTGGAGACGGCCCGCACCATGCGGGACGCGGTGCTGGACACCGACGGTGGCGCCCAGGCGATGACGACCGACGGCGACGCCTGGTTCGTGGCGCAGAGTGGCACCCTGCGCCGATACAACCTGCTCGGCCGTGAACTCTCCGAGGGCCTCGACCGCGACGCCGCGGCGTTGGCCCGCGACACGCTGCGGACGGCCCTGCTCACCGGTGGGGTGACCGGTGCCGTGGCGCTCGGTTCGCTGATCACGGCCGTGGTGCTGGCGATACGGATCAGCCGGCGGTTGAGCCGCCTCCGGGCGGCGGCGTTGGCCATGGCGAACCACGAGCTACCGGAGCGGATCACCGCCATCGCCGCCGGGGCGGAGCGCCCGGACGAGAGCGCCGCCGGGGCGGCCACCGCCGCGATCGCGCGTGGTCGCGACGAGGTCGCCCAGGTCGCCGCGGCTTTCGGCACGGTCAGCCAGGCCACGCTGCGCCTCGCCGGCGCGCAGGCCGAGTTGCGCCTGGACATGACGCGGATGGCCGAGGCGCTGGCCCGGCGGATCCGCACCCTGATCACCCGTCAGCTACGGCTGCTCGACGACTTCGAGCGCGAGGAGACCGATCCCCGGATCCTCGAACGCCTCTTCGCACTGGATCACCTCGCCGCACGCCTCCGTCGCAACGGGGAGAACCTGCTGGTCCTCTCCGGCGGCGAACCGAGCCGGGGGCACGAGGCTCCGCTGCACCTGGAGGACGTGGTCCGGGCGGCGGCCTCGGAGATCGAGCACTATCCCCGGGTGGAGCTGAACCTGCCGACGGCCGGGGTGCAGGGCGCGGCGGTCGGCAGCCTGGTGCACCTGCTCGCCGAACTGTTGGAGAATGCCACCGTCTACTCACCGCCGCACACGCCGGTGCTTGTCGACGGCCGGCACACGGTGGACGGGCTGTTGCTGCGGGTCCACGACCACGGGATCGGCATCCGGCCGGGCCGGCTGGCCTCGATCAACGCGCGGCTCGCGAGCCCAGCCATGATCAGCAGTGCGGCGGCCGGCAGCATGGGGTTGCACGTGGTGGCTCACCTGGCCGTCCGGTACGGGATCCGGGTGCAGCTCTACAGCACCGGCACCGGCACCATCGCCCAGGTGGAACTCCCCGACCTGCTGTTGACCCGGATCGAGACGGTCGCCCATCACCAGCCCGTGGCGGGTCGGCCGCTGGCCGGACGGCCGGCGGCCTGGTTCCGGCCGATCAGCGACGCCGCGGCCGGGGCACGGCCACTCGTCGCCGCCCAGGGCGCGGCGGGCGGGCAGGCTCGCGGCGTCGCCACGGTGCCGCCGCCCACCGGGCCATTCCCTGGCGCTGCCCCCCTGTCGCCGCCGGCTGCCCCGCCAACCCCGCAGCTCACCGCCGGTGGGCTGCCTCGTCGGAGCCGCGGTGACTCACTGCCCACGCAGTTGCCCACGTACGTGCCTCCCCCACCACCGACCCCCGTCAGCGAGTCGGATCTGCTCGATCCCGAGGTGGTCCGGCGTCGCCTCTCCGCCCTCGCCGAAGGCGTTGCGAGCGCCGCCCGCTCCAACCCGTACACGACACCCAACGGGAGAATCCGATGAACCCACCTGTGACAACAGGCCTGGACTGGCTGCTCGCGAACTTCGTGGACCAGGTTCCGGACGTGTCGCACGCCCTCGCGGTCTCCGAGGACGGGCTTCGACTGGCCGCCTCCCCGCACCTCTCGATCGACCAGGTCGACCAGCTCGCCGCCGTGATCAGCGGACTGGCGAGTCTGACCGTCGGCGCGGCTCGGCTGATGTCCGCCGGCCGCGTACGCCAGCAGATCGTCGACATGGACGGCGGTGTGCTGCTGGTGATGGCTGTCGGCTCACGCGCGCTGCTCGGCGTGCTCGCGGCACCCGGTTGTGACCTCGGCCAGATCGGCTACGAAACCGCGACCCTGGTGCAGCGGGTGGCCGAGGCCCTGGAGCCGGCGGTTCGCCGGTGACCACACGAGTACGGCGGCTGGGGGCGGCACTGCTGCTGGCCGTGCTCGTCGCGGGTTGCGGCGGCGAACCGTCCACGTCGGACGCCTGGCACGGCGGGCGGATCTTCCTGGCCACCGGCAACACCACAGGTGTCTACTACCAGCTCGGCGGCGGCTACGCGGACCTGATCAATCGACATCTGCCCGGCTACGAGGCACGGGCCGAACCGACCGGCGCATCGGTGGAGAACATCAACCGCCTGGCCAGCGGCGACATGGAGATCGCGTTCAGTCTCGCCGACACCGCGGCCGACGCCATCGACGGAAGGGGCGCGTTCGACGGGAAGCCGCAGTCGGTCCGGGCGCTGGCCCGCATCTACAGCAACTACACCCACCTGATCGTGCGCGCCAACAGCAAGATCGAGAACGTCGCCGGCCTGCGCGGCAAGCGGGTCTCCACCGGCTCGCCGAAGTCCGGCACCGACATCATCGCCGGCCGGCTGCTCACCGCGGCCAATCTCGACCCGGACCGCGACGTGCGACGGCTCACCCTGTCGCTGCCCGAGACGGTGAAACAGATGCGGGCCAACAGCCTGGACGCCATGTTCTTCTCCGGTGGTCTGCCCACCCCCGGCATCAAGGACCTGCTCACCAGTTCGCCCGGCGCGTTCCGGCTGCTACCGCTGGACAACCTCCTCCCGCCGCTGGAAAAGGGCTACGGTCCCGTCTACACCACCTCGACGCTGACCGCCAACGTCTACAACACGGCGAGTGACGCGCCCACCATCACCGTGGCGAACGTGATCCTGGTCAGCGCCGACATGCCCGACGGCCTGGCGTACGACCTCACCCGGATGCTCTTCGAACACCAGGCGGAGCTGATCGCCGTCCATCCCGAGGCAGCGAACTTCACCCGGGCCAGTGCCGCGCTGAGCGAGCCGATCCCGCTGCATCCCGGTGCCAGCCGCTACTACCGGGGGAGTTGAGCGATCGAGCGTGCCCTCACAGGTCGCCGGGAGCCGTGGCGGCGCGGGCCACGCCGACCAGGCGATCGGTCTCGGCGAGCAGGGCCTCGTCGTCCGCCGGGGTGCCGGGATCCAGACGGACCGTCCAGGTCAGACCGTCGGCCCCGGCCACCCGGCGGGCCGCGACCCGCGCCGCGCCGCCGGGCACCGGCTGGTGCTCGGTGTACGCCACCGAACGGGTCACCCGCGCCCGCACCTGGTGCGGCAGCTCACCCGGGTCGAGCAGCAGGTACGTTTCGGCCGGGCCGTCGGCGACCACCGTGTAGCCGTCGCGCTCGACGACGGTCTCGGCGGGCGTGACTGTCAACTGCCGGCCGGACCAGACGGCCTTGAGGATGGTGTGCCAGCCGAGCCGGTGCCCCCGACCGGGCAGCCACAGCCCGAGGTTGCTGGCGACCACCACCCCGTCGCCCTCGCCGTTGCCGGCAGCCGCCCAGGCCAGCACCCGTTCGTCGGGGGTCAGCGGCGGCCGACTGGCCGGTGGCAGCTTCGGCTTGCGGCTGAACAGTCCCATCTAGAGGCCTCCCGCAGCCTGCTCGCGTAGTGCCCGCGCGTGCTGCTCCAGGGACAGCAGCTCACCGAAGGCGGCGAAGTACTCGTCCTTGTTGTTGACCGGATTGATCCGCTGGATGCGCGACTTGATGTCGCGGATGCGGGAGGTCACCGACCCGAACTGCACCCGGGCCATGGTGATCGACACGTAGCGCGGGTCTGCTTCCCCGTCGATGCGCAGCGGCTCCACCGCCAACTCGCCGACAAGCGCCGCCGCGGCCAGGTCGTCACAGGCGTCCCGGACCGACTCGATCCAGACCGCGCCGCCGGTCGCCGAGGCGGCGCCACCGGCCGCCGCGATGGCCGCCCGCACCGCCACGTGCACCGGGTGGCGGTATTCGGTCGCCTCGACCGCGTCGAACATGGGCCCGGCCAGGACGGGCTGCTGGAGGGCGAGTTTCAGCGCCTCCCGCTCGACCATCGACTGTGGGCTGTCCAAGGCCGGCTCCGGACGAGCCGAGGCGGGCCGGGCGGCGGGGGCGGCGTCGCGGGTGCCGGCCGGCGGGGTGTTGGCGGCGGTGAGCACCGCCCGCTGCACCGGCTCGATCTCCATCCCGAGGTCCATGGCGAGCTTGCGGACGTACTCCGGGCGCTTTTCCCGGTCCTTGAGGCGCGCGACAAGCGGCGCGGCGTGACGCATCGCCTCGACCCGGCCGTCGACGGTGTCCAGGTCGAAGCGGCCGATCACGTGCCGCAACGCGAAGTCGACGAGCGGCTCGCGGCGGGCGACCAGGTCCCGCACGGCCAGGTCGCCCTTGGCCAGCCGCAGATCGCACGGGTCCATGTTGTCCGGGCTGACCGCGATGAACGTGCGCCCGACGAACCGCTGGTCGTCCTCGAAGGCCCGCAGCGCGGCCTTCTGGCCGGCCGCGTCACCGTCGAAGGTGAAGATGATCTCGCCGGCCACCTCGTCGCTGTCGAACAGCAGCCGCCGCAGCACGGAGATGTGGTCCGCCGCGAAGGCGGTGCCGCAGGTCGCCACCGCCGTGGTCACCCCGGCGAGGTGGCAGGCCATCACGTCGGTGTACCCCTCGACGATCACCGCCCGACCCTGCTTGGCGATCTCGCGCTTGGCCTGGTCGATGCCGTAGAGCACGTGCGACTTCTTGTAGATCGGCGTCTCGGGGGTGTTCAGGTATTTCGGGCCGTCGTCATCGTCGAAGAGCTTGCGCGCGCCGAAGCCGATCACGTCACCGGCGAGGTCCCGGATCGGCCAGAGCAGCCGGCGGCGGAACCTGTCGATCAGGGTGCCGGAGCGCGACTCCCGGGACAGCCCCGCCGTGACCAGTTCCTGGTGGGTGAAACCCTGCTGGCGCAGGTGCTTGGTGAGCAGGTCCCAACCCTCCGGGGCGAAGCCACAGCCGTAGCGCTCGGCGGCGGCCCGGTCGAAACCCCGTTTGGCCAGGAACTCCCGTGCCGGCCGGGCCCCGGCCGTGCTGAGTTGCGCCCGGTAGAACTCGACGGCGGCGGCGTGCGCGGCGACCAGGCGCTGCCGTTGGCCCTGCTGCGGGCGGGGGCGTGGGGTGCCCCGGTCGTCCTCGATGTAGCGCAGTTGGATGCCGGCACGGCCGGCCAGCCGCTCGACCGACTCGACGAAGCTGAGGTGGTCGGCGTCCATCAGGAACTTGATCGCGTCGCCGCCGGCCCCGCAGCCGAAGCAATACCAGACATTGCGGGCCGGGGAGACGTTGAACGACGGGCTCTTCTCGTCGTGGAACGGGCACAGACCCTTGAGGTTGCCGCCACCGGCGGACTTGAGGGTGACCGTCTCGGAGATCACATCCCCGATCGAGGTGCGTTCCCGGACCAGTGCGATGTCCTCGTCCCGGATCCGCCCAGCCATGCGCCACCCCCTCGGCGTACATCCTGCCCTGCCGGGCCGACGACACGCCGGCCGGGGGACGCCGGTGTGGCGGCCACCGCTGCCGGCTGGGCGGTTCCGGCCCGCCGGCCGGGCCCGCGCGGGGACCATGACCAGATGCGCAGGGTACGCACCGACGCCCTCCACCTGCCGAGCCGGCTGGCCGCTCGGATGGGGCTGCGCGGGCAGACCCCGCAGGCCGACGAGGCCGGCCACCGGCACGCCACCTGGTTGGAGCTCTTCCTCGACCTCATCTTCGTGTACGCGCTGGCGGCGGTGGTGGCCCGGCTGGGCAACGAGCCGACCCCGTCGCCGACGGCGGTGCTGGCCGTGATCGGGCTCTTCGTGGTGATCCAGTGGGCCTGGATCGGGCAGGTCTACTACGACACCCGGTTCGACCCGGACGACGCGTTGCACCGGCTGCTGGTGCTTGTCGCACTTGTCGGCGCGGGCGCGATGACGCTCGGGGTCGACGAGGTGCCGGAGAGCGTGCTCCTGCCGGTCGGCTACCTGATCGTGCGGGGTGTGCTGCTCCTGCTGTACCTGCGGGCCCGCCCGACCAGCTCGATGGCCCGGCTGGTGACGACCGTCTACCTGATCGGCTTCGGGTCGGGCTGGCTGATCTGGCTGGTGTCGCTGACCCTGCCCACCGAACTCCGCCCGGTCCTGTGGATCGTCGCGATGGTCATCGAACTGGCCACGCCCTGGGTCGGTGCGCGGTGGCTCAACCGTTGGCCGGTGGACAACCGGCACCTGCCGGAACGCATCGGCCAGTTCACCATCATCGTGCTGGGCAGCGCGCTGGCCAGCCTGCTCTTCGCGGTGCCGGACCACCCCCCGCCGCACATGATCCTCACCGCCGCGATGGCCTTCCTCATCCCGGCGGCGGTCTGGTGGGTCTACACCACATTCGTCACCACCCGGCTGCTCCAGAGTCGGCTGCGCGGCGGCCAGGCGTACAGCTACCTGCACATACCGCTCGGCGGCGCGCTGCTGTTGCTCGGCTGGTCGCTCGGGCAGGTGGTCCGGCTGGTCGACGCCAACGCGGCCCGGCTGCCGCTGGAGCTGCGGCTGCTGCTGGGCGCGTCGATGGTGATCTGGACGGTGTGTGGCCTGGCCCTGTACTGGTTGTGGACCCGACCGAGCATCGCCCGGTTGGCGATCGCCGCCTACGGGGTGCTCTCGGTCTCCCTGATCACCGCGGTCGTGCACCAACCGAGGGTGCTGCTGTCGCTGCTCGCCCTGGCGGTCGTCGGGTACGCCGTGCTGCTCAGCCGACGACTCACCCGCGCCGGCGAGGCGAACCGTACGCCCGAGGGCTGACTCAGGCGGCGGTGGCCTCCTCGGCGGCCACCTGACTGTTCCAGTCGGCCTTGGTGGAACGCCACCCCTCGTCGTCCATGCCGCGCCGCCAGTAGCCGGAGATGGACAGCCGGTCGAGGGGTACGCCCCGCTCGCCGCGCAGCAGCCGGCGCAGGTCCCGGACGAAGGCGGCCTCGCCGTGCACGAACGCGTGCACCTGGCCGGCCGGGAACTCCAACGCCCGTACCGCCTCGACAAGCGCCGCGCCCACCGGGCGGTCGCCCCGGTGCAGCCAGGTCAGCTCGACCGCGCCGGGGCTGAGCAGCTTCTGCTCGTCCGCCGGGTCGGCGATCTCCACGAAGACGTGGGCCGGCGTACCCAGCGGCAGGCGCTCGCACGCGGCGGCGATCGCCGGCAGGGCGCTCTCGTCGCCGACCAGCAGATGCCAGTCCGCGTCCGGGCTCGGCGCGTACGCCCCGCCGGGGCCGACGAAGTGCACCGGGTCACCCGGACGCAGCGCGGCGGCCCACGGGCCGGCCAACCCCTCGTCGCCGTGGTGCACCACGTCCACGGTCAGCTCCTCGGCCAGCGGGTCCCAGCGCCGCACGGTGTACGCGCGCAGCCGGGGCCACTGCTCCCGGGGCAGGTCCCGGCGGATCGCGGCGAGGTCCAACGGCTGCGGGTACGCGACACCGGCCTGCGGGAACACCAGCTTGATGTAGTGGTCGGTGAAGTCGCCCACCGGCAGGCCGGTCAGCTCGTCCCCACCGAGGACCAGCCGGATCAGGTGCGGGGTGGGCCGCTCGGTGCGCAGCACGTGGACCGAGGTGACGTTCCTGGGGCACTCCGTCATGCCAGTTAGGCTAGCCTAAGCTGACTCGTGACCGTTCGGCGGTGTGCCGTTACCGGCCAGGCGGGTGTGCCAGGTCACCGCCGCCGGGTCGGTGAGCGAGGCGACCTGGTCGATCACCACCCGCAGCCGGGCGGCGTCATCCCCCGCCGCCCGCCACATCGGCGCGAAGATCGGATCGAGCCCGTCCGGCGCACGCCGGAGCAGCGCGGCCACCAACTCGGCGAGCATCGTCCGCTGCCGTTCGTAGCGGCCCCGGAAACCGGACCGCCGCATCACGTACCGCAGGGCGATGCCCTTGAGCAGCGCGCACTGGGCCCGGACCAGTCTCGGCACCACCAGATCCGCGTCATAGCGGCGGTGCGGGCCCGGGCCGGAGCGCTCCTCCGTGGCGGCTACCGCCGCCGACACGAACCGGCCGGTCAGCCCACTGGTGGTGGCCTTCAGCGCGACCTGGGCGCGGTGACTGCCGTCGTAACCGACAAGCGGGGCGAGCAGCGGGTCGGCCAGCAGGTCCACCAGCACCCCGGCCAGGTCGTCCGCGGACTCGCCGGAGTACGCGGCGGCCACGTCGGCACACAGCGCGGCCCGCTCGTCGGCGTCCACGAGCAGCGGACCCACAGTCACGTACCCGCCGTGGATGCCGTCCTCCACGTCGTGCACCGAGTACGCCACGTCGTCCGCCCAGTCCATCACCTGCGCCTCCAGGCAGCGCCGGTCGCCGGGAGCACCGGCCCGGATCCAGCCGAAGACCGCCGCGTCGTCGGCGTACACCCCGAACTTGCGCTGCCCCGGGCGGCGCGGCCAGGGGTACTTGCCGATCGCGTCCAGCGACGCGCGGGTCAGGTTCAGGCCGGCGGACGAACCGTCCGGGGCGAGCACCTTCGCCTCCAACCGGGTCAGCACCCGCAACGTCTGCGCATTGCCCTCGAAGCCACCGCAGGGCGTGGCCAGCAGGTCCAGAGCGGACTCGCCGTTGTGCCCGAACGGCGGATGCCCGAGATCGTGGGCCAGCCCGGCGACGTCGACCACGTCCGGATCGCAGCCCAACCGGGCGCCCATCTCCCGGGCGATCTGCGCCACCTCCAACGAGTGCGTCAGCCGCGTACGCAGGAAGTCGTCAGTGCCGGCGGTGTGCACCTGGGTCTTGGTGGCCAGCCGACGAAACGCCGCCGAGTGCAACACCCGAGCGCGGTCCCGCTCGTACGGTGAGCGGCGATGCCCGGTGTCCTTGGGCGCCTCCCGCACCAACCGCGCGTCCGCGGCGCCCGGCTCACCGCTCACTGCTCACTTCTCACGCAGGACGCAGAACTCGTTGCCCTCCGGGTCGGCCAGCACCGTCCAGTCGGAGTCGCCCTGGCCGATGTCGACGTGCCGGGCACCCATGTCGACAAGCCGTTCGACCTCGGCCTCCAGGTCGGCGGGGCGCAGGTCGAGGTGCAGCCGGTTCTTGTGGTCCTTGCCGTCGGTCACGGGCACGAAGACCAGGCCGGGCAACCGGTCGGCGGACTGGCGGATCTCCACCTCACCCGGCTTCTCGGTGACGATCTGATAGCCGAGCGCCTCGGCCCACCAACGGGCCAGTCGCGCCGGATCACGGGCATCGACGGTGAGGCTCTCCCAGACGCTTGTCATTCAGTCACCTTTCCCGTTCGACCGCGTAGGCAATCGGCCGTTTGCGAGCGAGCCAAGGTTACGCCCGTCCCGGCTGCCCGACGCGCCCCCGACGCGTCGACGAAGGGTCCACAACCGCCGATCGGCCCGGAGTTGTGAACCGATTGCCGTCCGTTACGGGCTCGCGAGCGGAGGTGGCCACCGGTAGCGTTTCCAGCGCGGTACGTGACCAGCCAACCGACACGCAGATCCCGACCGGTGAGGGAGCAGCTCGTGGACGCAAACACGGTGGTGGGTACGGAACTACGCGGGCTGCGCCGACGCCGGCCCGAGGTCGCCGGGACGGTGCTGGCCGGCACCGACGGGCTGCTCATCTCCAGCGACCTGCCCAGCACCGACGCCACCCACCTCGCCGCGCTGGCCGCCGCCAGTTTCGGGCTCGGCCACCGGGTGGCCGACACCGTCCGGCGTGGCGAGTTCCGGGAGTCGGTGGTCCACACGACGGCCGGCTGCGTGGTGACCTACCCG
This sequence comes from Micromonospora sp. NPDC048898, assembly GCF_043198035.1. NCBI lineage: Bacteria > Bacillati > Actinomycetota > Actinomycetes > Micromonosporales > Micromonosporaceae > Micromonospora > Micromonospora sp. NPDC048898. Next base: position 111,261 of record NZ_JBICUF010000014.1, read on the forward strand.
GCGGGGCGCACCGCCCTGCTGACCCTGGTCACCGTGTCGGCACCGGACAACCTGGAGGAGCTGCACCAGGAGGCTCGGGCGGTGGCCCGACGGGCCGGCTCGGTGCTGGACAAGCGCGTTGGTGGTGGCGGCGCCAGCGCGGTTCCGAATGGGCACGCGCCGCTCGCCGTGCGTACCCCGATGGCGACCCTGCCCACCCAGTCGCGCCGCTCGACCCGGCCGAGCTGGCGTCGCCCGCCGATCTGATCGTCGGCGCCGGCGGCGGCCGGGCCGCCGCCGGCCCACGTCACCGGCTGTCCGACCCGCCGGTCTCCACGACGGCCCGACCGGCCTCCAGCCGGGCCACCGGCACCCGGAACGGCGAGCACGACACGTAGTCCAGGCCAACCTCGTGGAAGAAGTGCACCGAGTCCGGGTCGCCGCCGTGCTCACCGCAGACCCCGAGCTTCAGCCCGGGTCGGGCGGCACGGCCCTCCTCGGCGGCGATCCGCACCAGCCGGCCGACGCCGTCGCGGTCGATCGACTCGAACGGCGAGATGCCGAAGATGCCCAACTCCAGATAGCGCCAGAAGAACGCGCCCTCGACGTCGTCGCGGGAGAAGCCCCAGCCCATCTGGGTCAGGTCGTTGGTGCCGAAGGAGAAGAACTCGGCGGCCTCGGCGATCTGCCCGGCGGTCAGCGCCGCCCGGGGCACCTCGATCATGGTGCCGATCAGCACCTCGACGCCGCTGTCCCCGACCACCTCCGCGATGATCTTCTCGGCCTCGGCGCGGACCGTCTCCAACTCCTGCACGGCCCCGACCAGTGGCACCATGATCTCCGGCTTCGCCACGCCACCGTCGCGGGCGCAACTGACCGCCGCCTCGGCGATGGCCCGGACCTGCATCGCGAACAGACCGGGAATGACCAGGCCGAGGCGCACACCCCGCAGACCGAGCATCGGGTTCTCCTCGTGCATCCGCCGGACGGCGGCCAGCAACGCCTCCTCCTTGGCGACGTCCTCGCCGCGCTCCTGGGCGACCGCCACGTTGACCGCGAGCTGCTCCAACGGCGGCAGGAACTCGTGCAGCGGCGGATCGATCAGCCGGACGGTGACCGGCAGACCATCCATCTCCCGGAAGATCTCCTCGAAGTCGGCCCGCTGCAACGGCAGCAGCGCCGCCAGCGCCGCTTCCCGCTCCCCCGGGGCCCGGGCCAGGATCAGCCGCTCGACCAGCTCCCGCCGGTCGCCGAGGAACATGTGCTCGGTGCGGCACAACCCGATGCCCTCGGCGCCGAAGCGCCGGGCCCGGGCCGCGTCCGCGCCGGTGTCGGCGTTCGTGCGGACCGCCAGCCGCCGCTTGCCGTCGGCGTGCGTCATGATCCGGTGTACGGCCCGGACCAGCGCGTTGTCGATGTGCTCCGGGTCGAGGCTGCCCTCGAAGTACTGCACGACCTCGGAGGGCATGACCGGCACCTCACCGAGGTAGACCTTGCCGGTGGTGCCGTCGATGGAGACGACGTCGCCCTCCTCGACGGTCTGCCCGGCCACGGTGAACCGCTTCGCCGGCACGTTCACGTCGATGTCGTCGGCACCGGAGACACAGGTCTTGCCCATACCCCGGGCCACCACGGCGGCGTGGCTGGTCTTGCCGCCACGCGAGGTGAGGATGCCCTTCGCGGCGATCATGCCGTTCAGGTCGTCCGGGTTGGTCTCCCGGCGGACCAGGATCACCGATTTCCCCTCGGCGGCCAGCTCGACGGCCCGTGCCGAGGTGAAGACCACAGTGCCGGACGCCGCGCCGGGCGAGGCACCGATGCCCGTGGCGACCGGCTGGAACTCGTGGTCGAGCCGGAAGCGGGGGAACATCAGCTGGGCCAGTTGCGCGCCGTTGACCCGGTGCAGCGCCTCGTCCAGGTCGATCAGGCCCTCGTCGACGAGTTGACCGGCGATGACGAACGCGGCGGCGGCGGTGCGCTTGCCGACCCGGGTCTGCAACATCCACAGCTTGCCGCGCTCGATGGTGAACTCGATGTCACACAGGTCCTTGTAGTGCTCCTCCAACCGGGCCATGATGCCCAGCAGCTCGTCGTAGGAAGCCCTGTCGAGCCGCCCCAACTCCTGCAACGGCACGGTGTTGCGGATGCCGGCCACCACGTCCTCGCCCTGGGCGTTGGCCAGGTAGTCGCCGTAGATGCCCTGCGCGCCACTGGCCGGGTCACGGGTGAACGCGACACCGGTGCCCGAATCGGGGCCGAGGTTGCCGAACACCATGGTCACCACGTTGACCGCGGTGCCGAGGTCGGCCGGGATGCGCTCCTGACGGCGGTAGAGCACCGCGCGCTCGGCGTTCCACGACTCGAAGACCGCCCGGATGGCGAGGTCGAGCTGTTCGCGCGGCTGCTGCGGAAACTCCCGACCGGTGTGCTTGGCGAAGATCTTCTTGTACGCGTCGACGAGCCCGCGCAGGTCGTCCGCGTCCAGGTCCAGGTCGTCGTGCGTACCCTTGGCGCTCTTGATCTCTTCGAGCGCGTGCTCGAACTCCTCGCCCGGCACCTCGCACACGGTCTTGCCGAACATCTGGATGAGGCGGCGGTAGGAGTCCCAGGCGAACCTGTCGTTCTGACCCGCCTGTGCGGAGAGCCCGACCACGCTCTGGTCGTTGAGGCCGACGTTGAGGACGGTCTCCATCATGCCGGGCATGGAGAACTTGGCACCGGAGCGGACCGAGACCAGCAGTGGGTCCCGCGGGTCGCCGAGACGTTTGCCCATCGCGCGCTCCAGCGACTCCAGGTGCGCCTCGATCTGACCGGCGAGCCCGTCCGGCTGCCGGCCGGTCGCGAGGTACGCCTGGCAGGCCTCGGTGGTGATGGTGAAGCCGGGGGGAACGGGCAGGCCGAGATTGGTCATCTCGGCGAGGTTCGCCCCCTTGCCGCCGAGCAGGTCCTTGAGGTCCTTGTTGCCCTCGGAGAAGTCGTAGACGTACTTGTGGTCGACGGTCTCTTGCGCTGCCACCAAAGCCTCCACACACACGCCGGATGGACACTTAACGAAGGTTCAGGCCGAAGGTTAGGCGAGCGTCGGGTGGCCTGCGACCGTTCGGTGACAATTGGCACAGCCATCACGACTATCCCTGTTCGTACCGGTTTTTGGGAACGCTTCCATGCGCACCATCACGCATCCCGGCCGAGCGTCGTACGCTTGACGGCACGCCAGCCGGTGAACCTCACTTTTGCCATAACCGACGCGAATACACCCCTCGGAGTCGCCGCCGTGTCGACCATCCCCTCCCCCTCCCCCGCCACCGGCCCGGTGCCGCCACCGGCGCGGGAGTCGGACGCGGTCACCCTGGCCCAGACCGCCGAGCGGGCCGCCCACGAACTGCTCGCCCAGCCGGCCCCGCACGCCCCGCCGGCACCGCACCTCGCCCCGCCGGCACCGCACGCCCAGCCGGCACCGCACCTCGCCCCGCCGGCACCGCACCGACTGGCCGACGTCGTGCCCGCTCCCGCGCAGGTCCAGCCGGCCTCGGCCGGCGACTGGGTGTTGCCGGCCGAAGCGGTCATCGTGGCCAGCGCCGACCCCGCCGCACTGGCCGTCGCCACGCAACTCGCCGAGCTGCTCCGGCCCGCCACCGGCTACCCGCTGCCGGTCACCCACCCCACAGCCCACCCGGTGCCGCCCGGCGACGCCGCCGCCCGTTCACTGCCGCCCGCCGACGCTGCCGCCCGTTCGCTGCCGCACGCCGACGCTGCCGGGCTGGGGCCGGCCGTCGACGGTGCCGGGCTGGGGCCGGCCGCCGACGCTGCCGGGCCGGGGCCGGCCGGTGGCATCGCGCTGGTGCTGGACGAGGCCGCCGATCTCGGCGCGGAGGGCTACCGGCTCGACGTCGCCCGCGACGGGGTCCGGCTCACCGCCGCCACCGCCACCGGCCTCTTCCACGGCGTGCAGACCCTGCGCCAACTGCTGCCACCGGCCATCGAGAGCCCGACCCCGGTCACGGAACGCTGGGCGCTGCCCGGCGGGACCATCACCGACACTCCCCGCTTCCCCTACCGGGGCGCGATGCTCGACGTCGCACGGCACTTCTTCACCGTCGAGGACATCCTGCGCGTCGTGGACCACCTCGCCCGTTACAAGCTCAACCACCTGCATCTGCACCTCACCGACGACCAGGGTTGGCGGATCGCCGTCGACTCCTGGCCGAGGTTGACCTCCGTGGGTGGGGCGACCGAGGTCGGCGGTGGCCCCGGTGGGCACTACACGAAGGCCGACTACCGGCGGATCGTCTCCTACGCCGCCGCCCGGCACATCACAGTCGTCCCGGAGATCGACCTTCCCGGGCACACCAACTCGGCGCTCGTCGCGTACCCGGAACTGGCACCGGACAAGGTCGCGCCCCCGCCGTACACCGGCACCGAGGTCGGTTTCAGCTACGTCGACCCGGCCGACGAGCGCACGTACGACTTCGTCACCGACGTGTTGGGCGAGGTGGCCGCGCTCACTCCGGGGCCGTGGCTGCACATCGGCGGCGACGAGGCGTTCAAGGTCAAGGGCGAGGTCTACACCGGTTTCGTCGAGCGGGTGCAGCGCATCGTGGCCGGCGTCGGCAAGACCGTCGTCGGCTGGCACCAGCTCGCACCGGCCGGGCACGTCGACGGGCGGGTGCTGCAGTGGTGGGGCACGAACGCCGACGATCCCACCACGGCAGACGCGGTCCGGCGGGGCGCCCGACTCATCGTGTCCCCCGGCAACCACGCCTACCTGGACATGAAGTACGCCCCGGACACCCCCATCGGGCACGACTGGGCTGGCCTGATCGACGTGCGCAAGGCGTACGACTGGGATCCGGGCACACACGTCGCAGACGTGCCCGCCACGGCTGTCCTCGGGGTGGAGGCCCCGCTCTGGACCGAGTCGGTCACCTCGCTGGCCGACATCGAGCTGCTGCTCCTGCCCCGACTGCCCGCCATCGCCGAGCTGGGATGGTCACCCAGGGCGACCCACGACTGGGCCGACTTCCGTAACCGACTGGCCGGTCAGGGCCCGCGCTGGCAGAGGGCCGGAATCACCTTCCACCGCGCACCCGAGGTCCCCTGGCCGAACACCCCGACCATCCCCACCCAGCGCGACACGGCGCATACCGACACCACTCGGATTTCATGATGTCGGGCCGTCCCCGGCAACCAGACACCGCGACTTTCATGAACCCGAGTCGATCATCCCTTCGGGGCCGTGGTGTCGGGTTCATCCGGTTGGGCAGGTCGGTGGATTGTCGGGTTTGGCGGGAATGTCGGGTGGTCGGGGCCACCCGGACGGCGGAATCGGCGGCCGGGCCGGGTCGTTATACCTGGCAGACCACCGCGACTGCCCCGATCACGGTGCCCGGCCCCCGCCGGTAGAGCCGCCAGGCCCTCCGGACGGGGAACCGCCGCCGGGAACACCTGGCAGGCCGCCCCGGTTACATCCCCCGCACGGTCGAGCAGCACCACCGGCCGACCCCAAGGTGGAATGACCCGCCACCGCGAACCGTTACACCCTGTCCCGACGCCGACCCCCTCGGGCGGGTCACCGGGCAGGAACCCCTCGAACTTCCCCCGCACGACCACGCACCCCCCGGTGCGTCGTGCGGGCACCCCCGACATGCAGAGGAGCACGCCATCATGCGTACCGATCTGATCCGCAAGACCGCTCTGACCGCTGCCGGCCTCGCGTTCACCGGTGGTGCCATCGCCGGACCGGTCACCACCGCCTACGCCGCGTCCGACGCCAAGCCCGCCACGCAGACCCAGACCGACCGCAAGCCCAACGGGGAGCGGGAACTGGGCGTGCGCTACGAGGCGCAGCCGAACTTCTACTACTGCGGCCCCGCCGCCACCCGCAACGCCCTGAGCGTGCAGGGCAAGAACATCAACGTCGACGACATGGCCAAGGAGATGGGCACCACCGAAGCCGGCACCAACAGCATCAACGACATCACCCCGGTCCTGAACAAGGAAACCGGCAAGACCGACGCCTACCACAGCGTGGAGATCAGCAGCCCGGATGCCGACGCCAAGCAGACCGACACGCTGCGCGCCGACATCGTCAAGACGATCGACAACGGTCGGGCCGTGGTCGCCAACATCGCCGGCACCAGCACCGACACCACCGGAACGACGCACTCCTACGAGGGCGGGCACTACATCAGCGTCGTCGGCTACCGCGACAACGGCACCACCGTCACCATCGCCGACTCCGCCGACCCGAACCAGGCCGCCTACCAGATCAGCGTCGAGCACCTCGCCGACTGGATCGCCACCCGCGGCTACGCCACCAGCTGACACCCGCACACACCGAAGGGCCGGACCCCACCACGGGGCCCGGCCCTTTCGGCCTGATCCGCGAGCCAGGCCCGAAGCGCGCCGCACCCCGCCCGGTTCCTCACCCACGTACCCGTGGAATGACCAGATCTTGGACACTTTCCGTCAGTAGCTGACGGAAAGTGTCCAAGATCTGTGCGGCCACGCCGTTCTCAGCCGCCGGAGTCGTCCATCTCGGCGCCCTCGGGGACGGCGTCGTCGTCCCGACTGGCCAGCCAACCCTCCGGCAGGAAGACCTTGCCCGGCGAGTTGGTGCGCCCACGCGGCTGGCCCAGGGCTGTCACCGGGAACGGCTCCGCCGGATCGAGCTTGCCGAGCAGGTCGTCGAGCTGGGCCAGGCTTTCGATCATCGCCAGCGAGCGGCGCAGTTCGCCGCCGACCGGGAAGCCCTTGAGGTACCAGGCGACGTGCTTGCGGAAATCGGTGCAGCCGTCCCGCTCGCCCCGAGCCGGGCTGCGGGCGCCGGCCACGAACTGGTCGACAAGCAGCTCGGCGTGCCGGCGCATGGTCACCGCCACCTCGCCGAGGGTGGGCAGCCGCCGCTGCGGACGACCGTCGAAGGCGGCTTCCAGGTCGGCGAAGAGCCACGGGCGACCCAGGCAGCCGCGACCGACGACCACGCCGTCGACCCCGGTGTGCGCGACCATCCGCAGCGCGTCGTCGGCCTCCCAGATGTCGCCGTTGCCGAGCACCGGCACGTCGAGGGCCTGCTTCAGGGTGGCGATCGCGTCCCAGTCGGCGGTGCCCGAGTAGCGCTGCGCGGCCGTCCGCCCGTGCAGGGCCACGGCGGCCACGCCGGCCTCCTGGGCGGCGAGCCCGGCTTCGACGTACGTCAGGTGGTCGTCGTCGATGCCCTTGCGCATCTTGACCGTGACCGGCACCCCGGCCGGCGACGCGGCGTCCACCGCGGCCCGCACCAGCCGCGCGAAGAGCCGGCGTCGCCACGGCAGCGCCGCGCCGCCACCACGCCGGGTGACCTTGGGTACGGGGCAGCCGAAGTTGAGGTCGATGTGGTCGGCCAGATCGCGTTCCACCACGATCCGCACGGCGGCGGCGGTGATCTCCGGATCGGTGCCGTAGAGCTGGAGGCTGCGCGGCTTCTCGTCGTCGCCGAACGCGATCATGCGCAGCGTCTTCGGGTTCCGCTCGACAAGCGCCCGGGTGGTGATCATCTCGCAGACGTAGATGCCGCCGCCCTGCTCACGGCAGAGCCGGCGAAAACCGACGTTGGTGATCCCGGCCATCGGCGCGAGCACCACCGGCGGCCACACCTGGTAGCCACCGAGGGTCAACGGGCGTCCGGGCGCCACCGCGACATCACTCACCCCGCAAGTATACGGAGGGGTTCCTCCCCCTATGCCCGCCGCGGGGCGGGCGCTCGGGCCGACGCCCTCGGGCGACCCGGGCGGGCCTACCGGGACAGCCGTCGGGCAGTGCTGAAGCCCGTCCCGCTGGGCCCCGTGCAGGTCTGGAGCACGAGATCGTATCGGCTCGCCCAGTGCGGCATCGTGCCTCCCTTGCGCGGCTGCCACCGGTGCCCGACCACCTGGTAGGTGCCCGCGCACGGCCCCGACACGACCCGCACCACCCGCCCCGCCGGGAGGTCGTCCAGCCACGCCCAACCCATGGTGTCGTGCCCCGCCAGGAGGCACGTCGGCGAGGTCGTCCAGGTGACGAGCGCTCCGCGGTCGATCGCGGCCTGCGAGTGGATCGCCGTGACGGGGGCGAGACGTGTCGTGGGGGCTGGCGGGGGCGCACTGCGCACACCACCGGCCGCACCGACGGCCGGCGGGGCGGCGGGGGCCCGCGGGGGCGCACTGCGCGCGGGACCGCGGCGGGAGGCGACCCTCGGCTCGAGCCTCGACTGGGCGGCCTCGAACATCCCCTCGGCGGACGACACGGACGGCGCGGCCGCGTCGATCGAACCGGCCGACCCACGTGACGCGTTCTGCGCCGGCGGGGCGGGGGCGGGGAGCACCTGGACGGCATCGCGGTGGGCCGTGGAGCCCGAGAGCACCGGCAGTCCCGCCACGACCGCCGCCGCGGCGGTCACGCGGAGGACGAGAAGTCGCTTCGCCATGTCAACCAACCTTCTTCCGAATCACGACCAAGATATCGAAAGATGGCATTGAATTAATTTCATCGACCGGCGTTTTGCCTGGTAGACCACGAAATGGCCCCTTCTCCAACACCGTGGAGAAGGGGCCATTTCCGGAGTACGTCAGCAGCCGGGGAGGCGCTCGATCAGGTAGCGCTCGACCTGGTCCAGGGAGACCCGCTCCTGAGCCATGGTGTCCCGGTTGCGCACCGTCACGGCGTTGTCGTCCAGGGTGTCGAAGTCGACTGTCACACAGAACGGGGTGCCGATCTCGTCCTGCCGACGGTAGCGGCGGCCGATCGCCTGCGAGTCGTCGAACTCCACCACCCAACGCTTGCGCAGCAGCGTCGCGAGGTCCTTGGCCTTCGGCGACAGCGCCTCGTTGCGCGACAGCGGCAGCACCGCGACCTTGACCGGGGCCAGCCGCGGGTCGAACCGCATCACGGTGCGCTTGTCCACGCCACCCTTGGTGTTCGGTGCCTCGTCCTCGTCGTACGCCTCCAGCAGGAAGGCGAGCACCGCGCGGGTCAGACCCGCGGCCGGCTCGATGACGTACGGCATCCAGCGCTCACTCTTGGTCTGGTCGAAGTACGACAGGTCGACGCCGGAGTGCTTGCTGTGCGTGGAAAGGTCGAAGTCGGTGCGGTTGGCGACACCCTCCAACTCGGCGAACTCGGTGCCGCCGAACTGGAAGCGGTACTCGATGTCGACGGTGCGCTTCGAGTAGTGGGAGAGCTTCTCCTTGGGGTGCTCGTACAGGCGCAGGTTGTCCGCCGACAGGCCGAGATCGAGATACCAGTTCCAGCGCTCCTGGAGCCAGTACTCGTGCCACTGTTCGTCGGTGCCCGGCTCGACGAAGAACTCCATCTCCATCTGCTCGAACTCGCGGGTCCGGAAGATGAAGTTGCCCGGGGTGATCTCGTTGCGGAACGACTTGCCGGTCTGCGCGATGCCGAACGGCGGCTTCTTGCGGGCGACCGTCTCGACGTTCTTGTAGTTGACGAAGATGCCCTGCGCGGTCTCCGGGCGCAGGTAGTGCAGCCCCTCGTCGCTCTCCACCGGGCCCAGGTAGGTCTTCATCAGGCCGTTGAACATCTTCGGCTCGGTGAAGGTGCCCTTGTTGCCGCAGTTGGGGCAGTTGAGCTCGGCGAGCGAGACCGGCGGCTTGCCGTGCTTGGCCTCGTACGCCTCCTCCAGGTGGTCCGCCCGGAACCGCTTGTGGCAGAACTGGCACTCGGTGAGCGGGTCGACGAACTCGGCGATGTGGCCGGACGCCTCCCACACCTTGCGGGCCAGGATCACCGCGGAGTCCAGGCCCACGACGTCGTCGCGCTGCTGGACCATGGTCTTCCACCACTGGCGGCGGACGTTCTCCTTGAGTTCCACGCCGAGCGGGCCGTAGTCCCACGCCGATCGGGTGCCCCCATAGATCTCGCTGGAGGGGAAGACGAAGCCTCGTCGCTTGGCGAGGCTGACGACGGCGTCGATACGGTCGGCTGGCATGTTTCCTCCTACGCCGGCTGGCGGTCGGCGGGGGCGAGATGTGGATGGATCGGTCGGTTCGGGACAACGGTACGACCACCGTGGCCCTGAGCCCAGCAGAATACCGGGGGTGGGTCAGCTCACCCCGCAGACCTCCACGCCACCGCTCTGGCCGTCGCGCCCCAGGATGACCTGCTGCTGCTCCCGGTCGCCGCCGGCGAGCGTCACGTCGACCGGCATGGTCAGGTTGATGGTGTCCACCTCACCCAACCGGAACGCGGTGACCTGCGGTTCGGCGGTGGCGCGCCGTTCGAACTCGGGCTGGGACTCGCGCTGCTGCGCGTCGTCGCAGAGCTGCTCGTACGCCCGCCCGTAGTTCCGCTCGACAAGCGCCTGGTAGTAGTCACCGGTCACGGTGCGGGCCTGCTCCCGGACCGCCTGCACGCCGGTGACGGCCAGGCCGACGACGGCACTGCCGCCCCCGCCGCAGCAGAGCACCACGGCGAGCGCGCCGACGCCGAGGCCGATCCAGAGCCGAGTCCGGCGCCCCTCGGTGGGCGGCGCGGCGAACGGCGGAGCCACCCCGGGACCGGGTGGCGGGGCGGGTGCGGTCATAGGAGCAGCGTAGTGTCCGCCGGCTCAGCGGTAAGGACCCGCAGCCCGATCACTCTCGGCGACGACAACGGCCCCGCCGGGGGCGGCGGTGGCCAGCGCCTCGTACGCGGAGGGCTCGTCGACCGACTCGGCGAGCAACGGTACGGCGCTGACCTTGACCTCGAAGGCGCCCAGTGCCCGGCGGTAGGTGCCGACCGACTCCCACTCGGTGACCAGCGACCAGTACCGGGGGTCGTCGAGCGCCCGGACCAGTTGCCCGCGCAGGTAGCCGGGGCAGGCGGCCAGTGCGGTGAGGGCGGCGTGCGCCCGTTCGGTGAAGTCGTCGGCGACATCGACGTCGACCACGAACCGGTTGGTCACCAGCAACGGGTGTCCCTCCTCGTAGAGTCTGTGGGATGCAGCGTACGCAGCGCCCTCTGCTGGCCCGGTTGGCCGGGGCCAACCCGACGTCGGTGTTCCTGATCACCCTGGTGGTGGTGCTTGTGGCGTTCTTCACGCCGGGGGTGATCGGCGGGCTGCTGACGCTCGCGCTGGCCGCCGTGCTGATCGCCCTGCTGGCGACGACGTGGGCGGTTCAGGCGCCACAGACCCGGCTGATCCGGCTGGTGATGCTCACGCTGCTGGTGACGGTGGGCCTCGCGAAGCTGCTCTGACATGCAATCATGCGTTTTTGACAATCATTATCGTTGCCACGGACAGTTGGGGTCATGAGCAACCGCACCACGTCCCGTGTCCTGGCCGCCGTCACCGCCCTCCTCACCCTGGGGGCCGGGGCCGCCTGCTCCACCAACGGCGGCGGTGCCGACCCCCAACGAGTCGACGTGGTGGCCGCGTTCTATCCCCTCCAGTTCCTGGCCGAGCGGATCGGCGGCGACGCGGTCCGGGTGACCAACCTGGCCAAGCCCGGTGCCGAGCCGCACGACCTGGAGCTCAACCCGAGCCAGGTCGGCCAGGTCAGCGAGGCCGAGCTGATCGTCTACCTCAAGGGTTTCCAGCCGGCGGTGGACGACGCCGTCGCCCAGAACGGCGGCGACCGGGCGTTCGACGTGACAGGCGTGCAGCCGCTGTTGGACGCGACCGCCGGCGGTCACGACCACGAGGGCGAGGAGGGGCACGCCGAGGAGGGCAACGGCGGCAAGGACCCGCACGTCTGGCTCGACCCGACCCGGCTCGCCGGCATCGGTGACCAGCTCGCCCAGCGGCTCGGCAAGGCCGACCCGGACCGCGCCGCCGACTACACCGCCCGCGCCGCGACGCTGCGCACCGACCTGACGGCCCTGGACGGCGAGTTCAAGCAGGGCCTGGCGACCTGCCAGCGGCGGGAGATCGTGACCAGCCACGCCGCGTTCGGCTACCTCGCCGACCGCTACCAGCTCGAGCAGGTCGGCATCACCGGGCTGAGCCCGGACGTCGAGCCCTCGCCGCAGCGGCTCGCGCAGGTGATCGAGGAGGCGAAGGAACACCACGCCACCACGATCTTCTTCGAGACCCTGGTCAGTCCGAAGGTCGCCGAGACCATCGCCGGTCAGGTCGGCGCGAAGACCGCCGTACTGGACCCGATCGAAGGGCTCGCAGCCGGCAGCGACGGGGACTACCTTTCGGTGATGCGTACCAACCTGCGGACCCTGCAGACGGCCTTGGGCTGCTCGTGACCTCACCTGTCATCACCGTCGAGCACGGGGTGGTCGGCTACGACGGCCGCCCCGTGCTCCGGGACATCTCGCTCACCGTGACCGCCGGCGAGGTGGTCGCGGTGCTCGGTGCGAACGGCTCCGGCAAGTCCACCCTGATCCGCGCCGTGCTCGGGCTGGTGCCGTTCAGCGCCGGCTCGGTCGCCCTCTTCGACCGGCCGTTGCGCCGGTTCCGGCAGTGGGAGCGCATCGGGTACGTTCCGCAGCGGCTGGGTGCCGGCGGCGGGGTGCCCGCGACCGTCCGTGAGGTGGTGGCGTCCGGGCGGCTGGCCCGCCGGGGGGTGCTCCGCCCGCCGGGTCGAGCCGACCGGGCCGCCGTCGACGCCGCGCTGCTCGCGGTCGGGCTCGCCGACCGGGCCGGCGACCCGGTGGCCACGCTCTCCGGCGGCCAACAGCAGCGCACCCTGATCGCCCGCGCACTGGCCGGCCAACCGGAGCTGCTGGTCCTCGACGAGCCCACCGCGGGGGTGGACGCGGCCAGCCAGGAGGCATTCGCCGACGCGCTGCGCGACTTCGTCGCCGGCGGCGGGACCGTGCTGCTCGTCGCCCACGAGCTGGGCCCCCTGCGACCGGTGATCAGCCGCGCGGTGGTCGTCCACGAGGGCTGCATCGCCCACGACGGCGCGGTGCCCGACCCGGCCGGCCATCACGCGGAGCCGGACCACGACCACGTGCACCCGCACTGCTACGACGAGCCCGCCGGGCTGTGGAGCAACTGACCCATGGGACTCTTCCAGTACTCCTACATGCAGCATGCCCTGATCGGCGCGCTGGTGATCGGCCTGGCCGCGCCGGCGCTCGGCATCTACCTGGTGCAGCGCCGGTTGGCGCTGATCGGCGACGGTGTCGGGCACGTCGCCCTGACCGGCGTCGGGGCGGGCCTGCTGCTCAACCGCTCGCCGGTGCTTGTCGCGGTGCTCGTCGCCACCGCCGGCGCGATCGCCATCGAGGTGGTCCGGGCCCGTGGGCGTACCTCCGGTGACCTGGCCCTGGCCCTGCTCTTCTACGGCGGCATCGCGGGCGGCGTGCTGCTGGTCGGCCTCTCCGACGCGACGAGCGCGAACCTGAACGCCTACCTGTTCGGGTCACTGATCACCACCTCCCTCGCCGATGTGATCACCATCGCGGTGCTCGGCGCGGCGATCCTGGTCACGATGATCGCGCTGCGCCCGGCGCTCTTCGCGGTCAGCCACGACGAGGAGTACGCCCGGGTCTCCGGCCTGCCGGTGCGTACGCTGAACCTGCTGATCGCGGTCGCCACCGCGATCACCGTGACCATCGCGATGCGGGCCGTCGGGGTGCTGTTGATCAGCGCGTTGATGGTGGTGCCGGTCGCCACCGCCCAGCAGGTCACCCGGGGTTTCCGCAGCACCATGACCGCGGCGATGGCCCTCGGGCTCTTCGCCGCCGGCTCCGGTGTCTGGGTGGCGGCCACCGCGGACACCGCGCCGGGCGCCTCGGTGGTGCTCGTCGCGATCGCCTCCTTCCTGGTGGTCGCCGTCGCCGGTGGGGTCTGGCGGACACTGCGCCGGCGGTCCACGCCGGCCGCCGTGCCAACCGCCGAACCCCACGAGGTCGTGCTGGGCCGATCCTGAGCGGGGCGCCGTCGCTGGTATTGGTTACCGTTACAGGATGACCAGCGCGACGGGCTACGAGGGGTTCGACGGGGCCAGCGAGTTGCTCCGCGCCCTGTCGGCGCCCATCCGGCTGGCCATCGTCAGTGAGCTGGCCAGCGGTGAGCGGTGCGTGCACGAGCTGGTGGACAAACTCGGTGCCGCGCAACCGCTGGTCTCCCAGCACCTGCGGGTGCTGCGCGGCGCTGGTGTGGTGCGGGGTTCCCGCCGAGGTCGCGAGATCGCCTACAGCCTGGTCGACGAGCACGTCGCGCACATCGTGGCGGACGCGGTCAGCCACGCCGGGGAGGGATCATGAGCGAGAGCGAGAGCGGCACCGCGGTGCGCAACACCCGGCAGCGTTCGGCGGTGAGTGCGCTGCTGGCCGAGATGGAGGGCTTCCACAGCGCCCAGGACCTGCACGCGATGCTGCGCCAGCGTGGCGAGCGGGTCGGCCTGACCACCGTCTACCGCACCCTGCAGGGGCTGGCCGACACGGGCGAGATCGACGTGATGCGGCCGCCGGGCGGCGAGCACCTCTACCGTCGGTGCAGCGAGGGCCACCATCACCACCTGGTCTGCCGGGCCTGCGGGCGCACCGTCGAGGTGGCCGGGCCCGCGGTGGAGAGCTGGGCCGACCGGGTCGCCGCGCAGCACGGCTACGCCGACGTCAGCCACACCCTGGAGATCTTCGGCACCTGCCCGACCTGCGTCCGCTGACTGTCGATCCGACCGTGCCGTCCGCGCTCGGATCGTGGCACGCTGTCCGGCGTGAAAATCTATGCCGATCGGTTTCCGACCGCCGCCCGTCAGTTGCTCACCGACCTGCTCGTCGTCGCCTGGGTGTACGTGGCGATCCGCGGCGCCCTGTGGCTGCACGACCTGGTGCAGAAGCTCGCCGTACCGGGGCAGAAGTTGGAGGGCGCCGGTAGCGGGCTCGCCGACAACCTCGCCGACGCCGGCAGCAAGGTTCGCCGGGTGCCGCTTGTCGGCGACGAGCTGACCGCACCCTTCCGGCAGGCCGCCGACGCCGCACGGGGGCTCGCCGACGCCGGCCGCGACCAGCAGCACCTCGTCGACCAGCTCGCCCTCGCCCTCACCATCGCGGTGCTGATCTTCCCGCTCGGCATCGTGCTGCTCGGTTGGCTGCCGCTGCGGGTCCGCTGGATGCGTCGGGCCGGCTCGGCCGCGCAGCTGGCCGCCGGGCCGGCCGGTCGGGACCTGCTCGCCCTGCGCGCGCTGGCCACCCAGCCACTGGGCCGGCTGACCCGGATCGGTCCGGACGTCGCCGAGGCGTGGCGCCGCGGCGACGACGCGACGGTAGACGCGCTGGCAGCGCTGGAGCTGCGCCAACTCGGCCTGCGCAGCCGTGGCCGCTGACGATCACCGCACGTGCCGTGATCACCGCACGTGCCGTGATCACCGCACGTGCCGTGATCACCGCACGTGCCGGCGAGCACCGCTCGTGCCGTGATCACCGCACGTGCCGGCGAGCACCGCTCGTGCCGTGATCAGGTGATGAAAAGTAGGTCCTCGTGCTGCTTCTGACCTACTTTTCATCACCTGATCAACACAACTGCGGTGCCGACCACCGCGCCGCCCCGGCCCGCAGGGCGGGGACCGTTAAGGTCTTCGAGTGTTCTACTTCCTGGTCGTCATCGCCGTCCTGCTGCTCGGCTACGCCGCCGTCCTTGTGTCCTTCGTCCGCCGGGGCAAGAAGATCCCGCCAGCGGCCTACCTGGGCCTTGCGGCGCTCAACGGCCTGATCCTGGCGGCGGTGCTGGCCTGGGCGATCGCCGGTTGACCCGCGCCGTGGCCCGCTGACCCGCGCCGTGGCCCGCTGACCCGCGCCGTCGCCCACTGACCCGCGCCGTGGCCCGCTGACCGCGCCGTCGCTCACTGACCCGCGCCGTCGCCCACTGACCTGCGCCGGCCGCCGCCGAGCCGGCCCTGCTCGAAGTGGCGCCGGGCGGTGCGGTCACGGCTTCGGCGGGATGCGGCGGCGGACGTCCTTGGCGGTGGACGGGCCGGCCGACCAGCGGGCCACCCAGGGCAGTTCGTCGGACGGGGTGATCACGCCCTCCTCCAGGCCCGCGTAACGGCCGGCGAGGACGCGCTTCGCGGCGGCGGTGTCGACCGAGTCGGTGTTGTCCCACAGGGCGTTGAACAGGGCGTCCACCCGCACCCGCGCCTGCCGGCAGAACAGGTCGGCCAGCTCGACATTTTCCGGGCGGTTGCCCCGCTCGGCGTTGGCCCGGACGCAGACCGCGGACATCGCGAACAACTCGGCGCCGATGTCCACCACGCGGCCGAGGAACGCCTGCTTACGCTCCATCTTTCCCTGCCAGCGGGACATCGCGTAGAACGTCGACCGGGCCAGCTTGCGCGACGACCGCTCCACCTGGCGCAGGTGCGCGGCGAGCGGCCCGAACTCGGCGTACGCCGATGGGCTCTGCCCCCGGCCGACGGCCAGGGTGGGCAGCCACTTCGCGTAGAAGGCACCGGCTCGGGCGCCGGCGCGTGCCTTGCGGCCCAGCCCCGCGTCCGGGTCGATGATGTCGCCGGCCACCGACAGGTGGGCGTCGACCGCCTCCCGCGCGATCAGCAGGTGCATGATCTCGGTGGAGCCCTCGAAGATCCGGTTGATGCGCAGGTCGCGGAGCACCTGCTCGACGTTGGCCGGGCGTTCGCCACGGGCGGCCAGCGAGTCGGCCGTCTCGTAGCCGCGCCCGCCCCGGATCTGGACCAGCTCGTCGCCGACCTTCCAGGCCATCTCGCTGGCGTACAGCTTGACCAGCGCGGCCTCGATCCGGATGTCGTTGTGGTCGTCGTCGGCGAGCAGGCAGCAGAGGTCGAGCATGGTCTCCATGCCGTACGTGGTGGCGGCGATGAAGGAGAGCTTCTGCGCGACGGCCTCGTGCTCGCCTACCGGCCGGCCCCACTGGACCCGGTCGGCGGCCCAGCCCCGGGCCACGTTCAACGCCCACTTGCCGGCGCCCACGCACATCGCCGGCAACGACAGGCGGCCGGTGTTCAGGGTGGTCAGGGCGATCTTCAGCCCCTTGCCCTCGCCGCCGATGACGTTCTCGGCGGGCACGAACACGTCGTGGAACCGGGTGAGGCTGTTTTCCAGGCCACGCAGGCCGACGAACTCGTTGCGCCGTTCGACGGTGATGCCGGCGCTGTCGCCGTCCACCACGAAGGCGGTGATCCCGCCCCGCCGACCCTCGGTGGCCGGCACCCGGGCCATCACCACCAGCAGGGTGGCCACGATGCCGTTGGTGGCCCAGAGCTTCACCCCGTTGAGCCGGTAGCCGGTGCCGTCCTCGGTCGGCTCGGCGGTGGTGGCCAGCCGGGCCGGGTCGGAGCCGACGTCCGGTTCGGTGAGCAGGAACGCGGACACCTCGCCGGCGGCGAGCCGGGGCAGGAAGCGTTGCTTCTGCTCGTCGGTGCCGAACATCTTCAGCGGCTGCGGCACCCCGATCGACTGGTGCGCGGAGAGCAGCGCGCCGATGGCCGGGCTGACCGAGCCGGCCAGCATCAGCGCCCGGCAGTAGTGCAGGTTGCTCAGCCCCAGCCCGCCGTACTTCCGGTCGACCTTCATGCCGAACGCGCCGAGGTCGGCCAGGCCGTGGAACACCGAGTCCGGAATGGACGCGTCGCGCTCGATGGCGGCCCCGTCCACCTCGGAGGTCAGGAAGGCGCGGAACCGACCGAGGAACTCCTCGGCGCGAGCCACGTCGTCCGGATCGGATCGGGGCCACGGGTCGATCAGGTCGAGTCGGAAGCGGCCGAGGAACAGCTCCTTGCCGAAGCTGGGCCGGTCCCAGGTGGACTCGCGGGCGGCCTCGGCGACCTGCCGGGCCTCCTTCTCCGAGACCTGCCCGGCCTCCTCGGGCAACGGGGCCACGGCACCGGCGGTGCGGGGTGCGGCGTCGGAGTCGGGGCCGTCCGGTGTTGGTCTGCCGTCCTGCGTCGTGGTCACGGCTGCCCCCTCGAACCTCGGTGCGGCTGCGTCGACATGCGCGACTGTCGTCACGCTACCCCCGGTTGTTACCCGGGGGTAGCGATCGGTGGAGATCTGTCAGATCAGCGGCCGGCGATCTCGTCCGGGTCGTCGTCCTCGTCGTCCATGTCGTCCTCACCCCAGTTGCGGCGAGCGAACGGCAGGGCGGCCCAGAACGTGATGAACCAGAGCCCGGTCAGCGCACTGAGCACGAAGGCGATCGGCCGGTCCAGCACGAAGTCGGTGATCAGCAGCACCGCGCTGACCATCGCGATCAGCATGAAGGCGAGACCACCGGTGGCCATCCGGTGCGCGAAGCGCACCAACTCCGGCTTGCGCCCCTGCCGGAACAGCGCCCGGTGGAACGCCACCGGCGAGATGATCATCGCGGTCGCGGCGGCCGCGGCGAGCAGCGCGACGATGTAGACGTCCCGCTGGAACTCCGTGGTCCTGGTGAACCCGTTACTGAACGGCAGGGTGAGCAGGAAGGCGAAGAGGATCTGCACGCCCGTCTGTGCGACCCGCAACTCCTGCAACAGGTCGGCGAAATTGCGCTGCCAACGCTGCTTCTCGGTCTCCTTGGACACGCGCTACCTCCGGTGCGACGCTACTGCCGACGGTCCCGGCCGCCGACAGCAACGCCAATGCCCCACCTGGGCGAGCGTGAAACGGGTTCACGACATCCGTCGTTCACCTTCCGGACGCACCTCGGCCATCAGCACCGCGTCAGGACCCGCGCCGGATTCGACCGGCGTACCGGGTCTCCAATTCCGTGTTGTGCGCGTCGCCGTCGGGGATGTTCGCCGACAGGTAGACCGGCGGACGCTCCCCCGCCGCCAGCAGCCGCGCCACCACCTCCACCGTGACCTGCTGGGCCAGCAACGCGGCGGTGATCGAGGAGACCGCGCCGACCGCGCCGCCGCCGGGCAGCGGCAGCGTCGCGTCACCGTACGGCGCACCGTTGTCGAGCACGACGTCCGCGAGGTCGGCCAGCTTGCGCCCGGACGGGTGGCGGGAGGTCATCCGGCCAGAGTGCTGCGCCGAGGTGATCGCCACCAGGGCGTGGCCACGTTCCTTGACAAGGGTGGCGAACTCCACCATCGCGCCGTTGACCCCGGAGTTCGAGGCGAGAACGAAAACGTCGGCGGGCCGTACCGGAGCCAGCTCGTAGAGCCGGTGGGCCACCGCCGGGTCCCGCTCCAGCAACGGACCAAGCCGCTCGGCCGGCTCACCGCCGAGCAGCACCAGGTCACGCAGCGCGATCCGGTTGGTCGGCACCAGCCCACCCGCCCGGCCGGCGATCTCCATGGCGAGGGCCTCGGAGTGTCCGGTGCCGAACGCGTGCACCACCCCGTCGGCGCGTACGGCGTCGGCGATCAGGTCGGCGGCTCGCCCCACCGCCTCCCGCTGGCTGGCGGCCACCCGACCGATCGTCTCGGTCACCACGGCCAGGTAGGCCTCGGCACTCACCGTCATGCGTCCTCCGTCGTCCGATTACGGTCCAGCCAGCGCACCCCGAAGTCGACAGCCGCCCGCTGGCGCATCAAGCTGCCGGTCCCGGTGCCGACCGGTCCGCTGTGCGCCGCCCCGGTGGCCTCCAGGTCCGCCCAACGCGTCGAAGTCGTCCGCGTCACGGTGCCCCTTTCCGACCGACCCGCACGGCTCAGGCCGTTCCGGCGGCCCGGGCCAGGATCGCCTCGGCGAGCGGACCCGGCGCCGTGTCCGGAATCCAGTGACTCACACCGGTCAACGGCACGAAGCGGTACGCCCCGGTGACGTTCGCCGCACACGCCTCGGCGGCACTCCGGCCGATGGCGACGTCCCGGTCACTCCAGACGTAGGTGGTGGGCACCGCGACCGGGCCGACGCCGGCCAGGTCGGCGCGGGACATCGCCCGGTACCAGTTCAGCGCGGCGGTGAGCGCCCCCGGCGCACGCATCGGGGCGGCGTAGCGGTCCACCCGGGGCGCGTCGCCCACCCCACCGAGCATCTTGCACAGCGCTGTCGCGTTCCACGCCAGCAGCACCCTCTCCGCGGTCCCCGGCTTACGGAACAACGCGATGTACGACGAGCGGGCCTTCTGCTGACCGTCGTTGGCCAGGGCGTACGCCATGGCGGCCGGATGGGGCACGGACACCGCGGTCAGCGTACGGACCCGGTCCGGGTGCCCGGAGGCGACGGCCCAGGCCACGATCGCGCCCCAGTCGTGGCCGACCAGGTGGACGGTGTCCAGCCCCAGGGCGTCGAGCACCGCCACCACGTCGGCGACCAGCTCGGGGATCCGGTAGTCGGCCACCGCCGTCGGCCGCGCGCCGGGCGAGTAGCCGCGCTGGTCCAGCGCGTACGTGCGCAGCCCGGCCGCGTGCAACGCGGGCACCACGTCGTCCCACTCGCCGCGGTGTTGGGGGAAGCCGTGCAGCAGCAGGACGGGTACGCCGTCCGACGGACCGCCGGCGGTTACCTCGAACGTGAGACCTCGCGCGTCGACCCGCATGATCGTCAGCCTACCCAGCCGACGTACGGCCGGCCGCTGGGTGGAAGCCCTGCTAGGCCGGCACCCCTGGTCGGTGTTAGCGTCGTCGAGACAACTTCACATCCGACAGGGGAGCGCACAGCGCTGAGAGTGCGGGCACGCCCGCAGACCCTCGAACCTGATCTGGGTAATGCCAGCGCAGGGAGTTCGGTCGACCTCCAGCCGCGCCGCCGTCCGGTGCCACCGGGCGTGCGGCGTGCGTCTTCTCCTGGTTCGCAGTCAGAACTGGGAGCAATACATGAAATCCACCACCGACACCGGCCGCTGGCGGACCATCGACATCGTGGTCGCCTCGGTGCTCGCGGTCGCCTTCGGCGTCATCTTCTGGGCCTGGGGCCTGGTCTGGAGCGCCACCGAGGGCGCCTTCACCTTCTTCCCGCCGGCGCAGGCGCTGCTCTACGGCGTCTGGCTGATGCCGGCCGTGATCGGCGGCCTGGTCATCCGCAAGCCCGGCGCCGCGCTCTACTGCGAGACGGTGGCCGCGGTCCTCTCCGCGCTGCTGGGCAGCCAGTGGGCCGGCACGGTGATCCCGCAGGGCATCGTGCAGGGCATCGGCGCGGAGCTGGCGTTCGCCGCCTTCCGCTACCGGTCGTACCGGCTGCCGACCGCGCTGCTGGCCGGCGCACTGACCGGTCTCAGCGCCGCACTGTTCGACTTCTTCGTCTGGAACGCCGACTACGCGTTCACCGACTACCGCCTCCCGTACGCGCTGATCACCATCGTCAGCGCCACCGTGATCGCCGGTGCCGGCGGGTGGCTGCTGACCGAGTCCCTGGCCAAGACCGGAGTCCTGGACCGCTTCCCGGTAGGCCGAGACCGAGCACTGATCTGACCTTGTCCCGTTGAAATGCGGGTGGGCCCGGGGCCGGGAGGGGGTGGGTGTGGTGGGCGGGGTACTGCTGCGGGGGTTCGGGTGGCGGCACGCCGGGCGGCGCGCCTGGGCTCTGCGCGGGGTTGATCTGCGGGTCGAGGCTGGGGAGCGGGTTCTGCTGCTCGGGCCCTCCGGGGCCGGTAAGAGCACCCTGCTCAGCGCGCTGGCCGGGCTGCTCCCCGACGACTCCGGCGAGCAGGAGGGCACCGTCGAGATCGACGGTCTCGACCCGCGCAAGGGACGGGAACGCGTCGGCATCGTCTTCCAGGACCCGGAAACCCAACTGGTGATGGCGCGCTGCGGCGACGACGTCGCGTTCGGGCTGGAGAACCGCGGCGTACCGACCGACGAGATCTGGCCCCGGGTGGACGAGGCGCTGCGCCGCGTCGGCTTCCCGTACCGCCGGGACCGCCCCACCGCCGCGCTCTCCGGCGGCGAACAGCAACGCCTCGCCCTGGCCGGCGCACTGGCGCTGCGTCCGGAGCTGCTGCTGTTGGACGAGCCGACCGCCAACCTCGATCCGGCCGGGGCCGACCTGATCCGACAGGCGGTGGCCGGCGCGCTGGACGCCGACACCACGCTGATCCTGGTCGAGCACCGGATCGCCGAGGCGCTGCCACTCGTCGACCGGGTGGTCGTCCTGGAACCTGGCGGCGGGGTCCGCGCGGACGGCACACCCGAGGCCGTCTTCGCCGCCCACGGTGGCACGCTTGCCGCCGAGGGGGTCTGGGTGCCCGGTCACCCCATCGCGCCCCGGCCGGCCACCGCCGCGCCCGGGGACCTGCTGCTCACCGCCGACCGGCTCGGCCTGCCGCCCCGGCTGGGCTCCACCGACCTGGCGGTACGCGCCGGCGAGGCACTCGCCGTACGCGGACCCAACGGCGCCGGCAAGTCCACCCTGGCGTTGCTGCTCGGCGGGTTGCTCCGGCCGGGCGCCGGACGGGTCACCGCATCCGTCGAGTTGGCCGGCACCGACCACCGCACTCCCCCACACCGCTGGCCGGCCCCCGCACTGGCCCGGCGGATCGGGTCGGTCTTCCAGGATCCGGAGCACCAGTTCGTCACCAGCACCGTCTTCGACGAGCTGGCACTCGGCCCACGCCGGACCGGTCAACCCGAGGCGGCCGTCAAGCAGACCGTGTCCGGGCTGCTGGAACGGCTGCGCCTGGGCCGCCTCGCGGCTGCCAACCCGTACACCCTCTCCGGTGGTGAGGCGCGGCGGCTGAGTGTGGCGACCGCCCTGGCCACCGCGCCCCGCCTGCTGATCTGCGACGAACCCACCTTCGGCCAGGACCGGCGGACCTGGCGGGAGTTGGTCGACCTCTTCGCCGACCTGCGCGACGCCGGGCACGGCGTGGTCGCGGTCACCCACGACGCGGACTTCGTGGCCGCGCTCGCCGACCGCACCGTCACCCTGCGCCGAGCCGCGACCGGCACCGACCCGGCCGGTGATCGGCCAGACCGGCCGACGGCAGGCGAGCGGCCAGCAGCAGGCGAGCGGCCAGCAGCAGGCGAGCGGCCAGCAGCAGGCGAGCGGCCAGCAGCAGGCGAGCGGCCAGCAGCAGGCGAGCGGCCAGCAGCAGGC
>NZ_JBICUF010000014.1:134192-220947 GCF_043198035.1 Micromonospora sp. NPDC048898
AGGCGAGCGGCCAGACCTGCCAGACCGGCCGACGGCAGGCGACCGGCCAGGCCGACCGGCGGGCCCGCCTGGCCGGGGCGACGTCCGATGATCAGCATCGAGCCGGTCGCCGCGCCCGATGCGCCGTTGGCCCGGCGCAACCCGGTGGCGAAGGTCGCCGCCGCGCTGATCTTCTCGTTCACGCTGCTGGCCACCCTGGACCCCCTCGCCCCGGCGATCGCCATCGCGCTCGAACTCGCCGTGCTGCCGCTGTTCGGCATCGGCTACCGGGTGCTGGCCCGACGGGCCTGGCCACTGCTCCTCAGTGCCGCCGGCATCCTGGTCACCCTGGTGCTCTTCGCCGCCGACCGGTCCGGCCGGGTCCTCCTGGACGCGGGACCGATCCTGGTGACCACCGGCGTGCTGCTCACCGCCCTCGGTCTGGTGCTGCGGGTCTTCGCGGTGGCCCTGCCCGGTGTGATCGTCTTCGCGACCACCGACCCCACCGACCTGGCCGACGCGTTGATCCAGAACATGAAGGCACCGGCCCGGTTCGCCATCGGGGCACTGGCCGCGTTCCGTCTGGTGCCGCTGCTCGGTCAGGAGTGGCAGATGATCAGCATGGCCCGACGCGCACGCGGCGTCGACGCGGGCCGCAACCCGGTGGCGAAGCTGCGACTGTTCGCCTCCACCGCGTTCGCGCTGCTGGTCGGGGCGATCCGCCGGGGCACCAGGCTCGCCGTGGCGATGGACGCCCGCGGCTTCGACGCCGGCACACCCCGAACCGTCGCCCGCCGTCAGCACTTCACCCGCGCCGACGCGCTCCTCATCGCCGGGGCGGTAGTGCTGGCCGGCGCCGCCCTCACGACAAGCATCATCGCGGGCACCTTCCGCCCCTTGATCAGCTAAACCCCAGCCGGTCCCGCGGCCCGCCCCGCCCCGCCCCGCCGATCTTGCAGTTTCTGTCGCCGTTTCATGCCGTTATACCGGTTTCGTCGGGGCAGAAAGTGCAAGATCGCGGGGCGAGGTGGGGCTGGGGGCAGCGGGCGGCTCGATCAGCTGCGGCGGAAGGCGTAGCGGCGGGTCTGGCCAGCTTGCTGGCTGCGTCCGCCGCCGGAGCGGTTGCCGCCACCCTGCGGCGGCCCGGCCGTCGGTGCCTTCGGTCGCCCGGTCGGCTTCGGCAGATCCCCCACCGCCGGCGCGTCGACAACCGCCGGCACATCGACAGCGGCCGGCGCGTCGACCGCTGCCGGCCCGGCGACCGGCACCGCTACTTCGACCGGAACAGCCAACTCGTCCGGGACAGCCGCCGGCAGCGCCGGCCCGGCCAGCACCGTCGATTCCGCCAGCACCGCCGGCCCGGCCAGCGCGTCCTCGACAGCCATCGGCATCGGCGGCAGGGGCGGTTCGAGCGCGCGGTCCAGGTCGGGGAGAGTGGGTGGGAGCGGGCCGTGGCCGGCCGCCGGGTCGATGCCGAGCGGCGTCGCTTTCGTCGTACGGGACTTCTTCGGGTTACGCCTCGCGGGCATCCTGACCTCCGTCAGTGCCGACCGGCACGGCCGGCCCCGCGCTGCGGCGGTCGGTCGGATCGGCTGGTGACCGCCGTTGCGCGGCGGTCGAAGGGAGAAGGGACTGCTCACCGGGGCCAGGCAGGGCCAGCGCCGCCGAACGGCGGGGAGGAGATGCGGGACGCCCGGGAGCGCACGGACCGCGACGCGGGACGGCGGCCGGCTCGGAAGTGGGGCGTCAGTTACGCATGTCCGTACCCTAGCCACCGCCCGACCGGACGCGCATCCGTTTTTACTGGCACGATCGGCACATGCTTATCGCGTTCTCGATCACCCCGCTCGGCGGTGACGACTCCGTGGGCGACCTGGTCGCCGAGGCGGTGCGGGTGGTCCGTGCCTCCGGCCTTCCCAACCGGACCGATGCCATGTTCACCACCGTCGAGGGTGAATGGGACGAGGTGATGGTGGTGGTGAAACGGGCGGTCGACGTGGTCGCCGCGCAGGCGCCCCGGGTGAGTGTGGTGCTCAAGGCCGACGTCCGGCCCGGGGTCACCGACGCACTCAACGGGAAGATCGCCCGGATCGAAGCCCGCCTCGCCGAAGGCTGACGCGCGCGGCGTGGGTTGGCGACAGGTTTCCCTGTACGGCCTACCGGCTGCACTGCGGAGAGCCCAGGCCACATGCGCAACGTGCATGTTGTTCGCAGAAACGGGAGGTGGATCACTGGTCCAGATCGGCTCACATCACGGTAAGTTTCCAAACGCTGATAGTGGTGACGAGAGGTGGCGGCACGAATGGCTGAGCAGGCGACGGCGCAGATCGGTGTGACCGGGCTGGCGGTGATGGGCCGAAATCTGGCCCGCAACCTGGCCCGCAACGGCTTCACGGTGGCGGTGCACAACCGGACGCCCGCGCGCACCCGGAGCCTGGTCGCCGAGCATGGCGACGAGGGCACGTTCGTGCCCGGTGAGACGATGGCCGATTTCGTGGCGTCACTGGAACGCCCCCGCGCGGTGATCGTGATGGTCAAGGCGGGTGCACCCACCGACGCGGTGATCGACGAGTTGGTGCCCCTGCTGGAGGAGGGCGACATCATCGTCGACTGCGGCAACGCCCACTTCGCCGACACCCGCCGTCGAGAGGAGGCGCTGCGCGCGCAGGGGCTGCACTTCAGCGGCACCGGCGTCTCCGGTGGCGAGGAGGGCGCGCTGCTCGGGCCGAGCATCATGCCCGGCGGTTCCGCCGAGTCGTACGCCAAGCTCGGGCCGATGTTCGAGAAGATCGCCGCCCAGGTGGACGGCGTTTCGTGCTGCACCCATGTCGGGCCGGACGGCGCCGGGCACTTCGTCAAGATGGTGCACAACGGCATCGAGTACGCCGACATGCAGCTCATCGCCGAGGCGTACGACCTGCTTCGGGCCGGCCTGGGCGCGAAGCCGGCGGAGATCGCGGAGATCTTCCGCGAGTGGAACGGCGGCGAGTTGGAGTCGTTCCTCATCGAGATCACCGCCGATGTGCTCGCGCACACCGACGCGGCGACGGGCCGCCCCTTCATCGACGTCGTGCAGGATCGGGCCGAGCAGAAGGGCACCGGCCGGTGGACCGTGCAGAGTGCCCTGGATCTGGGCATCCCGATCACCGGAATCGCCGAGGCGACCTTCGCCCGCTCGCTCTCCGGGCACGTCGACCAGCGCGAGGCCGCTCGCCGGGCGTTCCCGGACGCGGGTGAGAAGTGGCAGGTCACCGACCGGGACGCGTTCGTCGAGGACGTCCGCCGGGCGCTGCTCGCTTCAAAGATCGTCGCGTACGCGCAGGGCTTCGACCACATCCGCGCCGGCAGCCAGGAGTACAACTGGGACATCAACCTCGGCGGCACGGCGACGATCTGGCGGGGCGGCTGCATCATCCGGGCCCGCTTCCTCGACCGCATCCGCGAGGCGTACGACGAGAAGCCGGACCTGCCGACGCTGCTGGTGGCGCCCTACTTCGCCGAGGCGGTCGCCGCTGGCGTGCCGAGTTGGCGGCGGGTGGTGGCCGACGCGACCCGGGCCGGTGTGCCGACCCCGGCGTTCTCGTCGTCGTTGGCGTACTTCGACGCGCTGCGCGCCGAGCGCCTGCCCGCCGCGTTGATCCAGGGTCTGCGGGACAACTTCGGCGCGCACACCTACCAGCGGGTCGACCGTGAGGGCTCGTTCCACACCACCTGGGCCGGCGACCGCGCCGAGTCCCCGGCGTAGTCGGCGCGGCGCCCCGCAGCGCCGTGATCGTGCTCGATCCATGATGTAGTGGCCTTCCGCCCTCGGGAGGCCACTACATCCATGTTCGGGCGAGGTCATGGGGGCAGGGTGGTGCGCGCTCATGGAGCAGGGCGGTGTGCGCTCACGGAGCAGGGCGATGTGCGCTCATGGAGCAGGGCGGTGCGCGCCTCCCGGCCGGGCGACGGTCAGGCGACGGTGGCGTGCATCTCCCAGACGAGGATCTCGGCCGGTTCGTCGGCGGTGACGCGCCGGCCTCCGGTCCTGGTGAGCCGGACCGCGTCGCCGGTGCCGAGCGGGCCGCTGCCCTCCAGGGTCACTGTGCCGTTGGGCACGTACAGGTGCACGAAGGGTGCGTCGGGGATGGTGACCTCGTCGCCGGGGGCGAGACGGGCGGCGTGCAGGGTCGCGTACCGGTTGCGGATCCGGATCGCGGACGCACCGTCGTAGCGGTCCATTCCGGAGGCGATCGGCACCAGGCCGCCGCGGAGGAGCTCGTCCTCGATCTCCAGTTGCTCGTAGCCGGGGTCGACACCCTGCTCGTCGGGGAGCACCCACATCTGCACGAAGTGGACCGGGTCGGTGTGCGGCTCCTGGTTGTCGAGTCGCCAGGCGTCGTTCTTCTCCGAGTGCAGGATGCCGGTGCCGGCGCTCATCCGCTGGGCCAGGCCCGGGTAGATCACCCCGGAGTGCCCGGTGGAGTCCTGGTGCACCAGGGAGCCGCGCAGCACCCAGGTGATGATCTCCATGTCCTGGTGCGGGTGGGTTTCGAAGCCGGCCCCCGGCCGCACCACGTCGTCGTTGTTGACCAGCAGCAGACCGTGGTGGGTGTTGGCCGGGTCGTAGTGCCGGGAGAACGAGAACGAGTGCTTGGAGTCCAGCCAGGAGATCCGGGTGGCGAAGCGATCATCGGCGCGACGCACGTCGACGGCGGGAGCGGGCGCGGTCACCAGGCACGCTGCCCGGCGTCGGGTGTCGACGACGCCCAGGTCAGGGCCGGCTCGCCGGTGGCCAGCTCCGCGATCTCACCGGTGCGGATCTGCGGTGTGTGACCGAACTCGGCGCAGTGCTGCTCGGCGATCTCGGCACAGATGTCGGCAACCTGCGCACAGATCGGCTCACCCAGATCGGCGGCGTTCAACGCCATGATCATTTTGAACCGGAGATCCCGCATTTCCACCCCAACCGCCGTCGTCCCACCACCTCCGGACCCTACCCGCCCCCACTCCCCCACCACCCCGGAACAGCACCACACCCCCACCCCGCCACCCTTCCACCCCCACCCCGCCACCCCGCACGAACCCCACCCCGCCCCGTCCGGGGTCGATCATGCACTTGTGGTGGTGAACATAAGTCGTAAATGCGGCTGATCCGGCCACCACAACTCCATGATCGACCCCGGGCGGAGGCGGAGGCGGAGGCGGAGGCGGAGGCGGAGGCGGAGGCGGGGGCGGCAGAGCGGGGAGGGCCGGGCGGGGTGGTGGGACGGAGTGGGGGTGGGACGGAGTGGGGGTGGGACGACGGTGCCGCCCGCACCGGGAGGGTGCGGGCGGCGCCGGGGACGGGCGGGTTGTTTAGAAGAAGCGGCGACGCTTGGCCTTCTGGGGACGCATCAGGTCCGCGCCCTTGGTCAGCAACCGGGTCACCCCGGAGGGACCACGGCGGGCCTCCAGGGTGTGGCTGAGCCGGCGGGCACCGGCAGCCGCCAGGGGCACCGCAACCGCCATCACCGCCCACTGGGCAATGCGCTTCTGGATCATGTGGGTTCACCTCCGTCAGTGGCTTCTGACATGGGTGATACCCAGAGTGACGGGAGAGTAAGCGCGTTGGCTCAGATCACCGGGGCGACCGGGTTGGGCAGTGCGCCGCCGAAGCGTCGGTCCCGTTGCGCGTACAACTCGCACGCATACCAGAGGTGGCGGCGGTCGAAGTCGGGCCAGAGCGTGTCCAGGAAGACCAGCTCGGCGTACGCGGACTGCCAGAGCATGAAGTTGGAGATCCGTTCCTCCCCGGAGGGACGCAGGAACAGGTCCACCTCCGGGATCTCCGGGTGGTAGAGGTATTTCGCCACGGTCTTCTCAGTGACCTTGGCCGGATCCAGTCGGCCGGCGGCCACGTCGCGGGCGATCGCGGCGGCCGCGTCGCCGATCTCGGCCTGCCCGCCGTAGTTGACGCAGAACTGCAGGGTCAACGTCGAGTTGTCCTGGGACATCTCCTCGGCGGTCTGCAACTCGGAGATGACGCTCTTCCACAACCGGCCGGACCGGCCCGACCAGACCACCCGTACGCCGAGGTCGACCAACTGGTCACGGCGACGACGGATCACGTCCCGGTTGAACCCCATCAGGAACCGGACCTCGTCGGGCGAGCGCCGCCAGTTCTCGGTGGAGAACGCGTACGCAGTCAGGTACGGGATGCCCATCTCGATCGCGCCCTCGATGGTGTCGAAGAGGCTGTGCTCTCCCGCCTCGTGACCCTTGGTGCGCGCCAACCCACGATCCTTGGCCCAGCGACCGTTGCCGTCCATCACCACAGCCACGTGCTTCGGCACCGCCTCGGTGGGCAGCGCCGGCGGCCGGGCGCCGGTCGGGTGCGGTGTCGGCGGCGTCGGCTCGCGCCGGCCCGCCTTCTTCGATCGGATCACTCGGTCACTCCCTGTTCGTGCCGTCCGCCCCGGACTCGACGTCGCCACGCGGCCGGAGCACCACGACCCCGGCGCCGTCCGGCGGCGAGGCCGTGCCGGCCGCCGAGGGACCCCGGTCGACCAGCGGCAGCGAGCGTAGCGCGCGCTCCAGGTGCCACTGCAGGTGAGCCGCGACCAGCCCGCTGCACTCCCGGCGTACGCCGGTGTCGGTGGCGTCGGCCAGCACCCAGTCGCCGGTGGTCAGTGCGGACATCAGGTCGATGGTGGCCGGCGCGGGGTGGGCCGCGCCGGGTGGTCGGCAGTCCGGACAGACCGCGCCACCCGCCGGCACGGAGAACGCCCGGTGTCGCCCGGGGGTGCCGCAGACCGCACAGGCGATCAGCGCTGGCGCCCAGCCGGCGAGGGCCATCCCCCGCAGCAGGTACGCGTCGAGGACCAGCGTGGTGGCGTGCTCACCCCGGGACAGCGCCTTCAGCGCGCCGACGGTGAGCTGGAACAGCCGCAGCGACGGCTCTCGCTCGACCGGGGTCAGCCGCTCGGCGGTCTCGGCGATCGCACTGGCCGCCGTGTAGCGGGGATAGTCCCCGAGGAACCGCTTGCCGTACAGGTCGATGCCCTCGACCTGGCTGACGCTGTGCAGCGAGCTGCCGTGGTTGCCCTTCGGGTCGCCGGCGAGTTGGAGGTCGACGTGGCCGAACGGCTCCAGCCGGGCGCCGAACTTGCTGGTGGTGCGGCGGATGCCCCGGGCCACCGCGCGTAGCCGGCCGTGCCGACGGGTGAGCAGGGTGATGATCCGGTCGGACTCGCCGAGCTTTTGCACACGCAGCACCACCGCGTCGTCGCGGTAGAGCTGTCGGCGATACCCGGCCATCGGGCCATTCTCCCTCGGGGTGTGAAATCAGGGTTGGTTCGGGGTGGACGCGCGGACGAACCCCGATGCGCCCGACTCGTCACCGGTCGTAGCGTGCTGGTCATGGCAATGCACCCCACCACCGCCGCCGTCCGTCGTCGCGCCACCGCACCCGTCGCTCTGGGCCTGGCAACCACCCTCATCCTGCTCGCCGGGTGCGACAACCTGGCCATGCGTCGGCTCGACTACGACGACACCGAGGCGGCGAAGATCACCACCATCCGGGTCCTGCCGGGTGCGGGCGACGTGATCGTCCGGGGCAACGGCACGGAGGGCGAGGCACGGATCAAGCGGGTGGTGCGCTACCAGGGTGGCGAGCCCCAGGCCCGGTACGAGATCAAGGGCAGCGAGTTGGTGCTGGACACCGACTGCGGCGACAGGTGCAGCATCTCCTACGAGGTGGCCCTGCCGGAGGGTGTGGCTCTCCAGGGCGAGTCCGGCTCCGGCGACGTCGAGCTGAGCCGGGTCGGCACGGTGGATCTGCGGCTGGGCTCCGGCGACGTACGGATCGTCGGCGCGTCCGGCGCGGTCGGGGTCGAGACGGGTTCCGGTGACATCGAGGTGAGTGAGGCCAGCGGGGCGGTCCGGCTGCGCGCCGGCTCCGGGGACATCACCGCACGCCGGCTGGGTGGCGCGGTCGACGCGGAGGCCGGGTCCGGCAACGTCAACGTCGAGCTGGACAAGCCCGCCGCCGCCCGCGCACATGCCTCCAGCGGTGATGTCACGCTGCTGGTGCCGGCGGGCAGCTACCGGGTCCGGTCCAACACCGGCTCCGGCGACGCGCGGGTCACCGTCGCCGACGACCCGGCTGCGTCACTGGTGCTCGACGGTTCGGCCGGCAGCGGCAACGTCACCATCAGCCAGCGCTGACGGCGCCGCTCGCCACCGCCGCTCCCCGGCCTCATGGCCGCACTGCCGCGCCGCTCGGCCTCAAGCCGGGCGGGGGGCCGCTTGGCGGCGGGGCCGGTTGGCCGCCTCGGTGAGGACGCTCAGAAGCCCAGCTTGCGCAGCTGCCTCGGGTCGCGCTGCCAGTCCTTCGCGACCCGCACGTGCAGGTCGAGATAGACCCGGCCGCCCAGCAGCTCCTCGATCTGCCGGCGGGCGTTGGTGCCGACCTCCTTGAGCCGGCTCGCCTTGTGGCCGAGCACGATCGCCTTCTGGCTGGGCCGTTCCACGTACAGGTCGGCGTAGATCTTCATGACCTGACCCTCGGGGATCATCTCCTCCACCACCACGGCGATGGAGTGCGGCAGCTCGTCCCGGACGCCCTCCAGGGCGGCCTCCCGGATCAGCTCCGCGACCAGCACCTGCTCGGGGTCGTCGGTGAGCATGTCGTCCGGGTAGAGCTGCGGCGACGGCGGCAGGTATTTGGTCATCACGTCGACGAGCGTGTCCACCTGGTGCCCGGAGACGGCGCTCACCGGCACGATCTCGGCGAACTCCCCCATCTGGCTCACCGCGAGCAACTGCTCCGCCAGACGGCGCTTGTCGACCAGGTCGGTCTTGGTGACCACCGCCAACACGGTGGCCTTCAGCTCGGCCAGCTCGCCGGTGATGAACCGGTCGCCGCGCCCCACCGGCTCGTCGGCCGGGATGCAGAGGCCGATCACGTCGACCTCCGTCCAGGTGGACCGGACCAGGTCGTTGAGACGTTCGCCGAGCAGCGTACGGGGCCGGTGCAGACCCGGTGTGTCGACAAGGACCAGCTGCGACTCCGGGCGGTGCAGCACGGCCCGGATGACGTGCCGGGTGGTCTGCGGTTTGTTCGAGGTAATCGCGATCTTGGTGCCGACGATGGCGTTGGTCAGCGTCGACTTGCCGGCGTTGGGCCGGCCGACGAAGCAACCGAACCCGGCCCGGTACGGCCGTGCCTGCGGGTCCGGCACGGAGCTCACTGCGCCACCGTGCCGAGGACCGTGCCGTCCGGCGCGGCCACGTGGATCGGCGCGTCCACCGTGAGGTCACGCACGGCCGCGTGCCCGGCGCCGTCGAGTGTCGACGCCTCGGTCACCACCACCGCGGCCTCCAGCCGGCTCGCCCCGGCCGCCACGGCCGACGCGACAGCCAACTGCAACGCGGTGAGGGTCAGCGACGGCAACGCGACGCTGGCCGCCGCGTACGTCCGGCCGTCCTGATCACGGACCGCGGCGCCCTCCACGGCGGCGACCCGGCCGCGGGCTCCCCGGGCCAGGACGACCAGCTTGGCGTCCTCGGCGCTCAGGGGTGTCGGCGCGCCGGGGGCGGGCCGAGCGGCAGGCACGGGGGGTGTGTCAGGCATCGGCGGATTGCCTCTCGTCGTCTCGGTAGTTGGTCGTGTCGTCCCCGGGGCCGGCGTGCTCGCCACGCCCCGCGGTGTCCTGCTCATGGCCCGACTCCACCCGGCTGACCAGGACGGTGTCGATCCGGTTGCGCCGGCCGGTGGTGCCCTCGGCGAGCAGCCGGAGACCGGCGACCTCGACCTCCGCGCCGGGGATCGGCACTCGCCCCAACGACTGGGCCAGCAGGCCACCGACCGTCTCCACCTCGTCGGTGGGCAGGTCGGTGTCGAACATCTCGCCCAGACTCTCCACCGGCAGGCGGGCGGTCACCCGCACCGAGGAGTCCGTCAGACGTTCGACGGGCGGGCGTTCGACATCGTACTCGTCGGTGATTTCACCGACGATCTCCTCCAGGATGTCCTCGATGGTGACCAGGCCGCCGGTGCCGCCGTACTCGTCGACCACGATGACCAGGTGGTTGCGGGCCGCCTGCATCTCCGACAGCAGGTCGTCGACCGGCTTGGACTCCGGCACGAAGGTCGCCGGGCGCATCAGCTCGGCCACCGGCAACTGCTCGGCCGCCGGGTCTCCACCGCGGGAACGCCGGATCAGATCCTTGAGGTAGAGCACACCGAGCACGTCGTCGACGCTCTCGCCGATCACCGGGATGCGGGAGAACCCGGAACGCAGGAAGAGCACGAGCGCCTGCGCGAGCGTCTTGCCCTCCTCGATCCACACCATCTCGGTACGCGGCACCATCACCTCACGGGCGATGGTGTCACCGAGCGCGAAGACCGAGTGGATCATCTGCCGTTCGCCGTGCTCGACGACGCCGCGCTGCTCGGCCAGGTCGACCAGCTCACGCAACTCCACCTGGCTGGCGAACGGCCCCTCCCGGAAGCCGCGGCCCGGCGTGACCGCGTTGCCGATCAGGATCAGCAGCGAGGCGAGCGGGTTGAGCGCCCGGCCCAGCCAGCGGACCAGCGGCGCCACCGCGCGACCCACGGCGTACGCGTGCTGCCGGCCGATGGTGCGCGGGGCGACACCGACCACCACGAAGCTGACCACGGTCATCGCGCCGGCGGTGACCAGCGCGGCCCGCCAGCCGGCGCCGAAGCTGTCCACCGCGACAAGCGCCACCAGGGTGGTGGCGGTCAGCTCGGCGAGCAGCCGCAACAGCAGGAGCAGGTTGAGGTGCCGGACGACGTCGCCGGCCACGGCCTGCAGGGTGCGGGCGCCCCGCACACCGTCGCGCGCCAGCTCGGCGGCGCGGGCCGGCGAGATCGCGGCGAGCGCCGCCTCGGTCATCGCGATCAGGCCGGCCAACACCACCAGGCCGGCCGCGAAGACGATCAGCTGCAGGTCGGGAAGGCCGGCGGTGGCGCCGGCCGCCAGTAACGGAGGAGTGGACATCACTGGGTGCGGGTCGACCGCCAGCTCGACAGCAGGCGGGCCTGGAGGGCGAACATCTCCCGCTCCTCCTCCGGCTCGGCGTGGTCGTAGCCGAGCAGGTGCAGCACCCCGTGCACGGTGAGCAGGTGCAGCTCGTCGGCCGAGGCGTGCCCGGCGGTCGCCGCCTGCTTGGCCGCGACCTCCGGGCAGAGCACGATGTCGCCGAGCAGGGCGGGCTCGCCGCCGGCGGGTGCGGACTCCCCCGGGCCGTGGTCGACGCTGCCCTCGTCCATGGGGAACGCGAGCACGTCGGTCGGACCGTCGCCACCCATCCAGCGGTGGTTCAGCTCGGTCATGTAGTCGATGTCGACAAGCAGCACGGACAACTCGGCGAGGGGGTTGACCCCCATCTCGTCGAGGGCGTGCCGGGCGACGGCGAGCACGGCATCGGTGTCGACCTCGACACCGGACTCGTTGGCGATCTCGATGGACAACTGCTTTCCTCTGCTTTAGCGGCGGCGGCCGGCCCGGCCGCCCTGGGCGGGTCGCCCGGGCACGGCGTGGACGCCCTGCGCCTGCTGGTTCTCCCGCTCGGCGTCCCAGCGGGCGTACGCGTCGACGATCTCCCCCACCAGCCGGTGGCGAACCACGTCGGAGCTGGACAACTGGGCGAAGTGCACGTCGTCGACGTTTTCCAGGATCTCCCGGACGACCCGCAGACCGCTGCTGGTCCCGCCGGGAAGGTCCACCTGGGTGATGTCACCGGTCACGACGATCTTGGAGTTGAAGCCGAGCCGGGTGAGGAACATCTTCATCTGCTCGGGCGTCGTGTTCTGTGCCTCGTCCAGGATGATGAACGCGTCGGAGAGCGTCCTGCCCCGCATGTAGGCCAGCGGGGCGACCTCGATCGTCCCCTGGGCCATCAGCTTCGGGATCGTCTCCGGGTCGAGCATCTCGTGCAGCGCGTCGTAGAGCGGGCGCAGGTACGGGTCGATCTTCTCGTTGAGCGTGCCGGGCAGGAAACCCAGTCGCTCACCCGCCTCCACCGCCGGCCGGGTCAGGATGATCCGGTTGACCTGCTTGGCCTGCAACGCCTGGACGGCCTTCGCCATCGCCAGGTAGGTCTTGCCGGTGCCGGCCGGGCCGATGCCGAAGACGATGGTGTGGGTGTCGATCGCGTCGACGTACCGCTTCTGCCCGAGCGTCTTGGGGCGGATGGTGCGCCCGCGACGGGAGAGGATGTTGAGCGTCAGAACCTCGGCGGGCCGCTCGGCGCTGCCCTCTTCGAGCATGCCGACGGTACGCCGGACGGCGTCAGTGGTCAGGGTCTCGCCTTTCTCGATGAGTTCGAGCAGCTCGCTGAAGACCCGCTCGGCGAGGGCGTTGTCCGCGGGGTCACCGGTGATGGTGATCTCGTTGCCGCGAACGTGCACGTCACTGCTGACCGAGCGTTCGACGAGCCGGAGGATCTCGTCGCCTGCGCCGAGCAGATTGACCATGATCTTCGAGTCAGGCACGGTGATCTTGGTCTGCACCCGGGGCGGGCCGGGAGGTGGGGTGCCGGTCATAGGTTGGGCCGAAGGGCCCTGCGCACCTGCTCTCGATCTCGGCGCCGGCCCTGCTGGCACGGCGTGCGGACGTTACACCCATCGTATCCGTTCAACGCGGGCCGCACCGCGCCCATTTTCGCTGGCCGCGATCAACGCCCGGCCCGGAAGTCGTACCTGTCGAAGGTCTCCTGGTGACGGGTGAACCGGTACGTCGCCCAGTGCATCCGGACCACCGCGCCGGCCTCGTCGCGGGTCAGCCGCAGCAGCTCACCGACCTCCCGACCGGAGACCGTGCGGAACACGTCCGGCTGGTCCGGCAACGGGGTGAAGATCGCCGGCGGACGTCCGGCCGGATCGGCCGCCCCGCGCGCCCGCAGGGCGCCGTCGTGCCAGGAGAAGACGTACTCGAAGCCCTCGCCCCACCAGCGGCCGAGCGCTCCCCGCAGGTCCGCCGGAGCTGGCGGGCCGGGCCGCCAGGGCTCGATCTCGGCCGGGTCGTGCTCGACCGCCGCGGCGAGCAACTGGTGCGGCAGGTCGAACAGCTCAGCCGCCGTGCCGGACGAGCCGAGCACCGCGGCACCCATCGCGCCGGCCGTGCCGTCGCCGCCCCGCCGGCCGTACACCCCGGCGAGGAAACCGGGCATCGCCCCGTCGTGCCCCACGTGCACCACCCGTTCCCCCTGCGGGACGAGGATCAGGCCGAGCCCGAAGCCCGCGCCCCAGAGCGTCTCGTCGGTGGTGGTCAGCGGCCAGCGCATCTCGTCAAGCGTGGTGGCGGCGAGGACCGCGCCGGCCGGGTCCAGTGCGGCCGGGTCGGCGAGGAACGCCGCCCAGCGCGCCATGTCGGTGGCGGTGCTCCAGAGCTGGGCGGCCGGGCCGACCGCGCCGAAGTCGGTGGGCGGTTCCGGGTGCGCCTCGTCGGAGTACGCGTCGACCAGGAACCCGGTGGCCGCCGTCGGCCGCGGGGTCACGGTGGTGTCGGCCAGCCCCAGCGGGGTCAGGATCCGGTCGGTGAGCGACCGCGCCCAGCTCGCGCCACGCAGCCGGGCGACAAGTTGACCGAGCACGGCCAGCCCGAGGTTGGAGTAGTGGAACCGCCGGGCCGTCGGCAGCACCCGCTCGGCCCGGTCCAGCTCGGCCACCAGTCGGTCGGCGTCCGGCGCGCGCAGGCTGTCCCAGACGTCACCGAACGGCTCGCGTTGCAGGCCGGCGGTGTGCGACAACAGCCGGCGGACGGTCAGCTCGCCGTGTGCCGGAAGGTCCAGGTGCC
Source organism: Micromonospora sp. NPDC048898 (assembly GCF_043198035.1). NCBI lineage: Bacteria > Bacillati > Actinomycetota > Actinomycetes > Micromonosporales > Micromonosporaceae > Micromonospora > Micromonospora sp. NPDC048898. The sequence goes on from NZ_JBICUF010000014.1 coordinate 147,959, forward strand.
GGCCCACCGGGTCGTCCAGGTCCAGCAGCCCGTCGTCGCGGCACTGCAGGACGAGCACCGCGGTGAAGGTCTTGGTGACCGAGCCGATCCGGAACTGGGTGCCGGGCCCCAGCGGGTTGTCGGTGCCGGTCGCGCCGACGGTGCAGCTCCACAGCGGTCGGTCGGCCCGGTGCAGCGCCGCCGACACCGCCGGCACCCGGGCGTCGGCCTGCACCCTGCGGACCAGCCGACCCAGCCGCTCGTGCACGTCGGGGACGGCCGTCACGCGAGGTTCCGGGCGAGCATCGGGCCGAGCGGTGCACCACCGAGCAGGTGCGCGTGCACGTGGAACACCTCCTGCCCGCCGTACGCGCCGGTGTTGAACATCAGCCGGAAACCATCACCGAGCAGGCCCTCGTCCTCGGCCACCGCGGCGGACGTCGCCAGCACGTCGGCGGCCAGCGCCGGGTCACCCTGGGCGAGGGTGGCGACGTCGGCGTAGTGCTCCTTCGGAACGACCAGGACGTGCACCGGCGCCTTCGGGTCGATGTCACGGAAGGCGAGCGTGGTCTCGGTCTCCCGAACCACGGTGGCCGGGATCTCCCCGGCGACGATGCGGCAGAACAGGCAGTCGGATCCCATCGGGGCAGTCTAGGGAATGACGGGCCGGGGGCGCTCCGGCCCGTTCGCGGGGAAGCGACGGCTGAGGCAGGATGGCCGCCATGACGGATCGGGCGGTACTGGTGACCGGGGCCTCGCGTGGGATCGGCCGCGCGGTGGCGACAGCGTTCGCTGCCGGAGGTGACCGGGTGGCGATCCACCACCGCGACTCCGCCGACGCGGCCGAGCAGGTACGCGCACTGCTGCCCGGCGCCGGGCACGTGGTGGTCCGCGCCGATCTCACCGACCCGGACGCGGTCCGGGCCATGGTCGACCAGGCCGCCGAACTGCTCGGCGGGCTGGATGTGCTTGTCAACAACGCCGGCACGTACGGCGACCGGGACGACCCGCACCCGATCTTCGGCGCCTCCTACGAGCAGTGGCAGCAGCGCTGGCGGCAGGTGCTGGAGACCAACCTGACCGGTGCCGGCAACGTCACCTGGTGCGCCGCCCAGCACATGCGCGAGCGTGGCGGTCGGATTGTCAACGTCTCGTCCCGGGGCGCGTTTCGCGGCGAGCCGGACCAGCCGGCGTACGGCGCCAGCAAGGCGGGGCTGAACGCGCTCGGTCAGTCCCTGGCGGTGGCGCTCGCGCCGTACGGCATCACGGTCGCCACTGTCGCGCCGGGTTTCGTGGCGACCGACATGACCACCGAGCACCTGCGCGGCGAGAGCGGCGCGGCCATCCGGGCGCAGAGCCCGTTCGACCGGGTGGCCCAGCCGGAGGAGATCGCCGCAGCCGTGCACTGGTTGGCCTCGCCGCAGGCCGAGTGGGCCTCCGGCACCATCGTCGACCTCAACGGCGCCTCCTACCTGCGCAGCTGACGGAGCTCCGACAAGATCTTGGAAGGAAAGTGCCCCTGGAAGGGCCCTTTCCTTCCAAGATCTCGCTGAGGATGCGCGGCGACGCGCTACCAGCGGCCGAGGCGGGTCGCGAGCACGCTGAGCGCGGCCACTCCGGCCGTCGAGGTGCGCAACACCGACGGCCCGAGTCGCACCGGCTGGCCGCCCGCCTCCCGGAACGCCGTCAGCTCCGCCGGGGCGATGCCGCCCTCCGGACCGACCACCAGGACGATCTCACCGGCGGTGGGCAGGTCGGCGGTGGTCAGCCGCTCCTCGGCCTCCTCGTGCAGCACGAACCCGGCGGCGGCGCCGGCGATCCGGCGGGCGACGGTGGCGGTGGACTCGTCCGGCGCACCGGCCACCACCGGCAGCCACGGGCGGCGGGCCTGCTTGGCGGCCTCCCGAGCGGTGGCCACCCACTTCTCCCGGGCCCGTACGCCCCGGTCGCCGCGCCACTGGGTCACCGAGCGCGACGCCGCCCAGGGCACGATCTCGTCCACCCCGACCTCGGTCATCGCCTGCACGGCCAGTTCGCCCCGGTCGCCCTTGGCGATGCCCTGCACGGTGACGATCCGGGGGACCGGCGCGTCCGCGTACCCCCGGGAGGTGATGGTGACCTCCAGGCTGCCCCGGCCGACGGCGGTGACCACGGCGGCGGCCGTGCCACCCCGGCCGTCGGCGAGCAGCAGCTCTTCGCCGACGCGTCTCCGCTGCACGGTGGCGGCGTGGTGCCCCTCCGGGCCGTCCAGGGTCAGCGCGTCGCCGGTGGGCAGCGCCTCCACCAGGAACAGCGGCGCGGACACCTCAGGCGTGCCCGTTGAACGCGTCGCGCATCCGGGAGAAGAAGCCGCCCTGCTTGGATAACTCGGCGACCTCCTCACCGCGGGTCTTGGCGAAGTCGCGCAGCATCTTCTCCTGGTCGGGGTCGAGCTTGGTCGGGGTGCGCACGTCCAGGTGCACGTAGAGGTCACCTCGGCCGGTGCCGCGCAGGTGGGGCACGCCCCGGGCACGCAGTCGCAGCGTGCTGGCCGGCTGGGTGCCGGCCTTGACGTCGACAGTCTCCTCGCTGTCCAGGGTCTTGATGGTCAACCGGGTGCCGAGCGCCGCCGCGGTCATCGGCACCGTGACGCGGCAGTGCAGGTCGTCGCCCTTGCGGGAGTAGACGTCGTGTGGCCGCTCGTGGATCTCCACGTAGAGGTCACCTGCGGTGCCGCCGCCCGGACCGACCTCGCCCTGCTGGGCCAACCGGATCCGCATGCCGTCCTCGACGCCGGCCGGGATCTTGACGGTCAGCGAACGGCGGGTGCGCACCCGGCCGTCACCGGCGCAGGTGGGGCAGGGGTGCGGGATGGTGGTGCCGTAACCCTGGCAGACGGTGCACGGCCGGGCCGAGACCACCTGGCCGAGGAAGGTGCGCTGCACCGACTGCACCTCACCGCGGCCGGCGCACGCCTCGCAGGTCGCCAGGTGCGTGCCGGCGGCCGTGCCGGCACCGGAGCAGGTGGTGCAGAGCACGGCGGTGTCGACGGTGATCGGCGCCTCGACACCGAACGCCGTCTCGTGCAGGTCGAGTTCGAGTCGCAGGATCGCGTCGGCACCCGGGCGGGTCCGTGGTCGCGGGCCCCGGGCACCACCGGCCGCGCCACCGAAGAACGCGTCCATGATGTCCTGGAAACCGACGAACGGGCCGCCGGCACCACCCGGACCGCCCGGACCGCCGGCGCCGCCGCCACCCGGGGCGAGCGGGTCGCCACCCAGGTCGACGATCTGCCGCTTCCGGTCGTCCGAGAGGACCTCGTACGCGGCGTTGATGTCCTTGAACTTCTCCTGAGCCTCCGGGTCCGGATTGACGTCCGGGTGGAACTGGCGTGCCAGCTTGCGGTAGGCGCGCTTGATCTCGTCATCGGAGGCTTCCCGGCTGACACCGAGAATGCCGTAGTAGTCCCTGGCCACTGCGTTCCGTGTCCTCATGTTCGTCTCGCGTTGTGCCGGTCGGCGGCCGCAGCCGGCCGCATCGGCCCTGACCAATCAGTTCTGGGCCAGCAACTCGCCCACGTAGCGTGCCACGGCGCGGACCGTGGCGATGTTGCCGGGGTAGTCCATCCGCGTCGGCCCCAGCACCCCCAGGCCACCCAGGATGGTGGTGCCCGGGCCGTAGCCGGTGCTGACCACGGAGGCGGCCCGCAGGTTGTCGAACTCGTTCTCGTCGCCGATCAGCACACGGGTCGTGCTCGGCTCGGTCTCGCCGATGAGCTTGAGCAGCACGACCTCCTCCTCCAACGCCTCGAGGATCGGGCGCAGGGAACCCTGGAAGTCGAGCAGACCGCCCCGGGTGAGGTTGGCGGTGCCGGCCAGCGCGATGCGTTCCTCGTGCCGCTCGACAAGCGTCTCCAGCAGGACGGTGGCGAGCGTGGTCATGGTCGGACGCAGCCCGGCCGGCGCTTCCTCGACAAGCGCCTGCACCAACGGTGGCGTGTCGGACAGCCGCGCGCCGGCGAGCTTTTCGTTGACCAGCCGGCGCAGGTCCATGACGTCGTCGGCCGGCACCGGCCCGGGCAGCTCCACCAGCCGCTGCTCGACCCGCCCGGTGTCCGCGATCATGACGAGCATCAGCCGGGTGGTGGAGATCGGCACCAACTCCAGGTGCCGAACCGAGGATCGGGCCAGGCTCGGGTACTGCACGACGGCCACCTGCCGGGTCAGCTGGGCGAGCAGTCGCACCGTGCGGTGCACCACGTCGTCGAGATCGACCGCGCCGACCAGGAAACGCTCGATGGCCCGCCGCTCGGCCGGGCTGAGTGGCTTGACCCGGGACAACCGGTCGACGAAGAGCCGGTAGCCGCGGTCGGTGGGCACCCGGCCGGCACTCGTGTGCGGCTGCCGGATGTAGCCCTCCTCCTCCAGCACGGCCATGTCGTTGCGGACCGTGGCCGGGGACACCCCGAGCTGGTGCCGCTCGACAAGCGCCTTGCTGCCGACCGGCTCCTGGGTGGAGACGTAGTCCTCGACGATCGCGCGGAGCACGGCGAGTTTCCGGTCGTCGAGACCCATCCTCCGCACCTCCTGTCGCACGTCGGCTGCCGGCGCCGTGGGGCCGGTCGAGCCGCCCTGGCACTCGACTGTAACGAGTGCCAGTCTACGTCGGCGTACCCACCGGCGCGATGATCAACGGTGGCCCCTCTGGTGCCGCGTTGCCACGGGCACCTACCGTGACACCCATGACAGAACCTCCTCGCCCTCCCGGCGCGGGTGACCCCGGCAACTATCCGCCGGAGCCGAGTTCGTACCCGTCGGCCGAGCCACCCACCGCACCACTGTCCGGGGCGTCCGGCCCGGGCGACTATCCCCCGGCCGGTGGCTATCCGCCGCCCACCGGTGACCAGCCGCCGTCGGGTGGCTACCCTCCGGCGGGTGGCTACCCTCCGGCGGGTGGCTACCCGCCGCCCGGAGGCTATCCGCCCGGCGGCTACCCCGCTGGCGGATATCCGACCGGCGGCGCCCCCGGTGGCGGCTACGCCAACAACGAGGACAAGACCTGGGCGCTCGTCGCGCACTTCGGCGGTGCGGCCGGCATGATCATCAGCGGGGGTGTGCTCGGCTGGATCGGCCCGCTGGTGGCGCTGCTGGCCCGCGGCAACCAGTCCCCGACGGCCCGGGCGCACGCCGTGGCGGCGCTCAACTTCCAGCTCGTCTGGTCGGTCGTCGGCCTGGTCGGCTGGGTGCTGTCCTGCATCGTGATCGGCTTCCTCGGCGTCGGGGCGGCCCTCATCCTCGGTGCCGTGTTCGGCATCATCGCCGGCATCAAGGCCAACGAGGGTCAGCTCTACCGCTACCCGCTCTCGGCCAACATCATCAAGTGACCCGGGCCGGCCGCTCCCCCGGCCGGTCCGGTGCACCGCCGCCTCGCTCCGGGGCGGCGCGCCCGTTCAGGGCAGCAGGTCACGCACGACCGCGTCGGCGAGCAGCCGCCCACGCAGGGTGAGCACCGCCCGACCGGCCGCGTACTCGTCGGCGGCCAGCAGCCCCTCGGCCAGGGCCCGCTCGGCGCCAGCACGGCCGGTGGCGTCGAGCACCGCCAGCGGCAGGCCGCTGGCGAGCCGCAGCCGCAGCATCACGTCCTCCATGTGCGTCTCGTCGGCCGTGAGCACCTCCCGGGCCAGGCCGGGAGACGCGCCCGCAGCCAACCGCTCGGCGTACGCCGAGGGGTGTTTGACGTTCCACCAGCGCACCCCGCCGACGTGGCTGTGCGCCCCCGGCCCCAGGCCCCACCAGTCCGCGCCGGTCCAGTACAGCAGGTTGTGCCGGCACCGGGCGTCGTCGGTGCGGGCCCAGTTGGAGACCTCGTACCAGGACAGCCCGGCCGCGTCGAGGGCGGCCTCCGCGGCCAGGTAGCGGTCCGCGGCCACGTCGTCACTGGGGTACGCCAGCTCGCCGCGCCGCATCCGGGCGGCGAGCCGGGTGCCGTCCTCGACGATCAGGGCGTACGCGCTGACGTGGTCCACCCCGGCGGCCACGACCTGCTCCAGCGAGGCGGCGAAGTCCTCGGGCCGCTCCCCCGGGGTGCCGTAGATCAGATCCAGGTTGACGTGCTCGAATCCGGCGTCGCGCGCCTCCAGGGCGGCGGCGGTGGCCCGGCCGGCGCTGTGTTTGCGGTCCAGGATGGCCAGCACGCCCGGTGCGGCGGACTGCATGCCCAGCGAGATCCGGGTGTAGCCGGCGGCCCGCAGCAGCTTCAACGACTCCGGGGTGACCGACTCGGGGTTGGCCTCGGTGGTCACCTCGACGTCGGCGGCCAGCCCCCAGGTGCGGTCGATGCCGTCGAGGATGCGGGCCAGGTCGTCGGCGGGCAGCAGGGTGGGTGTGCCACCGCCGACGAAGACGGTGTCGACCCGGGGCGGCGGGGTGTCGCCGAGCACCCGGGCGGCGAGCGCCAGCTCGGCCAGCACGGTGTCGGCGTACCCCTCGCGGCTGGCGCCGCCGCCCAGCTCGGCCGCCGTGTAGGTGTTGAAGTCGCAGTAGCCGCAGCGGCTGGCACAGAACGGCACGTGCACGTACACGCCGAAGCCGCGCGCGCCGACCGCGGCGGTGGCGGTGGCGGGCAGCGATCCGTCGACGGGGACGGTCTCACCATCTGGAAGGAGGCCGGGCATGGCCACTAGTGTGCCCGGCATGACCACTCCCGACGTCCTCGTGCGGGTCGCCACGGCCCGTGGGGTGACCACCCTCACCCTGGACAGCCCGCACAACCGCAACGCGCTCTCCACCGGCCTGATGACCCAGTTGCTGGCCGGGCTGGCGGACGCGGTCGCCGACGAGGCGGTTCGGGTGGTCGTGCTCGACCACACCGGCCCGGTCTTCTGCTCGGGGGCGGACCTGAAGGAGACGGCCGCGGCATACGCCAGCGGGACCGTGCCGGCCGGCATGCTGGGTGACGTGCTCGCGGCGCTCTGGGAGTGCCCGAAGCCGGTGCTGGCCCGGGTGGGCGGGCCGGCGCGGGCCGGTGGGTTGGGCCTGATCGCCGCCGCCGACCTCGCGGTCTGCGCCGACGAGGCGACGTTCGCGTTCACCGAGGTACGGATCGGGGTGATCCCGGCGGTGATCTCGGCGACCGTGCTGCCCCGGCTGCACCCGCGCGCCGCCGCCGAGCTTTACCTGACCGGCGACACCTTCGACGGTCGACGGGCCGCCGAGATCGGCCTGGTCACGGCCAGCGTGCCGGCGGACGGGCTGGACGACGTCGTGCGACGTTACTGCGACTCGCTGGTACGCGGCGCGCCCGGTGCGTTGGCCGGCGCGAAGGAGTTGTTGCGTCGGCCGGGCACCGCCGAGCTGCGTGCCGACCTGGCCCGGCTGTCCGCCCTGTCGACCGGGTACTTCCTGTCCGACGAGGGACGCGAGGGGGTCGCGGCCTTCCGGGACAGAAGATTGGCTCGATGGGTGGCCGCCGTGGACGGGGGTTCCGCTGATCATGCCGGGTAGGACCGGGGGTGCCGGTGGTCATGCCGGCTGGGACCGGGGGCGGGGACGCCGCCTGCGTGCGGGGCGTCCCCGCGCCGTCCGGTCGGGTCACCAGGCGGTCGCGCCGCCGTCGACCGGGTAGTTCGCCCCGGTGATGTACGACGCCCGGTCGGAGGCGAGGAACACCACGAGCTCGGCGACCTCCTCGGGTTGGGCGAACCGCTTGAGCAGCGTCCTGCCGGTGATCGCGTCCCGAGCCGCCTGGTTGTCGCCCAGGTCGCGCTCACTTGCCGGGCTGACGATCGGCCCCGGGCTGACCGCCACCGCGCGGATCCCGTGCGGCGCACCCTCGAGCGCGAGCTGTCGGGTCAGGCCGATGACGCCGGCGTTGGCGGCGGTGTGACCCACCATCGGGGGGACGCGACCGGCGATCATGCCGGCCATGGAGGCGGCGTTGATGATGACGCCACCGCCCCGCTGGACCAGGTGCGGCCAGGCGAACTTCGACACGAAGTACGGAATGTCCAGTTCACCGGTGATGGTGTAGCGCCAGTCCTCGACGGAGAAGTCCGGCATCGGGCCGAAGCGGAGTGCGGCCGCGTTGTTGTAGACCACGTCGAGCCCGCCGTAGGCCGCGGCGGCGTCCTCGACGAACGTCCGCACCTGCTCCGGATCGGTGAGGTCGACAGGCGCGATGCCTGTCATCTCACCGCCGGCGGCGCGGACGAGCTCGACCGTCTCGTCGTTGCCGGCGACCTGGATGTCGGCCCCGACGACCTTCGCGCCTTCCCGCGCGAAGATCTGCGCGGCGACGCGTCCCAGACCGCCGCCGGTGCCGGTGATGAGCACAACCTTGCCGTCGAGCGTTCCCATGGAACTCCTCCTTGTTCCGTGACCAACTCGGTCGGCTTCGCGTACCGGGCGGGCCAGCGATTGACACGTCAACCGTAGTAACTCCTTGACCGGTCAACCACTTCCGCGTGAGGCCGAACCGGTGACGCGCACGACAGGCCAGGCGAACGCAGATCTCCTGGGCCACGACAACCGGCACCAGACCCCTCGGATTGTCGTTGAGTCAGGGGGTGCGCGAGAGCCATACGGGCAGGTGAGAGCGGGCCCGGAGCGGGAATGCCTCGATCGGAACGCGCCGGCGGAGCCGACCCCGAACCAGGACGGAGCCGCCGAGCCGGCTCGGACGGCCCGTTGGGCGCGACGGGGACGTACGCTTGGCAGACTTGTCGATCTAAGGGGTGTGGGTGCGAACTCGGGCAGCCGTTGCGGGTGGAGTGGTCCTCATCCTCGTCGCCGTGATCGCGATCTGGCTCGTCGTCCGGCAGGTCGGGGGCGGTCTGCGGCTGCCGCTGGCGGCACGCAAGTGCACCGTGCAGGCCGACGGCCGCGTGGCCCTGGACGCCGACCAGATGGCCAACGCGGCCACCATCGCGGCGATCGGCGCAAAGCGCGGAATGCCCGAGCGGGCCGTGGTGGTCGCGCTGGCCACCGCGTACCAGGAGTCCGGGCTGCGCAACCTCGCCGACGGCGACCGTGACTCGGTCGGCCTGTTCCAACAGCGGCCGAGTCAGGGCTGGGGCACCTCGGCGCAGATCCGCGACCCGCGCTACGCGGCCAACCGGTTCTACGCGGCACTCAAGAAGGTGCGCGGCTGGGAGAAGATGCGCGTCACCGACGCCGCCCAGCGGGTGCAGCGCTCGGCCTTCCCCGAGGCCTACCAGAAATGGGCCGACGACTCCGAGGTGCTCAGCCGGGCACTGATGGGCGACGCCACCGGCGCGGTCGCCTGCACGGTGGGGCGTACCCCGGTGATGCACGGGGCGGCGGCGGCCGCGCAGCTCACCCGCAACCTCGTGCTGGACTGGGGGCTCAAGGGTGTCGACCCGAACGACCCGACCGGGCTGACGGTGACCGCGGGTGATCCGCGCGACGGCTGGCGGTACGCGCACTGGCTGGTCTCGCACGCCCAGGACCACGGGGTGAAGCGCGTCCGCTTCGGCGATTTGGAGTGGACCGCCCGGGACGGCACCTGGGATCGGGTGACCGGCCAGCAGAACTCCGGCGGACAGGTCGTGGCCGAGGTGTTCAACGAGGGGTGATCGGGCCGGATCTCTTAACCGGCAGTGACCGCACAATCGGACAAAAGCCTGCAAGACCTTCTATTGATCACGAAGATCTCACCGTACGCAGCCTTCCCGCTGCGCGGGGTTCCCTCCCGGGCCACCCGCGCAACACGCCCTCCCCGATGCATTGGCCAGCGCGTTACGATCGGCGGCCTGTGCCAGAAAAGGTTTCACCTCATGGGGAGGGGTACGACGCGGTGTTCGATTACGGCGACCGGACCGGTTACGAACCGATCAGCGACACTGACCGCAAGGAGTTCCACGAGCAGGGCTTCCTCCTGCTGCGAAACGTCCTGACGGAGGACCACCGGGCGGCGCTGGAGGCGGCGGTCGACCGCGTCTACGCGGAGGAGCAGGCCAAGGGCACCACCAAGAAGGACGGCACCCTGCACCTGCTGGGCTTCCTGGAGCGCGACGAGCTCTTCGGTGAGCTGCTCACCCACCCGATCGCCTTCCCGTACATGTGGGGGCTGGCCGGCTGGAACATCTACACCCACCACAACCACCTGGACGTCACCCCGCCGGCCGCCGAGCCGGAGAAGCCGTACTGGGGTTGGCACCAGGACGGGTACCGGCAGAACTCCGACCCGGAGACGATGGACCCGAACCTGCCCCGGCCGATGTTCTCGCTGAAGGTCGCGTACGTGCTGTCCGACCTCTCCGAGACCGGCCGCGGCGCCACCAAGGTCATCCCGGGCAGCCACCTGAAGAACTCGCTGCCCCGGCCGGCGGACCTCACCGTGCAGAACCCGGACCCGGAGGGCACGGTGGAGATCACCGCCAACCCGGGCGACGCCTTCATCTTCGACCGCCGGCAGTGGCACTCGCGGTCGACGAACCTGTCGACGATCACGCGCAAGATGCTCTTCGTCGGCTACACCTACCGGTGGATCCGTCCGCTGGACGAGCTGCACCCCGACGTGAACGGCGAGTGGTACCGCAACCGCACCCCGGTGCAGCGCCAGCTGATCGGTGAGGGCACCCACACCGCCAACTACTGGGGCATCAACTGGGACGGGTACGTCGACGACGAGATCCCGCTGCGCAGGGAGCTCAAGGAGCGCGGCCTGCTCGACCGAAACATCCCCTGGCTCCGCTGATCACCCGCGCGACCGACGGCCCCCTGCCAACGCTGGCGGGGGGCCGCCGCGTATCCACTTCCGGGCCACCCGACACCGCGCTGTCGGTAGCCTGACGGGTACGCAGGGTCGGGGGGCGGCTCTCGCCCGGGGTGCGGGGTGGCACAGGAGGGCAGCCGCAGTGACGTCCGCTCCGCTCCCCCGGATCGTCCGCCGCCGCGGTGAGCCGGAATATCCGACCTTCCTGGAACTCTTCTTCGACCTGGTCTACATCTTCCTGCTGTCCCGGCTCGCCACCAGCCTGGCCGAGAACCTCACCGTTCGGGGTGCGGCGCAGTCCGCCGTCCTCCTGCTCGCCGCCTGGTGGGTGTGGGTGCTCACGGCGTGGCTCACCGACCTGTTCGACCCCCGACTGCCGATCATCCAGGCGACAGTCCTGCTGGTCATGCTCGGCACCCTGCTGATGGCGATCGCGACACCGTACGCCTTCGGCCGGTACGGGTGGCTGTTCGTCGCCGCGTACTTCGGCATCCACCTGGTCCGGGACGCCGTCCTGATCCCCGGCACCCGGGTGAACCGGCCCATCCAGGCGCGCAGCATCCGGGTCTTCTTCTGGTTCGGCGTCACGGTGACGCCCTGGGTGGCCGGGGTGTTCGTGGACGAGGCGGCCCGTCTGGTGCTCTGGTCGCTCGCCGCGGCGGTCGATCTCGGCTCGGCGCGGATCGGTTGGCCGACACCGAGGCTGGGGCGTACCGAGTTGGCCAGTCAGATCTTCACCGGGATGCACCTCTCCGAGCGGCACCGGGCGATCTTCATCGTCGCGCTCGGCGAGTTGATCCTGAGCACCGGCAGGGGGCTGGCCGGCAGCGGGTTCACCGCCGGTCAGGTGACCACCTGCGCTGTCGCGTTCGTCAGCGCCGTCCTGCTGTTCCAGCTCTACTTCCAGCGGTTCCGGCGGATCCTGGCCCCACCGGGCTTCGCGACGGTGGAGCGGGTCCGCTCCGGCACCTCCACCTCGTACACCCATCTGGTGATGGTGGCCGGGGTGGTGGTCGTCTCGACAGGCACCTCGCTGGTCATCGACCGGCCGTTCGGTCACACGTCGGTGGAGCTGATGGTGGCCATCCTCGGTGGACCGGTCCTGTTCCTGCTCGGCAGCGTGCTGTTCGATGCCGTGGTGACCGCCCGGATCCTCTGGTCCCGGGTGCTGGCCATCGCCGTGCTGGCGATCGTGCTGCTGTGCGCCCTGGCGGCACCCTCCACGATCCTGCTGCCGCCGCTGACCGTCCTGGTGGTGGCGAACCTGGTCCTGCTGCTCACCCTGGTCGGGGAGGGGTTGGCGGCACGTCGCGAGCCGGTCGGGGCCACCGCGCCGGCACGATGAGGGGTCTCAGCGCAGCATCGGCGGTGCCGGCGTACGGGCGTGTCGCCGGGTGCTGACCAGGTTCGCCACGGCGATCAGGGCCAGCACGGTCGTGGCGAGCAGCGCGACCACGACCGGCGGCAGCAGGGGCGTGGCCGGCGCCAGACCCGCCAGCAGCACCACACCGGCCAGTCGGGACCGCGAGATCCGCCCGAACACGGTGAAGTCGAGTACGCCCCGGCCGAGCAGGAACAACGCGGGGCCGCCGAGGATGACCGCGGCCCACGACCGTGGAGTCTCGCCCAGCGGGCGGCCCACCACGAGGTGACTGGTGACCGCCGCGCCGGAGATTCCCGCCACCATGATCAGATGGGTGACCGCGGCGGACTGGGTGAGCAGCGCCGGGTTGGACGACCGGGCGATCGCGTCGGTCAGCAGCTCACCGGCACGGTAGATGTAGATCCGCCACATCAACACCACGGTGCCGAACACCACGAGCAGCGCCCAGGCGCGCTCCAGCGTGTACTCGCCCATGCTGAAGGTCGTTCCGGTCACGAAGATCGACACACCGAGCGCGATGATGACGAACTGCCGGTAGCGTTCGGCCACCCGCGCGTCGACCAGCCGCCAGTCCCGCGGTTGTGAGCGACCGATCCGGGGCAGCGGCCAACCGAGAGCGCCTGCGGCGTACTCGACGACGATCACGAACGCCCAGATCGGCAACTGGCCCGAACCGCCGACGAGCGCCCCGGCGATCCAGCCGACACCGGCGATGGACTTCCAGGTCTGGATCCGGACGGTCGAACGCGGCACGGTCCGGCCCGGGACGACAACGACGTAGTAGGCGGTGGTGCTGAGGGGAATGACCAGGTAGGTGATCGCGAAGAGCAGTGCGTGATCGCCGTACGCGTCGGCCGCGGCCGCGGCCAACAGCAGGCTGGCCGCCGCCACCCCGGTGAGATGCACCTGCCCCGACGAGCGGGTCAGGTCGATGGTGTCGGCGGTCCACACGGTCAACGCCCAGATCATCGTGAACGCGAGCAGGAGCACCAGCGTCTCGGCGATGCCGGTCCAGGTCAGGTCCTCGGCCAGCATGGTCGCCAGGGTGGTCAGGGCGAAGACGTACACGAGGTCGAAGAAGAGCTCCAGGAACGCCGGACGCCGCAGGTCCGGATCGGTTGGTGCCACCGCGGCGGCACCGCCGTCCGTCGCCATCGACATCGCGCACCACCCGGCCCCCCGCCATACACCCCCGAAGGGGACGATACGGGCAACCGCGGGCGGTCGACCCCGTCATCCGGGTCTTCGGGGCCGAACCCGGTGGCCTGCCCGCCGACCGGCACGCACCGACCGGGCACGGGGCGATCGCGGCCCGGACCGGGCGCGGAGGCCGGCGCGGCACGGACCGGGGCACGGGGCGATCGCGGCCCGGACCGGGCGCGGAGGCCGGCGCGACCCGGACCGGGGCGCGGGGCGAGCCGTGCGGCGGGTGGTCAGCCCCGGGCGGCGAGGCGGCGGCGGACCTTGTCCCGGAGCTTCTCCGGCAGGTCCGTCACGTCGAGCAGCCGGGGCAGCAGCTCCGGCTCCAGGGTGATCGCCCGGAACACCTCGCCGATGGTCACCCCGTGCGCGGGTCGGTCCACCACCTCGACCGGATCGCCGGCGCCCACCTCACCCTCGCGCAGCACCCGCAGGTACGCCCCCGGCGTGGCGCGGACGGTGAAGCGCCGGATCAGGTCGGGCACCCCCCAGAAACCGGCGAACGTCGTGCACGGGGTGCGTGGCACCGTGACCTGGAGCACCGCCGTGCCGACGGCCCACTGCTCGCCGACGACCGCGCCTGTCACATCGACCGCGTAGGTGGTCAGATTCTCACCGAAGCCGCCCGGACGGATGGACCGGCCGATCTCGGTCGCCCACCACGCGGCGTCCTCCTCGGCGTACGCGTAGACGGCCTTCTCCGGCCCGCCGTGCACGGCCCGCTCGCCGATGAAGTCACCTGCCACACCCTCGGTGAGCAGCGCCACCGGACCATCCACCGGCCGCTTGTCGATGCCGCTGCGACCGCTCGCGTCGCCGGCCCACTCCGCCTCGGTCACCACGCCGATGTTCACCGCCGCCACCCTGCCCGTCATGACGGTCAGCCTAGCGGCGGACAGCGGCGGGCCACGGTCAGCCCTTGACGGCTCCGGCCACCAGACCGGAGACCATCCGGCGCTGCACCAGCAGGAAGAAGATGATGACCGGCAGGGTGAACAGGGTGGACGCGGCCATCACCGGCCCCCAGTTGGTGTCGTCCCGGCCGAAGAAGAACGTCATCGCCACCGGCAGCGTGTAGCTGCCCTGGTCGTTGATGAACGTCAACGCGAAGATCAGCTCGTTCCACGCCGTGATGAAGGAGAAGATGCTGGTGGCCACCAGGCCGGGCGCGACAAGCGGAAAGAGGACCCGGCGGAAGATCTGGGCCCGGCTGGCGCCGTCGATGGCCGCGGCCTCCTCCAACTCCTTGGGCACCGCGGCGACGAAGCCGCGCAGCATCCAGACCGCGAACGGCAGCGAGAAACCGAGGTACGTGAGGATCAGGCTGGGCAGGGTGTTGTAGAGCCCCAGCCGTTGGATCATCAGGAACAGCGGGATGACCAACGCCTCCAGCGGGATCATCTGCACCACCAGCAGCATGATCAGGAAGCTGGTCCGCAGCTTGAAGCGGAACCGCGCCACCGCGGTCGCGGCGAGCAGCGCCACCAGGCCGCTGAGCACCACCGTGGAGACGGCGACCAGCGCGCTGTTGAGGAAGAAGTCGAGGAAGCTCACGCCGGGGATCAGGTTGCCGGTCAGGATCTCCCGGTAGTGCGCCAGCGTCGGATGGGTCGGCACCGGCTGCGGGGTGGCCGAGAAGATCTCGTTGCTCGGCTTCAGCGAGGTGGAGATCATCCAGTAGACCGGGAACGCCGCGAAGAGTGCGACAAGCAGCCCGGCGGCGTTGAGGGCGACCTTCTTCACGACTCGTCCTCCTGCCTGAGCACCATCCGTACGTAGAAGCCGGTGACCACCAGCAGGATCAGCGTGAGGATCACCGCGATGGCCGCGCCGAGTCCGTACTTCGGCGGCGGGGAGAAAGCTTCGGCGTACGAGTAGATGGCGAGCATGAACGTCGGCCGGTCCTGGGTGCCGCCGGCCAGCACGAACTGCTGGGTGAAAACCTTGAAGTCCCAGATGGTGGAGAGCACGATCAGGATCCCGAAGACCGGGCGCAGCAGCGGGAAGGTGATCTTCCAGAAGACCCGCCAGGGGCTGGCGCCGTCCACCCGGGCCGCCTCGTGCAGCTCGCTCGGCACGCTCTTGAGACCGGCCAGCACGCTCACCGCGATGAACGGGAACGAGTGCCAGACCACCACCAGGGTGAGAATGGCGAAGAAGAGCAGTGGCGAGTTGAACCAGCCGTAGCCGGTCCAGTCGCTCCGACCGAACAGGCCGTTGGAGAGCCCGTCGGGCAGCGCGTTGAACAACCACGTGACGAGGCCGCTCGTGTCGTCGAAGATCCACTTCCAGACGATGGTGCCGGTCAGCGCCGGCGTGGCCCAGGCGAGCATCACGCAACTGGCCACGAAGGTCGCCATCTTGCGGCCGAGCCGGTTGAGCAGCAGCCCGACAAGCGTGCCGAGGACCATCGTGAGCAGCACGTTCGCAGCGGCGAACAGGACCGTGTTGCGCAGCACGGTCAGGAAGAACGGGTCGGAGAGGATGTCGGCGTAGTTGCCGAGCCCCACCCACGGCCACTCCCGATCGCCGCGCAGTTGCCGCACGGAGTTCAGCCGGTAGAAGGACATCACCACCACCTGGCCGAGCGGCCAGAGCAGCAGCACCCCGATGATCAGCAGGGCGGGCAGGAGCAGCAGGTAGGGCAGGCGGTCCACCCGGCGACGCCGCCGCGCGGGGGTCTCCCGCGCGGCGGCCGCCTCCGGCGCCTCGGTCAGCGTGGTCACTTGGCGTTGAGAATGCTTTCCATCTCACCGGCCGCGTCGGCGGTAGCCTTCTCGACCGTCTTCTGACCCTTCATGACCGAGCTGTTCATCGCCTGGGTCACCGTCTTGGTCCGGCTGACCTCCACCCACTTCGGGGTGAGCGGCGTGAGCTTGGTGTTCTGCATGGTGGTGGCGAACGCCGCCATCACCTTGTCGTTGGCGTACCTGTCACCGGCGACGAGGTCCTGGTAGACCGGGAAGAAGCCGAGGCTGCTCGCGAAGCTCTGCGCGTTCTTCTTGTTCAGCAGCACGGTCAGGTAGTCCCAGGCCAGGTCCTGCCGCTCGCTGTCCTTCCAGATCGCCACGTCCGAACCACCGGCGAAACCGGGTGCCGCCTTGCCGTCCGGGCCGGGGATCGGGAACGTACCCCAGACCTTCTCGATCTCGGGGTTGTCCTTCTTGATGGCACCCTGCTGCCAGCTGCCGGCGAAGGCCATCGCGGCCTTGCCGGTGGCGAACTGGGTACGCGCGTCGATCTCGTTCCAACCCGCCGCAGCCGGCGGGGCCACCTTGTGCACGGTCACCAGGTCGGTCCAGAACTTGACCGCCCGCTGCGCCTCCGGAGTGGTGTAGCCGGACTTCCAGGTGCCGCCCTGGTTGCTGGCGATCTCGCCGCCGGCACCCCAGAGGAAGGAGTAGAACGGCAGCTCCGAGTTGCCCGGCAGGGCGATGCCGTAGGTGCCCTTCTTCTTCGCCTGCACCGCCTTGGCCACGGTGACCAGGTCGTCCCAGGTCTTCGGTGGCTGCACGCCGGCCTCGGCGAACCAGTCGGTGCGGTAGTAGATCGCGCGAACACCCGCGTACCACGGCACGCCGTACTGCTTGCCGTCGAGCTGCGCGTTGCGCACCAGGTCCGGCAGCAGATCCTTGCCGTCGGCCCAGCCGCCCATCCGACCACTCACGTCGGCGAGCGCCTCCTGGGCAGCCCAGCCCTGGGTCTCGGTGTTACCCAGCTCGGTGATGTCCGGGCCCTCTCCCCCGGCGAGCGCGGCCTGGAACTTCTTGGGCGCCTCGAGCCAGGGAATGTACTGCACCACCACGTCGGTGTCGGGGTGCTTCTGGCGGAACTCGGTCTCGACGGAGTCGAGGAATGCGTTCTGCGCGTCGCCGCCCTCGCCCATCATCCAGACCGTCAGTTTGCTGTCGTCGGCCGCGTCCTCACCGGAACCCCCGCAGCCGGTCAGCACCATCGCGGCCGAGGCCACCATGGCGGTGACCGGGGCCAACCGCTTCCACCTGTTCACGCCACTTCTCCCCTCGCGCCGCCTGGAACTAACCTTCTCCGCCGCACCCTAGTACGGAGAATTCTTTTACGACAGTGGGCGGGCCGGCCAAAGCGTCGCGACCGTATCGCAGAGGCACGACGAACGGCGCTCCACCATGGGGCGCAAAGTCGGGCACATGCCACGAAAGAGCGCCCGGCTCAAGGCCGGGCGCTCTTTCCATCGTGCTGTCCTGCGGTGGTGCTACCTCGCCAGGTGATGCCAGGTCGTTATCGGGTGACGCTGCGGCGGCGACCCACGCCGGCCACCAGCGCGACCGCGATCGCGGCAACCACCACCTGCACCAGCAACTCGGACCAGTCGATGCCGCTCGTCTCGGTCGCGATGCCGACGGCCCGCGCCAGCACCGTGCCGAGCAGGGCCGCGCCGATACCGATCAGCAGGTGCAGCCAGATCGGCATGTTCTGCCGGCCCGGAACAACCAGGCGGCCGAGCGCGCCGACGATGAGACCAACAACGATCGCAGTGATGATGCCCCAGACGGTGAGCTCCACGGCCACCCTCCTTCAAAGAATGTCTGTCACACGAGGTGTGTGCTTCCTGTCGTGACCGCAAAGTGCCCGCCCCGTGGAAAATCCAAACCGACTCCAGCCACCAAACGATCACGACCTGGCCGACAAGAACACGTTCCACCGACCGCCCTCCCCCAGCCACCGCCACCTACCGAGCCGGCCATCCCGGCCCACCAGCCCACCGGCCACCCGACAGGCGACCAGACCAGCCCCGGTCACCGCACCAGACCGAGCCACCAGACCAGGCCGGGCCGCACCAGGCCAGGCCAGGCCGCGCCAGGCCAGGCCGCGCCAGACCAGGCCAGGCCAGGCCAGGCCAGGCCGCACCAGGCCAGGCCGCGCCAGACCGGGCCGCGCCAGACCGGGCCGCGCCAGACCGGGCCGCGCCGCGTGCGCCACCGCGCCGGGCCGGGCCGCCGCACCGGTCCACGGGGCCACGGGTCACCAGACCGCGGGCCGACAGTCGCGGGCGCACGATGATCGACACGAGTTTCTTGATATCGCGGCATCAAGCCCGGGCGATTACCCCGGTTTTCAGGAAGCCGAGTGGATCACAGCGATCCGGTGCGGCAGGACGCCCTCGACGAGGAAGCACGACCGACTCCGCAATGCCGAACCACAAGATCAACACGAGGTCACCGAAAACCGCGGCATCACCCTCACCGCGACACCCCGACTTCACGGAAGCGGAGTGGATCACGGCGACCCGACGCGCAGCAGACGCCGACAGAACGCAGGCCCGTCCGACCGAGCGCGGGACGCACCCAACCGGGCGCGGAACCCCGACGCGGTGATTGGCCGCCGCAGCGGGGGCAGCACGGCGAGGAGAACCGCGGCGGGGTGAACCCCGCACGGAAGAACGCCCCCACCGCGAGAACGCCGATGGGCGCCCGACCTGTCGGTCGGGCGCCCATCGGCGGTGTGGTGGTGGTACGGCAATTGGTGCTTGGTGTTACCGGGTCACTCGGCGGCGGCCACCAACGCCGGCCACCAGAGCGACCGCGACCGCGGCAACCACGACCTGCACCAGCAGCTCGCCCCAGTCGATGCCGCTCGTCTCGGTCGCGATGCCGACGGCCCGCGCCAGCACCGTGCCGAGCAGGGCCGCGCCGATACCGATCAGCAGGTGCAGCCAGATCGGCATGTTCTGCCGGCCCGGAACAACCAGGCGGCCGAGCGCGCCGACGATGAGACCAACAACGATCGCAGTGATGATGCCCCAGACGGTGAACTCCACGGTCGCCCTCCTTCAAAAGAATGTTCGACACACGATGTGTGCTTCCTGTCGTGACCGCTAAGTGCCCGACCCGCCGAATGCCCAAACCGACTCACCGCGAATAAGAACGCCATCTGTCGATGCCTCACGGGTGCGTCGGTTGTCGCGGAAGCGCGTCCACACAGGTAGGAACCCATCTCGTCGGCCCGTCCACCTCACGGCAGCGCCAGAAAAATTTCCGGAGCAGGCGGTCGCGCCGCCGACCGAAGGCACTCGACCGGCAACCAGGACGAGCCGATGGACGAACCAGACCAAGGAACGAACCAGACCAGGGCTGAGAGGACCCGGCCAAGCTGACCCCGGGTGAGCGAGCCAGCCCAGGACAGGGCCCACCCCACGCAAGACCAACCCGAGACGGAGAAGTCGGGACTGGGCGACGCCTGCGCCCGTGGTACGGGCGGCCAGCCCCGAGGCTCCGGCCTCCGCGCCACCCAACCTCGACCGGAACCAAGCAGTCAAGATCCGCGCAACTACGGGGAAACTGCTGCCTCAAACGAGTTCGAGACAGCAGTTTCGCCGTAACTGTGCGGATCATGGCCCACGACGACCCCGGGCCGGGGTCGGGGGCGGGCTGTTACTTCTTTCCGGCGGCCTTGCCGTCGCCGGAGTCGGAGGAGAGGGCGGCGATGAAGGCCTCCTGCGGCACCTCGACGCGGCCGACCATCTTCATCCGCTTCTTGCCTTCCTTCTGCTTCTCCAGCAGCTTGCGCTTACGGCTGATGTCACCGCCGTAGCACTTGGCGAGCACGTCTTTCCGGATCGCCCGGATGGTCTCCCGGGCGATGACCCGGCTGCCGATGGCCGCCTGGATGGGCACCTCGAACTGCTGGCGCGGGATCAGGGTACGGAGCTTGGCGGCGATGGTGACGCCGTAGTTGTACGCCTTGTCCTTGTGCACGATGGCGCTGAACGCGTCCACCGGCTCGCCGTGCAGCAGGATGTCCACCTTCACCAGGTCGGACGCCTGCTCGCCGGAGGGCTCGTAGTCGAGCGAGGCGTAGCCCTTGGTGCGGCTCTTCAACTGGTCGAAGAAGTCGTAGATGATTTCCGCGAGGGGCAGCGTGTAGCGCAGCTCCACCCGGTCGGCGGAGAGGTAGTCCATGCCCAGCAGGGTGCCGCGTCGGCCCTGGCAGAGCTCCATGACCGCGCCCACGTAGTCGTTGGGCGTCAGCACGGTGGCCCGGACCACCGGCTCGTACACCTCGGCGATCTTGCCGGTGGGGTATTCGCTGGGGTTGGTGACGACGATCTCGGCGCCGTCGTCGGTGATCGCCCGGTAGACGACGTTGGGTGCGGTGGAGATCAGGTCGAGGTTGTACTCGCGCTCCAGCCGCTCCCGGATGATCTCCAGGTGGAGCAGGCCGAGGAAGCCGCAGCGGAAACCGAAGCCGAGCGCACCGGAGGTCTCCGGCTCGTAGTCCAGGGCGGCGTCGTTGAGCTTGAGCTTGTCCAGTGCCTCGCGCAGGTTCGGGTAGTCGGACCCGTCGATCGGGTAGAGGCCGGAGTAGACCATCGGCTTCGGGTCCTTGTAGCCGCCCAGCGCCTCGGCCGCCGGCCGGCTGTTGATGGTGACGGTGTCACCGACGCGGGACTGCCGGACGTCCTTCACACCGGTGATCAGGTAGCCGACCTCGCCGACGCCGAGCGCCTCGGCCTTGACCATCTCGGGTGAGATGACGCCGATCTCCAGCAGCTCGTGCACGGCCCCGGTGGACATCATCTTGATCCGGTCGCGGGCGCTGATCCGGCCGTCGATGACCCGGACGTACGTGACGACCCCGCGGTAGACGTCGTACACCGAATCGAAGATCATCGCCCGGGCGGGCGCCGCGGCGTCGCCGACCGGTGGGATGAACTGCCGGACGATCTCGTCGAGCAGGTACGGAACGCCCTCGCCGGTCTTGCCGGAGACGCGGATGCAGTCGGCGGGGTCACCGCCGATGAGGTGGGCCAGTTCCTCGGCGTACTTCTCCGGCTGGGCGGCCGGCAGGTCGATCTTGTTGAGCACCGGGATGATGCGCAGGTCGTTTTCCAGGGCCAGGTAGAGGTTGGCCAGGGTCTGCGCCTCGATGCCCTGCGCGGCGTCGACAAGCAGCACGGCGCCCTCGCAGGCGGCCAGCGACCGGGACACCTCGTAGGTGAAGTCGACGTGCCCCGGGGTGTCGATCATGTTGAGCACCGCGTGCTCGCCGGCCCGCTCGCCGTCGCGGATGGTCCACGGCATGCGGACGGCCTGGCTCTTGATGGTGATGCCGCGCTCGCGCTCGATGTCCATCCGGTCCAGGTACTGGGCGCGCATCTGCCGGGGGTCGACCACGCCGGTGAGCTGCAGCATCCGGTCGGCCAGGGTCGACTTCCCGTGATCGATGTGGGCGATGATGCCGAAGTTCCGGATGCGACCGGGGTCGGTGGAACCAGGAGCATTCGCGCCGGGATCGAGCTTCGGTGGCACAGCGGTCCGTTCTGGTCGGCTGACGTGAACAGGCCGGCGCGCCGCCGACCCCCTCTATGTTCCCACGCCGCCGGGGTGCGCCCACTGCGCGGGCGATGGAACGGCCCGAGGACCCCTCACTCCAGCGGCGGCTCGACGAAGAGCGCGGCCAACCGGGGCAGCCGACGACGGGCCTCCTCCTCGTCGTCGAAGTCCCAGAAGTCGTTGAGGTCCGGCGTCCGCACCGGGTCACGGTCCGCCGGCAGTTCGGTCGCGGTGGCCTTGCGGTACGCGTCCCACGGCACCGACAGCATCCGCTCGGCGGAGAACTCCTCACCACTGAGCGAGGCCGCCCGTACCTGGGGCAACTCGGCCAGCGAGTCCGGTTCGGCGACCGCGCGGGCGAAGACCGCCCGCCCCTGGGTCATCAGCCAGCCCCGGAAGTGCTCGAAGCCGTCGGCCGAGGCACCACCGTTGATCAGGTACGCCGCGCCCCACAGATCCGCCTTGTGCGAGGCGGCCAACACCCGGGTCTGGTGCCGGGCGTACCCGACGATGTCCTCCGGATCGCGCGCGGCGAGCAGCGCGACGGCCCGGGCGGCGACCGGCCCGGGCTCTCCCCCGCCGCCGGCCCGAGCCTCGTCGATCAACTGCCAGAAGTCCTCGGTCCTCATGGCTTGGCAGTCTGGCAGTGTCGCCGTGCGTCGCGCACGTACCCCGGGCAGCATGGTGGGGTGTCCCCTCCCCCGCTGCCGCCGGTGCCCTACCACGCGAGTGCGCTGCGCCCGTCGTGGCCGACGCTGCCGGCGGCGCTGCGGGCCGCGGTCGCGGACCGGCTGGGCGCGCCGGTGGTCACCGCCCGGGTGGCGGGCGCGGGCTTCACCCGCGGCTTCGCCGCGGTGCTCGACACCGCCGACGGTGGCCGGGCCTTCGTGAAGGCGGCACCCGCCGCCGAGCAACCGCATCTGGTCGACTGGTACGCCCGAGAGGCCGCGATCCTGGACCGGCTGCCGGTCGGCCTGCCGGTGCCCCGCCCCCGGTGGACCCTGTCGGCGGCGGGCTGGTTCGTGCTCTGCACCGACGCCGTCGACGGCCACACCCCACACCTGCCCTGGGTGCCCGCCGAGTTGGACGCGACCCTCGCCGCGTACGCCGAGGTCGCCGCCGCCCTGGCCGACCCGCCGGCCGAGTTGACCGCGCTCGGCCTGCCGCGCCTGGCCGACCTGGCCCGGTCGGACATCCTCTGGTGGGAGGAGGTCGCCGCCGGTCGCGAGCCGGCCCCCGCGCTGCCGCCCCCGGTCCGTGGCCGGCTGCCCGAGTTGGTGGCGCTGGAGTCCCTCCTCCCCCGGTACGCCGACGGGGCGACCGGCCTGATCCACGGTGACCTACGGGTCGACAACGTGCTGATCGACGCGCACGGCCGAGCCTGGTTCTGCGACTGGACCTGGGTCTGCACCGGGCCGGCCTGGTTCGACCTGGCCGGTCTGCTGCTCACCGCGTACGCCAGCGGGCTGGACGCGGACCGGCTCTTCGCCGCCCACCCGGCGACGGCGGGTGCGCCCCCGGACGCGCTGGACGCGACCCTGGCCGCGTTGGCCGGTTACTACCTCACCGGCGCCGCGGCGGCACCGCCGACGGCCTCGCCGCACCTGCCCGCCCACCAGCGGTGGAGCGGTGAGCAACTGCTCGACTGGCTGACTCGCCGTCAGGGCTGGCGGTAACGCGCCCCGGCGCCCCGGCGCCCCGGCGGCCCGACGGCCCGGCGCCCCGGCGGCCCGGTCGCCGCTTGATCGACTCGGGTTCCTTGAAGTCGGGCTATCAGCCGTAGGCGATTACCCCGGTTTTCAGGAAGCCGAGTCGATCGAGCGGCGAGGGCCCGGGTGGGCCCACGAACCGGGCGGACGCCGTTTCGGGCCGAGCCGTTTTGGCTCGTCCCGGGCGACCTGGTAACCTGGCTCTTCGCGCAGCGGTGACGCATGTTCGTCATCTCGCGCAGAAGCTGACCAACCCGAGCTATCAAGACGAGGCTGTCGCGTGGCGAACATCAAGTCCCAGATCAAGCGCAACCGGCAGAACGAGAAGGCCCGGCTGCGCAACAAGTCGGTCAAGTCGTCGCTGAAGACCGCCGTCCGGAAGTTCCACGAGGCTGCCGAGGCCGGTGACGTCGAGAAGGCCACCGCGCTCATGCTGGACGCCTCTCGCAAGCTGGACAAGGCCGTCAGCAAGGGCGTGATCCACTCCAACCAGGCCGCGAACCGCAAGTCCGCGATCGCGAAGCGCGTGGGTGCGCTCTCCGCCTGACGACTTCACCGTCAGACTGATTCGGAAAGCCCCGGGCCTCGGTCCGGGGCTTCCGTGTGTCCGCAGACCGGTGCTCACTCCTGGCGAGAGCCGGCCTGAGATCTTGGAAGGAAAGTGCCCCTGGAGGGGCCGTTCCGCTCCAAGATCTACTGTGCTTGAGCTGGTGGGCGCTTCGGCGCATCGGTGCGCGGGGTGGACCCGTCCACCGCCACGACGACCCCGGTCACGCTGTGCGAGACCCACTCCACTCGGGCTCGACCGACGACCGGCTCCATCTGCCGGCGAAAACGATCCCGTTCCTGCTCGGGCACGAGCGCGGCGGAACGGACCACGATCGCGGCCACCATGTCGTTGAGCTTGACCATCGCCGCCACCACGGCGGGCAGCACCAGCACCGCCCACCAGGTGACCAGCTCGGCGAGGGCGAGCAGCACGGCCAGCGCGATGGTGCCCTCGAAGAAGAGGAAGCACAGCACGCCGCCGGGGTTGACGAACCGGAGGCCGAGGAGTCGGGCGTAGAGCGGCCGATACCGCTCCTCGTCGACGGCGACAGTGGCCCACGCCGGGCGGTTCGCCCCCGTCACCTGGTGCCGCCCTGCCGGGCTGCCGCGACCGAGAAGACCGCGCGCTCCAGGGCGTACGCCCGGTCGTCGGAGCCACCCTTGACGGCGGCGTTGCACTCGGCGGCGACCTGCATGGCCCGGACCAGGCCCTCCGGCGTCCAGCCGCGCCCCTGCCGCTGCGCCCGCTCGACCTTCCAGGGGGGCATGCCGAGGCTGCTGGCGAGCTGGTACGCGTTGCCCCGCCCGGCCGACGCCACCCGGGCCACCGTGCGCACCCCGTCGGCCAGGGCGTCGGCGATGGGCACCGGGTCGACCCCGACGTGCAGGGCCCAGCGCAGCGCCTCCAGTGCTGCCGGCACGTCACCGACCATGGTGGCGTCCGCCACCGTGAAGCCGGTCACCTCGACCCGGCCCCGGTAGTAGCGGCTCACCGTCTCGGCGCTGATCCGCCCGTCGGTGTCGGCGATCAGTTGGGAACAGGCGGCAGCCAGCTCGCGCAGGTCGTTGCCGACCGCCGCGATGAGCGCTTCGGCCGCGTCGTCGGTGCACTTTCCGCCGGCCCGGCGGATCTCGTCACGGACGAAGGCCACCCGCTCACGGTGCCCCTTGAGCTTGGCTGCCGGTACGACCGTCGCACCGGCCGCCCGCAGCCCGTCGGCGAACGCCTTGCCCTTGGCGGCGCCCAGGTGCAGCACCAGCAGTTGGACCTCCGGGTCGGGGTTCTTCGCGTACGCCAGCAGCGCGGCGACCAGGTCCTTGCGGGCGTCCTGGCCGGAGCGCAGGATCAGCAGTCGCCGCCCGCCGAACAGCGAGGGGCTGAGCATCTCGGCGATCTCGCCGACGGTGAGCGCGCTCGCCTGGTATTCGCGGACGTCCGCCTCGGGGTCGACACCGCGGACCTTCGCGACAGCTTCGGTGACCGCGCGCGTGGCGAGTAACTCCTCGTCACCGAGGACGAGCAGAATGGGAGCGAGGTTGGCGGCGGTCACGCCGCCCATATTCGCACGGCCCACGCCGGGATCGTGCCTGCTCATTCGCCGCTCGGTCGGCGCAGCCCGCACACAGCGCAAATCCAGACATCTATCTCAATTACCCGCTTATTCTGCAATTCGTGTCACTGGGTTGGTTCGGACGTGGGCTGACCAGCACCTGGCCGGCTCAGGATTGCCGGCCGGGTGGGATTCCCCGCCGCACCACGGCCAGGCCACCGTCCGCCCGGACCGCCGCCAGGTCGCCGTCGGTGTCGGTGCGCAGCACCCGGGCGCCACCCCTGCTCAGCCGGGCCAGTATCCCCGGGTTCGGGTGGCCGTAGGTGTTGCCCGTGCCCACCGGCACGAACGCCACCGCCGGCCGCACCGCGTCGAGAAAGCCCGGGTCCTGATACGCCGAACCGTGGTGGGCGACCTTCAACACGTCCGCCCGTAACTGGCCGGGCGTCGCCCGCGCCAGCAGCGCGTGCTGCTCCTCGGTCTCCGCGTCGCCGGGCAGCAGGATCCGCACCCCGCCCACCGTGGCGCGCACCACCAACGAGTTGTTGTTCGGGTCGGACCTGGTGCCGGCCAGCGGGTACGGCGGGCCGAGCACCAGCAGGTCGACGCCTCCGATCGGGTGACGGGCACCGGCCACGGTGGTGAGCAGCGCGGCCCGGCCGGCGGTCGCCGCCACCCGGACCAGGTCCCGGCCGCTCTCCGGATCCGTCGAGGACGGCACCAGCACGGCGCCCACCCGCCGCCCTCGGAACACCCCGGCCACCCCACCCACGTGGTCGGCGTGGAAGTGGCTGATCACCAGCAGCGGCACCTCCCGTACGCCGAGCCGACGCAGACAGCCATCCACCGCACTCGGCTCCGGCCCGGCGTCGACCACCACCGCCCGACCGGGGGCGACCGGCAACACCACCGCGTCGCCCTGGCCCACCGCGCAGACCACCACGACCCAACCCGGTGGCGGCCAGCCAGCGAACACCAACCGCACCGGAAGCGCGCCGAGCACCGAGGCGACGCCGACGACCGCCACCAGTTGGCGTACGAGGGGGCGGCGCACCGCGATCAGCAGTGCGACGGTCAACACGGTCAGCAGCAGCGCCCCCGGGACACCGCCGGGCCACGGCAGGGTGCCGCCCGGTAGCCGGGCGCCCTGTCGGGCGATGACCACCAGCCACCAGGCCGGCCAACTCGCCAGCCACGCGAGGATCTCGGCGCCGGACGGCCAGAGCGGCGACACCATGGCCGCCGACACGCCCAGCACTGTCGCTGGCGCGATGGCCGGCACCGCGAGCAGGTTGGCCGGCACCGCCACCAGGCTGACCGTGCCGGAGATGCCGGCGACGACCGGCCCACAGGCCAGTTGCGCGGCTGCCGGCACGGCCAGCGCCTCCGCCAGGCCGGGCGGCACACCACGTCGCCGCAGCCCGTCCCGCCAGCGCGGCGCGAGCTGCAACAGGCCACCGGTGGCCAGCACGGAGAGCGCGAACCCAGGATCCCCGGCCAACTCCGGGTCGACGAGCACCAGCACGGTGACGGCGGCGGCCAACGCGGGCAGCGCGGCGCGGGGACGACCGGCGGCAAGCGCGGCGAGCCCGATCGCCCCCATCGTCGCGGCCCGCACGACGCTCGGTGACGGGCGGACCAGGATGACGAAGCCCACCAGCGCCACCGCGCAGAGCCCGACGGCGAGCCACGGACCGGCCCGCGCCCAACGCGCCAGCAACAAAACCGCGCCGACCACGATGGCGACATTGCTCCCGGAAACGGCATTGAGATGTGTCATCCCGGTGGCCCGGAAATCCTCCTCGACGGCGGGTGGCAGTCGGCTGGTGTCGCCCACGACCAGCCCCGGCAGCAGCCCGCCCGGATCGTCGGGCAGCGGCGCGCAGGCCCGTTGCAGACCGGCACGAAGGGTGCCGGCGGCGCGCTGCGCCCAGGACGACACACCGTGCCGCTGCGGCGGGCCGTTGGAGCTGAGCACGGCCGCGGTGAGATCACCACCGCGCGCGACGCCGAGCCGACCGTCGGCGGTGAGGCGTTGCCCGGGCAGCAGCCCATGCCAGGCCGGGTCGGTGGCCAGGACGAGCAGCCGCACCGACGCGTGGATGCGTCGACCGTCCGGGCCGGTGAGGCGGACCAGTTCCGTCGGCACCAACAGCATCCCCGGTCGTCCGGCGGATCGGATCGGGCGCGGATCGTCCCGGACCACCACCTCGGCGGTGACCGGAGCGCGCTGCTCGGCCAGGGCCCGGATCGGCGGGGCGTCCCGGATGGCGAGCTGGGCCGCGGTGACCGCCCCCGCGCAGACCACACCGAGGCCGACCGCGACGGCGATCCAGCCGTGACGGCGCGCGACGGCCCGCGGACGACCGAAGTGGCCGAGCAGGTGCAGGGCGGTGCACGCGGTCAGGGTGGCCGCCACCCCGGCCACCAGCAGGAGCGAACGGGCGCCGAGATGCAGGCCGGCGAGCGCGGTGAGCCACGCGGCCACGGCCAGCCCGGCGAGTCGCAGGTCCGGCGGTGATGCCCGATCTTGGGCAGCGGTCAGCTGGCCGTGCGGCGTCAGGTCAGCGCTGTTCACACCGTCACCAGATCCTTGAGCTGCTCGTAGCGTGCGTCGCCGATCCCGTCGACCTGGCGCAGGTCGCCGACGGCCTTGAACCCGCCGTGCTGGTCCCGGTGGTCGAGGATGCGCTGGGCGAGCACCGGCCCGACCCCGGGCAGCGCGTCGAGCTGCGCCAGGGTGGCGGTGTTGAGGTTCAGCGGCCCGGCAGCCGGGGCCGCCCCACCCGCCGCCGCCGGTGCGCCCGGCGGCGGCGTCACGCCGACCACGATCAGCTCGCCGTCGGTGACCTTGCGGGCGGGATTGAGCAGCGCCACGTCGACCCCGGGCAGCGGGCCGCCGGCCGCCTGCACCGCGTCGGCGAGCCGGGACCCGGCCGGCAACCGCACCAACCCGGGCCTGCGGACCTTGCCGGCGACCGCCACCACCAGCTCACCGGAGCCGGCCGCGCTGGGGTCGCCCGCCGGAGTGGCCGCCACGGCCTCGCTGCTCGCTGGTGCGACCGGCTCGGCGTGCGGCCGGGACCGCCAGGCCCATCCGGCGGCGGCCAGCACCACCACCGCCGCGACGACCGCCAGCGCCCGCACACCGCGTCGCCCTGGGTCGAACGCGCCGGGCCCGGACAGCCGCGGTGCCACCGAGCCTTCCACGGCAAGGGGTACGCCCGTGTCCGGCTCCGCCACCGGCACCCCGGCCCGGGGTGGCAGCACCCCAGCCAGAGGTACGCCCGCGAGTGTTGCCCCGGCCTGGGGTGGCGAGCCGTCCAGCGGCGCGTCCGTCAGCCGGCGCAGGCGCTGGCGTACCTCGGTCTCCACGTCGTGTGACACAGGGCGACGCTACGGCGACGGCGGAGGCGGTGGGGTGTGGCGGCAACGCCCTGTGGATAACTCGGCCCACTGTGGACAACGCCCTGATCAAGCGCAGATCTGCTAAGGGTGCTGGTCGGCTTGGCACGTCGGCTGCGCACGGTGCTGCGACGTCCCCCGGCCCGCCGGCTGATGGACCGGGTCACCGGGACTCTGCTGGGATCCGGCTCGCCACCAGCAGCCACTGACCTCGCCGAACCCTCCGGCCGCGGCGACAACTACGCTGCGATGGTGATCAAGGGCCTGTTGCTGGACTTCTACGGCACTGTGGTCGAAGACGACGACGCGATCATGCAGGCGATAGCTGACCAGGTGGCCGCCGGCGCCTCAACATCCGTCGCTGGACGCGAGGTCATGGATGTGTGGGCGCGGGAGTACGAGGCGGTCGCCACCGGCCCACAGTTCCGGACGCTGCGACACTGCGCGATGCGCAGCCTGGCCAGGGTGATGGCTGAGGTGGGCTGCGCCGGTGACCCGGCCGAACTGTGCGCGGCGCAGTTCACGTACTGGCGGTCGCCGCCGCTACGTCCAGGGACCCGGGAGTTCCTCTCCCGGGTCACGGTGCCCATCTGCGTCGTGTCGGACGTCGACCGCGCCGACCTGGACGCGGCAATGGCGCACCACGGCCTGACCTTCACCGCCGTTGTGACAAGCGAGGACGTCCGCGCCTACAAACCGGACCGGGACATGTTCACCCGAGCGCTCGCCGCGCTGAACCTGGGTGCGGACGACGTGCTGCACGTGGGCGACTCCACGAGCGCCGACGTGTACGGGGCGCACGCCGCCGGCATCCAAGCGGTGTGGATCAACCACCGCGGGCACACCCGCCCGGACGACACACCCGTCGCACACGAGATGACGGACCTGACCCGACTTATCGAAATCCTCCAGTAGTCACGGTCACGCGGCCACAGCGGGGAGCCCGACGAAGCGTTCCAGCGGAACCCGGGTGGCGCCGGCCCCGGTGGACAGAGCAACCGGAGCCGACGCCCGCCCTGACGAACGACGCAGGCCGCCCCTACAGGTACGGCCGGGTGATGATCTCGATCGCGTGGCCGGCCGGGTCGAAGAAGTAGAAGCCCCGTCCACCGTGCTCGGTGTTGGTCTCCCCTTCCCGCTTGAGCTGCGGGTCAGCCCAGTAGGTGATGCCGCGCCCCTCGACGAACGCCAGGCACCGGGTGAACAGCTCGTCGTCGACCAGAAACGCGTAGTGCTGCATCTGGATCTCCACCGGTGGCTCGGCGAACTGGAGCAGCACACCCCCGTCCAGCAGGATGTTGACGAACGGCCCCCACGACGGCGCCTCCGGCAGCTCGAACAGCTCCCGGTAGAACGCGGCCGACGCGTTCTTGTCCTTGCTGGCGATGATCGTGTGGTTGAACGTGACTGTCATGCGTACCGTCTTCTTCCCGGTCGATCCGTTGACCCGACCGGAAGCCCACAGCGTTCACCCAGCCACACCGATGACGACGCCCCGAGGGCACCGACGCCCCGGATCCCGCACGAGAGACGCGCACAACGCGTCGATCTCGGCGTGGTGGCTGAAGTAGCCAGAACCTCCGGGGGGTAGGCCCATCTGGGGCGCGCACGGAGGCTAACACGAACGACCGGTTGTCAGCGGGCCTCCGGGTCGAGGCCGAGCACGGCTCGCCCCCCGTCCACCGGCAGGATCGCCCCGTTGACGAAGCTCGCCGCCGGTGACAGCAGGTACGCGACGGCCTCGGCCACCTCGTCGACCCGCCCAATCCGGCCCACCGGGTGCAGCCGAGTCAGCTCGGCGTCGATCCACTGGGCCTGGGTGGGCTCCTGCGCGGCCAGGAACTCGGTGTGCCGCTCGGTGGCGATCGAGCCGAGCGCGACCGCGTTGGCGCGGATGCCGTACTTCCCGTACTCGACGGCAAGTGCCCGGGTCAGCCCTTCCACGGCGGCCTTCGCCGTCGCGTACGACAGGGCACCCGACACGGGCCGGCGGGCCTGGTGCGACGAGACGTTCACGATCGCGCCGCCGGCGGCGCGGGCCAGGAACCGGCGGACGGCAACCGCGGCGCCCACCACGGCCGGGCGCAGGTTCAGCCCGATCAGGTCCAGGACCGTGTCGGCCGACGCCGAGTGCAGCGCGGCGTCGCGGAAGACCGCCGCGTTGTTCACCCAACCGGTCAGGGGCGCCGCGCGTTCGGCCAGCTCGGCGGCGTGCTCGGCCACCCGCTCGTCGGCGGCGTCACCGAACACCGCGACGAGTCGGTCGGCGGCGGGATGCCCGGCCAGCCAGTCGGCGGCGTCCGCGTCGCGCTCCAACACGACGACTGTGGCACCGGTCGCCACCAGGCGTTCCGCCACGGCCCGGCCGACACCGCGACCACCGCCGGTCACCACACACGACGACGTGGGCACCCCTCAGCCCTCCGGTCGACGGTGGACGACCACGCAGGCCAGGCCCGGCCCGGCGTGCGCGGCGACGACCGCGCCCGCTTCGGAGACGTACGTGTCGTGCAGCCGGCCACCGAGCCGTTCGGTCAGCGCGGTGCGCAGCGCCTCGGCCCGTTGCGGCGCGGCCAGGTGGTGCACCCCGAGATCCACGTCGTCGTCGCCGGCCGCCTCGACGGCCAGGTCCACGAGGCGGGCCACTCCCCGGCTGGCGGTACGGACCTTCTCGCGGAGCACGATCGTCCCGTCCGGCATGTGCATGATCGGTTTGACGGACAGGGCGGTGCCGAACAGCGCCTCGGCCGCGTTGATCCGGCCACCCCGGCGGAGGAACTCCAACGTGTCGACGTAGAACCAGACGGTGGTGCGGGCGATGGCGGCGAGCGCCGCGTCGCGTACACCGGCAAGGTCGGCGCCGGCCTCGGCGGCGGTGGCGGCGGCGATGGCCGGAAAGCCCAGCCCCATGCCCGCCGAGCGGCTGTCCACCACCTCCACGCGGCCGTCCACGTCCGCGGCGGCCAGCCGGGCCGCCTCCACCGTGCCGGACAGCGCGGCGGAGAGGTGCACCGAGACGATCCCGTCGGCGCCGGTGTCGAGCACCTGACGGTACGTCCGCGCGAACTGCTCGGGTGCCGGCCGGGAGGTGGTCGCCGTGACCCGGCGGGCGCTCAGTGCCAGGGTCGCGTCGGCCGGCTGGGTCTCCACCCCCTCCAGCCCTTCCGCGCCGTTGAGCACGACGGTCAACGGGACGACGGTCAGCCGGTGCGCCTGCACCAGCTCGGGCGGAAGGTAGGCGGTGGAGTCGATGACAACCGCGACGGGCATGCCCGGCACGCTAGCCGATCGAGGCGCTGAACGCCGAGGCGCGAGCGCTCAGATCGCGTCGACGGCGACCGGGGCGGTGACCAGGCCGACGTTGTGCGCCCGCAACTGCCAGCCACTGACGTCCTGTGGGCGCCCGACGGTCGGCGCGCGGTCATCGTGCCGCAGCTCGCTCCAGTGGCAGTTGGCCAGCGAACCGATGGTGCGCAGCACGGTGGTGTCCCAGCCGAGCAGGCGACCGATGCCCTGCCGGGAGCCGCCGCCGTGAGTGGCGATCACCACGGTGCCGCCGGGGGCCGCTTCGGCTGCCTCCCGCAGGGCGGCACCGACCCGCTCGCCGAGATCGTGCAAGGGTTCGAGATCGGCGCCCGGGTCGGGGTCGCCGGCCCGCCACCGCGCGTACTCCTCCGGGAAACGCTCGGCGACCTCGGTGAGGTGCAGCCCCTGCCACTGGCCGAAGTGCCGCTCGCGCAGCCGGGCGTCGGTGCGAACCGGAAGCCCGGTCAGCGCGGCGAGCGCCGCGGCGGTCTCCGTGGCGCGGCTCAGGTCGCTGGCCACGATCGCGTCGGGCCGCAGCGCCGCGAGCAGCGGGGCGGCGGCGCGGGCCTGGTCGCGACCCAGCTCGTTGAGGGGTACGTCGGTCTGCCCCTGGACGCGGTTGGCGGCGTTCCAGTCGGTGTTGCCGTGCCGCCAGACGATCAGTCGGGTCATTCGGCGGCGGCGGACGACCCGCTGGCGTCGGCCTCGACCAGGTCGCGGTCGACGAACGGGATGGTGGGGCAGTCCTTCCAGAGGCGGTCGAGCCCGTAGAACTCGCGCTCCTCGGTGTGCTGCACGTGCACCACGATGTCGACGTAGTCGAGCAGCACCCAGCGGCCACCCCGCTCGCCCTCGCGCCGCACCGGCTTGGCCTTGTCCGGCAGCTCGAGCAGGCTCTCCTCGATGGCGTCCACGATGGCCAGCACCTGACGCTCGTTGGGGGCGGCGGCGAGCACGAACGCGTCGGTGATGGCGAGCTGGTCGCCGACGTCGATGATCGTGATGTCCTGCGCCTTCTTGTCGGCGGCGGCCTGGGCGGCCGCGATTGCCAGCTCGTGAGCGCGTTCGGAAACTGTCACCGTTCTCCTTCGATCAACCGTGCGATCCTCCAAGCGTCTCATACCCGGCAACGCCCCGACCGTGCAGTTCTGGTCGGTTAAATGTACAAACCGGCCGGAATCCGGCGTGGTCAGCCCTGATAGAGGCTTCGCTTGGCGATGTACTGCACCACACCGTCGGGCACCAAATACCAGACCGGCTCGCCCCGGGCCACCCGGGCGCGGCAGTCCGTAGACGAGATGGACATCGCGGGCACCTGGATCAGGCTGACAGTGTCCGCCGGGAGGTGCTTGTCGGTCAGCGGGAAACCGGGCCGCGTCACCCCGATGAAATGGGCCAGCTCGAAGATCTCGTCCAGATCCTTCCAGGACAGGATGCGCTGCAGGGCGTCCGCGCCGGTGATGAAGAACAACTGCACCTTGGGGCCGTACTCGGCCTGGAGGTCGCGCAGGGTGTCGACGGTGTAGGTCGGCCCACGGCGGTCGATGTCGACCCGGCTGACCTGGAAGCGGGGGTTGGAAGCGGTGGCGATGACAGTCATCAGGTAACGGTCCTCGGCCGGGCTGACCGGTTCGTCGGCCTTCTGCCACGGCTGCCCGGTCGGAACGAAGACCACCTCGTCCAGGCCGAACCGGTCCGCCACCTCACTGGCCGCGACGAGGTGCCCGTGGTGGATCGGGTCGAAGGTGCCACCCATGATCCCGATCCGCCGGATATCTTCCTCCACCCGATGATCGTAGGCCGACCGCCGGGACCGACCACCCCGACCCGGGCGAGCGCCCCACCCCGACCCGGGCGAGCGCCCCACCCCGACCCCCGAAGACACCGCGACATGCCGAAACGGCGCCCGCTGGCAGCGATGGTCAACTCGCCTTTCAGGAAATCGGTGCGTCAAACCGGCCAGGACACCGCGACTTCAAGGAAACCGAGTCGATCAAGGCCGGTGGAGCCCGCGGCGCGCTGAGCCACAGGTGCCGGACCCCGCGATATTCGTGAGGTCGAGTGGGCTACGCCGCGGCGGCGGCCACCGCTGTCCGGGCGACAAGCGCGCGGCGCAGGTCGTCGTCGGCGTCGGTGACCACCCGGCGCAGGCCGGGGGTCAGGTCGTCGCGGGCCAGCAGCGCCGCGGCCGCCTCCCGGGTCGGCTGCGCCACGGCGTAGCGGGGAAACGCCAGCTTCGCGACCCGGTCGGCCGTCCACGGGGTACGCCGACGCGCGGCGGCCGGCATGTCCGTGAAGTACCGCTCGACGTACGCGGCGGTCAGCTCGGCCTGCTCGGGTTGCCAGAACCCCTCGGCGGTCGCTTCCAGCAGGCGGTTGGACAGCTCGGTGGACCGCACGATGATCTCCCAGGCCGCCTGCTTCGCGGCCGGGTCGGGCAGGGCTGCCCGGCAGCGGGCGGCCCGTTCGGCACCCGTGGAGCTGTTGTCGGCGGCCGCCTCGACGGCGATTTCCGCCTCGCCGGCGGCACCCAGCACCACCAACCGGCGCAACACCGCCCAGCGCAGCTCCGCGTCGACCCGCAGCCCGGCCGGCACGTCACGGCCGGCGAGCCAGCCGACGAGCAGGTCCGCGTCGGTGGTCGCGGCGATCCACCCCCGTGCGGCGGCCAACTGCAACGACTCCCCCGTCGGCGCGCCGTCGAGCAACCGCTGGCACGCCTCGGCGACCCGGGCCAGCGCCGCGGACCGGGTCAGCGGGTCGAGGTAACGGTCCACCAGCGACCGGCTGAGGGTGAGCACGTCCTCCGCGATGATCACCTCGGTCTCGGTGGGCAGCGCGGCGGCCATCAGATCGACCACGCCGCCGACCGGCCGCTCCCCGTCTGTCGCGGCGTCCAGTGCCTCACCCCAGAGGATCGCCCGGGTGAGCGGGTCGGCCAGGCCGGGCAGCATCCGCGCGACGGCATCCGCCGACGCCGGGTCGAGGCGCACCTTGGCGAAGGTGAGATCACCGTCGTTGAGCAGCAACAGCTGGGCGGCCGGAGTGCCCGCCAGGGCCCCCAACACGGTCCGGCCGCCGTCGGCCGCGGGGTCGATGTCGACGTCGTCGCGGCGCACGGAGCCGTCCACCGAGTAGCGGCCCACGCCGATCCGGTGCGGGCGCAGCACCGGGTGGGACTCCGGCGCGGTCTGCACCACGGCCACGTCGGAGTAGCGGCCGTCGGCGTCGACGGTGACCTCGGCGCGCAGCGTGTTGACCTGCGGCCGGCGCAACCACACCTCGGCCCAGCCGGACAGGTCCCGGCCGCTGGCGGTGGAGAGGCTGACCAGCAGGTCGGCGAGGGTGGCGTTGCCGAAGCGGTGCTCGGCGAAGTGCGCGTTCAGGCCGGCGAGGAACGCCTCGTCACCGAGCCACGCGACCAACTGCCGCAGCACGCTGGCGCCCTTGGCGTACGAGATGCCGTCGAAGTTGAGCAGGCCCTCGTCGGCGTCGGTGACCTCCTCCGGGGCGACCGGGTGGGTGGAGGGGCGCTGGTCGGCCGCGTACCCCCAGGCCTTGCGGCGCATCGCGAAGGTCGTCCATGCCTGGCCGAAGCGGGTCGCCTCGGCGGTGACCCGGGTGCCGAGGTATTCCGCGAAGGACTCGTTCAACCACAGGTCGTCCCACCAGCGCATGGTGACCAGGTCACCGAACCACATGTGCGCCATCTCGTGGGCGATGGTGGTGGCCCGCTGCTCGCGCTCCGTGTCGGTGACCGCCGAGCGGAACACGTAGTCGTCGCGGAAGGTGACGATGCCCGGGTTTTCCATGGCGCCGGCGTTGAATTCCGGCACGAACGCCTGGTCGTACTTGCCGAACGGGTAGCGCTCGGTGAAGAGCTGGTGGAACCGGTCCAGGCACTGCCGGGTGATGGTGAAGATTTCCTCGGCGTCGGCATCCAGGTGCTCGGCGAGCGACCGGCGGCAGTAGATGCCCAGTGGCACGCCGTCGTGCTCGGCCCGCCGCACGTGGTAGGGCCCGGCGATCAGCGAGAAGAAGTATGTGGCCAGCGGCGCGCTCGGGGCGAACTCCCAACGACCCGGTGCCGGAGTGGCAGCCACCTCGGCGTTGCTGGAGACCGTCCACTCTGGTGGGGCGGTCACCGAGAGGGTGACGGGAGCCTTGAGGTCGGGCTGGTCGAACGCGGCGAAGATGCGTTGCACGTTGTCGAGGAAGCTCACCGCGTAGAGGTATGTCTCGCCGTCGGCCGGGTCGACGAAGCGGTGCATCCCCTCCCCGGCGTTGGAATACGCCATCTCTGCCTCGACGACGAGGGTGTTCTCCTCGGCCAGGCCGGTGAGCGGCAGCCGGTTGTCGGCCAACAGCGCGGGGTCGAGGTCGCGGTCGTTGAGGCGTACCGCCAGCAGTTTGGCGGGCTTGACCTCGGCGAAGGTCGCGGTGGCGTCGGTGGCCGCCCGGAAGCGGATCGCGACGCGGGAGCGGAACAGCTCCGGGCCGCCGGTCAGGTCGAGGTCCACCTGATAGGACTCGACAGTAATCGCCGCGCCACGCGCGGTCGCCTCTACACGGGTCAGGCTCGGCATCCGCTTATCCTGCCCGATGGGGATCGACACTCGGTCACCACACGACCCTCGGCACTGGAGGAAAGAACCATGGCGCAGCACCCCAAGGGCGACTTCGACCTCTCTCGGGCGGTCTGGCAGCGGGCCGAAGGGGACACCTCCGACAGCGCCGTCGAGGTCGCCTTCGTCGACGACCTGATCGGCATGCGCAACTCGGCCGAGCCCGACGGGCCGGTGTTGGTCTTCACCCAGGCCGAGTGGGACGCGTTCGTCGCCGGCGCCCAGGACGGCGAGTTCGATCTGGACTGATCGGCCGCGCGCTGTCGTCGTGCCGGTGCCGGTGATCCGGGCACCGGCACGGCGACACCTGTTGTGGTCGGGCGTGCCGCTCGCCGTCGTCGCCCGCGCTGACCGCGGTCGGTGCGCCGCGGCGAGCAGCGGTCACCCATCGCCGTCACCCCAGCCGAGACCGCCTGGACCCGGGGCGTGGTGGAAGCCCGGATGATCGGCCACGTCGACGCAGCGCTCGCCGTCCGGGCCGACCGCCCCGCAGAACAGCCGCACGGCCCGCTGCCAGGCATCGGCCGGCGACAGGGCCGCCGCCCCGAGCGCCACCTCCGGGCGGAGCAGCGTCAACGCCTCCGCGTACGCCACGGCCAGCTCACGGGCGTCGGCCGCGTCCGGTGCGGTGAAGCCCAGGTGCACGGTGAAGAACCGGTGTGGTCGGGCCGGCCGTCGGGGCGGCCCGATCAGTGACCGCTCGTCGCGGCCCGCGCCCGGTGCCCCGGCCGCTCGCCCCTGCCGCCAGCGCGGCGATCTGTTGTCGCGCATCCGCCCTCCCCGTGGTTGCCCCACCAGCAGCTAACCAGGTTCCGCCGCTCCTGGGAGGGGCCAGCCGGCGCGGGGATTCAGCGGCGGCGACGGGGGTAGACGGAGTTGGCCGGGGTGACCGGCCGCGCCCGCGTGTGAGGAGACCTGATGGCGACCATGCCGGCCGACCGCAGCCCGGACAGCACCCTGGCGTTGCTCCGCGCCGGTTACCGGTTCATCGGTGCACGCTGCGAGCGGTACGGCAGCGACGTCTTCCAGACCCGGATCCTGCTCGCACCGACGATCTGTCTGCGCGGCCGGCCGGCGGCGGTGTTGTTCTACGACAACGAACGCTTCCAACGGGCGACCGCGATGCCGCTACGGGTGCAGCGGACCCTCACCGGTCGACGTGGCGTGCAGGGGCTGGACGGGTCGGAGCACGCCGACCGCAAGGCCATGTTCATGTCGATCATGACGCCGACCGCCATCCGGCAGCTCGGTCGGCTCTTCGACGACGAGTGGCAGGCGCGGATCCCCGCCTGGGAGGCCGGCGGTCCGCTGCCGCTCTACGACGAGCTGGGCCGCCTGCTGACCCGGGTGGTCTGCGCCTGGGCCGGGGTGCCGCTGCCCACGGCACAGGTCGAGCGGCGCGCCGCCGAGCTGCACGCCATGATCGAGGCTCCGGCGGTGGTCGGCCTCCCACACTGGCGGGGACGACTCGCCCGCCGCCGCACCGAACGCTGGCTCGCCGACCTGATCGAACGGACCCGGGTCGGTCTCTTCCCGGCGCCGCCCGGCAGCGCCCTGGCGGTGATCGCCGAGCACCGGGACCGGCAGGACCGGCTGCTCCCCCGCCGGGTCGCGGCGGTGGAGTTGCTCAACGTGCTGCGGCCGGTGGTGGCCGTGGACCAGTACATCGCGTTCGCGGCGCTCGCCCTGCACGACCATCCGGGCTGGCGGAAACGGGTCCGCGACGACGACGAGGCCACCGAGAACTTCGTCCAGGAAGTACGCCGCTACTACCCGTTCTTCCCGATCGCGGCGGCCCGGGTCCGGCGTTCCTTCGACTGGCAGGGCCACCACTTTCCCCGGGGGCGACGGGTGCTGCTCGACCTGTACGGCACCAACCACCACCCGACCCTCTGGCCGGAGCCGGAGTTGTTCCGCCCGGAGCGGTTCGCCGGCCGACACGTGGACCCGTTCGAGTTGATCCCGCAGGGCGGCGGTGAGCACTGGGCGGGGCACCGTTGCGCGGGCGAGTGGATCACCATCGACCTGATGAAACGGGCGGTCGCCAACCTGACCGGCACCATGCGCTACGACGTACCCGTCCAGGACCTGGCCCTGGACCTGCACCGGATGCCGGCGTTGCCGCCCCTCGGTCTGACCCTCACCAACGTCCGGAGCGCCGCCTGAGCGCCGCCCGCGTCCCCGGCCATCGGTGTGACCGGCGCGGATGTGGGCAGGTGCTGTTCAGCCACCGGTGCACCGCGGTCCCGCCGAGGAGGTCCAGCGATGTCCCTGTTCAGCCCAGCTGGTGACGCCCGGCGCGCCGTATGCCGGGCGGGCCACGACCGCGCCGGCACGTCGCCGGTCCACCTGCCGATGACGTACGTGCTGCCGCTTCGCTGGCACGCGGACAGCGATCTGGCCGAGTTGACCGGCTACCTGCGGTGGCTGGCCGAACGGGTCGAGGTGATCGTGGTCGACGGCTCCGCACCGGACCTGTTCGCGCGGCACGCCGACGCCTGGCGGGGGCTGGTCCGGCACGTCCCGCCCGACCCCGGCGAGCGTGGGCTCAACGGCAAGGTGATCGGCGTACGCACCGGCGTCCGCGCGGCGGACCACGAGCACGTGGTGATCGCCGACGACGACGTCCGGTACGACGAGACCGGGCTGACCGCCGTGCACCGGCTGCTGGGCCGGGTCGACCTCGTGCGACCGCAGAACTACTTCGACCCGCTGCCCTGGCACGCCTGGTGGGACACCGGTCGGACGCTGCTCAACCGAGCGCTCGGGGACGACTACCCGGGCACCCTCGCGGTGCGGCGCGGCACCTTCCTCGCCATGGGCGGGTACGACCCGGACGTGCTCTTCGAGAACCTGGAGCTGATCCGTACGGTGCGCGGGTACGGCGGCGTCGAGGCCAGGCCGGCCTGGTTGTACGTCCGCCGCCTACCGCCGGACGCCGCGCACTTCCGTGGCCAACGGGTCCGCCAGGCGTACGACGACCTGGCCCAGCCGGCTCGCCTGCTGACCGCGCTCGCGGTCCTGCCGGGGCTGGCGGCGGCGGTCGCGTCGCGCCGGCCCCGGCTGCTGCTCGGCGCGGCGGCCGGGGTGGTCGCCCTGGCCGAGGCGGGTCGTCGTCGCGCCGGCGGCGACCGGGTGTTTCCGCCAACCACCGCCCTGGCGGCCCCACTCTGGCTGCTGGAGCGCGGGGCGTGCGGCTGGCTGGCCCTAGCCCAGCGGTTCCTGCGTGGCGGCGTCCGCTACGGCGACACCCGCATCCGCCGAGCTGCCAACCCCGCCCCACACCACCCCCCAACCCGCGCGATCTTGCACTTCCTGTCGCGACAAGACGTCCCGCAATAGGACAAACCCGCGACAGAAACTGCAAGATCGGCGGGGCGGGAGCGGAAGCGGGGTTGGGGATGGGGGGCGACAGCTCGCGGGCACCGGGATGGTGGCCGCGAGCTGTCGTCGGGGTTCGTGCGGGTGGAGTTAGGGGCTGACCTGGTGTCGGGCCTGCTGGGCCTGGTCCTTGACGTCGGACGCGGCCGACCTGGTGTCGTCCTTGACCGCGTGCACGGCGTCCTGAGCGGTGGACCGCACCGACTGGGCGGCCTGCTGGGCGGGCTCACGCAGCTCTTCCTTGAGCTCGTTGGCCACCTCCCCCAGCTTCTCCTTCACCGCGCCACTGTGCTCGCCGACCCGCTCCTTGAGCTGCGTCGCGGCCTGCTGCTCGCGGTGGGAGGCCGGGATCAGCGACGACGCCAACCAGCCGACCCCAAACGCGATCAGACCGGCGGCGAGAGGGTTGCCCTGGGACTTCTGCCGGATCACCCGCGGCGCGCTGTGCGCGGCGTCGCTGACGGAGGTCGCCGCCGAGTGCGCGGCGTCGCTGACGCTGGAGGCCGCCGACGAGGCGCGGTCGCCCACCGAGTGGGCGGCCTGACCGGTGCCGTGGCCGAGGTCAGACGCGGTTCCCATGACCTTGTCCCTCACATTCTGCAGAGCGGAACGGGCCCGCTGCTTGCGGTCGTCGACGATGCGGCTGGGGCTGACCTTGTACGCCAGGGCGTCCACATCGGAGCTGAGGCTGTTTCGGGTGGCTTCGATCTCCCGGCGGATCTGTTCGGGATCGGTGCTCATCGGGTGACTCCCTCCGGGTGCGGCTTGAGCGCGTCGGGAATCCGCTGCACGCTGTCGTTCGTCTGCTTGAGCCCGCGTACGTGCTGGGCGTTCTTCTTCGCCATCGAGTAGAGAACGGCGGCGACGGCGGCCCAGATGACGGCCACGATCAGCGCGGCCAGACCGGAGTCCATGACGTTGTCCAGGAACTGCCACACGGCGATGGACACGAAGAGCGCCACCATGTAGCCGCCGAAGCCGGCACCGCCGAAGAGCCCGGCGGCCTTGCCGGCCTTCTTGCCCTCCTGGCGGATCTCGGCCTTGGCCAGCTCGACCTCCTGGCGCATCAGCGTCGACAGGTCACTTGTCACCTGACGCATCAGCTCACCGATGGAGCTGCCCTTCACCTCCGCCGCCGTGTGCGGAGCACCCGCGTCGGGGTGGTAACCGGAGCCCAGGCCGGGCCCCTGCGTCGGCATGCTCATGCCGTCGCCTCCCTTCGGACGAGTCGGCGGCTCACGGGCGGGTGCTGCCGCTGGACGGCACGCCCGGCAGCGGGTCGGTCTGCTGCACCGGCGGCAGCGGCTGCCCGGTGCCGGAGTGCTCCGGGTAGCCGCCCCCGTTGGGGTCGGCGTAGCCGCCGGGCGCCGGGGCGGCGTAGCTGCCGGGCGTCGGGGCGGCGTAGCCGCCGGACGTCGGCTCGGTGTGCGTGCCGGGCGTCGGGTCGAGGTAGCCGCCCGGCGGTACGGCGTCCGGCACCGCACGGGGCGCCGGCGGCTGCGTCGGGATCACGGCGGTCTGCTCCGGGTCGTACGCCCCGGCACCCCGATAGGTCGAGGTGCCGTTGCCGGAGTCGTCGCCGGCAGCGGAGATGCCACGGGTGAGCCGGCCGGCCAACACGCCGAGAACGGCCGCGCCGACCAAGAAGGTGCCCGGGTTGCGCCGCGCGTAGTCGCGTACCTCGGTGAGCAGGTCGCCCGGTTCGCGCTGCTCGAGCCAGCCGGCGACGCCGTGCACCCGGTCGGCGGCCTGGCGGGCCAGCTCGGTCACCGGACCGGCCTGGCCGCCCTGCTCGGCCATCGAGCGCATCTCGTCGGCCAGCGACCGCAGCCCACCGGCCGCCCGGCGCTGCTGCTCACCGGTCTGGCTGGCGAGTTGGGTGCGGGCCTCGCCGTACAGGTTGCGCGCCTGCCGGGCCGCCTCACGGCCGACCTCGGTGCCCTGCTCCTTGGCGGTCTGGGCGACCGCGCCGCCGGCCTGCGC
The DNA here is from genome assembly GCF_043198035.1 of Micromonospora sp. NPDC048898. Taxonomy (NCBI): domain Bacteria; kingdom Bacillati; phylum Actinomycetota; class Actinomycetes; order Micromonosporales; family Micromonosporaceae; genus Micromonospora; species Micromonospora sp. NPDC048898. The sequence goes on from NZ_JBICUF010000014.1 coordinate 190,055, forward strand.
GGCCTCGGCGCCGACCTGGCGGGCCTGGTCACGGACGCCGCCGCCGTTCGTCGACGCCTGCCCGTACGTGGAAGACGTGGGTGAAAGATCGTAAGACATGATGTCCCTTCCGCTCAGAAAGTCGTCGCGGTTGTGCTGGGGGATGCGGTGGTGTCGCCACAGCCGCTGACAAACCCCCTACCCTGCGTTTCGGCTTCCATACCTCTTCGCGCATTTCTCTGCGGGGGTGGCCGGATCGACTTCAAAATGGAGGATCGTCGGGCTGCGTCATGTCGCCGCCGCGGACAGTGCGGTTCGCGAGGCTGGCAGATCCACGGAGGGGGCAGCGATGGCACGAGGCGTGCGAGGTGGCCGACCGGCGGGCCCCCGACCCCGGGTGCAGGTGGCCGCGCTGGTCGTGGCGGGGGTCTTCCTGCTGATCGGCATCCTCGGCTTCGTTCCCGGCGTCACCACCGACTACGGGGAGCTGAGATTCGCCGGGCACCACTCGGACGCGCGGCTGCTCGGGCTGTTCCAGGTGTCGATCCTGCACAACGCGGTGCACCTGCTGTTCGGGTTGGCCGGCCTGGTGCTGGCCCGCAGCGTCGCCGGCGCCCGCGTGTTCCTGGCCGCCGGCGGCGCGATCTACCTCGCGCTCTGGCTGTACGGCCTGGGCATCGAGGCCGTCGACGCAGAGAGCGGGGCGAACATCCTGCCGGTCAACGACGCCGACAACTGGCTGCATCTCGCACTCGGCTTCGGGATGCTCGCGCTCGGGCTGTTGCTGTCGAACCAGGCGGGCACCGGCGGGCGCCTGGACAACCCGGCCGACCGGCACTGACCTGGAGATTCGGGGTTTCGCGGTCGCGCGCACCGGGGTAAGTCGATCAGCGAAGGAGGTACGACCATGCCTCGTTGGCTACGTGACAACGCACTGACCGTCGCCATGCTGGGTGCGTTCCTGGTCTTCCTGGTGCTGCAGAGCGTCTTCGGCTGGCAGACCCACAACGAGGAGCTGACCGAGTTCGGGGCCGCGCCACTGAGCTGGCCGGCGTACCTGACAAGTGGGCACTTCGTCGAGTCGGTCTTCGAGAACTGGGAGTCGGAGTTCCTCCAGATGGGCGGGTACGTGCTGCTCACCGCGCATCTGGTGCAGCGGGGCTCGGCCGAGTCGAAGCCGGTGGACCAGACCGACCGGCCGGAGGACGACGAGCGGCGGGCGACCCCGCAGTCACCCTGGCCGGTGCGCGTCGGCGGCCTCCCACTGGTGATCTACCGCAACAGCCTCTCCCTCGCGCTGCTGCTGATCTTCGCCGGTTCGTTCGTCGGTCACCTGCTCGGCGGCACCGCGGCTTACAACCAGGAGCAGGCGCTGCAGAGCGGGGCGCCACCGATCGGCGTGTGGGAGTTCCTCGGCACCAGCGACTTCTGGTTCCAGTCCATGCAGAACTGGCAGAGCGAGTTCCTCGCCGTCGGAGCGCTGATCCTGCTGAGCATCGTCCTTCGCCAGCACGCCTCGCCCGAGTCGAAGCCGGTGACCGTCGCGCACGCCACCACCGGCGCCTGAGCTGTCAGGCCGCGACCGGCAGTCGCTTGGCGAAGCAGATGCTGTACGGGTTGCCCACGTACTCGCCGTAGACCGGAATCTGGTGGTAGCCACACGACGTGTACAACGCGATCGCCGCCGGCCGGTAGGTGCCCGTCTCCAGGCAGACCACCGAGTGCCCCTGCCGGAACGCGCACTCCTCCAGCGCGGCCAGCAGTTGCCGGGCGATCCCCCGCCCCCGGTACGCGGGCCGGACGTACATCCGCTTGATCTCGCCGGTCTCGGCATCGATCGTCTGGAGCCCGCCACAGGCGACCGCCCGACCGTTCACCACCGCCGCCAGGTAGCGGACGTCGTCGTGGGGGACGAAGACCTGCCCGTCCAATCCGCCATCGGCCGCACGCAGCTCACGTTGCTGCGCGATGACCAAAGCGGCGATCTCCGGATCGGTGGCGGGCCGAGACTCGATCAACATCACCCCACGCTAGGACTGGTGGATTTCGCGAAGGTTTCCGGAAATCAACCCGATCACGGAGCGCAACGGACTACTCGGCGTCGTCATCGTTGTCATCGTCGAGGTCGTCGAGGTCGTCGGACGAGTCCGCGCCCACCTCGTCCGCCGACCGCACCCGGCGGGCCTTGCGGGCGGCGAGCCGGTCCGCCGCGGAGAGCCGGTTCGACTTCTCCTCCAGGCGGACGTCGGTGCCCCGGTTGCCGGGCACGAAATCGACGCCGGCGTAGAGCGTCGGTTGCCAGTCGAACTCGCGCTCACCGATCCGGACCAGGTCACCGGGCTCCGCACCGGCCTTGGCCAGCTTGTCCTCCACGCCGAGCCGGGCCAGCCGGTCGGCGAGGTAGCCGACCGCCTCGTCGTTGTCGAAGTTGGTCTGCTTGACCCAGCGCTCCGGCCGGACACCACGAACGGTGAACGAGCCGTCCGCCTCGGTCCTGATGGTGAAGCCGTCGTCGTCCACCGCGATCGGACGGATCACGATCCGGGTCGGCTCGGCCGGAGGCGCGGCCTTGCGTTCCGCCTCGACCAGCTCGGCCATCGCGTAGGTGAGCTCCTTGAGCCCCTCGCGGGTGGCCGCGGAAACCTCGAACACCCGGTAGCCGCGCTCCTCCAGGTCGGGGCGCACGATCTCGGCGAGGTCCCGCCCGTCCGGCACGTCGACCTTGTTCACGGCCACCAGCCGGGGGCGGTCGGCCAGCCCGCCGTACTGGCTCAGCTCGGCCTCGATGGCGTCGATGTCGGCCACCGGGTCGCGGCCGGGCTCCAGGGTCGCCGAGTCGATGACGTGCACCAGCACCGCGCACCGCTCGATGTGCCGCAGGAACTCCAGGCCCAGCCCCTTGCCGTTGGCCGCGCCGGGGATCAGACCCGGCACGTCGGCGACGGTGAAGGTGTGGTTGTCCATCCGGACCACGCCGAGGTTGGGCACGAGGGTGGTGAACGGATAGTCGGCGATCTTCGGCTTCGCGGCGGAGATCACCGAGATCAGCGACGACTTGCCGGCCGACGGGAAGCCCACCAGGCCCACGTCGGCGACGCTCTTCAGCTCCAGCACGATGTCCAGTTGGTCACCGGGCTCACCCAGCTCGGCGAAGCCCGGCGCCTTGCGCTTGGCGTTGGCCAGCGACGCGTTGCCCCGCCCGCCGCGCCCGCCCCGGGCCACCTCGAAGGTGGTGCCGGCGCCGACCATGTCGGCCAGCACGGTGCCGTCGGTGGTCTGCACCACGGTGCCGTTGGGCACCTTCAGCACGAGGGTGCGGCCGTTGGCCCCGTCCCGGTTCGACCCGGCGCCGCCCTTGCCGTTGTCGGCCTTGACGTGCGGGTGGAAGTGGAAGTCGAGCAGGGTGGTGACCTGCGGGTCGACCACCAGGGACACGCTGCCGCCGTGCCCGCCGTTACCGCCGTCCGGCCCGCCGAAGGGCTTGAACTTCTCGCGGTGGATCGAGACACAGCCGTGCCCGCCATCGCCGGCCTGCAGATGCAGAACGACCCGGTCAACGAACGTTGCCACGGCGTCAATCCTTCCAGCGAGGTCCGACCCCGCACTGCGTGAAAAAGGCTAAGCGGGCCGGGACCCGGAGGTCCGCGGCCCGCTTGAGCGAAGAGAACTACTGCTGCGGAACGATGCTGACGGTCTTACGACCGCGCTTGGTGCCGAAGAGGACCGCACCGGCGGACAGCGCGAACAGCGTGTCGTCGCCGCCACGGCCGACCAGGTCACCGGGGTGGAACTTGGTGCCACGCTGCCGGATGAGGATCTCACCGGCGCTGACGACCTGACCACCGAAGCGCTTCACGCCAAGTCGCTGGGCCGCGGAGTCACGACCGTTACGCGAGCTGGACGCACCCTTTTTGTGAGCCATTGGAGGACGACCTACTTCCCGCTGGAGATGCCGGTCACCTTGACCTGGGTCAACGGCTGGCGGTGACCCTGGCGCTTGTGGTAGCCGGTCTTGTTCTTGAACTTGTGGATCCGGATCTTCGGGCCCTTGGTGTGCGCGGCGATTTCGCCGGACACCGCGACCTCGGCAAGCTTCGCCGCGTCGGTCACCAGGTCGTCACCGTCGACGAGGAGCACCGCGGTGAGCTTCACCGCGTCACCGGGGGCACCGGTGAGCTTCTCGACCTCGATCACGTCGCCCTCGGCGACCTTGTACTGCTTGCCGCCGGTCTTGACGATCGCGTACATCGGAGGCGGACTCCCTGTCGTTGAGGCTGCTGGCGGTCGTCCCCGCGGCGGCTCGCCGGGTAGCAGTGCACGGCGGCGCGGGCACACGGGAACTCGGCACACCAAAGGTGGGCCGCAGGCAAGAGTACGCCATCGCCGGCCCGGACCCCAAACCGGCCCGTCGTAGGGCCTGTTTCATCGGGACTGGCCGCCCTGACGAAACAGGCCCTGGTCAGCGCGCGCAGAGCTGATCGAGGCGCTGCTGGAGCCTGTCGAGTTCGGTCTCGTCGATCGACTCGACGTCGGCACCGAGCGCGGCGACCTCGGCGCCCAGGTCGGTGAGCAGAGTCTTGAGCTGCGGATCGGTGGCCCGCTCCGACTGCTTGCGCAGCTCGGTCCGCCAGCCGGCCAGCGCCGCCTCGGCCCGTCCGCGAGCGGCCTCGGCGGTGCCGCTGTCTCCGGCCCCGATCGCCGCGACCATCCGGCCCAGCTCCGCCACGTACGTGCGGACGGCGGTGGTGCTGGCCTGTTGGGCGGCGGCGCAGACCTCCGTGGCGCCCCCCGCCGCGCCACCACTGGCCGGCAGGGCGGACGGGTCACCGGCGCTTTCGGTGGCCACACCGGTCGGCCCGACGCCCACCGGCCGGCCGGTGTCACACCCCGCCGTGCCCAAGAGCACGGTGACCAGTGCGGTGACGGCAAGCAGACGACGCATCTTCTTCTCCTGACCCGGGACGGCCGACTCTGGGCCGGGGTGGCAGCGACGGCGAGGTCCCTTCCCCGTCACTTTGCCGGGGAAGGGACCTCGCCAAACACGTGGCCGGTCAGGGGGGTCAGGGGCGGGTCCGTCGACGGGCGCCACCCCGGCGGGAACGGCGGCGGCCGGTACCACCCTCGGTGGTGTCCTCGTCGCCCTCACCGTCGGCGAGCGCGTCCGGGTCGTCCGCCGCGGCCAGCCGAGCCGACTCCCCCTGCTGACTGTCGGAGATCGCCGGCGCGGCGGCGGTGTCCGACTCGTAGCGCGACAGGTCGTAGCCCATCGTGTCCTGGTAGTCGGCGTCCGGTTCGGCGCTGGTGTCGATGTCGGTGTCGGTGTCGACGATCTCGACCGCGGCCCGCTCGACCGGGGCGTTCTTGCGTGCCCGGCGCCGGGACGAGGCGGTGCCCTGCTCGGCGGCCGGGGCGGCGGCCACCGACGAGGCGACGGCCTTGACCTTCTCCCCGGCACCGGCCGGGCGTGCCTTCTCCGGCACCGGCTCGGTGTGCATGATCACACCCCGACCCTTGCAGCACTCGCAGGTCTCGCTGAACGCCTCCAGCAGACCCGCGCCGATCCGCTTGCGGGTCATCTGCACCAGACCGAGCGAGGTGATCTCGGTGACCTGGTGCTTGGTGCGGTCGCGGCCCAGGCACTCGGTGAGTCGGCGCAGCACCAGCTCGCGGTTCGACTCGAGCACCATGTCGATGAAGTCGATCACCACGATGCCGCCGATGTCCCGCAACCGGAGCTGACGGACGATCTCCTCCGCCGCCTCCAGGTTGTTGCGGGTGACGGTCTCCTCCAGGTTGCCCCCGGAGCCGGTGTACTTGCCGGTGTTGACGTCCACCACCGTCATCGCCTCGGTACGGTCGATCACCAGCGAGCCACCGGAGGGCAGGAAGACCTTGCGGTCCAGGCCCTTGATGATCTGCTCGTCGATCCGGTACTCGGCGAAGACGTCGCTCGTGCCGACGTGCCGACGCACCCGGTCGACCAGATCCGGCGAGACGTGCGACAGGTACGACTCGACGATGTCGTACGACTGCTCGCCCTCGATCACCAGCTCGCGGAAGTCCTCGTTGAACAGGTCCCGGACCACCCGGATGACCAGGTCCGGCTCCCCGTAGAGCAGCGCCGGGGCGCCACCCTCGGCGGCCTTGGCCTGGATGTCCTCCCACTGCGCCTGGAGCCGCTTGACGTCACGGGCCAGCTCGTCCTCGGTGGCGCCCTCGGCGGCCGTCCGGACGATCACGCCCGCGCCGTCCGGGACCAGCTTCTTGAGCACGTCCCGCAGCCGCTTGCGCTCGTTGTCCGGCAGCTTGCGGCTGATCCCGGACGCGTTGCCGTTGGGCACGTAGACCAGGTGCCGGCCGGAGAGCGCGATGTGGCTGGTCAGCCGCGCGCCCTTGTGCCCGATCGGGTCCTTGGTGACCTGGACCAGCACCGAGTCGCCGGAGCGCAGCGCCTGCTCGATCGAGCGGGCCCGCCCCTCCAGACCGGAGGTGTCCCAGTTGACCTCGCCGGCGTACAGCACTGCGTTGCGGCCCCGGCCGACGTCGACGAACGCCGCCTCCATGCTGGGCAGCACGTTCTGCACCTTGCCCAGGTACACGTTGCCGGCCATCGTGCCGGAGGAGTTGCGGGTGACGTAGTGCTCGACGAGCACCCCGTCCTCCAGGACGGCGATCTGGGTGCGGTCACCGCGTTGGCGAACCGCCATCACCCGGTTGACCGCCTCCCGGCGCGCCAGGAACTCCGACTCGCTGAGGATCGGCGGCCGTGTACGCCGCTGCTCCCGACCGTCGCGGCGGCGCTGGCGCTTGGCCTCCAACCGGGTCGAACCGGACACGCCCTGCACCTCGTCGACGGTCCGACGCGGCTCGCGGATCTTGACCACGGTCGGTACGCCGTCGTCGGCGGCACCCTCCGTGTCGCCCGCTCCCCGGCGACGACGACGCCGGCGGCGACGGGTCAGGCCGTCACCGCCCTCGGACTCCTCGTCCTCGTCACCCTCGGCCTCGACCTCGGCGGTCTCCTCCTCGTCGGCCTGCGCGGCCTCCTCGGAATCCTCGTCCTCGGCGTCGTCGGCCCCGCCCTTGCCCCGACCCCGGCCCCGACGACCACGCCGGCGGCGACGGCGCGCGGCGGCGCTGTCCTCGTCGTCCTCATCCGCCTCGGCGGCCTCGTCGGCCTCCTCGGTCGGCTCCTCCTCGGCCTCGATCGCCTCGACCGGCTCCACCGGCTCGGCCTCACGGCGACCACGCCGACGGCGGCGGGACGGCTCCGCGGCCTCCTCCACCGCCGGCTCCTCGGCGACGGGAGCGGGCTCGACCGGCCGGGTCACCGGCACGGCGTCCGGCTGGGGTGCCATGAACAGCACGGTGGGCGCGGAGAGGGCGGCCCGCCGACGACGCGTACGCGGCTGCTCCGGCTCGACCTCGGCCGGCTCGTTCGGCTCAGCTGTCACACCGGAGACGGCGACACCTGGTGACACCTCACCGGAGCTGGTCCAGGGCGACTCGGGCGCGGTCGGGGTGTCGGTCAGCTCGGCCTCGGCCTCGCGCAGATCGGACTCCGCCGGCTCCTCGGCGACGACCGGCGGCTCGGCGGCCGACTCCTCGGCGACCGGCTCGTCGATCGCGACCGGCTCCGCGGCGACCGGCTCCTCGATCGCGGGCGGCTCCTCGACGGCGGCCGGGGTGGCCTTCTTGCGCCGGGTGCGGGTCACCTTCACCGGTGGAACCACGTCGGCCGAGGCCGACTCCGCGGAGGCGGCCACGAGCGGCTCCTCGGCGGTCGTCTCGACCGGGGTGGCCTTGCGGCGGCGCCGGGGGGTTTTGGGGGCGACGTCCTGGTCGCCGGAGATCGGGGCGAAGACCTCCGCCTGCGGCGACTCGGCACTGCCGGTCTCGCCGGTGGACGCCTCAGCCGGCGCGTCGGTCTGCTCCGGCTGGCTCAGCGGGGCGGCCCGCCGGCGGGTCGACCGGGTGCGTCGTGCCGGCGCGGCGGGCTCGGCGCTCTCCGCGCCACCCGGGTCCACCGACGCCGAACCGACAGCGGTGGCGCCGTCGGCCGTGGTGCTCTGGTCGGCGGTTTCCCCGGCCGGCTGTGAACCGGTCCGTTCGCCGCCCTCGGGCTCGTTCTCGAGCATGGACGTTCTCCAGTTCTGGCTGCCCCGGGCGCGGGTGAGCGCTGCCACGCAGGGTCGCCGCAAAAGTGTTTCCGCCGGGCGCGCGTGGTGCGCGACCGCCGAAGTCTGCCTGCCAGAGCACGGACCGTCGGTCAGTGCCCAACGATGGCTGCCCCGTCGCGGTCCGCATCCAACGGATCCACGATCGCTCCCTGCGCGGTCAACGTGCCCTGAGCCAGCCGGGTCACCCTCGGCGAAACCGGCGGCTCCAGGTCGGCCACCACGCGGAGGCCGGAAAGGACGTCATCGGGCCGTACGGACGGGGTGACCTGCCGCACGACCAGTTCGAGTATCGCACACGGTACGGCCGGCACCCCGGAAGGCGTCGGCGTTGGCACGAGGACATCGACGGATATCACCGCGGCGCGGGCGTCGAAGGTGCGTCGACCCTGCTTGGTCATCCGCTCGACCAGCACCTCGTCCGCGGCGAGGAAGGCGTCCACCGCGCCACGGAGCACAGCGGTCTCCACCTCGGGCAACTCGATGTGCCAGTGCGACGCCTCGATCCGGTCCGGCAGGTTGCCGCCCTCGGCGATCACGGCGTCCAACACGTCCAGCCCCGGCGAGAGCGCGGCGTCCAACGCGGCCCGCAGTTGCTCCGGGTCGACCGCCGCCTGGAGAGCGATCTCCAGATACTCCGCCTCGCTCGCCACCCCGGTGGGCGCGGCACTGGCGTAGGAGATCTTCGGGTGCGGGTGGAAGCCCTGGGAGAAGGCGACCGGCACGGCGGCCCGGCGCAGCGCGCGCTCGAACGCCCGGGCGAAGTCCCGGTGCGAGGTGAACCGCAGCGGTCCGCGCTTGGCGTACCGGATGCGGACGCGCTGGACGACCGGTGCCTGGCCGCCCTCGGGTTGAGGCTTTCTGGCGATCGTGGGCTCCTCGGGTGGACCTGCGTGTCCAACCATCCTGGCGCAGGGCCCGCGCCGGCCCGCACCCGGGGCGGTCGTCCCGCCCCGGCGAACCGGTCCAAACCGGTCGACACCGCGACGTTCACCTGCCGGAACGCCGATGGCCGGCCGGGCGACCCGAAGGTCATCCGGCCGGCCACCATGATCAGGACCGGTTGCCGCTCCCCGGTGGGGGCGGCGGCGGTGCGCCTCCCGGCGGGCCGTAACCCGGCGGCGCGTGGCCGGACGGTGGCGGGTATCCGCCGCTGGGCGGGGCGTACCCCGGGGGTGGCGGATAACCGGACGGCGGCGCGTAACCAGCGCCGGGTGGCGGGTAACCGGACGGCGGGGAGTAACCGGTGCCTGGTGGCCCGTATCCGCCGGGAGGCTCTTGGTCGAGCAGGTGCTCCGGGACGTTGGCCGCCAGGGCCGCCTCACGGCGGTACCGACGTCGGTTCCAGATCAGGAACACCGTCAGCCCCACCAGCAGCACCACCACCACCGCAACACCGATGCCGACCACCATGACCTGCTGGTCCGTGGGACCACCGCGGTCGCCGTGCTGGGTGACGTCAAACTCCTCGGCCGCGTCGGCAGTCCGGGTCGGCACCGGGTCGGCGGTCGCGGCGGGCGGGCCGAGCAGCGGGTTCGCGGTGACCGGCGGCACGTTCGCGCTCAGTGCGGCCACCGGGTCGATCAGGCCGAAGCCGTACTGCGGGTCGCGGCCGGCGGGACCGGAGTCCCGGGCGGTGCGGATGATCCGGTTGATCACGTTGGCGGCGTCGAGGTTCGGGTACTTCGATCGGACCAACGCGGCCAGACCGGAGACGATCGCCGTGGAGTCGGAGGTGCCGTCACCCCAGCCGTAGCCCTTGTCCCGGCCGGCGTTGTAGATGTCATCGCCGGGTGCGGCGACCACCGCCTCCGGGCCCTGGACCGAGCCGGACCAGAACCTGCCGCCGCGGGTCGTCCCGGTCACGGCGATCACGCCGGGGACGTTGGCGGGAGTATCGACCTTGACGCTGCCCTTGGCGGTGTTGCCGGCGGCCACCACGACGACGACGTCGCGCTCCAGGGCGTACCTGAGGGCGCTCTCCTCCTCGGGAGTGACGGCCGACGGCTTGCCCAGCGATATGTTGATCACCTTGGCGCCACCGTCGACGGCCATCCGGATGCCGAGGCTGACCGCCGCCTCGTCGTAACCCACATCGCCGGACACGTCCAGCTTGATGGGCATGATCTTGGCACCGGGAGCGACGCCCTCGACGCCGTCGGAGGTGGCGTTCGTCGACGCGATGATGCCGGCCATGTGCGTGCCGTGCCCCTGCGCGTCGGTCCGGCCGTCTCCGCTGCCGCCGTCGCTGCGGCCACCGGGGAGCACCTGGCCCTTCAGCTCCGGATGGTTGGCGTCCACGCCGCTGTCGATCACGGCCACGACCACGCCCCGCCCGGTGGACAGCTCGTGCGCCTGCTCGATCCGCAGCTCGTCCACATACCACTGCTCGGCCCGCCGGGGCGCGGCGACCGCCGGTTGGGCGGCCCCCACCACCAGGAGCCCCACCAGCAGGCAGGCCGCGGCCGGCCGGAGCGCTGCGACGTTCACCCTCATCCGTCCGTCCTCATCGCAGGATGCCCGGGGACGAGCCGTCACCGGGGCCCCACGGATCGTCGTCCTCAGTCAACCACGACGAGTGCTCGGAGCCCGTACCACCGCCCTGCCCGGCGCCACCCGCGCCGCCCATCATGCCGCCGCCCATCATGCCGGCACCGCCGATCCCGGCGCCGCCACGCGCGCCGCCCGCCATGCCGGGGCCGCCCGCACCGGCGGCGGCGCGCAGCGCGTTCGCCGCGCTCGTCATCGGCGGCACCTTGCCGTTGCCGCCACCCACCATGCCGGGGATGCTGCCCACGCCGATCCCGCCGGCCGCGCCCAGGCCACCACCGCCGGCCCCGATCCCGCCGGCGCCCACGCCACCGCCGAAACCACCGCCGGCCCCACCGAGACCGGCGCTGCCGAGACCGGTGCCGCCGTAACCGCCACCCACGCCGCCGATGCTGCTGGGCGCGGCACCGGCCAGGCCGGTGCTGTAGCCGTCGTCGACACCCGGATAACCCGATCCGGTGGACCCAGGGGTGAACGAGCCGGAGTCACCACCTGTGGATCCGGCACCGGACGGCGAGAACGGGCCGCCGACCGACGTCGGCCCACCGCTGAAGTCGGCGCCGCCGCCGGGCGGCCGGCTGCCGATGTCCGGGACGCCGCCGATGCCGCCACCACCACCGCCACCGCCGCCACCGATGTCAGATCGACTCTTCGGCGGTACGCGATCGTCGGGACGGTAGTCGTCCGAGACGGGCGAGGGCTCGTTGACCACCAGCTTGGGACGCTCGGTGTAGACGGCCTGGGGCAGCGGGGACATCGCGGTGTTGGCCGCCTGCTGGTTGTCCCGGTACCAGTTGTCGAGGTGGTCCTTGGTGTCCCACCAACCACCCCGCTTCTGGTCACCCGCCTGGCCGTCGACCTTCATGGTCGCCTCCAGGTCGTCGGCCTTGTCGCGGAACGCGCCGTCGGCGTACGACCCGGGGTTGCTCTGGTAGTCCTTGCGCAGCGCGGCGAGGAAACCCGACGCGCTCTCGCCGTCGCGGGCGTCGTCGAGCTCGGTGCCGTTGGGCAGGCTCCACTCGTTGATGCCGAAGTCGTCCCCCAGTGGGACCGGGATCGAGGCGACCGCCGTGCGGATGTCCGTCTCGATCCGCGCCAACGCGCCGCTGACGTTCGTCGCATCGGTGATCAGATCCTCGATCTGCTTACCGATCTCGCCCAGGTGCTCGCGGTAGGCGTCACCGCCGCTGCCCTTCCAACCGGCGAGCATCCCGGGCAGGCCACCGACGTGCGGGCGTTCCTGACCCGTGGCGATGGGGCCGACGAACGATCGGCCGACGAGCGCGTCCCGCAGCTGCGTCAGGCCGGAGGAGAGGTTTCCCCACCCCTGCCCGACCGATCCGACCGTCTCCGGGTCCGCGGAGAGCGTCACCTCGCGGACGCACCGCTCCCAGGTTCCTCCAGCCATGACGTCCCCCTCAGGCCGTGTACGGGTAGGTGGGCGCGCCGCCGGCAGCGGGCGGCGGAGCCGCCGACTCGAGCAGCCGTTCGATCTCCTTGCCGTTGGCGCCGTTGCGCGCCTCGGTGTCACCGAATGCCTTGGCGATGTCCTCGGTGCCCTGCTTGAGTGAGGCGAGCCGCTGGGACAGCGTCTTGAGGTGCAACTCCATGTTGGCCGTCGACTTGGTCAGCGCCTGCCACTGCATGCGGGCGTCCTCGTACGCGCCGAAGGGGGTGCCGTTCGGGACGGCCTGGGCGTTGTTGCTGTCGCCCTTCATCCGCTCCTTGACGCGTTCCATCTCGTAGATGATGGTGTCGTCGACGTACTGCTTCAGCCGCTCGACGTACGCCGCCGCGGCGTTCAGGTCCTCGACGCTGACGTGTAGATCGCCGGTGTTCGGCGGCGGGATGGTCCCCATGAGCTTCCTCCCCCGTTACCGACCCGCCGGGTCGGTCCATGTCAGACGCAGCGTATCGACAGTGGCCCAGTCGGGGCAGCCCCGGTCGCCACCACGTCGCACCGACTCTCGTCGATGGCGGGGGACCGGCTTGATGACGGGCGGGACCGGCTGGTGGCGGGCGGGACCGGCTGGTGGCGCGCCGTGCGGCCCGACAGGTGCCGACGGGCCCGCGAGAACGCGGGCCCGTCGGGTGGAGTGTGGACGGTGGTGGGTCACCGCCGCGGGCGGTCAGGCCGGGTGGTCGCCGGCCGAGACCTGCACACCGTCGCCGGCCGGGACCCGCATGCCGTTGCCGCCCAGCGGGGTGAGCGGCAGCAGCTTCTTGCCGGTGGGGCCGATCTGGATCTCGGTGTCCATCGAAGGGCAGACACCGCAGTCGAAGCAGGGCGTCCACCGGCAGTCGTCCTGCTCGAACTCGCTGACCGAGTCCTGCCAGTCCTGCCAGAGCCAGTCCTTGTCCAGGCCGGAGTCGAGGTGGTCCCAGGGGAGGACCTCCAACTCCTCGCGCTGCCGGGTCGTGTACCAGTCGAGGTCGACCCCGAACGCGGGCAGCGTCTCGGCCGCCGCGTCCACCCAGCGCTGGTAGGAGAAGTGCTCGCTCCACCCGTCGAACCGGCCGCCGTTCTCCCAGACCTTGCGGATCACCGAGCCGACCCGGCGGTCACCCCGGGATAGCAGCCCCTCGATCAGCGACGGCTCGCCGTCGTGGTAGCGGTAGCCGATGGCCCGGCCCAGCGAACGGTCCGCGTTGATCGCCTGCTTGAGGATCTTGAGGCGGTGGTCGATGACCTCCGGACGCTCCATCGCGGCCCACTGGAACGGGGTGTGCGGCTTCGGCACGAACCCGCCGATGGAGACCGTGCAGCGGATGTCCTTGGAACCGGTGGCGGCACGACCGGCCCGGATCACCTCGTGGGCCATCTCCGCGATCTCGAGGACGTCCTCGTCGGTCTCGGTGGGCAGACCGCACATGAAGTAGAGCTTCACCTGCCGCCAGCCGTTGGTGTACGCGGTGACGACCGTGCGGATCAGGTCTTCCTTCGACACCATCTTGTTGATGACCTTGCGGATCCGCTCCGACCCGCCCTCCGGAGCAAAGGTCAGGCCGGTCCGCCGACCGTTGCGGGACAACTCCTGCGCGAGGTCGATGTTGAACGCGTCGACCCGGGTCGACGGCAGCGACAGCGAGACGTTGGTGCCCTCGTACTGCTGGGCGAGGCCCGAGCACATGTCGCCGATCTCGGAGTGGTCGGCCGAGGAGAGCGACAGCAGGCCCACCTCGTTGAAGCCGGAGAACTCCAGGCCCTCGCGGACCATCTGCCCGACCGTGGTGATCGACCGCTCCCGCACCGGACGGGTGATCATGCCCGCCTGGCAGAACCGGCAACCCCGGGTGCAACCCCGGAAGATCTCCACCGCGTACCGCTCGTGCACCGTCTCGGCCAGCGGCACGAGGGGCTTCTTCGGGTACGGCCAGGCGTCCAGGTCCATCGTCGTGCGCTTGTGCACCCGGAACGGCACGTCCGCCCGGTTTGGCACGACCCGCTGGATCCGCCCGTCCGGAAGGTAGTCGACGTCGTAGAAGCGCGGCACGTAGACGCTCTCGGTGCGCGCCAGCCGCAGCAGCAGCTCGTCGCGGCCCCCCGGGGAGCCCTCGGCCTTCCACTCCCGGACGATCGCGGTGATCTCCAGGACCGCTTCCTCGCCGTCGCCGAGCACCGCGGCGTCGATGAAGTCGGCGATCGGCTCCGGGTTGAACGCGGCGTGTCCGCCGGCCACGATCACCGGGTCGGCGTCGGTGCGGTCGACGGCCAGCATCGGGATGCCGGCCAGGTCGATCGCGGTGAGCATGTTGGTGTAACCCAGCTCGGTGGAGAAGGAGATGCCGAACACGTCGAAGTCGCGGACGGCGCGGTGCGCGTCGACGGTGAACTGCGGCACGCCGTGCGTGCGCATCAGCGTCTCCAGGTCCGGCCAGACCGCGTACGTCCGCTCGGCGAGGGTGTCGGGCAGCTCGTTGAGCACCTCGTAGAGGATCTGCACGCCCTGGTTGGGCAGGCCCACCTCGTACGCGTCGGGATACATCAGCGCCCAGCGCACGGTCGCCGCGGCCCAGTCCTTGGTCACCGCACCCAGCTCGCCCCCGACGTACTGGATGGGCTTGGAAACCTGGGGCAGCAGCGGCTCGAGCTGGGACCAGACGGACGGCTCAAGGTCACGGCTCGGCGTCAGGGACGCCGAGCTGGAGTCGTCGCGAGAGTTGGTCGCGGCCGCACGCGGCGTCGTGGACGGGGCACTCATGATGCCCAAGGGTACGCGCCCGCCTGGCGGTGGCGACGCGGTACTAACCTCGGACCGGCGTGAGAGGAGATTGCCGCGATGCCCGAGCCCCAGCCGGGAGCACGGCCGGCCGACGGGAACACCCCCGGCTCGGCGCCGGACCGGGATCCGGCGTCGGCCGACAAGCCGGCCTCCCCACCCGTACCGCCGGACCAGCCGGACCCGCCGACCCAGCCGGAAGCATCGGACCAGCCGGCACCGCCCGACCAGCCGGCAGCGTCCGACCAGCCGGCACCGTCGAACCAGCCGGCACCACCGGCACCGTCGGCAGCGTCGGACCAGCCGGAAGCGTCGGACCAGCCGGACCCGCCGGCAGCGTCGGACCAGCCGGCAACGTCGGACCAGCCGGCACCGCCGACGCAGCCCCAGTCTCCGGATCAGCCGGCGGCCTCGGGCCGGTCCGAGCCCGCCACCACCGCGGAGACCCCCGCGCCCAGGTGGAGCGGTTCGGCGCCGGTGCCGCCCCCGCTGCCGCGCCGACGGGTGTGGGGCGAGTCTGCCGAGCCGACCCCGCCGCCCGCGCCGGTGGGGCCGCCGGAGCACCAGACGCCTGTCGACCCGTGGGCCGGCGTGGACACCGGCGGCTGGGACCTGCCCTCCGCCGAGCTGCCGCCGTTTCCCCACCTGCCCCCGACGATGCCGCATCCGACACCGCCGGCGACCCGGCAGTGGCCCAGCCAACCCACTCGCTCGGTCGGGTCGCACCCGGTGTCTCCGGCGGCCGCCCCGAGGCCACCACGGGCCACCGAGCCGAGGATGCCGACCCGGCCGATGTCGCCGCCGCCCGCGCCGCCACCCACGCCGGCGCCCCGGGTGCCGAAGCAGCGCCGGGGCAAGCGGTCCGCCACCCCACAGGTGGCGCCACCGGCGGGGCCGCCGCCGGGCTGGCAGGCACCCAAGGGGTACGTGCCGGTGCCGGTCCGCAAACGTCGCCGCTGGCCCTGGCTTCTGCTGCTCACCCTGGCCTGCTGCTGCGGCTGCCCCGCCTACTACGGGTTCCCGATCTCGGCCCAGTACCCGGTGCAGGCCGCCCTCCCCGCCCAGGTGGACGATCTGAGCCTGCGTCAGGACAACCGCAGTGCGGAGGCCGCCCGGCAGTTGGAGAACGAGGTACGCAACGAGCACCTGCTGGCCGAGGACACCTTCGCCGGTGTCTACTCCACCTCGGGGGGCAAGCAGGTGACGGTGTTCGGCGGCACGGGTTTTCGGCTGAGCCCGGAGTCGGACGCGGAGGCCGAGATCAGCCGGCTCACCGACCGTTACACCCTGGACACCCCGGAGAGCGTGGACACCGGCGTGCGGGGCCGGCACGAGCGCTGCGCGGTCGGCCAGTCCGATGGCGGTGACGTGGTGGTCTGCACCTCGGTCGACCACGGCAGCATCGCCACCGGGGTGTTCACCCGGCTCTCCCTGGCCGACAGCGCCGCCCTGCTGGCCACCCTGCGCGCGCAGATCATCCAGCCCAAGGGCTGACCCCGGCCCACCCAGCGGCTGACCCCGGCCCACCCAGCATCGATCAAGGAGGCTCCCGCCCCACGAGGGCGGTGGACTTCTTGATCAACCAGGGGGTCAGGCCTTGGTCGGGTCCGGGTGGGCGCGCGGCGGGGCGTAACGGGGGACGTACTCCTGGCCGGTGAGCTTCTGGATCTCGCTCATCATCTCGTCTGTCATCTGCCGCAACGAGGTGCGGTCGGTCGGCCGTCCGGCCAGGTCGATCGGCTTGCCGAACCGAATGATGATCTTGGCAACGCCGGGCCGGGGCACCCGCGCGCCGATCGGCTGCGCCTTGTCCGTGCCGATCATGCCGACCGGGATGATCGGCACGCCGGTCGTGGTCGCCAGCCGAACCGTGCCGGTCCGCCCCCGGTAGAGCCTGCCGTCCGGCGAGCGGGTGCCCTCCGGGTAGACCACCACCAGGTCACCGTTCTTGAGCACCGGGATCGCCGCGTCGAACGCGGACAGCGCGGCCCGACCGCCGCCCCGCTCCACCGGGATGGCACCCAGGCCGGTGAGGACGAACTTGGAGATCGCGCCCTTCACACCGGTGCCCGTGAAATACTCCGACTTCGCCCAGAACGCCAGGTGCCGGGGCACGACAGTGCCGAGGAACAGCTCGTCAGCCACCGACAGGTGGTTGCCGGCGAAGATCGCGCCGCCGGTGGCCGGCACGTTTTCCAGCCCCTCCACGGTCGGGCGGAACGCCAACCGCAGCGTGGGCCCCACGGCGAGCTTGCCGATGGTGTAGAGCAGGGGCACTGGTCCTCCGGCAGGTCAGGTGCGAACAGGCGGTGTCACGGTAGCGGACGCCCGTACACCTCACGGACGGAGGTGTACGGGCGTCCGTAGCAGCAGCTACACCCGGCGGACGGAGACCGTCACCCGGTCGCCCTCGCCGACCTCGCCGGCGAAACCGTCGACGCCCTCGGCGAAGTCCACCGAGTCGGCAAGCACCTCCCGGGACACGAAGTCGAGGTACCCGGCCACCGCCGCGCGTACCTCGTCGGACGCCGACACCGACACCACGATCCGGTCCGAGACGTCCAGGTCGGCGTCCCGGCGGGCCTGCTGCACGACACGCACCACGTCCCGGGCCAGCCCCTCGGCGGCCAACTCGGGGGTGACCTCGGTGTCCAGCACCACCACGCCCTCACCGCCGGGCAGTGGCGCGGAGTTCTCCGCGTCGGCGGCGACCAGTCGCAGCTCGTACTCGCCCTCGGCGAGGGTGACGCCGGCGGCCACCGGGGCGCCGTCGACAAGCTCCCAGTCCCCCGCCTTGACCGCCTTGATCACCTGCTGCACCTGCTTGCCGACCCGCGGGCCGAGCGCCCGGGGCACCACAGTCAACACCTGCTCGCAGTACGCGGACAGTTCCGCGCTGAACTCCACGGCCTTCACGTTGACCTCGTCGGTGACCAGGTCGGCGAACGGCCGCAACTGCTCCGCCGCCGGCGAGGCCACGGTCAGCTTGGACAGCGGCAGCCGCACCCGCAGACCCTTGGCCTTGCGCAGCGACAGCGCCGCCGAGGCGACCGCCCGGGTGGCATCCATCGCGGCGACCAGGTCGTGGTCGGCCGGGAACTCGGTCGCCTCCGGCCAGTCGGTCAGGTGCACCGACCGCTCCCCGGTCAGCCCACGCCAGATCTCCTCCGCGGTCAGCGGCGCGAGCGGCGCCACCACCCGGCAGAGCGTCTCCAGCACGGTCCAGAGCGTGTCGAAGGCGTTGACGTCACCGGACCAGAACCGGTCCCGGGAGCGGCGCACGTACCAGTTGGTCAGCGCGTCCAGGTAGGACCGGACGGTGGCGCAGGCGCCGGAGATGTCGTACGCGTCCATCTGCGCGCCGACCGTGGCCACCAACTCGTTGGTCTTCGCCAGGATGTACCTGTCGAGCAGGTGCGTCGAGTCGGTGCGACGACTCGCCTGGTGCCCGTCGGCGTTGGCGTAGAGCGTGAAGAAGTACCAGACGTTCCACAGCGGCAGCAGCACCTGCCGGACGGCGTCACGGATGCCGGCCTCGGTGACCGCCATGTCGCCGCCGCGCAACACCGGCGAGGACATCAGCATCCACCGCATCGCGTCCGAGCCGTACGCGTCGAAGACGTGGTAGACGTCCGGATAGTTGCGCAGGCTCTTGGACATCTTGCGCCCGTCCGAGCCGAGCAGGATGCCGTGGCTCAGGCAGTTGCGGAACGCCGGCCTGTCGAACAGCGCGGTGGCCAGCACGTGCATCGTGTAGAACCAGCCGCGGGTCTGCCCGATGTACTCGACGATGAAGTCACCCGGGTAGTGGTGCTCGAACCAGTCGGCGTTCTCGAACGGGTAGTGCACCTGGGCGAACGGCATCGACCCGGACTCGAACCAGCAGTCCAGCACCTCCGGCACCCGGCGCATCATCGACTGACCTGTCGGGTCGTCCGGGTTGGGGCGGACCAGGTCGTCCACCGCCGGCCGGTGCAGGTCGGTCAGGCGTACGCCGAAGTCCCGCTCGATGTCGGCCAGCGAGCCGTACACGTCCAGGCGCGGGTAGTTCGGGTCGTCGGACTTCCACGCCGGGATCGGCGAACCCCAGAACCGGTTGCGGCTGATCGACCAGTCCCGGGCGTTGGCCAGCCACTTGCCGAACGAGCCGTCCTTGATGTGCCCGGGCGTCCAGTTGATCTCCTGGTTCAGCTCGACCATCCGGTCCCGGAACTGCGTCACCGCGACGAACCACGACGACACCGCCTTGTAGACCAGCGGGGTGTCGCAGCGCCAGCAGTGCGGGTACGAGTGGGTGTAGGTGTCCTGCCGGAGCACCACCCCCCGGTCCTTCAGCTCCCGGATCACCGGCTTGTTGACGTCGAAGACCTGCTCACCCTGGTACGGCGGGACCAGCGCGGTGAACCGGGTGTGGTCGTCCACCGTGACGATGGTGGGGATGCCGGCGGCGTTGCAGACGTTCTGGTCGTCCTCACCGAAGGCCGGGGCCAGGTGCACGATCCCGGTGCCGTCCTCGGTGGTGACGAACTCCGCGCCGAGCACCTGGTAGGCGTTGTCCCCGGCCTGCTCGACGAGGAAGTCGAACAGCGGCGTGTAGCGGCGCCCGACCAGGTCCCGGCCGTACACCGTGCCGACCTGCTCGTAACCGTCCAGCTCCTTGGCGTACGCGGCCAGCCGCGCCGCGCCGACCACGAACCGCTCCCCGTCGCGTTCCAGCACCGCGTACTCGATGTCCGGGCCGACGGCGAGCGCCAGGTTCGACGGCAGGGTCCACGGCGTGGTGGTCCAGACGCCCAGCCTGACCGGCCCGCTCACCAACTCGGGGGCGGACTCGTCGGCGGTCAGCCCGAACCACACCGTCAGGGTCGGGTCGTGCCGGTCGCGGTAGACGTCGTCCATCCGGGTCTCGGTGTTCGACAGCGGCGTCTCGCAGCGCCAGCAGTACGCCAGCACCCGGAAGCCCTCGTAGATCAGACCCTTGTCGTGCAGGGTCTTGAAGGCCCACATGACGCTTTCCATGTAGTCCAGGTCGAGGGTCTTGTAGTCGTTGGTGAAGTCGACCCAGCGGGCCTGCCGGTTGATGTAGCGCTCCCAGTCCTGGGTGAACTCCAGCACCGAGGTGCGGCAGGCCTCGTTGAACCGGGCCACGCCCAGATCGATGATCTCCGCCTTGCTGGTGATGCCGAGCTGCTTCTCGGCCACCACCTCGGCGGGCAGACCGTGGCAGTCCCAGCCGAAGCGCCGCTCGACGTGCCGCCCGCGCATGGTCTGGTAGCGGGGCACCACGTCCTTGACGTACCCGGTGAACAGGTGACCGTAGTGCGGCAGACCGTTGGCGAACGGCGGACCGTCGTAGAAGACGTACTCGTTCTTACCGTCCGTGCCGGCGGGACGGGCCTCGACGCTGGCCTCGAAGGTCTTGTCGGCCGTCCAGTGCTCCAGCACCCGGCGCTCGACCGCGGGCAGGTCCGGGCTCGCCGGGACACCGGCGGCGGTCGGGTCGTGCAACGGATAGGCCATCGGGGGTTGCTCTCCTCGCAGCTCACTCATCGGTGGGTCTGCGAGGACGAGCTTCTCCGGGTACGCCTCGACGACGCTCCCGGGTGGCCCGCGGTACCACCCCGCTTGACGGTCAGGATCGACCGCCCGCTCGTTGACCGGCTGTGACGGGCCGCACCCGTCCGGTTCTACTGAGCCGGTTGCCCGGCCGTTCTTCCGGAGGCTCGCCGGTGATGGCCGGGTCATCGCCTTTCGGTGCTCAACGATACAAGACTGACCTGCCACCCCGCCGCCGAGTGATCCCGCACGTGAACGCGCCTTGACCGCGGTGTGGCGCTCGCGCAAACTTCGCCGGTGCGTTCGCTTCGGTACGACGAGTTCCAGGCCATGCGCCGGTTCCCCGCCCTGGACGGGCTGCGGGCGGTCGCCGCGATCATGGTCTTCGCCTTCCACTACGGCGGCCCGTCGTGGAAGTGGTTGACCGGGTGGATCGGCGTACACCTGTTCTTCGTGCTCTCCGGCTTTCTGATCACGACCTTGCTGCTGCGCGAGGAGCACCGGTACGGCACAGTCTCGCTGCGGGCGTTCTACCTGCGGCGGTTCTTCCGGATCATGCCGGTCTACCTGCTGGTGCTCTTCCTGACCTGGGCGCTGGCCCGGCTCAACGGCACCGGCGAAGCGGTCGAGCGCCTGATGGCGTACTACCTGCTCCTGCTCAACGACTTCATGCCCCCGAATGCCCCCTACCTGCACTCCTGGACGATCGGGATCGAGCAGAAGTTCTACCTGTTCTGGCCGGCCATCGCGTTCGTGCTGGTGACCGCCGTCTTCCGCCGCCGGCTGGCGGTCACCGCCGGTCTGATCGTGCTCCTGATCGCGATGATCCCGCCGGACATCGCCTGGCTGAGCTGGCCGATCCACTACGTGGCCATCCTGTTCGGCTGCCTGGTCGCGGTGGTCATGCACCACCCCCGGGGCTTCGCCGTGTTCCAGCCGCTGACCCACCCGGTGACGGCTACCGCGGTGATCGTGCTCTTCGTCGCGTTCCACTGGACCGTGCAGTACTGGCCGGTCCGGTTCGGGCCGGAGGCGCTGATCGGCACCTACGCCGCCGGTGCCGCCGTGCTGCTGCCGGCTCTGCTCTCGCGCAGCGTGCTCGCCCGTGGGCTGGGGCTGCGTCCGCTGGTCTTCGTCGGCGAGCGGTCGTACTCGATGTATCTGATCCAGTCCATCGCGGCATGGGCCGCGATCGGACTCCTGCCGGCGCTGGGGCGACGCAGCACCGGCGTCTTCCTGGGCGCCGTGGTGGTGGCGCTGATCGCCGCGGACGTGCTCTACCGCTGGGTCGAACTGCCCATGATCGAGATCGGCCGCCGGTTGGCCGCCCGGGTGAGCCGGCGCGGGCCGAGCGGCGGTGACGGCACGACGTCGACCGCGCCCGCCACCGAGGACGTCCAGATCCCCCGCCCGGGTGCGGTGCTGGCCGACACCGCCCCGGCGGCGCGCGGCTGACCCCCTCCCGGTCGCCCCGGCGGGCATGAGCGGGGTCACACCGTCGGTTTGTCACGACCAGCCCCGGTCGGTCCGTCGTCTCGGTGTCGGAACCGATCAGGGAGGTAGAGCCATGGAGCGGATGAACGCGGCCGAGGTCGCGCCGCAGGGATACAAGGCCGTCCTGGGCCTGGAGAAGTACGTCCAGACGAACGTCGACCACACCGTGCTGGAGCTGGTCAAGCTCCGCGCTTCGATGATCAACGGGTGCGCCTTCTGCGTGGACATGCACAGCCGGGACGCGCTCGCTGCCGGCGAGTCGAGCCGGCGACTCTTCGCGGTGGCGGCCTGGCGCGAGGCACCCTTCTTCGACGAGCGGGAGCGGACCGCGTTGGCGCTCACCGACGCGGTGACCCGCCTCGGCGAGCACGGAGTGTCGGACGAGGTGTGGGACGCCGCCGCGAAGGTCTGGCCGGAGAAGGAACTGGCCGATCTGATCCTCGCGATTGCCACAATCAACGTGTGGAATCGGATCGCCGTGACGACGCACACGGAGCCCCCGGCACAGGTGTGACGACCGAGGCGGCAGACGCGGCCGGTGCGCTCCAGGCGCACCGGCCGATGCTGCTCGGGCTCGCGTACCGCCTGCTCGGCAGCCGACACGACGCGGAGGACGTGCTCCAGGAGGCGTACCTGCGCTGGCTCGGCGTGGACCGGTCGGCGGTGACGGAACCGCGCCGGTACCTGTCCCGGGTGGTCACCCGCCTGGCCCTGGACCGGTTGCGGGCCCGGCAGGCGGCCCGCGAGACGTACGTCGGCACCTGGCTGCCCGAGCCGGTGCCGACCGCGCCCTCACCGTTCGGACCGTTGGACCGCGCGGAGCTACGCGACTCGCTCTCCACCGCGTTGCTGCACGTCCTGGAGCGGCTGACCCCGCCGGAGCGGGCGGTGTACGTCCTGCGCACCGCCTTCGACCTGCCGTACACCGAGATCGCCGAGATCCTGGAGCGGTCCGTCGACGACTGTCGGCAACTGCACCACCGGGCGAGCACCCGGGTCCGTCAGGAGCAGCGTCGCTTCACCGCCAGCCGGGCCGAACGGGAACGGTTGCTGGACGCGTTCCTCGCCGCTGCCCGCGACGGTGACCTGGCGACGCTCACCGGCCTGGTCGCGGCGGACGCCACGGCCTGGAACGACGGCGGTGGTCGGGTCCGGGCCGCCCGCAACCCGGTCAGCGGCGCGGACCGGATCGCCCGGTTCTACGCCGGGATCTACGGCCCCGGCCGCCGCCCGGTGACCGTGCGTCCGGTCGAACTGAACGGGGAACCCGCCATGGTGATCACCCGCTCGGACGGCAGTCGGTACACGTTGACCATCGCCGCGGCCGACGGCCGGATCACCGGGATCTACATGGTCGGAAACCCGACGAAACTGCCGCCGGTCGGCTGAGCCCCGAACCGTCGGACGGCCCGGCCCGGCCCGGCCCGGCCCGGCCGGGTCGGGTCGGGTCGGGTCAGCCCAGCTCGGGTCGGGTCAGCCCAGCTCGGGGAACCAGAGCGCGATCTCGCGCTTGGCGCTGTCGGCCGAGTCGGAGGCGTGCACCAGGTTCTCCCGGTTGGACAGCGACAGATCGCCCCGGATGGTGCCGGCGACGGCCTTACGCCCGTCGGTGGCACCGACCAGCCCTCGCACCACGTCGATGACCTGGTCTCCGGAGAGCACCAGCGCGACCAGCGGACCGCTGGTCATGAAGTCCTTCAGCGGCGGATAGAACGCCTTCTCGACGTGCTCGGCGTAGTGCTGGTCGGCGAGCGCGGCGTCCATCGTCCGGTGCACCATCGCGTCGATCCGCAGCCCCTTGCGCTCGAAGCGGGAGAGAACCTCGCCGACCAGGCCACGGCGGACCGCGTCGGGCTTGATCAGAACGAGGCTGCGCTCATCCGGGCTGTTGCTGGACACGCTGGGTTCCTCCTGTGCACGCTGAACGCTGGGAATCGGTACGGTCAGCGTAGCGACCCGGTCCCGGCGCCGGCGCGGCGGCCGGTCTTTCCCCCGGTGGCCGATCCGGCCTAGCCTGACCCTGACCCCGGGAGGTCCACTGTGGCGAATGGCGGGAACCGGCCCATCGCGCCGGTACGCAAGCTGATCGGCACGGTGCTGGGCACCGTGGCCACCTTCGTCGTCCTCTTCGGGCTGGGCATGACCAGTTGGGCCATCGTGGCTCTCGGGGTCGCCCTGCTGGTGCTGGCGATCGCGCTGGCGACCGTACGCGGTGGCGGGCGCACCTGGGTGGTCGGCGTCGGGCACGTGCACAGCGCCTCCGAACCACCCACCCAGTACGCGTTCGGCCGCTGCGAACTGCAACTGGTGCTCGACGCGCCAGGTCTGCCACCCCGGTCCAAGAAGATCATCGAGCCGAGGGTGCCGGTCTCCAAGTGGCCGTCGCTGGGCCAGGCCCTGCCGATCCGGGTCGCGTTGGACGACCAGCGGCACGTCAAGGTCCTGTGGGACGAGGTGCCCACCCACGCCGAGACCGCCGCCGCCGTCGCCGACCTTCCGCCGGAGTTCGCCGACGTCGACGCCGTGGACGAGGTGCTGATCCAGCAGGATGCCCCGCCGTGGGCCGACCGTGCGCCGGACGACGACTTCCGGGACGACTTCGGCGACCCGCTCGGTGACCGGTTCCACGAGCCGCTCGGCCCCGACCCCGCACGCCCCGACCCGCTGCGCCCCGACCCGCTGCGCCCCGACCCGCTGCGCGACGACCCGGGCGTCCGGCCCGAGGACCGCGAGCACGTGGTGATGCACCAGAGCCCGGGCGGTCCCGTGGTGTTGGAGGGCGTCCTCGTCGACCAGCAGGCCGGTGGCGGGCTGCCCCGGCGGGCCACCCCGGCGCCGCGCCCGCCCGCCGAGGAGCACTTCGACGAGCCCGCCGCCGACCGGTTCGCCCCACCGGCGACCGACCGGAGCGACGTGCCGGCCGCCGACCGGGGCAACGTGCCGGCCGCCGACCGGTTCGCCCCACCGGCGACCGACCGGAGCGACCCACCGGCCGCCGACCGGATCGCCGACCCGCCGCCCGCGCAGCGGTCCGGTCCGGGCGCGACCGACCCGCTGGACCCACTCGATCTTCCGCTGGACGATCCCTCCACGGTCGGGGCGGCACGCGCGACAGTCACCGACGCGGACCTGGACGAGGCGATCTTCGGGTTCGCCGGGGACACGGCTGCGGACCCGGCCGCGCCGATCAGCGGGGTGGGCCTCACCCTGCTGGTGACCGACCTGTCCCGGTCGCTCGACTTCTACCGCGACGTGCTCGGCTTCAGCGAGGTCGACCAGGGCGCCGGCAACGCCGTGCTCGCCTCCGGCACGACCCGGCTCGTGCTGCGCGAGGTGACCGGGGCGGCGCCCATCAGCCGTCGGCTGGTGCACGTCAACCTCGAGGTCAACGACATCGAAGCGGCGTACGAACGGCTCCGCGGGTCGGGCGTGCGTTTCACGTACGCGCCCCGGGTGGTCAACCGGGGCTCGAAGCTGGAGGTGTGGGCGGCGGCCTTCCGCGACCCGGACGGCCACGGCATCGCGCTCACCCAGTGGCGCGAACGCGCCGAGGCCTGACCCGGCCCGGGGCCGTCGCCCGGTCCGCCGTCAGCCGAGGATGACCCGACGGACGTGCAGCGCGTACGCCCAGACCAGGGCGAAGATGACGCCCAGGGCGAGCAGCGACCAGTGCAGCAGGCCGCCCAGCATCAGCAGACCCTGGAGTACCGTGCCGGCGTGCCACGCCCAGGGGCGGCGCATCATGCCGGCGACCACGACAGCGGCCACCGCCAACGCCACCACGGCACCGATGGCGGCACCACTCAGGTCACCGCCGACCACCCGGATCGGCTGGATCGCCAGCAGCAGCACCAGCGCCTCCAGGCTGAGCGTGCCAGCGCCGAGGCCGCGGACCGCCCGCTCCGGGTTGCGCAACCCGGAGCGTCGGGGCTGCCCGGCCGTGGGTTCCTCCCCCGTAGGCCGCTCGACCGGCGCGCCGGTCGGCGTGTGCGGCTCCCGCTCTGGGCTGGTCATCGCTTCAGCAGCCGGCGCGCGTCGGCGACCGTCACCACTGACCCCGTGACCAGCACGCCGACCCCGCTGAGCTCACCGGGAACGTTCTCCTCGGCCAGCGCGACGGCCAGCTCGATCGCGTCCGGCATCTCCTCGGCCGACTCCACCCGCTCCTCGCCGAAGATCTCGGCGGCCAACTCGGCAAGCTCCTCCGTGGGCATCGCCCGTGGCGAGCTGTTGCAGGTGACCACCACCTGGTCGACCACCGGCTCCAGCAGCTCCAGCAGACCTTCGGCGTCCTTGTCCGCGAGTACGCCGATCACGGCCACCAGCTTGCTGAACGCGAACTCCTCCTGAAGCGCGGTGACGGTGGCCTTCATGCCGTGCGGGTTGTGCGCCCCGTCCAGCAGGATGGTCGGGGCGTTACGGACCCGCTCCAACCGACCTGGCGAGCTGGTCGAGGCGAAGCCCTCCCGGACCGCCTCGATGTCCAGCTGACGTCGCGCCCCGGCACCCAGGAACGCCTCCACGGCGGCGAGCGCCACCGCCGCGTTCTGCGCCTGGTGGGCACCGTGCAGGGGAATGAACACGTCGTCGTAGACGCCGCCCAGGCCCTGCAGGCTCAGCACCTGGCCGCCGACCGCGACAGCCCGACCCAGTACGCCGAACTCGGCGCCCTCCCGGGCGATGGTGGCCCCGACCTCGGCGCAGCGGTCGAGGAGCGGACCGGCCGCCTCCTCCTCCTGGGCGGCGGCGATCACCGTGGCGCCCGGATGGATGATGCCGGCCTTGGCCAGCGCGATGTCCTGAAGCGTGTCACCCAGCCACTCGGTGTGGTCCAGCCCGATCGGGGTGATCACACAGACCCCGGCCTGGATGACGTTCGTGGCGTCCTCGGCACCGCCGAGGCCCACCTCGACCACCGCGATGTCGACAGGCGCGTCGGCGAACGTGGCGAACGCCAACGCCGTCGTCATGTCGAAGTACGTCAGCGGCTCGTCCGACCGCGCGTCCACCAGCTCGGCCAGCGGTTTGATCTCCCGGTAGACCGCCGCGAACCGCTCCTCGCTGACCGGCTCCCCGTCCAGGCTGATCCGCTCCCGGACGGTCTCCAGGTGCGGGCTGGTGTAGCGGCCGGTGTGCAGCCCGAACGCCCGCAGCAGCGAGTCGATCATCCGGGCGGTGGACGTCTTGCCGTTGGTGCCGGTCAGGTGGATCGCGGGATACGCCCGCTGCGGGCTGCCGAGCAGGTCGAGCAGCGACTCGATCCGGTCCAGTTCGAAGACCATGCGGGTGAAGCCGCGGGCGTTCAGCTCGGCCTCGACGGCGGCGAATTCGGTACGGTCGGTCACGAGGACAGTGTCTCCAGAGCAGCGTCGATCCGGACCAGGTCGGCCTCGGCGGTGGCGAGCCGGTCGCGGATCTTCGCGACCACCGGCTCGGGGGCCTTGCCGATGAAGGCAGGGTTGTCGAGCTTCGCCCGGGCCTGCGCGACCTCCTTCTCGGCGGCGGCGCGGTCCTTCGTCAGCCGGGCCCGCTCGGCGGCCACGTCGATCGACCCCCGGGTGTCCAACGCGACACCGACCGCGCCGGGCATGGCCAGCGTGGCGCTGGCCTGGAAGTCGTCGCCGGCCGGATCGAGCCGGACCAGGGAGCGGATCAGCGGCTCGTGGGCGTCGATGCCCGCCCCGGCGAGCCCGTCCAACCGGGCGGCCACCCGCTGGGTGGGGCGCAGCCCCTGATCGGAGCGGAACCGCCGGATCTCGGTGACCACGCGCTGCACACCGGCCAGCTCGGCCTCGGCGGCGTCGTCGACACGCGAGGGGTCGGCCACCGGCCAGGCGGCGGTCTGCACCGTCTCGCCGCCGGTCAGCGCGAGCCACAGCTCCTCGGTGACGAACGGGATGACCGGGTGCAGCAGCCGCAGCAGCTGGTCCAGCACGTGCCCGAGCACCCGACGGCTGGCCTCGGCCCGCGCACCGCCCTCGGCGAGCACCGGCTTGCTCAGCTCCACGTACCAGTCGCAGACGTCGTCCCAGGCGAAGTGGTAGAGCAGGTCACACACCTTGGCGAACTCGTACGCCTCGAACTGCTCGTCGACCTCGGCGGTGACGTGCGCCAGCCGGGACAGGATCCACCTGTCGACGGTGGAGAGCTGCTCGGCGGGCGGCAGGTCACCCGTGGTGTGCGCACCGTTCATCAGGGCGAAGCGGGTGGCGTTCCAGAGCTTGTTGCAGAAGTTGCGCGAGCCCTGGCACCACTCCTCGCTGACCGGCACGTCCTGCCCGGGGTTGGCGCCACGGGCCAGGGTGAACCGGGTGGCGTCGGCACCGAACCGGTCGATCCAGTCCAGCGGGTCGACCACGTTGCCGAACGACTTGGACATCTTCTTGCCGTGCTCGTCCCGGACCATGCCGTGCAGGGCCACCACGTCGAACGGCTGCTTGCCGTCCATCGCGTACAGGCCGAACATCATCATCCGGGCAACCCAGAAGAACAGGATGTCGTAGCCGGTGACCAGGACACTCGTCGGGTAGAACTTGGCCAGGTCCGGGGTCTGCTCCGGCCAGCCGAGCGTGGAGAACGGCCAGAGCGCGCTGGAGAACCAGGTGTCCAGCACATCCTCGTCCTGCCGCCAGCCGTCGCCGGTCGGCGGCTGCTCGTCCGGGCCGACGCAGACGATCTCGCCCTGCGGGCCGTACCAGACCGGGATCCGGTGCCCCCACCACAGCTGGCGGGAGATGCACCAGTCGTGCATGTTGTCGACCCAGGCGAAGTAGCGCTTGGCCAGCTCGGCCGGCTCGATGCGGACCCGACCGTCGCGCACCGCGTCGCCGGCGGCCTGCGCGAGCGGGGCGGTGTTGACGAACCACTGCAACGACAGCCGCGGCTCGACTGTCGTCTTGCACCGCGAGCAGTGCCCGACCGCGTGCACGTACGGCCGCTTCTCCGCGACGATCCGGCCCTGCTCGCGCAGCGCCGCCACGATCGCGGGCCGCGCCTCGAACCGGTCCAGCCCCTCGAACGGGCCGGGCACGGTGATCACCCCACGCTCGTCCATGACGGTGAGCGCGGGCAGGTCGTGCCGCTGGCCGATCTCGAAGTCGTTGGGGTCGTGCGCCGGGGTCACCTTGACCATGCCGGTGCCGAACGACGGGTCGACGTGCGCGTCGGCGACGATCGGGATGCGGCGGCCGGTCAGCGGCAGCTCGACCTCGGTGCCGATCAGGTGCTGGTACCGCTCGTCGTCCGGGTGCACCGCCACGGCGGTGTCCCCCAGCATCGTCTCGGCCCGGGTGGTGGCCACCACGACCTCGTCGCTGTAGCGGATCGAGATCAGCTCACCGTCGTCGTCGGTGTGCTCGACCTCGATGTCGGAGAGCGCGGTCAGACAGCGTGGGCACCAGTTGATGATCCGGTTGGCCCGGTAGATGAGGCCCTCGTCGAAAAGCTTCTTGAAGATCGTCTGGACGGCACGGGTCAGCCCCTCGTCCATGGTGAAGCGCTCACGGTCCCAGTCGACGGAGTCGCCGAGGCGCCGCATCTGCCCCAGGATCGCCCCACCGGACTCGGCCTTCCACTGCCAGACCCGCTCGACGAACTTCTCCCGGCCGAGGTCGTGGCGGGACAGGCCCTCGGCGGCGAGCTGACGCTCCACCAGGTTCTGGGTGGCGATGCCGGCATGGTCCATGCCGGGCAGCCACAGCGCCTCGAACCCCTGCATCCGCTTACGCCGGGTCAACGCGTCCATCAGGGTGTGCTCGAACGCGTGGCCCATGTGCAGCGAGCCGGTCACGTTCGGCGGCGGGATGACGATGGCGAAGGGGGGCTTGTCGCTGTCGGCGGAGGCCCGGAAGTGGCCGGCGGCTACCCACTGCTCGTACCGCCGCTGCTCTACCTCGCCGGGCTGGTACTGGCCGGCAAGGGTCGGGGCGTCGGGGCGTCGGGCATCCAGTCTCTCGGTCACCTGACAAGTCTACGGAGGGCTTCCGCGGACCTGACGTGCGCCACCTGTGGTTCGCGTACGGTGTCGGCTATGTCCGACGCACATCTCACCGAGCGGTCGCTCGACGGCGGTCGCGAGCCGGTCGAGCTGACCGAAGAGCCGATCCACCTCAGCACCCGGGACTCCGGCGGCGACCCCGACGAGCGCACCGGCGGCTGGTCGAGACGGCGCAAGATCGGTTGGACGGTCGCGCTGGTGGTCGGCCTCGTGGGTGCCGGTGTGCTGGGCGCCGCCGGCTGGCGGGTGGCACAGCAGAAGGACACCGAGCTCACCTCACCCCCGCAGGTGGCCGGCCTGACCCGGGACGACAGCGAACGGGCGAAGAGTACGGCCGACTACCTGCGCAGCGGCCTGGCGGCGGACATCGAGTTGGACCGCAGCTTCGGCACG
This sequence comes from Micromonospora sp. NPDC048898, assembly GCF_043198035.1. Classification (NCBI taxonomy): domain Bacteria; kingdom Bacillati; phylum Actinomycetota; class Actinomycetes; order Micromonosporales; family Micromonosporaceae; genus Micromonospora; species Micromonospora sp. NPDC048898. The sequence continues at coordinate 220,420 of NZ_JBICUF010000014.1, forward strand.
GTCTACCGCGACCCGGCCGACGACAAGCGCTCGGTGCTCATCTTCGGCGGCACCACGCTGCTCTGGCAGCCGGAACGCGATCTGGAGAGCCTGTTCCGCCTCATGTCCGACGAGACCGGTGCGGTGAACGGGCTGCGCGAGGTGCCCGCGGGCGACCTGGGCGGCGTGATGAGGTGCGGCAGCACCAGCGGCGAGGGCGGCGACTTCGCGGTGTGCGGGTGGGCCGACCACGGCAGCGTCGTGATGGCGATGTTCCCCGGACGGTCGGTCACCGACGCAGGCAGCCTGCTCCGCGACCTCCGCAAGGACATGCAGACCCGCAACTGACCCCACTCTCCTCGCCCGTCCCCAAGGTCGAACCAGGCCCAGCCCTCGCCTCGGTTGATCGACTCGGGTTTGCTGGAATCGGGGTGTCCCGCGGTCGTGGATACCGCGATTTCACGAAAGTCGAGTCGATCAACCCGTGCGTGGTCGGGATCGCGTCGTAATCGGGGACCGTGCCGTAATCGGGGACCCTTGCCGGGTCAG